>DASZXB010000077.1:0-104543 GCA_035546095.1 Verrucomicrobiia bacterium | reverse complement strand
GGATTTCGCACGTCAAAGACGCGCGGCGGCTCGCGAGGACGCTCGCCCCACCGGCGAACAGAACTGCTCATTTCTCAATCAATCGCTCATGGAATTGGGCGCGTTGATTTGCGCGCCACGAAATCCGCAATGTTTGATTTGTCCGGTTCAAAAACTGTGCGTGGCATTCAAAGAAAATCGCGTGGACGAATTGCCGAATTTGGGCAAACGCGAATCAGCGACGGCGCGAAAATTTGTCGCGTTCGTCATCGAATACGATGGCAAATTTTTGGTGCGGCAACGTCCGGCGGGAATTGTGAACGCGCATTTGTGGGAATTCCCGAATTTTGAAATCAGCGGCAAACCGGAAAACGCAAAAAAGATTTTTCAATCGCAATTCGGTTTTGCGCCGGCGAATTTGCAGCCGTTCGGCACGGTGAAACATTCCATCACGCGCTACCGAATTACGGTGGAAGCGTTTTTGACAAACCTAAATAAGACAAACTTGCTGGCTTTGACAAAAAATGAAAAATGGCTTTCGCCGGACGAATTTGATTCGCTCGCGTTCACGGCGGCGCACAAAAAACTGGCCAGTTTTGCCGCAGATTGTATTTTGTCCAACCGATGATTTACTTCGATTACAACGCCACCGCGCCGGTGATGCGCGAGGCGCGCGAGGCATGGTTGAACGTCACCGAAAAAATCGGCGGCAATCCGTCGTCCATGCACCAGTTCGGCGCGAAGGCGGCGGCGGCGCTGGCCGAAGCGCGAGAGAAACTCGCGGCGTTTCTCGGCTGCAAACCACAGGACATCATTTGGACAAGCGGCGCGACGGAAGCGAACAATACCGTCATTCATCATTTCACGGAAAAGCTCGGCGCGAACGGCGAAATCTGGATTTCGTCCATCGAACATCCGTGCGTGAACGATTCCGCCGAACATTATTTCGGCAAACGCGCGAAAAAAATTCCCGTGACGCGCGACGGCGTGATTGACCTCGAATGGTTCACGCAGGAAATCGCCGACAAACGCCCCGGACTCGTCGGTGTCATGGCCGCGAACAACGAGACGGGTGTGATTCAGCCGTGGCGCGAACTTCTGGCGATTTGCCAGAGTTACGAAGTGCCGTTTTTCACCGACGCCGTGCAGTTCATCGGCAAAATGCCGTGCGACGGTTTGGGCGAATGTGATTTTGTCAGCGGCGCGGCACACAAATTTGGCGGGCCGCGCGGCGTGGGCTTTCTCAAAATTCCGTATCGCAGTCAGATTTCACCGTTGCTGTTCGGCGGCAAACAGGAACGCGGATTTCGCGCAGGCACGGAAAACGTCGCCATCATCGCCGCGATGATGGCCGCGCTCGAAGTGCGCGAGAAACAAATCGCGCGCAACGAACATCTCCTGCGCAAACTCTGGCGCGACAATTTTGAACGTGAATTTTTGCATGCGATTCCCGGCGCGAGCATCATCGGCGCGAACGTGCCGCGATTGTGGAACACCGTTTTCGCGCTCATGCCCGACGGCGAGCGCAAGCAGGAATGGGTCATCCGCCTCGACAAAGCGGGATTCGCTGTTTCGACCGGCTCGGCCTGCACGACCGGTAAGGAAGAGCCGTCGCACGTGCTGTCCGCGATGGGCTACAAAACCGCGCAAGCCGTGCGCGCGGTGCGATTCAGCACCGGTTGGGAAACGACCGAAGCGGATTGGGACGCGTTACTGAAAGGCCTGCAAAAAATTGGCGCAGAGTTGCATCCGGCAAAAACTTAATCTTGCACTGAACTTTTGCGCGGCGGAAAGTGTCAAAGTCAAAGTAGTTCTAACCTCAACCGAAATAAAATTATGATGACACGACGCCAAGCCATTAAAACCACCGCGCTCGCCGGCGCGGCCATCGCCACATTGCCGGGTGCGATGGCGCAAACAACACTGCCAATCGCACGTCAACAATATTTGATTGATACTGCGTCCGCGCCATTCACGCTGCCGCCGTTGCCTTACGCTTACGATGCGCTCGAACCACACATTGACGCGAAAACAATGCACATCCATCACGATAAACATCACGCGGCTTATATCGCGAATTTGAATAAAGCGGTCGCTGAAATTTCAAGTCTCGAAACTAAATCTGTTGAAGAATTACTGAAAGATTTGAATGTTGTTCCCGAATCTATCCGCACCACCGTGCGCAACAACGGCGGCGGTCATTACAATCACTCACTCTTTTGGCAAATGATGAAACCAAACGGTGGCGGCGAACCGTCCGGCGAATTGGCGAAAGCAATTGATGTCGCATTCGGAAATTTTTCCACGTTTAAGGAAAATTTCAGCAAAGCCGCACTCGGTCAATTCGGAAGCGGTTGGGCTTGGCTAGTGATTGACGCGGACAAAAAATTGTCCATCGTGCCAACGCCGAATCAGGACACGCCATTGAGTTCCGGCAAAACGCCGTTGCTCGGCCTCGACGTTTGGGAACACGCCTACTATCTCAAATACCAAAACAAGCGCGCCGATTACGTCGCCGCATGGTGGAACGTCGTGAACTGGGATTTCGTCGCGGAACGTTACACGAAATCCGCAGCGTGAATTCAATTATTGTTGAGCAGCCGCACTTCGCGTTGCGGAAAAGGAATCTCGATTTTATTCGCACGAAAGTTTTCGATGATGGCCTGGTAAATTTCCGCCTGTGCCGCGCCGAAATCATTGACGGCGGTCCAAGGCCGGACGGCGATATTGATAGAGCTATCGGCCAACATGGTCACGCCAACGCCGGCTATCGGTTCTTTGAGCACGCGTGAATTCTGTGCGAGCACTCCGCGCACGATCGCCATCGCTTCATTGAGATTCGTTCCGTAGGCCACGCCGACCGAAAGATTCAACTGCCGGATGTGACCGTAATTGTGCAAAATTTCGCCGACGATTTTGCGATTGGGAATAACCACACGCGACATGTCTCCTTGAACCAGCGTGGTCGAAAATAATTCGATGTGTTTCACCTGCCCTTCGACGCCGACGATGGCGACGTATTCACCGATGCGGAATGGTTTTGTAAAGATAATCGTCAAACCCGCAACCAGATTGCTCAATACGCCCTGCACTGCGAGACCGACGCCCACACCGGCCACACTTACGCCTGCGATCAATGCCGTGACGTCCATGCCCGCCGTGCCCAAGGCGATGACCAGAGCCAGCGCAAAAATGGTCAGCCGCGCAATGCGCACCAGCAAGACCCGCATCGGCAATTCCATTGCCTTGCGTTCCAGCCAGGTATCAATCAGTTTGCCAAGCCAGCGCGCGACAATCACACCGGCCACAATCACCGCCAGCGCCGAAAGCAAGGCACCGCTATGACCGATGAAATACTCAATGAGCTTGTCTCTCCACTCCAGCGCGCTGTCGGAAATTCCTCCGGTTATTGTCTGATTATTCATTGAACTATTTTCCCAAAGCCATTGCTTAAATAAAATCGGCGCGTTCAGCAACACTTGAATGATTGACGCCGACGACTTTTTTGCCAAGCTGCCGCTGCATGACCGTCAAAAACCGCAATCGGCTGATCGCCTTGTTCATCATCACCTTCCCTTTCATGGTAATTATCGGGTTTCTATATTACGAAAAAAATCATCCGACACCACCCGAACCGCCGCCGTCCATGACTGACACAAATTTCGTTCACTCTCCACGATAAACCGCCCGCGCCGTGCAAGTTTCCGCAACGACAACTTCTGTGAGCAACGGCAATTTCGGTTTTAATTTGTGCCAAATCCAAACGGCGACATTTTCGCTCGTTGGATTTTCCAAGCCGAGAATTTCGTTCAGATAAAAATGGTCGAGCTTTTCCCAAATCGGTTTGAACGCCGCCGAAATGTCTGCGTAATCCATCAGCCAGCCGAGTCTTTTATCGCATTCGCCCGCCACGACAATTTCCACCTTGAAACTATGCCCGTGCAATCGCCGGCATTTGTGCGATTTCGGCAAATGCGGCAGCAAATGCGCCGCTTCAAATTGAAACGATTTTCTTAACTCAATCTTCATAAATTTCTTCGACGCTAATTTCGTGAATTTTCGCTAATTGTTTTAGACTAAATTCGCGTCTAAATGTTTTGTTCAAAGTCCGTCCACGTAATCAAATCACCCAACGCCGGTCGCCCTTCATGCCGCCACGTCAGCGGCGGATTTTGCATCTGGCCGAGCGGACAAATCCGCGTCGCGCCCCAGCGAGCGAGTTGCAAAGCCAGTTCGGAAATTTTTTCTTCCGGCGCAGCGATTCCCGCTGTTGAAACTTTTCCGTGAATGGTATCAGCATTTTCCAAAGCCGTTTTCAAATCGGCGACGGGTTTGACATAAATGAAACGATTCAGACACGACAATTGAAATCGCGCATCGGCTTCGTAAATTACTGTCCACGCCGTCGAATTTTGACTAAAAAAATGCCGCGTGGTTTCCGGTGAATGCGCCGCGCGCACTTCGTAAATGCCGCGACGATGCGCAATCACCGCCGATTCTTCCGTCGAAATTTCGCCGCGCGGCTCGATTTCTTCGCGCCGCTCCAATTCTTCCGCGAGCCACTGCGCGAAATGTTCCGGCGCAACTTCGCCGCCCTCTTGAACGTAAATGACATGCGGCGACAAACAACCGAGTTGATTCCACGCAATCACGTCATCCGCCGCCGCCGAAACGATTTTTTTCGCACGCGTTCCGTGCAAAATTTCGTGCGCGACGAATCCAAAACTGACGCGATGACCGTAGCCGACAAATTTCGTTTTGAGCGGCAAATGTTTTCGGATTTTTTCGAGCGTCTCGTCGTTGCCCGTCGCCGTCACGCAACCGGCTTCGGCAAAAAGTGCCTCTTCCAATGGGCGGCTTCCACCGCGCCATTCGGCGATTTCTAGACACGTGCCCAGTTTCGGGTCGGCGTCGTAAATCGAATGCGCGAACAATCGCGGCAGAAACGACGCGCCGCTCGCGCATTTCACAAATTGTGCCGAACGCAGTAACAATCCGAAAATAATGCTCGTGAGGGTTGGATTCGGAATGTTGCCGGCACAAATGTGGACTTGAAATTCCGGTGCGCGCGCAATCGCAGCACGAGAATTTTTTTCTTCAATGCTCGTCGCGCAAATCTGGTCAAGCCGTTTCGCGTCACCAAATTCCTGAATGAGCAGCGCGTAAAAATTTTCGTGCGTGAGTTGCTTGAAAAAATTGTCGAGCCCATGTTCCAAAGTTGCGCGTGAAAAACTAATTACTCTTGAATTCTCCAAAGCAAACTTGCGAAATGGAAATTCTTCATCGAGCCAGTTTTCCGCCAAGTCGCTCAAAAAATTGACGAGGCTTTGCGTCGAACGACTTGCCAGATAATTTTCGCGATTGCGCTTCAGCGTTTGACACGCCTCGGAAATCATCGCGGGCGAAAGCGTGGCTTCCGATGGTAAATCGGCGAGAAAGTAATTTGGCAGATTCATGCGGTCATCAACGAACAGCCGCGTGGTTCGGCCAATTGCGCACGGCCAATCAAATCAAAATGCTCATCGTGTTTGACGCCCAAGTCTTCGGTCTGGATTGCTGCCACTGAAAAAACATTTGCCAAATCAAAAATGCGAATCAGCCCCGTTTCACCGTCATGAACTTCGCGGCCTGTTTCCGGCGAAATGATTTGCGCCCGCGCCCACGGCGAAAATGCAAAGTGATGAGTGATGAGTGATGAGTGATGAGTTTGATAGGCTTGCGAACTTAATTCGCTCATGCCGTATTCACAGATGATGTTTTCACGCGGAATGCCAAGAAATTTTTCGATGAGCGAATGCAATTCGGCCTTTAGCATCGTGCGCGAACGGTTTTTGTAGCCGCCGGTTTCCATGACGAATGAACTTTCCGGCAACTGAAATTTCAATTTTTTCTCGGCCAGAAAATCCAAAAAGTGAACGAAGGAAAATGCCGTGCCGAGAATTAAAGTTGATGATTGACAGTTGATAGTGGATTGAAGCGCAGAGAGCGTGGCATCAAAATCCAAAGTCCAGCCATTGATGGAAGTTTTTCCGACAAAAACATTTTCTGGTGCGCCGACTTTTCGCCGGATGGTTTCAAACATGTGGACGAGTGACGAATTTGGCGCTTGCGATGAATTGGACGTCAAACAAATCAATTCTGGATTCTGAATTCTGGATTCTGAATTCTCAAAAGTGTTTCGCTCGAACCATTCCCAAAGTGACATTTCGTAAAGCGCGAGTGATTCGGCGCAGTGAAAATGCCGGCTGGGTTTTTGTTCGGTCGTGCCACTGGAATGAAAAACTGCAATGCGTTCGCTTGGCGCGAGCGACGTCAGCTCCAATTCTTTGAACACACTCGTCGGTACGAATGGAATTTGTGTCCAATGCTCGACGTTTTGTGGTGTCCGATTTCGCACTTCACAAATTTTTCGGTAGGCGGAATTGTTTTGAAATTGCAAAGCGAACAATCCCAGCGCGAGCGGTTCAAAACTTTCTTTTTGAAAACCGGAAACGATTGACGCGCGCAATCGCGCGGCGAAATTGGAAAGTTCTTTGTTCATGCGGTGTTTGTTTGTCAGCTGGTTCTCCGCCACAGCCGATAAGAAGTTTAACATGAAATGCTTTGGCCGCAAGCGAGATTGCCTTCATCGCATTTGTCCGGCAGATTGTGCGTTCGACAAATGAGTAAACGGTTTTACATCACGACTGCGATTGATTATGTCAACGGCCAGCCGCACCTCGGACACGCCTACGAAAAAATCATCGCGGACGTCATCGCCCGCGCGCGCCGCAGTCTGAGCGAGGAAGTTTTTTTTCTGACCGGCCTCGACGAGCACGGTCAAAAAGTTCAGCAGGCGGCGATCGCAGAGAAAAAATCGCCGCAGATTTATTGTGATGAACTGGCAGCGGATTGGAAAATGTTTGCAAAAAAATTGGAATTGACCAACGATGATTTCGTTCGCACCACCGAACCGCGTCACAAAGAATTCGTCCAAGCGACATTGTCGAAGCTCAATGACGCCGGATATTTTTACAAAAAAACTTACAGCGGATTTTATTCGACCAAGGAAGAGACATTTCTCACGGAAAAAGATCGTTTGCCTGACGGCAAGTTCGATACGAGTTACGGCGAAGTCGTCGAGTTGAAGGAAGATAATTATTACTTCAAACTACGCGAGCAGCAGCAGTGGTTGATTGATTACATCGAAAAAAATCCTTTGTTTATCCAGCCGGATTACCGCCGCAATGAAGTTCTTGGTTTTCTTAAAAACAACGAATTGGAAGATTTGTGCATTTCGCGTCCGGCAGCGCGGCTGAATTGGGGAATTTCGATTCCGTTTGACACGAATTTCGTCACCTACGTGTGGTTCGACGCGTTGGTGAATTACATTTCCATTCCGCACGCGCACCCGAAGCTGGATCTGTGGCCGGCGAACGTTCATGTCATCGGCAAGGACATTTTGAAATTTCACGCCGTTTATTGGCCGATCATGCTCAAGGCGATGAATTTGCCGTTGCCGAAACAAATCCTCGTGCATGGCTGGTGGCAAAAGGACGGCGCGAAAATCAGTAAAAGCACTGGTAACGTTGTTGACCCCATCGCGGTAATTGATGAATGGGGCTTGGATGCGTTTCGCTATTACGTTTTGCGCGAACTCGACATCGGACCAGACGGAAATTGGACTGACGCCGGGTTCCGCGCGCGTTATTCCGCTGAACTGGCCAACGGCCTCGGCAATCTGGTGAACCGCTCGCTCTCAATGCTGAAGCGTTATCGTGACGGAATCGTTCCAGAAAAATCGAATGAACTTGAGGCGTTCGCCGCGAAAGCCACGGATGAAACGCGCGCGTTGCTGAAACAAAACCAATTGCAGGCCGCGTTGCAAAGCATCTGGTCGCTCGTCAATCGCGCCAACAAATACGTAGATGAAACCGCGCCGTTCAAGCTGGCCAAAGACCCGGCGCAATCAAAACGTCTCGACGAAGTTTTGTATAATCTCGCTGAAACGTGCCGCGTGCTCGCGATTTTGCTGAATCCGTTTCTGCCCGGAACGTCCGCGAAAATTTTCGCGCAACTTGGGTTGAGTGAAACGCCAGACAAATTTTCCGAAGCGGTTTGGGGCAAATTGAATCCCGGCCGCAAAATCGGCGAACCCGTGCCGCTGTTTCCGCGCAAAGACGCATAGCATCGGCGTTGTATTTACGGTCGCGTTCTCTTTTACTAAATTATCTCTATGAAAGTGATTTCGTTGACTGCCATTTTGTCCGCGCTGGTTGCCGCAATCATTTTATCGCTTTCCGGCTGTGCCAGCACGGATTCCAAACCGTTGAGCCTGCAACAGGCGGATTATCCTGCCGACAAAGTGGATGCGCGCGGCATCTTTCTGGAAAATTGCGCGACCTGTCACGGCGAAAATGGACGCGCCACGACATTTCACGGCATTTTGTTGAGCGCGCAAAATCTGACAGATGTCGGTTTTCAGACGGAAGTTTCCGACGACCAAATCAAACACGCGATCAAGACCGGCCCGGCGGCCATGCCGGCGTTTGAGAAGAAACTGTCCGCTTCGGAAATTGACGCACTGGTCCTTTACGTGCGCAGCCTCAAAGCGGCGGAATAATTTTGCATCAATTCAACGGCACGCCGCGTCGGATGTAAGTCGGGATATCCAAATCCTCGCCTTTGTGAATGGTCGGTTCGCTTTTGTCGAACCGGCCTTTTGAGACAATCGCCAGCGGCAATTGCGTTTGCAGCATCTTGGATTTGTCGCGGCGCGCGCGGCCATAACGCGAAATCATCTGTTCGCGCTGCTCCAGTGATAGTGAAGGTGTTGGCGAAATCGCGCGGACAGCCGAACGGGCGGTTGCACCACGCGGAATCACCTGCTCCGTGGAATCTTCAGTCGCCACCGGCGATTTAATTTGGGGCACGGCATTTTTCGCCGCGATGAGCGTCACCGACAGATGGTTTTTCATTTCCGCGTCCACCGCCGCGCCCATGATGATTTGCGCGCGGTCACAATGGCGTCCGATTTGCTCCATCACGCGGTTGACTTCGGCCATCGTCAAATCCTTGCCGCCGAGCAGACTCACGAGCACGGCGTCAGATTCCGCAAGCACGCGGCCTTCGTCGAGCAACGGATGCGCGAGCAATTTTTCCACAATTTCACGCGAGCGTCCCGCGCCTGTCGCTTCGACAAACGCGAACGCGCTTTCAGAATGGCGGTCGCGGATGAGCGCGCACAAATCGTCGAAATGAATCTGAATCAAACCGGGCCGCGTGAGCAACCGCCAGATGCCGCGAACGCTTTCGAGTAACAAATTGCCGGTGAAGCGAAATGTATCGAGCACACTCGTGTTTTCATCAATCAACTTGAACGTTTTTTGGTTCGGCAAACAAATCACGCCGTCGGCGGTGGCTCTCAATTGCTCCAGACTTTGTTGCGCTTGCGATTGGCGGCGATTGCCTTCGCACGAAAACGGCAGCGTGGCAAAAGCCAAAACCAGCGCGCCAGTATCCTTCGCCGCGCGCGCGAGCACAGGCGAAATGCCACAGCCCGCGCCGCCACCCAAACCGGCGATGAGGAAAATCACCTCTGCGCCGTCGCACGCGGTTTTGAGCGTGGGAAATTGTTCCTCGGCCAGCGCGCGACCGCGTTCAGGATCGCCACCCGTGCCGAGTCCGCGCAGCAATTTGGTTTCGAGATGAATCTTGACAGTCGCCGATGAATTGGCGAGCGAGGGCGCGTCAGTGTTAATCGCGATGAAATCCGCGCCAGCAAATTCCGCACGATTGAGCGCGTCGAGCAAATGAACACCGGCGTCGCCGACGCCGAAAATTTTTATCGCGTGGGATTTTGATGATTCGGTTTGCATCGCGGAAATTTCAGATTTCGTTTTCATGCGATTGAATTCACGACCGTTGCAGCAGTTTCCCGAGAATGCCCTTCAATCCCGATTTCCCCTCGCGCTTGCGGTTTTTGAACGAGCCAAATTTCACGAGGCCGATGGCGGTGACAAATTCCGGCTGATCGAGGGCGGATTTCAGACCGCTGACGGAATTGGTCTGGCCAAGCGAAACGGGCATTTGCAAAACCGGCTCGGCGAGTCCGGCAATTTCCGGCACGCGCGCACCGCCGCCGCAAAGGAAAACGCCCGCGCGCAAATAATCGAACAAGCCGGCCTGTTCCAAATCCTGCACGATGAGTTGAAACATTTCCTCAAGGCGCAGCGACATGATTTGCCGCAGATGCTCGACGTTGACGGTTTTGAGCGGCAGGCCGAGGTCGTTGGTGATGGTGACGGTCTGGCCTTTCACGGAATCGTTCACGAGCGCCGAGCCGTGTTCGAGCTTCAATTTTTCCGCGCGGCTCAACGGCACTTTCAGGCCGTAAGCCAAATCGTTGGAAACGTGGTCGCCGCCAATCGCCAAAACGCCGGTGTGCTTAATCACGCCGTCAGCATAAACCACGTAATCGGTCGTGCCGCCGCCGATGTCAATCACTAGCGCGCCCAATTCCTTTTGCTCGTTCGACAACAGCGCGAGCGACGACGCGAGCCCGTTGAAAACAATTTCGTCCACTTCGAGTTGCAGGCCTTTGACGAGGCGAATCGCATTTTGCAAGCGGTTCGTGTGGCCGTGAACGACGTGAACGTCCACTTCGAGCCGCGAGCCGAGCATCCCGACGGGATTGGTCACGCCATCCTGACCGTCCACGAAAAAATGCTGGCGAATCGCGTGAACGACGTTGTTCTCGGTCGGTAAATTGATGGCTTTCGCATTTTTGATCACGTCTTGAATATCGTCGTCGGAAATTTCGCGGTCGGCGCTGACCACCGGATGCACACCGCGATTGTTGAACCCGCGAATGTGCCCGCCGGTGACGCCGAGATATACGTTGCGGATTTCCACGTCGGCCATTTGCTCGGCTTCGACGATGGCGTTGCGCACGTCTTCCTCGGCCTGTGCGGTGTCCACGATTTCACCTTTGCGCACGCCACGCGAGCGCGATTGGCCGAGGCCGATGACGTTCAGCGCGCCATCGGCGTTCACTTCGCCGACCACGGCGCAGACTTTCGACGTGCCGATTTCCAGACCGACGATGATGTTCGAGTCGTCAAACATTTTTCCTCCGCTGCATTTGTTTCAATTCAACTATTTTTTTCGCAATCTTTGCAAAAAATATAATCCAAACGACAAAACAAGAAATCCAATTATCCACAACCACCACTTATCAAGATACGTTCCAGACGGAAAATTACCGTGAAAAGGACGAATGCCGCCAGTCCACGCAGCCAAAACAACAGATGAAAAATGGTCAAACATTTTTCCTCCGCGAGTTTTTCGGGTTCACTTTTTTCGGCGCGACCGGCATGGAATCCATTTCCGCCCAGCGCACGGGAACATTGTTCGCCACTGCCAAATCGAGCGTCATAATCATCTTATGATTGCGCTGACCCAAATCATAAATCTGCCGCCAGCGCGCCAATTGTTGCTCCAGATTGTCCAGACCGAAAGTAATTTCGCCGCCCTGCCCCGTCGTCGCCACGACCACACCCGGCGCCGAAACGTCAATGCGCCGCAAATCCACCAATCCCGTCATCAGCGAATGATTGAACGCGCGGAGTAATTGCAATGCCGCCAGCGCTTGCGGCGCTTCGACGCGGTGGCCGGGTTGTAATTGAAACAGATTCAGGCCGGTGATGACCGGTAATTGTTCGCTGATTTGCGCCAGCGGAATCGTGCAAAGCCGCGGGTCAAGCGGCTGAATCACAAATCCATTCGCGTCCAGTTGAAAAACGGAAACGGCGATTCCATTTCCTGTGGCGGCGCGCGGCACATTTACCTGCGCAATCGGGTCACGTTCTGTCACACGAATTTTCAATGTGCGCGGCAGAACACGTTCAACGGCGACTGAATCAACGAGCGAAACCAATTCCAGATTGCGTTTCACCGTCGCCAAATCCAGCGCAATCAAATTCGCGCCCGGTTTCACGCCCGCCCAGCGGCGCAATTGTTCCGGCGCAATGACGCCATCCGTTTGCACTTCGATATTTTGGATCGCGAACGTGGAATTTTCATAAACGAATTTGTCCAGCGCCCATTCGCCCGCGCGCCAGAGCAGATAAAGCCCGAACACGGTGCCGAATGTGACTGCGCAAGCGATTGTCGCCAGCCGCGTGCGCGTTGCCCGCACTTGATCCGAACGCAATTTAACATCGAGCACGTGCCCGCGATGCAAACGGCGATTTTTTTGTTCACGCTTGAACCACATAA
The DNA here is from genome assembly GCA_035546095.1 of Verrucomicrobiia bacterium. Taxonomy (GTDB): domain Bacteria; phylum Verrucomicrobiota; class Verrucomicrobiia; order Limisphaerales; family UBA11358; genus UBA11358. The sequence goes on along the minus strand of DASZXB010000077.1, from coordinate 92,306 downwards.
TTATTGCGATTGATGCTGCATCATGTTCATGACCAATGTTGCCGCTGCAATTTCCTGTTCATCCGATTTCGGCGTCGTTTTTCTTTTCAAAGCCAAATCAATTATGCGCTGACAGAGTTGTTCATAACTGATTCCTGCTGCTGCCGCCGCTTTGGGCAACAGACTTGTTTCAGTCATTCCCGGCAACGTATTGACTTCGAGCACGACCGGTCTGCCGTCCGCGCGCACCATCACGTCCACCCGGCCATAATCGCGTCCGCCAATCGCACGAAACGCGTCGAGCGCAGCATTCTGGATTTTGCGGGTCGTCGGCAAATCAAAATCCGCCGGGCAAAAATATTCCGTGCAGCCAACCGTGTATTTATTTTTGTAATCGTAACTGCCGGTTTTCGGACGGACTTCGACAATTGGCAGCGCTTTGTCGTCCAAAATGCCGACCGTTGTCTCGCGTCCGATGATTTTTTCCTCGACCAAAACTTCCGAATCGAACTTCAACGCCTCGGCCAGCGCATTTGGCCAATCTTCGACGCGTTCGACAAATTGCAGTCCCACGCTCGAACCCTGCCGCACCGGTTTTACGACCAGCGGCAATCGCAAATCCTTTGGCAGCGGCGTTTGCGAAGAATTGACGACCAAAAATTTCGCCGTCGGCACGTCGGCCCCGATACATTTCTGTTTCGTCAAAACCTTGTCGAACGAGATGCGGCTTGATTCCGCGTCGCAGCCCGTATAAATCGCGTCGAGCTTTTCCAATTGCGCCTGCACTTGTCCATCCTCGCCGTAAGTTCCGTGCAGCGGCGCGAGGCAAACCACGTCCGTATTTTTTGGCAAAACAAATCGTTTGTCTTTCGGATCAATTTCAAAAACTTCGTGGCCGAGCGCGCGCAACGCCTTCACCACGCCCGCGCCGGATTTCAGCGACACTTCGCGTTCGGCACTTGGCCCGCCCAACATCACAACGATGTTTAACTTTTTTGGCATTTAATCTTCACCAATAATTTCGACTTCTGTTTGCAATTCAATCCCGCGCTCTGTTTTGGCTTTCCCCTTCAAAATCTCAATCAACTTCAAAACATCACGCGCGGTCGCTTTGCCGTCGTTGACGATGAAATTGCCGTGCTCGGCAGAAACCACCGCGCCGCCGACACGCAAACCTTTCAAACTCAGTTCATCCACGAGTTTTCCCGCTGGAATCATTTCAGGATTCTTGAAAATGCAACCCGCGCTCGGCGCGGCGGGCTGTGATTCCCAGCGCTTTTCACTGAATATTTTCATTCGTTTTTCGATTTCCGCGCGTGGCATCGGTCTGCATTTGAAAACCGCGCCAAGCGCGATGTGATTTTTCAAAACGCCGCAACTGCGATAGGCCACGGCCATTTCCTGCGGCGACATTTCACAGGTGTCGCCATTAAAATCCATGACGCGAACGGATTCAACGACATCAAAGGTTTGTTCACCCATCGCGCCTGCATTCATCCGCAGCGCGCCGCCGACGCTTCCGGGAATGCCTTCGAGAAATTCCAGACCACTCAAATGGTTCCGTTTTGCGGTAATAGAAACGTCTTTCAATTTCGCGCCCGCGCCGCAAACAATTTTTTCGCCGGCGATTTCAATTTTGCCGAATGCCGATTGTGACAAACAAATCGCCGCACCACGAAAGCCACCATCGCGCACGAGCAGATTCGAGCCGCGACCAAGAATAAAAAATTTAATTTCGCGCGCGCGGCAAAACTTCAAAATCATCGCCAAATCATTTTCGTCTGCCGGTTCGATATAAAAATCCGCCGAACCACCGACGCGCAACGTCGTGTGCTTCGCCAGCGGCTCGCCGCGGCGAACGAGAGTCGCGGGCGAAATCCGTTCGCTCAATTCTTCGGCAAAATCATTTTCGTTTTGCGTCGGCATTTCCAAAATGTTGCTGGCCAAAGTCATTTTTCAAATCGCGGGTTTTGCGCGAGGGTGCGTGCCGCCGCAATTACAACTTGCGACCGTCGCGGTGAACTCTTGGTTTTCTTCAACCGCGGATAAAATATTTTCAGCGATCTGTTCTGCCGCCTTTGGCGCGTGCCATTGCGTCAATGCAGATTGCATTTGTGAACGCGTGGTCTCACTTTCAACCAATTCGGTCAAAATTGCCGCGATTTTTTCCGGCGTTGAATTTTTTTGCTCCAGTAATCGAGCCGCGCCGGATTTTTCAAAGGCCAGCGCATTGAAATACTGATGATTGTCGGCGGCGGCCGGAAATGGCACAAGCAACGATGGCAAACGCATCGCAGCGATTTCCGCGAGGGATGATGCGCCGGAACGACTGATGGCAATCGTCGCCGCGCCCAGCGCCAAATCCATTTCAGCCATAAATGGTTTGACGACGGCTTTCAGATTTTTTGCGGCATAAGCGGCTTTGACTTTTTCAAAATCTTTCGCGCCGGTGAGATGCAGCCATTGCCAATTTTTCTCCGCGAGTAACGGGAGCGCGGATAAAACCATTTCGTTCAAACCACTCGCACCTTGACTGCCACCGACGACGAGAATGATTGGCAAATTTGGGTCGAAGCCGAGCGAAATTGCGGATTGCGGATTGCGGATTGCGGGTTGGGAAAATTGCGGGCGAACGGGCGTGCCGGTGACGGAAATTTTTCGCGCGCGCAATCGTGAAGCGGTTTCAGGAAATCCAACGAACGCTTCGTCCACAAATCGAGCGAGAAAGCGGTTGGCTCGTCCGGGAATGGTGTTGGATTCGTGCAAAAAGGTTTTCGCGCCGAATTTTTTTGCGGCTAAAACCGGCGGTGCGGCAGTGAATCCGCCCATCGCCAAAACCGCGTCGGGTTTTTGCTTTTTGAAAATGGCGCGCGCGGCACGGAACGATTTCCAAAAGTTCCAGCCGAACGAAAAATAATTTCGATTTTGCAAACCGACGGCGGGCAGCGTGAAAATCTCAAAATCGTTCGCCGATTTCACGGCTTGTTGGTCAATTTCCTTCGGCGAAATGAGCATGGCGATTTTGCAGCCGCGTTTTTTCAGTTCGCCGGCGACGGCGACGCCCGGAAAGAGATGTCCGCCCGTTCCGCCGCAGGCGATGGCGACACAGGGAGTTTTATCTCTGGCGGCGGTCATGCGGCTTTGGCGGCGAAAGGATTATCGCTGATTTCGTCAGACGATTTGGAAATTTTTTCGCGCGCGGGCGCGTGCCGGGCAACGCTGAACAAAATGCCGACGCAGGCGAACATGGCCAGCAGATTCGAGCCGCCGTAGCTGATGAACGGCAGTGGCAGACCTTTGTTGGGCAGCGCGCTGGTGACGACGCCGATGTTGATGGCGGCCTGCAAACCAATTAAAAATGTGATGCCGGACGCGAGTAGAAAACCGAACGTGTCGCGCGAGTTCAATGCGATGGAAATTCCACAAACCAAGATGACAACGAAAGCCAGCACGACGAACAACGTGGCAACCAATCCCAATTCCTCGCCGATGTTGGCGAAGATGAAATCGGTCTGGATTTCCGGCAGGTAGCCGTGTTTTTGCATCCCGTTGCCGAGGCCAACGCCAAACCAGCCGCCGGAGCCGAGGCCAATCATGGCCTGTTGCGCTTGAAGCGCCGCGCCTTGCAAATGCTTTTCAGGTTGCAGCCAGGCAAAAATACGTCCCATGCGCATTGGGTCGCGCAGGATGGAGAACGCAAAAAATGCCGCGCCGGGCAACACAGGAATGAAAAGGTGTTTCCAGCGGACGCCTGCGAGCAGCAACATCGAGCCGCTGACGGCGGCGAGCAAAATAGTCGTGCCGCGATCCGGTTCAACAAAAATCAAACCGAGAATCAGACCGGCGAACAGCGCGGGCAAAATAACGCCGCGTTTCCAATTTTGCATCTGTCGCTGCGAGCGGTCGCCATACCAAGCGAGCCAGATGATCAATGCGATTTTACCGAGTTCGGAAGGTTGAAAATTCAATCGTCCCCAGCCAATCCAGCGATGCGCGCCATGGCTGGCGTGGCCAATGTGCGGCACAAATACCGACGCGAGTGAAATCAGAGCGAGCAGATAAACCGGCCAGACCAGTTTTTTGAACAATTGATAATCCAGTGCGGTGAGAGTGACGCACCACAGGAATCCGGCGGCGCACCAGACCAATTGAGTGATCAAGTCATGTGCGCCGACTTGCGTCATACTCGAACTGTATAGCATCACTAATCCCAATGCTATCAGCGCAGCGACGCAAAATGCCAAAACTGTAACGGCAACTCTCATGCAAGAGTCAAACCCACAACCGCAATGTTAAGCCAAACTGTATTATTGCTGGCCGGCTGGAGCGCTGGCCGGCGCGACAGTTGTCGGTGTCGGCGCGGGCGCAGTTTCAGGTGCTGGAGCCGACTCCACTTTCGCCGGAATCTTCAATTTTTGTCCGACTTTGATTTTCGTGGTCGTCAAACTGTTTTCGGATTCAAGGGCTTTGACGGTGACACCGTGGGCTTTCGCAATTTTGGTCAACGAGTCACCGGATTTGACGGTGTAAAGTTCTTCACCGGCATTCGATTCATTCACGCCGAGAGTCGTCGTCGCGCCACCGGAAGAAGCGGGAATGACAATTTTTTGTCCAACTTTCAACTTGGATGGCTGCACGTTCGGATTTGCGTCTTCAAGCGCTTTGAGCGTCACGCCATTTTTCTTCGCGATTTTTCCAAGCGTGTCGCCTTTGACAATGACGTATTCGGTCGTCGTCGGTTCTGTCACCGGAGCGGGTGTCGGTGTCACAACGACTGGCGGCGCCGTCACAGGCGGATTGGACGCTTCCATCGGCGGCGTGTTGGTGTCGGCAGCAAAAGCATTTGTGTCCACCGTTGGCGTGGAATTGTCGGTGTTGTCGGCAGTTTCATTTTCGCGCTTGCAACCTTGGATCAGCATGGCCATCAAACCGACGACGCTGACGGCGAGCACACAGAAAACCCCGAGCTTCATGCGTGAACGGCGTTTGCTTTGTTGCTCGAGGAGCGAGCCTTTGGGGACGAATGGGTTCGGATTGTTCATTGGTTTGGCGCTGGTCGCGTCCTTTCTTTCTTCGAGGTCAGTTTTATTTTTATGTTTGTTGATTTTTACGCCGCAAAATTTTCCCTCGAAAAATTCTGCAACGCGTTAAATTAAATGCGTTTTCCGACGACTTGAAAAATCCTCTTAACTTCAAGGAATCAAACTGGAATAACAGCAGCTTTTGAGCCATTGCCGCCGGCCAAATTATTATCATTTGACCCACTGGCACGCAAGCAGCAAACCGCTTGTTTTCAAATGTATATTTGCTCCAATTCAGTGTCATTTTATCTCAATTTCAGCGTGGCCAACGCGATGACCGCAAACAGCACGCACAAAATGTAAAAGCGCATGACCACCTGCGATTCATACCAGCCTTTTTTCTCGAAATGATGGTGCAACGGCGCCATCAAAAAAATTCTCCGACCCGTGCCGTAATACTTTTTCGTGATCCGAAACCATCCGGTTTGCAACATCACTGAAACGGCTTCGAGCACGAACACGCCACCGGCAATCACCAACACGAACGGCTGATGAATCAACACCGCCATGATGCCGAACGCGCCGCCCAACGCGAGCGAGCCGGTGTCGCCCATGAACACCTGCGCCGGATGACAATTGAACCATAAAAATCCGAGACCCGCGCCGATGAGCGCGGCGCAAAACACCGTCAGTTCGCCCGTTCCCGGCACGAAGGGAATTTGCAAATAATTCGCCGCTTTCAAATTTCCGGCGAGATACGTGAAAAATAAAAATACAAATCCGACAATCAGCGTGCAACCGATAGCCAGCCCGTCCAAACCATCCGTCAAATTCACCGCGTTGGAACTGCCGACAATGGCCAATATGACAATCCCCAGACCGAGCCAGAGCGCTTCTTTTGCGACCGGATATTTGTAAAACGGCACCATGACGTCCGCAACCAACGCATGAGTTGAAGGCGTGAGCCAGAGGTAAACGCCGATGAATGTCGCGAGCAACAGTTGCACCCACAATTTCAAACGCGGCGGTGTGCCGCCGCCGCTTTGTTGGATGATTTTCGCGTAATCGTCGTAAAAGCCCAAACCCGCAAGAACCAAAACCGAAAGCAATGTCAGTTCTATGAGTGCATTCCATTGCGCCCACAGCATCGTCGAAAACACCAGAACGGTGACGATTAAAACGCCGCCCATCGTCGGCGTCCCTTTTTTGCTCAAGATGCGCGCCGCCAAACCGCCCGCTTCTTCCGCCTTGTCTTTGTAATCCTGTCCGAACTTCAAAGTCTTGAGCCAATGAATGATTTTCGGCCCGAACCACCAGCTTAAAATCAATGCCGTGACCGCTGCGCCCGCGCTGCGCACCGTGATATAATGAAATAATCGCAGCCACGAAAGCTGGTTTTCCCAGTTCGTTCCATGCGACCAATCGAGCAGTCGTTGGCTCAAATAAAAAAACATTTTGTCAGCTTTTTTTTGTGAATTTAATTTCTCCAAAAACTCGCAAAGTTAAAATAATTCCCAAAACGATTCCAAATGAAACATGAGAAACCGTTCTCAAAAATCTCGTAAATGAAATTGAGGTCGGATGGGTATCAATTAAGCAATCTACCAGCCCAGCGATTAAGAAAAATACACCAATTAAAATTTTACAGATTTTCTTTTGGCGTGTTTGCTCTTTTTTAGACAAAAGCGCCCAAAAAATTAGAAGAATGCCACCGGCAATAACTATGATTGTCGAAATTTGCATAATTCAATTCATGTTTTTTCGTTCTTCAATGTTTCCGCAATCCGTTCCAACCGCGACGCCCTCGACGCTTTCAGCAAAACCACGTCGCCCATTTTCACAAAATTTTTAATCGCCTTCACCGCCGCTTCCACGTTTTCAAATTCAATCACGCGCGTCAGTCCCGCGTCGCGCGCCGCTTTCGCAATCACATTCGCCATTTTTCCGACGGTGAACAATTGGCCGATTTTCAATTCCGCCGCGCGCCTACCAATTTCCGCGTGCGCCGATTCGCTGTGCGCGCCCAATTCTTCCATGTCGCCCAAAACCGCCACGCGCCGGCCTTGCAACGGCAAATCGCACAGCGTTTCCAACGCGGCAATCGTCGAATCCGCGTTCGCGTTGTAGGCGTCGTCCAAAACGCGCACGCCGTTCGCTTCCCAAAATTGCAACCGCATTTTTGGCGGCTGACATTCGGCCAGGCCGCGCTGGATTTCAGCGCGACCCAGACCGAGTTCCTCACTGACCGTCATCGCAAACAAAGCGTTCACCACTTGATGCCGTCCGAGCAAATTGACCCGATACTCGCCGCAAAATTCTTCCTTCGCCGTGGCGACTCGAAAGGTCGCGCCATTTTTATCCAAACGAATTTTTTCCGCGCGCCAATCATTTTCTTTGCCGAGTCCGACGCGAATCATTTTTGCCTTCGTCCGCGCCGCGATTTTTTCCGTCCAATCGTTGTCGCCGTTCAGAAACAATTTTCCGTCCGTCGGTAACAATTCCGCCAGCCAGCCTTCTTCCCGTGCGACGCCAGCGACGTCGCCAAAAAATTCCAGATGCTCGCGGCCAATATTCGTAATCACGCCGAATTTCGGCTGAACCATTTTCACGAGCGGCGCGAGTTCGCCCGGATGATTTGTTCCCACTTCGAGCACGGCGGCCTGATGCGATTTCTCCAATCGCAATAGTATCAGCGGCACGCCGATGTCATTGTTAAAACTTGCTTCGCTCCACAACGTCGAAAATTTTTGGCGCAAAACTGACGCAATCAATTCTTTCGTCGTCGTCTTGCCGTTCGAGCCGCCGACGCAAATGACCGGCAAATCAAATTGTTTTCGGTATTCTGTTGCGAATTCTCCGAGCGCGCACCGCACATCATCCACAATCAAAACCGCACATTCAGGCAATTGCGCCGGAATTTTTCCCTTTTCGACGACAATCGTGCCAACGCCTTTGGCCGCGACGTCATTCAAAAAATCATGGCCGTCGAATTTTTCGCCTTTGATGGCGAAAAACAAATCGCCCGATTTCGCCTGACGCGAATCCGTGCAGACCGATTGCACGATGGTCTCCGCCGCGCCGCGCCGGATTTCAGCGCCGCAGGCTTCGGCAACAAATTTCAAAGAGCATTTTTCCACTGCAAAACCTTATTGCACGCCCGCCATCGGGTGCGAAATTCCCGTTGCGACCATCGGCTGCTGCGAAAAAGGCGGTTCCAGATTTTTGTCCGGCGGAATGTTCAGGTAACTGGCGCAACGCTCGGCAATGTCATGGAAAACCGGGCCGCAAAGCGCGCCGCCAAACGAGCGTCCACCTTCCTTCGGCGAATCCATGACGATGGAAATGCATAGTTGCGGGTCGCTGGCCGGAAAAAATCCGATGAAGGAAATGACAAAGTGATTGTCGGAATAACGCCCATTGATGACTTTTTGCGCCGTGCCGGTTTTACCGGCGACCGTGTAATTGGTCAACGCGGCCAATGGCGCGGTTCCATCGCTGCTCACGACGGTTTTCAACGCTTCGACCATTTCATGAACGGTTTCTTCATTCACGACTCGACGAACGATTTGCGGTTCGTATTGTTCAACGACATTTCCATCGCGGTCTTGCAGGCATTTCACCAGCATCGGACGCATGAGCACGCCGTCGTTGGCGAGCGCGCCGATGGCCATGAGCATTTGCAACCGCGTCACCGCCACGCCTTGTCCCATCGGAATCTGTGCGATGGAATACTTGCCCCATTTGTCAACCGGCCGGACATAATTTTTGGCGCTGACTTCGTTCGGCAATGGAATTCCTGTGTAAGCGCCCAATCCAAAATCGGTCATGTAATCATAAAGTCGCGGCGCTTGAAGTTTGATGCCGATTTTGGACGCGCCGATGTTTGATGATTTCTGCAACACTTGTTCAACCGTCAAATCGCCAAAATGATCGTGTTCGGCGTCGTGCAAAACAATTCCGCCATAATGAAAAACGCCATTTTCGCAAAACACTTTATCCTGCAGCGTGACCACGTGATCGTTGAGCGCGCCGGAAATCACGATGGTTTTGAACGTCGAACCCGGTTCCATCACGTCACTGATGACACGATTCGGTTCGTTGTTGGTGTTGATGGAACTCAAATTGTTCGGGTCAAAATCCGGCAGGGATGCCAGCGCCAGAATTTCGCCGGTGCGCGGGCGCATGACAATTCCCGTGATGTTCACGGGCGCATGTTCGCGCATCGCGTCGGCCAATGCCGTCTCGACGATGTTTTGCACCGCCGTGTCAATCGTCAGCACGACGTTCAAGCCGTCGCGCGCGGCAACGTCCTGGTCGCGTAATTCGGCAAGTTGATTTTTGCGGCTGTCAATTCCCGTCACGCGCCAGCCCGCCGCACCGGTGAGTTTGGCGTTGAATGATTTTTCGATGCCGTCGTAACCGAACAATTCCGAAGTGTGATTCGTCGTGTCGTGCGTGCCGACAAATCCCAGAACGTGCACCGCCAGCGCGCCGTTCGGATAAACGCGCAATTGATTCGGCTCGGCAAAAATCGCGCTCTTGCGCAGGTTGCGGAAAAAGGCGCGGTCGGTTTTCGACAGGCTTTTTTCGTCAACGCCAAATGAAAGCTGGTTCATGGTCAATTGAATTTTCTGCCAGGTTTCTTCGGGAATATTTTTTCCCAACCGGACGTAATGCAAACCGTTGGTGACGGTTTCGCCTTTTTCATTTTTTGAAATGCGCGGACACAATTTTTGAAAAAGGTCGCCCTCGTTCATTTGCAACAGCGGCGCGAGCGCGCGGGCGACCACCGGTTGTTGATTCCCAATCAAAGACGGGTCGGCGCAAACGGTCTCCACTGAAACGCTCGTGGCGAGTAGATTTCCGTGCACGTCCAAAATGTTGCCACGCCGCGGTGTTTGCCAGAATTCGCGCTGCGTGTTGTCTTCCGCCTGCCTTGCCAATTCATCGTGACGCAACACTTGCAAATCCACGAGCCGGTAACCCAGCCCGGCAAAAGCTGCGCTCACCAGCAACGTCAGCAGCAGCATCCGTCGAATTTGCATTTTTCCAGTCATTACATCAAAACCGGCCAGCCGCCCGTGGCGATCGGTTCCTCACCCGACGGCGTCACGAGCGGCGGCCAAAATTTCATATTATGGTGTCGTCACGTCCATTTGCCGCGCGGCAAGTTGACGCGACAAATTTTTATTTTCCGGCGGTTCGGGCAATCGAACAACCTGCATCGGTTGCGCCGGCACCAGGCCGAGATTCAATTCCTTCACCCGCTGGTCGAGCATCACGGGCGAACGCAACGCCGCCAATTGATCCGACAACGTCTTGTTGTCGTTTTTCAACTGCGACAGCCGTTTTTCGTCCGCAGAAATCTGGCGGCCGAGCCGCGAAATTTCACTTTTTTGCCAGACATAACCGATGGCCGAACCGGCAATCAGCAGACACAAAAATGATGCCTTCAATGCCGGCCCGAACCGGATTGCTGCCGATTGACTTTTACGATTTTTCGCCATTTTAAATCTTTCCCAAAATTCTCAATTGTGCGCTGCGGCTGCGCGGATTTTCTTTCAATTCATTTTCGTCCGGCGCAATCGCCTTGCGATTCACCCACTTCATTGCCGGCACGCGCGGCTGCCGCAATTCCGGCACGTCCACCTTGCCACTGAACGTGTAATCCCGCGTTTTCTCGCGGCCAAATTCTTTCACCATTCGATCTTCCAGCGAATGAAACGTGATGACCGCCAACCGTCCGCCCGGCTTCAAAATCTTCAACGCCGCTTCTAACCCGCGTTTCAAAGAACCGATTTCGTCATTCACCGCAATCCGCAACGCCTGAAAAACTTTGGTCGCCGGATGCGTTTTTTTCCCGGCGCGCGGCGCAAGCCGCCCAATCAATTCCGCCAATTGTCCCGTCGTTTCAAATTTCTTTTGCCCGCGGTCGTGAACAATCGCTTTTGCAAACCGCCGCGACTCGCGTTCGCCGCCATATTCCCAAAAAATTCTCGCTAGCTCTTCCGCGCTCGCGCCGTTGACCAAATCTGCCGCCGTCAGCAATTGCCGGTCGTCCATCCGCATGTCCAGTCGGCCATCCTGCTGGAAACTGAATCCGCGTTCGGCGAAATCCAGTTGCGGCGAACTCACGCCCAAGTCCAGCAGCACGCCGTCGCAACTGGCCACTGGAATCCACTCGGCCATTTCCGCAAAATTGCCGCGTCGGATTTCAAAACGTCCGGCAAATTTTTCCGCGAGCCGTTTTTGCGCGGCTTCAACCGCGACGCCATCGCGATCGCACCCAAACAACCATCCAGTCGGCGAACTCGCGGCCAAAATGCTCACCGCGTGACCAGCTCCACCGAGCGTCCCGTCGGCGTAACGACCGCCCGGTCGCGGATTCAGCGCGGCCAGCACCTCCGCCACCATCACTGGTTTGTGAATGAATTCTGGCACTGCGCATCATTTTTCAAATTCTCACGCCGCGTTCGTTCCAAAAAATTTTTCATCCAGCCGATTCCAAAAATTCTTGCCCGTTTCCGCGCTAACGATCGATGAAAAGGCCGGTTCGGGAACCGGATTGGTCGTGCGCGATTTAATCGGCACAACTTCAACGTCCACGTCTGTCAAATCGTTGTGAACGACCTTGACCTTTTCCAGCGAAAGTTCGGCTTGAACCGGTTGCGGTGGTATTTTCTTTTTTTCTTCCGCGCCGTGCCAAATCGAAACCGGATTGAATTTTTCAATCCAGGCCGCAGCGCGCGCGGGTTTGGCGGAAATTGGCGGTGTTTTTGGTGTTGGCGCCGCCGATTTTTCAAGAACGGGCAAATCCACAGTTTGCGCCGACGCCGATTCCGCAGATTCGGGTTTGGCGACGTTATTAAATGGATTTTTGGGCGAAATGAATTTAGGCAAATAGACGCGCTTGCTTTCGCGATACAAAACCGCGCCGCGTCCGTTTTTGATACTTTTTCCGGCGGCCAATAATTTTCCCAGATTCATAATCATTCCATCAATTTGAAGGCTTCGGACGCGAGCACCGCGTCGGCGGCCTTGACATTTTCATAACGACTTGGATTCCAAATTTCAAAACGGTCGAGCAAACCGACGAACACCACTTCATCTTTAATGTCCGCCGCGCGCGCCATTTCGTCCGGCAGACAAATCCGTCCGGATTTGTCCAAAAGCAACTGGACGGATTCGCTGCCAATAAATCGTTTCAAAACAACCTTACTCGGGTCGCCATTGGGCATTGCGTCAATGTCCGCCTTCATTTTGGCCATTTGCGCCGGCGGCAACACGCGCAGGCACGCGCCCGCCTGATGCTGCGGCCAGAGAATGACGGTCAATTCCACGCCGTCTTTTTCCGGTCGCCATTTGGCCGGGATTTGAACGCGACGCTTCTCATCCACGCCATGTCGGTAGCATGAATTGTAATAAGCCGGTTCATTTACTTTCGCGTTTCCCATTTATTCACCACGATTCCCAAAACGGCATAATAACCCACAACGACCCATTTTTATCCACTTTAACCCACCTTATGTCAACAAAAAACCGACCTTAAAAAGCCGATTTATTCAAAAGTTATTCACAACCCGAAAATTACCGCAAAATCATTAACTTCCGGTCTCCTTTATTGACAGCTTGAAACTTGCACCTGAATCCCGAAACTTAACGCGATGCAAACAGCTGATTTCGATTTTGCCCTGCCACCGGAATTGATTGCGCAACATCCCGCAATTAAACGGGATGAATCCCGGCTTTTGGTCTTGCATCGAAATGATAATCGCATCGAACATCGGCGATTTCCCGATTTGTTGAATTTCTTAAAGGCCGGTGACGTTCTCGTTTTGAATGACTCGCGCGTGATTCGCGCCAGATTGCGCGGCAAAAATGCGAAAACCGGCGGAAAATTTGAGATTCTTTTGTTGGAAGAAATAAAAACCAACGATTGGCGCGTTTTGCTGCGGCCAGGCAAAAATGCCCGCATCGGAACACAAATCCGTTTTCTCAAGCCAAATGGTGAATTGACTGAAATTCAAGCGACGGTCATTGAAACAAATGGCGAAGGCCGCTGGCGTTTGGAATTTTCCGGCACGCCGGAAATTCGCGCTGAACTTGAACATTTAGGCGAAGTTCCTTTGCCGCCCTACATTCGACGCGAAAGTGAATTGCCGGAAGATAAAAACCGCTATCAAACCGTTTATGCGAAAGTTGGCGGTTCAGTCGCCGCGCCAACGGCAGGATTGCATTTCACACCCGAATTGCTCGAAAAAATTCGCGCGCGCGGCGTAAAGATTTGTTTTGTCACGTTGCACGTCGGTTTGGGAACGTTTCTGCCGGTGAAAACAGAAAATCCGGCCGTGCACAAAATGCACGAGGAATACTTTGAAATTGGTGAGGAAACAATTCGCACTGTGAACGAAGCAAAAAAATCCGGCCATCGCGTCATTGCCGTCGGCACGACAACCGTGCGCGTGTTGGAAAGCGTTGCCGCGCAAAGCAGCGGAAAAATCAATGTTTATGCAGGTAAAACGCGCATTTTCATTTTCCCGCCGTTTCGATTTCAAATCGTAGATGCCTTGCTGACCAATTTCCATTTGCCACGTTCGACGTTGCTGATGCTGGTCAGTGCCTTTGCCACGCCGGGCGAAATTCGCGGACGTGAAATGATTCTGGCCGCTTATATCGAAGCCGTTAGCGAACGCTACCGTTTTTTCAGCTACGGCGACGCGATGTTGATTTTATGATTGCAAAACGCAAAATCAGAAACCTGAAATTGCCGTTTGTGTTTTCCAATTTTGCGATGACGGCGGACGGAAAAATTGCCTTCGCCGGCGGTGGATTTGCCCCGTTCAGCAGCGCGCGCGACCATGAACACATGATGGAATTGCGCGCGACGGCGGATGCGATTCTCTGCGGCGCGCGAACCGTCGAAGTGACAAAAACCGTTTTGGGAAACGGCGGAAGAAAATTTCAGGAACAGCGATTGAAAAACGGATTGGCGGAATTCCCGCTGCGTGTTATCGCCAGCGGTTCGGGAGCGTTGGATCCGAAGATGAAACTCTTTCAAAAACATTTTTCGCCCATCGTGATTTTGACCACCCATCGGATTACCGGCACGAAATTAAAAATCCTCCGCGCCGTTGCCGACGAAGTGAGCATTTTCGGCGGGCATGAGATTGATTTTCGCGCGGCGTTTCTCTGGTTGCGCAAAAAATGGAATGTCAAACGGCTGCTTTGCGAAGGCGGCGGTGAGCTTCACGGCGCGTTGATTCGCGCTGGACTTGTGGACGAATTGCATCTGACGATTTGCCCGAAAATCTTTGGTGGCCGCGCCGCGCCGACGATTGCGGATGGGATGGGATTCCGGTATCTAGCCGACGCGAAGCGGTTCCGATTGAAATCTTATCACAACTTTGACGGTGAACTTTTCACGGTGCTAACCCGTTTGTAATTGGCAAGTTATTCACAGGCCAAAAACGGGTTTGTTTCCGAATCGTCACATTGCCGACAATCTGCCGTTACACGCTACTTCCATGATTTTGCCATGAAAGGTGATTTCATGGCCAAACAATTCTCGGCAATTTTTTTATTGATTGGGCTTTGTGCTTTTTCCCAGGCTCGCGCGCAACTTGCAATCACGGAAGTGATGACTTCGGAAGTGGACGGCAATCATCCTGATTGGTGGGAGCTGACCGATTTTGGGACAAACAGTGTTGACCTCACGGGTTATTCGTGGAACGACGATTCTCATGGTGGATTTTCCGGTGCGGATTCAGCGCCATTCACCGGCGTCATCATTCATCCCGGCGAATCCATCGTTGTGACGGAACAAAAAGGCGTCGTGACGGACGCTGCGACGTTTCGCAGTTGGTGGGGTATTGGCGACAGTGTTCAAGTGGTCGTATTGAATGCGGCTGATCCGGGTTTGGGCGCTGGCGGCGATACTGTGCGTTTGTGGTCAACCAACATTGCCGCGTTGGGTTCAAACACCAATGGACTGGATTTGGATCAAGCGCCGGATTTTCTCGTGGACAAAGTGGATACTTTGGGCGCGCCCGCCGGCAGTTCGCTGATTTACAATCCGAATGACGGCACTTTCGGCATTACCAACGTCGCTGGCGTCAACGGCGCTTTCGTGGCTGCGACCACAGCTGATGTCGGCTCACCGGGAATTGCTTCGACCAACCCGGGGCCAATCGTCATTGTCAATCAACCATCAAATGTATTGGTCAATGTCGGTGGATTGGCCGTTTTTCAAATCAAGGCATTCGGTTTGCCCAAACCAAGATTTCAGTGGCTGTTGGACGGCGTGCCGGTGGATACAAACATTGCCAAGATTACATTTGCCGTCACAAACAATTTTTGTTTCGGCACGCTTACCATCAGCAATGTGCAAGTCACCAACGGTGGAACTTTCCGCGTAAATGTCACCAACGGTTTTCAGACCGTCGTCAGTTCCAATGCCACGCTCACGGTGAACACCGCGCCGTTCGCGCCCATTTTTACCCAAATGCCGATAACGAGTTTGTCGGCATACCCCGGACAAACCGTCACGTTGACCGCCAGCGCGTTTGGCAATCCGCCGCCGACTTATCAATGGCAATTGAACAGCAACAACCTCACCGGCCAAACCGATTCGCAACTTCAAATCAACGTGTCCGACACAAATCAATCGGGCATTTACACAGTCATCGTGTCCAATTCCGCCGGCAGCACGAATGCCTCGACCGTTTTAACCGTCACACCTAAACCGGATTTGCGCATCACGGAAATCATGTCGAGCGAATCGAGCGGCCACAATGATTGGTGGGAGTTGAGCAATTTCGGAAATTTTTCAGTGAACCTGCGCGGCTTCCGCTTCGACGACGATTCAGCATTCATCGCCGCGCCGTTTTCGCAGGCGTTGACCATCACCAACGACGTTACCATCGCGCCCGGTGAATCCATTGTGCTGGTGGAAGATATGACGCCAGATGAATTTCGCGAATGGTGGGGCGCAAATCAATTGCCGCCCAATCTACAAATCATCACCTATCACGGCAGCGGTATAAGTTTCAGCGGCACTTCCGGCGACGCCTTGACGGTGTGGAACGCCGCCGCCACGAGCATTGTGGATTTCATTGATTCCGTCAGCATCGCCGCCATCACGAACGACGCTTCTTATAGTTACGATCCCATCAATCAGATTTTCTCCGGCATCAACCCTGATGGAGTAAGTGTCGCGGGAACAAACGGCGCATTCATTGCAGCAAATGGTGGTGATGTTGGCTCACCCGGGAACGTCATCAACCCGACGCGTTTTAGCAGCATCACGACGACGAGCAGCGGAACTTCACTTTCATGGACGGCGCAACCGAATTGGAATTATGTCGTGGAATATAAAACCAATTTGACCGACGCAAGTTGGCAGACTCTAACCAATTTGAATTCCGGCAGCACAAACGTAGTGAACTTTTTTGATGCGACGACCGGCAATCAACAGCGTTTTTATCGCGTGCGGTTCAACCTGCTGAATCAATGAAAAAATCACAAAGAGGATTTACACTCATTGAGCTTCTGGTGGTTATCGCCATCATTGCGATTTTGGCGGCGATGCTTTTGCCCGCGCTGGCTCGTGCCAAAGGCGCGGCGCAAAAAACGGCATGCATGAACAAACTTCGGCAATGGGGTTTGGCGCAAACGATGTATTCGCAGGATAATGGCGACTTCATCCCGCGCGAATCCGCCATCAACGGCGGCAGCACTTTGGATTTTTGGTCGAACGTCGGCAGCCCCGCCGTC
The DNA here is from genome assembly GCA_035546095.1 of Verrucomicrobiia bacterium. Lineage (GTDB taxonomy): Bacteria > Verrucomicrobiota > Verrucomicrobiia > Limisphaerales > UBA11358 > UBA11358. Next base: position 75,534 of record DASZXB010000077.1, on the reverse strand, counting down.
AGCCACGATGTCTGGTATAACGCATTGCCACCCATTATCAACCAACGACCTGCCAGTAGTTATCACCCAACTAATCATGTTGATTTTTACAATACCGAAGGATTATTTCATTGTCCCACCGCGCATTTCACGGCCATCACAACTGCCAGCCCATATGTTTATTTTTCGGTGGCGATGAATTCAAAATTGATTGAAGGCAATAATGTCACGACTATCAAAGTCGCTTCCGTGCGACAACCGTCCGCGACTGTTTTCTTTTTGGAAAATCGTTTGGACGGCGAGCCAATGGTGGACTCAAAACAAAAGACGGACAATCTCGGTCAACCCAGCAGTTACGCCAGCCGTTTCGTCGCACGACATAATGGCGCGGGCAATCTCGCCTTTGTGGATGGCCACGCTCAAAGTTACAAAGGCAATCAAGTTGTCCAAACCCAATCCGGTGATCCAAGTGAAGGCGCGGCGATTCTGCCGCAAACAGAAATTGTTTGGACGATTGATCCGAGTGCGAGTCCTAATTGATTTATTTTATGCGAACAGAATTTTTTTATTGAAACCATTTCCTGAATCGTAACATCTATTGTAAAACCGTAACGTCACAACCATAAACAGTTAAAATTATGAAAAAACTCACATGTTTAACCCTGACAATCGCCGCAGCGGCTTTATTGCCGATCTGCACAAAAGCTCAAATAATCATTTCCGAAGTTGATCCAGCCGGAAGCAGTGCCAGTTATGGTGCCGATTGGTTTGAACTAAAAAATACCGGCTCTTCAGCTGTGGATATTACGGGTTGGGAAATGGACGATAGTTCAGATTCTTTTAGCAAGGCGGTTCCGCTCACCGGCGTGACCAGCATTGGTGCCGGACAAACCATCGTTTTCATCGAAAACACAGACCCTAATGGTAGTGGAGGTGCCCTCTTGTCACCCACTGATACCACCACGCTCAATGCAAACTTCGCGAGTGCTTGGTTTGGCAGCAATGTGCCAATTGAACTAACTTTAGCTAATTATGGAGGATCAGGCGTTGGCCTTAGCACAAGCGGTGATGCTGTGAACATTTTTGATAGCTTGGGCAATGCCGTGACGGGAGTGACTTTTGGCGCTGCTCCAGCAGGAGCCACCTTTGACAATACCGCTGGACTAAGTGGTGCAATTTCTCAAGCTAGCGTCGTCGGTGTGAACGGAGCTTTCTCAGATGGTTCAGAAATCGGTTCGCCCGGTAATGTAGCTCCCGTTCCCGAACCCACGACTTTTGCCATGCTTGGTTTGGGAGCGGCTGGTTTGATTGGTTTTTATCGCAATCGCCGGAGCTAATTCTCAACTAATTCAAAAATGGCGCGAGTTAATACTTGCGCCATTTTTCATTTCGTCGGCTTGAAATCGAAGTCAAATCAATCGTCAAAATAATCATATGAAATCCATTTTGCTCCGCCGCGTTTGTATTTTAATCGCAATCCTTTTCGGAATTTGCACAAGAGGATTGTGTGCTGATGAAACTTTTTATCTCGCCAACAGTCATCTCGATGCCACCGCCCTGCTTGCGCCGCCGCCGTTGCCGGATTCGCCGGAACAAAAATATGATCTCGCCGAAGTTGAAGCCGTTTGCCACGACGCGCCGAGCAACGACATCACCGCCGCGCTGATTGAAAATAAAGGTGTTTCGCTTTCGTATTTCAAGCCAATCATCGGCGATGATTTGTTTTCCGGCAAACTGCCCAAGACCGAAGCGTTTTTGAAACGTGTCCACAAAGACGCCGGGGCAATCGTTAATAATTGCAAGGATTACTGGAAACGCCCGCGACCTTATGTAGTTGACCCCGGTTTGATTCCCGAAGGCAAATTGCAAAAAAGTTTCAGCTATCCAAGCGGACATTCGACCGAATCCATGACGCTGGCGCTCGTGCTCGCGGAATTGTTTCCTGACAAGCGCGACGCTTTGATTGCCGAAGCGCGTACCATCGGCTGGCATCGGGTGGAAATCGCGCGACACTATCCGACGGACATTTATGCCGGACGCGTTTTGGCGCAGGCGATCGTCCGCGAAATGAAAAACAATCCTGATTTCCAAAAAGATTTGGCGGAAGCCAAAGCGGAAATCGCCGCGGCGCAGAAATAATTTTCTCCGGCAAATAAAAACGGCTATTTGCCGATTACTCCTGATTTCGTTTCCACCCAGCGCGCAAACAGCCAAAGCAAATCGCTCAAACGATTCAGATAAATCACGATTTCGGAATTCACGGCTTCGCCGGTGTCTTTCAAATCACAGACGCGCCGTTCCGCGCGGCGGCAAATTGTCCGCGCCATGTCCAGCGCGGCGGAATTGTGCGTCGCGCCCGGTGTTGCCCAGCCTTTGAAGCTGATTTTTTGCGCTTCAATCTCTTTGACGAGCGCGTCCAATTTGGCCGTCAACGCCGTTGTGACCAGCGAATAGCCGTCTTCGACGTAGCGTTTCAAATCTTCCGGCTGCACGCACAATTCGCCCATGAGCGTGATTAAATCTTTTTGAATCGCCAACAGATTTTCGCCGACAAAATTTTCCGTCGTCGTTGCGCGCGCCAATCCCAGCGCCGCGTTGAGTTCATCCACCGCGCCGTAGGCTTCGACGCGCGGATGATTTTTCGGCACGCGCCGGCCATACATCAACGCCGTCGTCCCTGAATCTCCCGTTCTGGTCACGATGCTCATGGCGATTTCTTTTTGGGCGCGGATTTGACCGCCGGTTTTTTGCCGGGCACTGGTTGAATTGTCGGCGGCGCGGATAATTTTTGATACGCCAAAATTCCTTTTACGATGGCCGAAGCCATTTGTTTGCGATATGCCGAGTCGTAAATTTTTTTGCTTTCGGCCGGATGCGTCATGTAGCCACCTTCAATCAAAATGGCCGGCATTTGCGCGTCGCGCAACACCGCAAACCGTGCGCGGCGCACGTCGCGGTCGTTGGCGTGAAGATTTTGCACGAGCGATTTTTGCATTTGATAAGCGAGCAGCAAACTCTTTTGTTCGACACGGTTGGCCGCCGTTGCAGCGTGATCCGCGCCTTCGCCCTGCGAATTCGACGACGACGCACCGACAGGCGTGATGCAATAAGTCTCCGTCCCTTGCACCTCGTTTTTGCTGGTGGGTGTCGCGTTGAAATGCAAACTGATGAACAAATCCGCGCCCACTCGATTTGCGATGGCCGGTCGCGCAGGCAAATCCACATAAACATCTTTGCTGCGCGTGAGAACGACGTTGAATCCGGCCTTTCTCAATTGGTCGCGCAATTCAAACGCCAGCGCGAGCGTGTAAGTTTTTTCGTTGTGGGCGAAAAATCCAAAACCGACGCGATTGCCCGTGTCTTTTCCGCCGTGACCGGGATCGAGACAAATCGTCGTGATTTTTTGGGGTTGCAGATAACGTCCCGAAGACAACAGTGGCCGGATGGTCTTGTCCAAATCGAATTGCGAAATCAACGCGCCTTTGGCCACCGGAAATGAGAGGCGGACATTGACGCCGTTGATTTGCGCTTCCGCCGAATCCACGTCAAAAACCAGACGCGCATTTCCGTTGGACAAAATAACATCGTTGCGATTGGCAAATGAGAAATGAAAACCGTTGGCGCGCGCCCAGCCCGAAAGCGCAACGTAACTTTGTCCGTTGATGAAAGCCGCCTGCGCCGGCGACACAGAAATTGCCAGCCACAACAGCAGCACCCGAAAAAATTTCATCGGCACGCAGATTGCCCGCGCGTCGTTTTCAATTCAAGGAAATGGTTTGCAAGTTTCATTCGTGTTTCGGCAGCGTCGTGATGACCACGCCCGCTAAAATGGTTGCCGCCGCCCACAATGTTCGCGCTCCCAACGGTTCGCCCAAAATACCGACACCCAGCAGCACGGCAATCAACGGATTCACGTAAGCGTAAGTCGCCAAACGCGACGGCGTGGTCGCTTTCAACAGCCACACATATGCGCTGAAGGCAATCCACGAGCCGCACACAATCAAATATAAAAGCGCCAGAAACGATTGCAGTGAAACTTGCGCCAAATGAAAATGCGCCGGTTCGTGGCGAAACAATGAAAGCAGCAGCAAAACAGCACCGCCACAAATCATCTGCGCCGCCGCGTTCATCCACGGCGACTCCGGTTTGACGTGGTAACGCGACCACAGCGAGCCGGCTGCCCATAAAAATCCTGCCGCAATCAATGCCGCCACGCCCCATGGATTTTGCGTTGCGTTGATATTGGGTGCATGATGTCCGCTCACCAACAACGCCACGCCAACAAATCCCACAATGATGCCCGCCCACGTATAAATTGCCGGGCGTTTCCCCGCCGGACGCGCCCAATCCAACAACGCAAACCACACTAGCGTCAACGCCACCAGCAATGCCGCAAGGCTGGACGACACTGTTTGTTCCGCCCACACAACCAATCCATTGCCGCCGAGCAACATCAAAATTCCCGCAATCGCCGCGTGCAACCATTGTTGTTTGTTCGGCATCGCCACGCCTTTCAATCGCAGATAAATGAACATGGCCGCGCCCGCGACCAAAAACCGGACTCCTGCCAGAAGAAACGGCGGCATCGTTTCCACCGCCACGCGAATCGCCAGATACGTTGACCCCCAAACGACGTAAACTGTCGCAAACGCCACAATCAATAAAGTTCGATTCGCGGCGGCAGGTGATGAAGTTCCGTTCATTTTTTTATTTGTGATTTCCGAAACACGCGACGTGGCGGAAAAATAAAAACCCGCCGGAGGTTCCAGCGGGTTTCGGAAAATGATTATTGGTTAATCCCTTCGGAAATCCCGCCTATGCGCAATGACGTGCCACGCGACGCGCTTTAGTGTTGCGATAACAATCATCGGCCTAGTTGGTTTCACGAACATGGCAAACGGATGTTGCGGGAATTATTTTGCGCGGTCAATGATTTTTGGCGCGCAATGTCTTGCGTTAAATGTTTGATTTTCACCGGCAATTCTTTTTAATTCGCCTTTCAAATTTGCAATGAACATTCACGAATATCAGGCCAAACAATTACTCGCCCAATACGGAGTCGCCGTCCCGCTCGAAATCCCCGCCAAATCGCTCGCCGAAGTTAAACCGGCGGCGGAAAAAATCGCCGCCAGCGGCAGCACGAAAGTCGTCGTCAAATCGCAAATCCACGCGGGCGGGCGCGGCAAGGGAACTTTCAAATCCGGTTTTCAAGGCGGCGTGAAAGTCGCGTCGTCGGTGGACGAAGCCGTTTCCTTCGCCGAAAAAATGCTCGGCCAAACTCTGGTCACGAAACAAACCGGCGCGGACGGACGCAAGGTGCAGACGCTGCTGATTTCCGAAGGCGCGAAGATTAAAAAGGAATTTTATCTGGCCGTGCTGCTCGACCGCGCCAATTCGCGTCCGCTCATCATGGCCAGCACCGAAGGCGGCATGGACATCGAGGAAGTTGCCGCGCACACGCCGGAAAAAATTTTCAAGGAACACATTGACCCGGCGGTCGGCATCATGCCGTTTCAGGCGCGCAAAATTGCGTCCGCGCTCGGATTGGGTGGCCGCGACGCCTCGTCGCAGAATAAATCCGGCGACGAGGCGGCGACGCCACAAAAGAACGATTTGTTCAACGCCGCCGTCAAACTCATCACCGGCGTCTATAACACTTGGTGGGAATGTGATGCAGCGATGGTGGAATTAAATCCGCTCGCGGTAATTGAATTGCGCGACGGCAAGGAAACGGTCATCGCGCTCGACGCGAAAATTTCTTTGGACGACAACGCGCTCTATCGCCACAAGGACATTCAGGAGATGCGCGACTTGAACGAGGAAGCGCCGCTGGAAATCGAGGCGAGCAAATTCAATCTCAATTACATCAAGCTCGACGGCAACATCGCGTGCCTCGTCAACGGCGCAGGTCTGGCGATGGCGACGATGGACATCATCCAGCATTTCGGCGGCAGTCCGGCGAATTTTCTCGACGTCGGCGGCGGCGCGAGCAAGGAACAAGTCACGGCGGCGTTCAAAATCATTTTGAGCGACCCGAACGTGAAAGGCATTTTGGTGAACATTTTTGGCGGTATCATGGATTGCAACGTCATCGCCACCGGCATTGTCGCGGCGGTGAAGGAAACGGGCTTGAAACTGCCGCTCGTCGTGCGGCTGGAAGGCAACAACGTCGCCGCCGGAAAGAAAACGCTCGCCGAATCCGGCGTGAGCATCATCACCGGCGATTCGATGTCCGACGCGGCGCAGAAAGTGGTGAAGGCGGTGGGGAAATAAAAATGGCAAATCCCCGAGCAGATGAAGTTGCACGAAGATTGGTAATTCTCAAATACCAAGTCATTCAAGCCATGACCGTGCCCCCAGTTTTAAGAATGTCATACAAAAACTGGCAGGATTCAGAACAAAAAAAATTTCATTCGCAATTGCAGGAAAAGTTAGATGAGCTTCGGAATGGTTTTCGCAAATTGGAATTGTGGGAGTTTTTGTCTGATAGCGAAGAAAAATTCTTTTCGACAAATCCATTGGATTTGGATGACCGACAAATCGTCAATGCATCTTGGCGAACAGAGTCGGTTATGGTTTTGATGTGGGTCTTGGGATTAATTTCTGAATTGCCATCTTTTGACGTTCAAGCCTCGCTGGATTTGCTGAAACAAATTCCGAACGAGAATCTTTCAAGCTTTTTTTCAAATGCAAAATTGATTGAGCAAGAAATAATTGAGCAAAAACGGACAGAGGCAGAACTTTGGCATTGGCGAAGTCGCACACGACAATTGATACAACGCAAAGAACCATTCCCTCAAAATATTCCGCAATTCAAAAGTTACGATGAAATTGTCCGTTTCAGTGCGAAAGCTGCAAGTGAAAAAGATGGATTAAAAATTATAGATGAAGATTTTGCTGTGAAAGGAAAAGCGTATCGAGATTTGACTGATGCAGAATGGTCTGAAGTTACTTCAATTGCCATTGAACGACATTTTGCGTTGAATTGGCTTTGTGGACGCGCTCCTGGCAATAATTGGGATGAAACTCCAACTGATACTTAATTATGCTCAACGCCACCGAAATCACCTTCACCGGCACGCCAGTCACGAACGTCAAACGCACTGGCACATACCAGAAATAATGGCAGGCAAATAATTTTTGAATTCAATGGCTCAAGGTGTGGAGGAAATTCAAAGACCCGACCAAGTCGCAAGCGATTTGGAGCAGTATCGTCGTCTCGTTGAATTGCAGAAACAAATGATTGAACTGGCGCGGCAGAATAAATTGGCCGCGCAGAAATGCGACGTGTTGCGCGAGCGGGTGAGCGCGGAAATCATTGTCCGCAATCAAAAACGCATTGAGCCCCATCAACTTTTGCGTGAGAAATTGATCGGCCTCTTGAAACGTTTCCCTAAATTCACCGCCGCTGAATCCGATTTGAATCAGCCAAAAATAAAAGATGTTTTACCGGCTAGTCTTTGTGAATGAAATTATGTTGGCAAATCGGCGCGGGAGCTTTTAATTAAACCCATGAAATATCGTGCTCTTGGTCGAACCGGTTGGAAAATTTCCGAAATCAGTTTTGGCGCGTGGGCCATCGGCGGCGCGTGGGGTAACGTGGACGACAAGGAATCGCTCGCCGCGCTGCACACCGCGCTCGACGGCGGCGTGAATTTTTTTGACACGGCGGACGTTTACGGCGACGGCCGCAGCGAACGGTTGCTGGCGAAATTGAAACGCGAGCGGATGGAGAAATTTTACATCGCGACGAAAGCCGGACGCCGTTTGCCGAAACAAATTCCCGAAGGTTACAACCGCAAAAATCTCACGTCGTGGATTGAGCGCAGCCTGAAAAATCTGGAAACGGACGCGCTCGATTTGCTGCAACTGCATTGTCCGCCGACGGAAGTTTATTATTTGCCGGAAGTTTTCGGTATTTTGGACGATTTGGTGAAAGCCGGAAAACTGCGGCATTACGGCGTGAGCGTGGAAAAAGTCGAGGAAGCGTTGAAGGCGATTGAATTTCCAAATGTCCAATCCGTGCAAATCATTTTCAACATTTTCCGGCAACGACTGGCGGATTTTTTTTTCGAGCAGGCGCGCCAACGCAAGGTCGGAATTCTCGCGCGCGTGCCGCTGGCGTCGGGTTTGTTGTCAGGCAAAATCACGCGCGCAACGAAATTTTCGGCGGATGACCACCGGAATTTCAATCGTCACGGCGAGGCGTTTGACCGTGGCGAGACATTTTCGGGCGTGGATTTTGAAACAGGATTGCGCGTGGTTAAGAAATTGAAGTCGCTCGCGCCCAAAAATGTTTCGCTTGCGCAAATGGCGTTGCGTTGGATTCTGGAATTTCCCGCCGTGACGTGCGCGATTCCCGGCGCGAAACGTCCGGCGCAAGTGGCGGAAAACATTGCGGCAGCGGATTTGAAATCGTTGCCGTCGGCTACGATGAAAAAAATCCGCGCGCTTTACGACGCGGAAATCAAGCCGCTGGTGCATCCGTATTGGTGAACCAATTGGAATATATCCTGCTTAAATTGCGGGAATGAGCCAACAGCTTAACCTTGAAAATGCAGCGGGTAAAAGCACCCGCGAAATGGCGCAAAAGCGACGCGAGAGAAGAAAGAATACCGGATTAAAAACAGCCGCTCTAATTTTTGCAACCACGGCAATTCTTGTAGCCTACTTGTGTTTTGGTCATCCCGCGATAATCACCACGGTTGTCTTGGTAATTCTATTTTGGATATTAACAACCAAAATTGACCGGATTGTTCTGCCAGAAATGGATAACCTTTTTAAGCGTGAAGGACATGCTTTACAAGGCGCACAAGCAGAAGAAGAGATTGGAAAATTATTAAACAGTTTGGGTGTTGCTGCTTACCAAGTTTTACATGACTTGAGGACTGACCGAGGCAATATTGACCATTTGGTTTTTAGGAAAGACGGCGCGATTTTTCTCATTGAAACAAAATCACATCATGGCCGTGTTAGACAAAAAGATGGCCAATTGTTACTTAACGGCAAATTCCCGGAAAAAGATTTCATCGGCCAATCGCTCGAAAATATTTTTTGGGTTAGAAATTTCCTGAAAATGAAATTCGAGATTGAACCATGGATTCATTCGGTAATTGTCTTTACCAATGCCGGTGTTGAAAGGCATTTGATGTTAAAAAATATTTCAATTATCGAAGTAAGTTATCTGAAGAAATGGATGAGTCGGCAACATGGCAATCCAAAAGTTGCTAAATTGCTCTGGCCAGAAATCGAAAGTTTGAAAAATGAGTTGCGCTCAACAGTTTCAAACCAGCTTGCCCCGCTGCCTGCTTTGCATTAGCTTCCAGCCGTTATGGATAATTTATCTCCGCCGCCGGTCATCACGCCACCACCGCCAGCCAAACCGCGCAAGAGCCGCGGCTGGATGATTTTCGCCATCATCTTGATTGTGTTGCTGGCGTTCAGTCTGTTTGGAAACTTTGTGCAGATGATTTCGCGCGCGTTCAGCTTCAATCGCGGTTTCACTCCGGCCATCACGCGGCAGGCCGGTCCGAAGCTGGATGAGTTTGTTTTGGACGACAATGGCTCGCGCAATAAAATCGCGGTCGTGACGGTGGGTGGCATCATCACCAGCCAGACGACCGACCAAACCGGTTACAACATGGTGGATGTGATTCAGGCACAATTGGATCGTGCCGCCGATGATAAGAACGTGAAGGCCGTAATTCTCAAGGTCAATTCGCCGGGCGGCGAAGTGATGGCTTCGGACGAAATCAACAAGGCCATCGCAAATTTTGAAGATGGCAAGGACGGCAAACCGGTGATTTGTTCGATGGGCAGCCTCGCGGCGTCGGGCGGTTATTATATTTCCGCGCCGTGTCGTTGGATTGTCGCGAATGATTTGACGCTCACCGGCAGCATCGGCGTCATCATGGAAGGTTTCAATTACCGGCAACTCATGGACAAAATCGGCCTGCAACCGGTGGTCTATAAAAGCGGCAAGTTCAAGGACATGTTGAGCGGGATGCGCGAGACGAACGAGATTCCGTCGGAAGAACACGTGATGGTGCAATCGCTCATCAACGAGACGTATCAGAAATTCAAAAACGTCGTGCGCACCGGTCGCGGCGCGGCTCACGCGGTCAATAAAAATGAAGGCCGCGCGCTTGCGCTCGATTGGGAAGATTATGCCGACGGACGCGTTCTTTCCGGCACACAGGCGTTGCAACTGGGATTTGTGGATGAACTGGGCGATTTCGACGACGCGGTGGACCGCGCAAAAAACATCGCGCACATCGGCAAAGCCAATCTGGTCGAATACCGCGAGCGCTACGACATTTCGGATTTCCTTTCGTTGTTCGGCCAAAGCAGCAAGGCGCATGACATCAAGATTGACCTCGGCGTCGAAGCGCCAAAATTGCAGGCCGGCGAACGCTATTTCCTCTGGTTGCCGCCGATGGATTAAATGAAAGGCGTCACCGTCATCGCTCATCCGCTGGTGCAGCACAATCTCACTCGGTTGCGCGATAAACGGACGCAACCGCAGGAATTCCGCCGGTTGCTCGGTGAAATCGCGTCGCTGATGATTTACGAAGCCACGCGCAATTTTTCCGTCAAAAAAATTTCCGTGGAAACGCCGCTGGCCGTGGCGAACGGATTTCAACTCGAACGCGAAGTCGTGCTCGTTCCGGTTTTGCGCGCCGGCCTCGGAATGCTCGATTCCATTTTGCAACTGATTCCGCACGCGCGCGTCGGTCTCATCGGATTGAAACGCGAGGAAACCACCTTGCGCGCGATGTTTTATCACAAAAGCCTGCCGAAAAATCTCGGCAGTTTTGAAATCGTTTTGATTGACCCGATGCTCGCGACCGGCGGCAGCGCCGTCGCCGCGCTGGATTTGCTGGTCGAACAGGACGCGAAACATATCCGGCTCGTGAATCTGGTCGCCGCGCCCGAAGGCATCCGCACCGTGCAGAAAAGTTATCCGCGCGTGCCGATTTTCACCGCCGCCGTGGACAAAAAATTGAACGAACGCGGTTACATTTTGCCCGGTTTGGGCGATGCCGGAGACCGGCTGTTTGGAACTTGAACCACGGATTAACACGGATGCACACGGATTTTTCATCTGTGTTTATCCGTGTCCATCTGTGGTTAAAAAATGAGCGAAACTTTATTGATTGTCGCCGACAGCGAACGCGACGCGAACATGCTTTATGCCACCGGTCTGTTCGTGCCCGACCCGTTCATTTATCTGAATTTCGGCGGACGTCCGCTGCTCGTGATGAGCGACTTGGAAATTGACCGCGCGCGCAAGCAAGCGCCGCATTGCCGCGTCGCGTCGTTGAGCGCGTATCAAAGAAAATTGCGCGCCGCCGGTGTCAAAAAAACCGGTTTTGCCAGAATCATCCGCGAAATTTTGCGCGAGAAAAAATCCCGGCGCGTTCTCGTTCCCGACAATTTTCCGCTCGGTCTCGCGCGGGAAATGAAAAAGCTGGGCGTCAAATTAAAGCCGCAATCCAATTTTTTTCCGCGCCGCGAAATCAAAAATGCGGACGAGGTGAAAAAAATTTCCGCCGCGCTGACGATGGCCGAAGTCGGCATGGCCGAGGGAATGCAGGCGTTGCGGCTTTCCAAAATCGGCAAACGCCGCCAATTGATTTATCGTGGCGCGTCACTGACTTCCGAGCGTTTGCGCGCCATCATTGACTGCGCAGTGTTGCAGGCGAGTGGATTGGCCGCAAACACCATTGTCGCCGGCGGCAAGCAGGCGTGCGACCCGCATGAACGCGGTTACGGCTCGTTGCGCGCGAACGAATTGATCATCCTTGATATTTTTCCGCGCTCGCAAAAGACCGGCTATTTCGGCGACATCACCCGCACGTTCGTGCGCGGACGCGCGAGCGATGCGGCGCGAAAACTTTACGACACAGTTTGGCAGGGGCAAAAAATCGCGTTTGAGAAAATCCGGGCCAAAGTGAAAACGGTGGACGTCCACAAAGCCGTCCAGAATTTTTTTGTGAAGCAGGGCTACAAAACCGGACGCCGCGACGGTCGCATGGAAGGATTTTTTCACGGCACGGGGCACGGACTCGGAATGGAAATCCACGAAGCGCCGCGCGTCGGCGCAAGTTCCACCGAAACTTTGCGCGCCGGCCATGTCGTCACCGTCGAGCCGGGACTTTACTATCCTGAAATCGGTGGCGTGCGCTTGGAAGACGTCGCGCTCGTCACCGCCAACGGCGCGAAAAATCTGACGCGATTTGAAAAGGTTTTGGAAATTTAACTGAAAAACCAATTCAAACATAAATTTATGAAAAGAATTCTTTCAATTTCCTTTTCGATTTTGCTTCTCTCGTCAATCGTTTCTTTTAGCCAAGAAAAAATGTCTGTCGAAAAGTTCCAGCAAATTGTAACTACACAGGGTGATAATATCCCGCTGTCTGAAAAGCTTGCAATCTTTCCATTTTGGACAAATTCAAAGGCGAGTGTTTTTCTGAAGTATGAAGATGGAAAAACTTTTACGGAAGATGATGTCCAAACAGCAAAAACTATCAACGGCAAATATATTGTGTTCACGACGCAATCACAGTTCTACAAAAAGCCGATGGACAGCATCGTAATGTATGATGAAAATGCTTCTTCTTTCAAAATTTTAGCCGTTTATGGTGATACTATTGTAGAGGGCACTATTGTTTTGGATTCTGAAAAGAAAACTTACAAAACAAGTTCAGCTTACGGAGACGGATTTACAGAAGTTGGCAGCGGATCTTATTCGGACAAGGAAAATTCTGAAAAAACTCTGGTTTACAAAAACGGTGCCCTATTTATGACGCGAGAAGTAAAATCCTTGCCAATTGTAAAATGACTTTTCATAGCATTGCGGGTTTGCTCAATTTGTGCTTTATTCCAGCAAAGGTGACGCGTTCCTTTGAATAAAATGGTGGGCACGCTGTCCATTAACTTGAATTTATGATTTACAATTCTTTCCAATCAATTGGTTTGTATTGGCTGTTTTTGATTCCCGGCCTGTTGCTTGGCATCTGGGCGCAAATCAAATTGCACCACACTTATGCCAAATATAGCAAAATACCGGTGGATTCAAATATGACCGGCGCGCAGGCGGCTCGCCGGATTCTTGACTCCGCCGGACTCACCGATATGCCGGTCGAAGAAGTTCCCGGCAGTCTGACCGATCATTATGATCCGACCAAACGCGCGCTGTTTTTGTCATCGGATAATTATCATGGTCGCACCGTCGCGGCGGTCGGCGTGGCGGCGCATGAATCCGGCCATGCGCTGCAACATCAAGCCGCGTATGCGTTGTTCAATTTCCGCATGGCGCTCGTGCCGGTGACAAATTTCGCAAGCATGGCTTACATGGGCATTTTGCTTTTGGGAATGTTCATGCACTTTCTGCCGATTGCTTTGTGGATTATCGTCGCGACCTTTTCAGTAATCACACTTTTCCAACTTGTCACCCTGCCTGTCGAATACGATGCCAGCCGTCGCGCGAAAGACCAATTGTTTCGTCTGGGACTCGTTCATGAGCATGAACGCGTGGGTGTCGCGAAAGTGCTGAATGCCGCCGCGCTCACTTATGTAGCTGCGCTGGTCACTTCAATCTTGCAGTTGCTTTATTACATCACGTTGGCCCGCGACAACCGCCGGTGATTTGAACTAATTTTCTTTGCAGTCGCGCGTTGTGCGTTTAACGTCTTCCCCGTTCTATGGCGGTCAAAATCAAAAAACGCCCAGCGACGAAGTTGCAAAAGCGCGTGAAAATTCCCGCGACGGCGGCCATTCCGATTGTCGCGCCACCGCCTTCCCCGCCCAAGCCGACTGAAGGCGACACGACCGCGTTCATCCGTCACGAGACAACACGCTACGACGCCGACACCGCCATCAAACTTTACCTGCGCGAAATCGGGCAGGTCAAGTTGCTCACGCCGCAGGAAGAAATTGAACTTGCCGCCAAAATCAAAAAAGGCGACAAAAAAGCGCGCGAACAGATGATTAAAGCCAATCTGCGGCTCGTCGTGAAAATCGCGCGCGATTACGAAGGCATCGGCCTGCCGCTGCTGGATTTGATTTCCGAGGGCAACATCGGTTTAATGAAAGCCGTCGAACGGTTCGACCCGAAAAAAGGCGGCAAACTTTCCACCTACGGCTCGTGGTGGATCAAACAGGCCATCAAACGCGCGCTCGCCAATCAATCCAAGACCATTCGCCTGCCCGTGCATCTCGTGGACAAAATTTCCAAGATGCGCCGCATCGCGATGAAATTGCAGGAAGAGCTTGGACACGAACCGACCGACGAAGAATTGGCCGGTGAATTGGGCATGACCGCCGCGCGCGTCCGCCAGATGCGTTTGGCGGCGATTCGTCCCGCGTCGCTCGACGCGCCGATTGGTGATGACGAATCGAATAATTTTTCGGAAATCGTTCAGGACGAAAATGCCGAAACGCCTTACGAACAACTGGAAGACAAAACCGTCACCGGTATGTTGCAGGATATGGTCAAGCATTTGGACGAACGCGAGGCGACGATTTTGCGCTATCGCTTCGGTCTCGACGGCGGTTCGGAAAAAACGCTGGAGGAAGTTGGCGCGAAATTTGGCGTCACGCGCGAACGCGTCCGCCAGATTCAAAACCTTGCGCTGCGCAAACTCCGCAAAATGATCGAAAAACTCGAAGCCCAAAAAAACAAAGAATCATAAACTCGCCATGATTTATCCAAAAGCATTGACGACAATAATTATTTTGGCGTTCTTGTTCGCTGCACTTATTTTAGCGACAACTCTCGGCGATAAAACAAAAGATGTAACTGCTGACCCGAATTTTGGTGATTTCAAATCTGTTGTTGGGACTTGGAAAACGAAAATTCCGTTGAGACTCGTTGAAATACAAAAAGAGTTGCATTTGGTCTATGGCGATCAAGCCATTGGAAATTCTCGCGAGCTTCCAGAATTACCAATTGGCACAGAAATTCGAATTGAGCATTTAACTTTTCAACACACGTTTGAAGTAGATTTGCTTGACGTTGTAGGCAGCGTTGTCAACGGGCCGTATGCCAATAAACCTGTTTATATTGACGGTCGTCTATTTATGCAGGTAGACGAACCGCAATTCCATGCCAAGGATTGGGTTAATTCTTATTACAGCACTTGGAACCATCCAGACGACCCCAAACCAAAATGGGTTGTCGCACCAGATAAACTTGAGAGATTACCACTTGAACAAGGTTCTCAAAAATAAAGTTTTTCTGCGATTTTACTTTTTATTTTTCATTCTTCCTTTTTAATTTTTATTTTATGCCAAACGTCGCGCCCGCCGAAATCGAACGCGCCATCCGCAACATCCCCGATTTCCCCAAACCCGGAATCCAATTCAAGGACATTACCCCCGTGCTCGCCGACGCGCGCCTGTTCACCGGCACGATTGATTTACTCACGGAAAAATTCAAGCCCGGTGACGTGGATGCCGTCGTGGGCATTGACGCGCGCGGTTTCATTTTCGCAGCGGCGGCGGCGATAAAATTGAACGCCGGTTTCGTGCCCGTGCGCAAAAAAGGGAAATTGCCCTATCAAACTCACGAACAGGATTATGCGCTCGAATACGGCTCGGCGACCGTCGCAATGCACACTGACGCGCTTAAACCCAACGCGCGCGTGTTGCTGCTGGACGATTTGCTGGCGACCGGCGGCACGGCGGCGGCGGCGGTGGCGCTCGTCAAAAAACTGGGCGCGCAAATCCTCGAAGTCGGCTTCCTCATCGAATTGAAATTCCTGAATGGACGCGAAAAATTGAAAGATTATCCCATCCGCTCGCTCGTCGTTTATTGAGTGCGGTTCGATTCCGTTTCCAAATTTATTTTTCTTCGCTATTTTGTCGCCCATGCACTGGCTGCAATCGCTCGACATCGCGCTTTTTCATTTTGTCAACGGCTCGTTAAGCAATTTCTTTTTCGACTGGCTCATGCCGTTGTTGAGCGGCGGCAATGGCGTGATGGCGTGGTTCGTCCCGATTGCGGTGATTGCCGGATTGGCCGCGATTTTCTTCGGCAACTTGCGGCTGCGGCTGTGCGTGCTGATGATTCTACTCGTCGTGGTCATCGGCGACCCGCTCATCGTCAACACCATCAAACACGCCGTCGCGCGTCCGCGTCCCTGCATTGCCTTGCCAGACGTGATTGAACGACTCGGCTGCACCCATTCCGGCAGTATGCCGTCCGCGCACGCCGCCAATTGGTTCGCCGCCACGATGATTGCCCTCCTGTTTTACCGGCGCAGTCTTTGGTTCATGTTGCCACCGGCGCTGGCCGTTTCGTTTTCGCGTGTCTATTGCGGCGTGCATTATCCCAGCGACGTGTTGGCCGGCGATATTTTAGGCGCGGGTTACGCCGTTGCCATTGCCGTCGCTGTCGGAGCAGGCTGGCGATTTTTCGGGAAAAAATTCTTTCCGGCGTGGCAGGCGAGGTTGCCGTCGTTGTTGAATCCAAAACTGGAAGCGCAAACGTCGAAATCCGAAATTGAATGGCTGCGGCTCGGTTATTTTTTGATTGTTGCGATGCTCATTGGACGCTGGCTTTACATTCAAAGCGGTGTCATCAATTTAAGTCAGGACGAAGCGTATCAATGGGTCTGGTCGAAACATCTGGCGCTCTCGTATTACAGCAAACCGCCGGGCATCGCGCTGATTCAATTCACCGGCACGCACCTCTTTGGCGACACGGAATTCGGCGTCCGGTTTTTCCCGCCATTGTTTGCGGCCATCTTGAGTTTCATCGTGTTCCGGTTTCTGGTGCAAGAAGCCGGCGCGCGCGTGGCATTCTATTTGTTGCTGGTCGCGACCGCCGTGCCGTTGCTCGGCGTCGGCGCGATTTTGATGACGATTGATTCGCCACTGGTGTTATGCTGGACTTGGGCCATCCTCGCGGGCTGGCGCGCGTTGCAATCGGACGGAAAACTTCGCGACTGGCTGGCGGTTGGACTGGCAACCGGATTGGCGTTCCTCTGCAAATACAATGCAATTTATCTGATTCTCTGTTTCGGAATTTTTTTCGCGCTTTGGCCGCCCGCGCGGATTCACTTGCGCCGGCGCGGTCCGTGGTTTGCGCTGCTCATTTTCCTGATTTGCACGTTGCCCATCATCATTTGGAACTCGCAACACGGTTGGATCACCATGCATCACGTCGCTGGCAATGCCGGTTTGAATGCCAAATGGAAACCGACGCTGCGTTTCCTTTGGGATTATTTGTTTAGCGAATTTGCACTGCTGAATCCCGTATTTTTCATCGGCGCAATTTGGGCGATGTTCGCCTTCTGGAAACAGCGGCGCGAACATCCGTTGTGGCTTTATTTCTTTTGCATGAGCGCGCCCATCCTGCTTGGCCATTTGATTTATTCGCTGCACTCGCGCATTTTGCCGAATTGGATTGCGCCCGCCATTTTGCCGGCGTTCATTCTGATGGGACTTTATTGGAACGCGCGACTGCAAAACGGTTCGCGTCTCGTGAAACCATTTCTCGCCATCGGATTGCTCATCGGTTTTTTCGCCGTCGCCATTTTGTATGACCACAACTTGGTTGGCAAAATTGCCGGCCAGCCGTTGCCCGGCGAAAGAGACCCGTCCCACCGTGTGCGCGAATGGAAACAAGCCGTGTCGCTGGTCGAAGCGGAACGCGAAAAACTTCAGGCGCAATCGCATCAATCCACGTTCATCCTTTGCGACCACTACGGCATCACCGGCTTGTTTTCGTTCTATCTGCCCGCAGCCAAAGCCGCGCTTCACACCCAACCGTTGGTCTACAGCGCGCTTTCCGACCAGCCCGTGAACCAATTTTATTTCTGGCCGGAATACGATTATCGCGCCACCCGCAAAGGCGAGAACGCCATTTACGCCGAAGAATTGAATCCCTATTCGCTGGAACGCGGCTGGTTTTGGAAATGGCTCGCGCACGAACCCATTCGATACCAGGAAATCCCCGCGCCGGAATCCACGCCGGAAACCATTGCCGACCAATTTCAAACCGTCACCGATTTGGGCATAAAAGAAATCAAATCCGGCAACCGCGTTTTGCACCGCATCCATCTCTGGGCTTGCTACAATTTGAAATGAGACACGCATTGCACAAATTTTCACAAATGGATTTGTTCTCACGAACCTTTCCGTCAGTCGTTTGTTTTCGCGTTAATTCGTGAAATTCGCGTCCAAAATTCTTCTACCCGTGCGCGATTACGATTTGGCCGCGACGCTCGATTCCGGCCAGGTGTTTCGCTGGCAACAAATGGAAAACTCATGGATTGGCGTCGTCGGGGAAAATCAAGTTCGCCTGACGCAAACTGAAAACGGAATTTTAGCGCAAACTGTCGCGCCGCAAAAGAATTGGGATTGGCTGCGCGAATTTTTGCAAACGGAAATTGAATTGGAAACAATTCTCAAATCGTTTCCCGACGACGAACCGATGAACCGCGCCGTCGTCGCCTGTCGCGGCCTGCGGATTTTGCGGCAGGAACCGTGGGAATGTCTCGCGTCGTTCATTTTGTCGTCCACCAAACAAATCGTCCAAATCCGGCAAATCATCGTCCGGCTCTGCGAACGGTTTGGAGAACCCCTCATCCGGCCTTCGGCCACCTTCTCCCCGTTTAAGCGGGGAGAAGCAAAAACCGCCATGTCAGTCAATCCCGCAACACGCGCTTGCAATTTCTCCTTCTCCTCGCCAAACGAGGAGAGGGCCGGGGTGAGGAGCGATTCATTTTTCTCATTTCCATCTGCCAAAAAAATTGCGTCACTTTCGGAAAGACAATTGCGCGCCTGCAAAATGGGCTTTCGCGCGCCGCATCTGCTCGCCGCCGCACGCCAAATCGCCGAAGGCAAATTCGATTTGGAAAAAATCCGCGAACTGAATTACGCCGAAGCGCAACATGAATTGATGAAATTGCGCGGCGTCGGCCACAAAATCGCCGATTGCGTTCTGCTTTTCGCTTACGGATTCGATTCAGCATTTCCCGTGGACGTTTGGGTGGAACGCGCGTTGCGACAACTTTATTTTCCGCGACGCCGCATTTCTGAAAAACGATTGAAACAATTTGCCGCCACACATTTCGGCCCGCACGCCGGCTACGCCCAGCAATATCTTTTTCATTACATGCGGACGAAAATGAAATAAAAGTAATGGCAATAAATCTTGATGAAGAAGAATAAATCTCTTTTTATAAAACTATGGAGAAATCGCAGCGGCAAAAAAAGCAGCGTTTTGCCAACAAGATGAGACATGTTGGATGGATGGGTTTGATTCTTGCCTTACTTTTCTTGGCAATGGGCTTTTTTTCGAGTCCGAAATTTTTTGGAAATGCAAAGATTGATGATTTTACGATTGTCAGAGATACAATTGCGGACGCTAAAGTTATCGAGAAAACAAACGTGGCTCCTTTATATATAGGATATTCAGTTAATAAGTTCTATGAGCTAGATGTAAACACATCATCTGGTCAAACGTTTCATCTTAAGCGACCAGATTACCCGGGACAACTTACGCACTATTTAGCTGTTCTTCCAATTGGGAAAGAAGTTTCGATTCGATACTTCAATCGCCTTTTCGACCGGCATGTAATTTTGGATGTCAGGGACGAAAATCACATTTTTATTCCATTTTCGGAAATTATGGCCGATGAGAATGAAAAACAAAAATTTGGTTTTGTTTGGACAGTAATACTCGCTCTGTTGGGAGTAATTGGATTTTGGTTCGGACGAGAGAAACGAAAACCACATAACATCATTTCTGAACATTCCCAAGCGCATTGAAAATTGAAGTCATTTTATCTCCCGCCGAACTGCCCGCGCTCGCCAAACGTGACTTGCGCGAAACAGTTTGCGCTGTGTTCGACATCCTGCGCGCGACGAGCACATTTGTAACGATGTTGCATCATGGCGCAAGAGAAATCATTCCCGTCAGCGAAATCTCCGAAGCACTTCAAATCAAAAAAACGCGGCCAGATATTTTGCTGGCCGGCGAGCGGCATGGCTTGAAAATCTGCGCCAGCGGAATTGATTTTGATCTGGGTAATTCGCCGCGCGAATTCACGCCAGAAAAAATCCGCGATAAAACCATCGTCTCGACAACGACCAACGGCACGCGCGCCCTACGCGCCTGCACCGGCGCAAAAACCGTTCTGGCCTCCTCATTTTTGAATCTGAAAGCGACGGCGCAATTTCTTCAAGAGCATAAAACTAAAAATGTTCTGTTGATTTGCGCTGGCACAGGCAAAAACAAGGCGGACGAAGATATTTTGGCTGCCGGCGCGTTGATGGAGTTGTTGACGGCTCGCGGGGACGCTCGCCCCACCGCTTCTAATTCAGCCGAAGCCGCGCGGAATTTTTATCTGGAAGCGAAATCTCATCTGGCTGACGCAGTCTCCAATTCGGAAAATGCACAACGCTTGCTGGCCATTTCCGAATTGCGCGACGACGTTTCATTTTGTTTGCAACGCGACATTTTTCCGCTCGTCGCGCAAATGACGGCGGATGGCATAATCCGGCGTTAAATGTTTCAAGCGTGCCTCGACAATTCGTTGAAATTTTCTAAATTGTTTCCATGTCGCTTGCAAACCAGCCATTGGTCATCGCGGGAAGAATTTTCCGTTCGCGCCTGATTTTGGGCACGGGAAAATTTTCGTCGCCCGAAGCCATGCGCGACGCATTGGACGCCAGCGGCGCGGAAATGGTCACCGTCGCTCTGCGCCGCGCCGATTTGTCCGGCAAAGGCGACCCGTTCGCGAACATTCTCGAATTCATTGACCCGAAAAAATTTCTCCTGCTGCCCAATACCAGCGGCGCGATGAACGCCGAAGAAGCCGTCCGCCTCGCACGCCTCGCCGCCGCCGCCGGATTGCCGAAATGGGTGAAGCTCGAAATTCATCCCGACCCGCGATTTCTTTTGCCCGACCCGATTGAAACTTTCAAAGCCGCCGAAATTTTGGTGAAGGAAGGTTTTACCGTTTTGCCTTACATCAACGCCGACCCGGTTTTGGCGAAACGATTGCAGGACATCGGCGTTGCCACCGTGATGCCGCTCGGCTCGCCAATTGGTTCAAATCGCGGCGTGCAAACGCGCGACCAAATCAAAATCATCATCGAGCAGGCGACTGTTCCCGTCGTTGTAGATGCGGGACTCGGCGCGCCAAGTCACGCCGCTGAAGCGATGGAAATGGGCGCGGACGCCGTGCTGGTGAACACCGCGATTGCCGTTTCCGACGAACCGAACAAAATGGCGATTGCATTCAAACTGGCCGTCGAAGCCGGACGCGCCGCGTTTGAATCCGGCCTCGCTGCGCAAACTGAAATCGCCAGCGCGACAAGTCCGTTGACGGCATTTTTGGATTAAAAAAGAAATTCATATGTTTGAAACCCAAAAAGACAGCAATAAAATTGGATTAGGTGGCTGGCTTTTAGTGTGGTTTATTCTTAATTTGTTGGCGTTAATACGCCTCGTTTTTCATATTAACATTCACATGCTATCAAGCGAGGATTCAACTGCTCTTACAAGTCAGCAATCTCCATTTTACCATCCACTTTGGCGGCCACTACTCGGCTATGAATTTTTTTGTCAGTTTTTTAATCCAATTACAATTGCATTTCTTATTTTTCTTTATGCACGTAAAAGCCATTTTTTCCCAAAAGCTGCAATTATAATTTACTTGCTTAATTTCATCATGGTTTTAATGGATGCAGCGGGTGCAATTATAATTGGTAAATCAGTAAATTTAGAAATTGAAATTCCTTGGAAAGAAATAGGTCGATGCCTAATCGCTATTTTAATTTGGGTTCCTTATTTCTTAAAATCAGAAAGAGTTAAAGCGACTTTTGTTAAAAAATGAATTCAAAAAATCTTTCCGCTTCGCGTGTAAAACAAATTCTGTCTGCCGCGACCAAATCGCGCGTGCTCGTCGTCGGCGACGTGATGCTGGACCAATTCATCTGGGGCAGTGTCGCGCGCATTTCGCCGGAAGCGCCGGTGCCAGTCGTGGATTTTGAGCGCGAAAGTTTCATGCCCGGCGGCGCGGCCAACGTCGCGCGCAATTTGACTTCGCTCCATGCGCCGACGGAAATTTTCGGCGCGATTGGCAGCGATAGCGCGGCGCATCAATTGAAAAAACTTTTGGCGGAACAAAAAATCGGTTGTGGCGGGTTGATTGAAAATCTGGCGCGGCACACGAGCGTCAAGACGCGCATCGTCGCGCACAAACAGCAGGTCGTCCGCATTGACCGCGAAACGCGCGACGGGTTGGACGCGAAGTTGACGAGCCGATTGCTGGGCGCGTTGAAATTGAAATTGAAAAATGCCGACGCGGTGATTGTCGGCGATTACGGCAAAGGCGTCGTCACGCAACCGCTGCTCAACGAAATCAAAACGCTGTGCCGCGAGCGCGGCGTGTGGTTGAGCTTCGACCCGAAACCCGTGCATCATTTGAATTTATCCGGCCTTTCGCTCCTCACGCCGAACCGCAAGGAAGTGTTTGAACTGGCGAACTTACCGGATGAAACCAAAAATGAAAATCCACTCGCTGATAAAAATCTGCTGCTCGTCGCGGAACGATTGCTGAACGAATTGCGTCCGGCGGTGCTGCTCATCACGCTCGGCGAATTGGGAATGTTGTTGTGCCAGCGTGGACATAAACCGTTTCATATCCCGACCGTCGCACAGGAAGTGTTCGACGTTTCCGGCGCGGGCGACACGGTGATCGCGACGTTCACGCTGGCGATTGCCGCCGGCGCTTCGCCGATTGAAGCCGCGATTCTTTCAAATCACGCTGCGGGAATCGTCGTCGGCAAGGTCGGCACGGCGACGACAACTCAAGAGGAATTATTGAAGAGTTTTAACCACGGATAAACACAGATGGACACGGATAAAAATTATGAAAGCAGAAATTGCCGTTGTGCTCGCCGTAATTTCCACGACACTTGGCTTGACTGGCTGCAAGCCGAAAGAAACAACGCTTTCAGGGCAAGTGTTTATTGTTACTCAAGGTGCGGACAACATTAAGTTTGGAGATGTTGAAGTCATATTAGTTGACAAACAACAAGTGACAGAATTTGTGCAAAAACAATCAGCAATAATCGAAGCTGAAATAAAAAAACGCGAACAAGCGGCTGAAGTCGCAGAGATAAACTTTCAGAGGCTTAAATATGATTTTGAAAACTTTTTTAACAATCAACTCTACGCTACAAATGTAAATTATATTCAAACCAAAAATCAACTGGATGAATCATTAAAAATAAGAAGGGTTTCGGCAGAACAAAAGGCTCTCCTGAAAAAAACAGAAGAAAATCTTTTAAGCACAATGACTACTAATACAAGTCCAGCAGATTGGGAACTTATTTCCAAAAAAGTTAGTGAAATTTCGAGTCAAGAAGATGCTGTCACATGGCAAAACATGACAAACGATCCGATAGTAGAAAAGTTGCAGACGGAGTTGGAAAACATTAAAAACGATGTCGAATCAGCCCAAAAAGCAAAAGTTGATTGCGCTCAACGAGCTTTAACAAGCGCTCAAGCACGCACTGCTAATTTCCCAACAATCCAAGATTATTTGGCAAACTTTGCACCAGAAATTTTTCAAAAAACTATTACCGATGCGGATGGTAAATTCTTTCTCAAATATCCGCGTGATAAATCATTTACAATTCTAGCAAGTGCAGAGCGTAAGATTTCAAACAGAACAGACGCATACTTTTGGCTGGTTGATGCGCCAACGAATTCAGACGATACACAGATTTTCTTAAGCAACAATAATTTGGTTTACATTGACCCCGATGGATACTTTAAGGTTAAACCAAAGGAATAAATCCGAGAATCATCAGATGTAAGTTTGCAATAAAGATTTTATCCGTGTTTATTTGTATCCATCCGTGGCTAAAAAATGAGTTCAAAAATCACCGTTGAAAAAATTCGCGTGATGAAAAGTCGCGGCGAAAAAATCGCCGCGCTCACGGCTTACGATTTTCCGACGGCGAAATTGCTCGACGAATGTGGCGTGCCCATTTTACTCGTCGGCGATTCGCTCGGCATGGTTGTGCTCGGCTATCCCGACACGACGCACGTCACGATGGCGGAAATGGAGCATCACGTCCGCGCCGCCGCCCGCGCCAAACCGAATGCGCTGCTTGGCGCGGATTTGCCGTTCAAAAGTTATGACACCATTGAAAGTGCTGTTGCCAATTCCAAACGGCTCATCGCCGCCGGTGCAGAATTTGTGAAAGCCGAGGGTGGCAAGGAAATCTTGCCGCAGGTGAAAGCTATTTTGCAAAACGGCATTCCGTTTTGTGGCCACCTCGGCATGTTGCCGCAGCACGTTCTCGAAGAAGGCGGTTATCACGTCAAAGGCAAAAAGGAAAACGAACATCAAAAGTTGTTGGACGACGCGAAACTTCTGGCAAGCGCGGGCGCATTTGCCATTGTTCTGGAATTGGTCACGCCGCTGGTCGCAAAAGAAATTTCCGAAAGCATTTCAATTCCGACCATTGGAATTGGCAGCGGAGATTTTTGCGACGGACAAATTTTGGTGACGCCGGATTTGATTGGACTGTTTCCGTGGTTCACGCCGCGCTTCGTGAAACCGCGCGCCAATTGCGCGGCGGAAATCAAATCCGCCGTGGCTGATTTGAAAAAATCCGTGCAGTCGGGCAAATGAATTCAAAACATTTTGCGGGTATTTGCTGTCAAAAGCACATGAGATTTTTGGCGGGAATTTTGTTTTTGGCTTTGGCCGCGACCAGTTGCGTGAGCAAATCCACGGCGAACGCGCGGGTGCGCAAGGCTTATCTGGCCGGACAAGCGGCGGCGTTGAACAGCACGATTGTGCGCACGAACATCGTCGTGCTCGGCGACGTGCAAAATCATGAATTGCTGTGGACGGACGATTTGACGCTCGCGCGGGCGATTGTGGCGGCGGGCTACGATGGATTGCACGACCCGAAGCGAATTACCTTGCAACGGCAGGGCGAACAGGCCGACATCAATCCAAAAGATTTGCTGCGCGGTGGCGACGTGCCATTGGAGCCGGGAGACATCATCACGGTCAACGAGCGGTAATCGCAAAATTTCCTCATTTCGCGCGGAAAAATTCTCCCAAATTATTTTTTGGTTGGACAGCAATTGTCCGACCTCGCCTGCCAGACTGTCGCGCATGAAAGGTCAATTTATGACGACAATCAATGCGACAGACAAACAACTTGAACTTGGATTCAACGGCGTTGCGCCCGGGCGATTTGCACGACGCGAAAAACGCATCGTTCGCGCAAGCTGGTGGTTTGCGCAGATGCGTGAAGTCGTGGCGAACGCGATGGATTGGCAGGCCAACAGCCAGCCGCGACCGGAACAAATCTGGATGCCCGGCGCAAATCGCGAAGTGAAGGTTTGAACTTCCCAAGTCCGCGCGCTCGCGCGGCAACCACAACATCGCGCCGGTTATTTTCCGATGCCGGGATAACCGGCGCGCACAAATTCGCGGATGACGGTGAGCTCCTCTTCACCGTAAATCGTGTGCGCTTTGGCGAATTCGCGCCATTCGACGCGCAGGCCATTGACCTTGAGCGTCTGGATTTGGTCGCGCACTTTGGCGAACGGGATGATGGAATCAAACGTGCCGTGGGTGACCAGCAATCGTTGCCGCGTGGCGACGGGCGAAAGTTCCTTGAACAATTTTTCCGGTTCGCAAATCCAGCCGCTGATGCCGACGAGTCCGGCGAGTTTGCACGGATAGCGCAGGCCGACGTCAATCGTCATCAAACAGCCCTGCGAAAATCCGGCCAGCGTGATTTCTTCCGGTGGAAATTTTTTGGCGGCCAAATCATCGAGCAATTCAAACAGTAATTTCCGGCTACGCGCCACGCCCGGCGCAAAATTGTCCGGGAATTCAAACCAAGAATAGCCGCCGTAGTATTCGTCCGGCGCGTTGACGAGCAAAAAATTCAGCCACGGCAGATTCAAGGCTTCCGGTAGCCAGCGATAGCCTGCGATGCTGTCGCCCAATCCATGCAGCATCACAAACAGACGCCGGGAATCTTTTTCTTTGGCGGGAATGAATTCGGTGTGCAACATCGAATTATTTTGCCGTCGCGTTCAAAGATTTCAAGCGCGCGGCTTCCATTGTAAGCCAATCTTCCAATTGTTTGCGTTGATTTTCCGTAAGCCGCGCGTCGCGATGAATCAGCGTGTATTTTTTTGGCGGCATGTCTTGATATTCAATTTGTTCGCTCATGTTTTCCACGCGCTTCGCCGCGCGCAGTGGATCGGTCGGCCATTCGGACAAATTCAGGTTCTTACGGCCTTCGGTCACATCGTTCGCGACCAGCCATGAAACGGGAGCGACGCGGCTATACCACGGCCATTTGGTTTCGTCGGAATGACAATCGTAACACGCGGAACGGAACATCGTATTGATTTCCGGCGGCGGCATGGTCGCGGCCAAAAAATCGCGCGCGACCGGCGGATTGGTGTGCGATGGATTAGCGAGTTGCAACAAAATAAATCCGGCGATTAACACGCCAAAAGTCCATTTCAGATATTTTTTCATCAGCTCAAATCAGATGTGTCACAGATAAGAAAAGTTCCCGCGCAAAGCAAATTTGAATTTGCTCTTTGATGAAATGACGGAATTGCCACAAACGGTTTTGAACTTGCTTGAAAGAGCCGAATCATTCAATTTAAAAATCGATTGCATGATTAAATTTAGTCACGCTCGCCATGTGTTGTTGCTTGCAGTCGCGCTTCTCGCCGGCAATTCCCAAGGAGAAGTGTCTTCCAACGCGATGACGCAGATTGACCGCTCGCTGTCGCCGGATCATTCCTTGGGGCTTTTTATCATCGAAGGACGCGACACCACCGGAGAAAAAGCCCAGAAATTGGCTTTGATGTCGATAGCGACCAAAACCACGCTGGCGACTTTTTCGCTCTCAAAAAAAGTTGCGGCGTTAACACAATTATCTCACATAACGAATATTCTTTGGAAGCACGATAATACATGCGTGGCCATTTCGCTTTCGGATCAGACGACCAGTTGTGTTTTGGTCTGCTTGAATACGAGTTATGGCCGGTTCAAATGGGTCAACCTTGGCGCGACGGACAATTTGAACCAAGGGATTCAAGGAAAACCGCAGTCGGATTTTGTGCGCGTCGAATACACGCCGATTCGTTGGGCGGACGCCACAGAAGGTTCGCCGCGCATGTTGTGGATCAGGCGCCGGCTTTGGGACAAGAGTGGTCAGTTACAAATTTTAGAGCAGTCATTTGCCATCACGCCGGGCGGAGAAATTATGCGAAGATAAATTTGAATCTTCGTTGATAATCCATTCAATCCGCCATTCTGGAGCAGGTCGCCTTGCGCGGATCATATTCAGCACGGCGACAAATCAACACCTGCACCCATTCGGATAGGCGGCGACCCAAACGGCGGCAGGCTTCGCGTTCGCCGTCGTTGCGCGGGAGCACGGCGCAAATCGCGCCGTAATGCAGCATGTGACCGCTACGGCTATAATATAAAACCAAATGCGCGCCGGACGTGATGTGCTGTTTTCCATGGCCGGTCAAATCCGTTTCTCGTCCAGATCAATCACGTCCACAAAAGTTTTGACGTCATCGCGATGCGCGCCGCCGCATTGTTCTTTCCGCATTTTTAGACGCGCCTGCGCTGCGGCATCATCGGTTTTTGGACGGCTCAAGACATCCTGCCAATGCGCGTCTTTTTCGGATTGCGAGCGTTTCACATTGGTCCGAACCCAATCACAAATTTCGCCATCGGTGAGGGAATTTTTCACGACTTCAACGAATTGCTCGCGCGTCAAACCGGCGGCCTTGAGCCACATGCCGTCGAAACCTTTGCCAAGATTATCCTTGTAATCGTCGTGCAATTTGCCCGCGAGGTGCAGGCGGATTTTGTCAATGTAGCGTGGCAGATAATGCCAGCCGTCCATGATTTCGCGCGGACTGCGCGGATAAATGATGTTGCTCACGAAAAAATTATCCGAAAACTTGTGGCAAACTTCAATTTTGAAATTACGGCGGGTTTGAATCTTTAATTTCCAGGCTTTGGCAGAAACGGCCGCACGCGTTGGGCCAGTAATTTGTAACCGGCGGCGTTGAAATGAAGTTTGTCGTCACGATAAAGTTCCGCGCGCGGTTTCCCGTCGGCGCTCAGAACCATTGAATCCGCTTCGATGTATTTTACATGCGGCGCGTGGTTGGCATAATCTTTCACCAAATTGTTCAGCGTTCTTTCCTTGTCGCGGTTTTGCCAGCGAAGCGGAGTCGGACTCCAGGAAATAAAATAAATTTCCGTGTCCGGCAATTTCGCGTGAACCGTAGTCACAAACTCCTCGAAATCTGCAAAGACCGCTTGCGATGATTTGCCGTTGGCGATGTCGTTGCCGCCGGCGCGAAAAAAGATAGACTTGGGTGAATACGGAAAAACAATCCGGTCGGCAAAGTGAGTGGAATCCGCGATTTCCGAGCCACCAAAACCGCGATTGATGATGGGTAATCCGGGAAAATCCTGATTCAACGTCGTCCACAAACGGATGGTCGAAGAGCCGATGAACAGGATGCCGTTTTGTGGCGGCGGATTCGTGCGGTCTTTGGCCTCGAACGCGGAAATCTCTTTTTCCCATTGCGCGAAATTATGTTTCGGTTCATCACAAAAGGCCGGACGCAACGGCGCGAGAATCAACAACGTAACCAACGAAAATAAAATGGAGAAGTTCATGCCGCGATTATAGGTTTCAAAACGAATGCTGCAACAGGTTTGCTTGCAAAAATTTAATCGCGTTTCTTGTCAGCGGCAAATTTCTGGCGCATTCTGGTTTGATGAAATCGCGGGGCAAATTTGATTTTGACGTGGCGGTCATCGGCGGCGGCAGCGGCGGTTACGCGGCGGCGCGAACGGCGGCGGGCGCAGGGTTGAAAACCGTCGTTATTGAAGGCGGCAAGGAAGTCGGCGGACTTTGCATCCTGCGCGGTTGTATGCCGACGAAGGCGTTGCTCTACGCGGCGGAAGTGAAACATCTGGCCGAACACGCGGAAACGTGGGGCGTGCGCGCGGACAAAGTTTCGTTCGATTTCAAAAAAGTCATGGCGCGAAAAAGCGCACAGATAAAAGATTTTGCCGATTACCGCGCACAGCAATTGAATTCCGGCAAATTCAAATTCATCCGCGCCAACGCGAAATTTCTGGACGCGCAGACGATTGAACTTGGTAGGGCTGACCTGCTGGTCAGCCGGGACACGCAGCAGCGCATCCCTACCAAAATCACTGCGAAACATTTCGTCATCGCCACCGGCTCGCGCGTTGCGCCGTCGCCGCTGCCGCAATTAAACAAAGTTGGATTCATCACGAGCGACGACGCGGTTGCGCTCAAAAAATTGCCGAAGTCGCTCATCATCTTGGGCGGTGGCGCGATTGCGTGTGAGTTTGCGCAATTCTTCGTGCGCTTCGGCGTCAAAGTCATTTTGATTCAGCGCGGCGGACACATTTTGAAGGAATTTGATTCCGACGCCGCGCTGGAAATTGAAAACGTTTTCCGGCGCGAAGGCATTCAAATTTTCACCGGCACAAAATTGCTGGACGCGAAACGCAATGGAAAATTGAAAACAATTTCATTCGTGCAAAATGGGAAAACAGTTTCCATTTCTGCCGAAGAAGTTTTGTTTGCGCTCGGACGTTCGCCGAACACGGAATTTTTGAATCTGGAAAAAGCGGGCGTGAAAACTGAAAATGGCTATGTTGTCACGAATAACAAAATGCAGACGAGTGCGCCGCATATTTTTGCGGCGGGCGATTGCGCCGGGCCGCACGAAATCGTTCACATCGCGGTGACGCAGGGCGAAATTACCGGAAAAAATATCGTCGCAAATTTGGCCGGTGGCTCGCGAGGACGCTCGCCCCACCGAATAGATTATCGCTTGCTGATTTCGATTGTGTTCACCGAACCGCAAGTCGCGTTCGTCGGTTTGACCGAAAAATCCGCGCGCGAAAATAAAATTCCGTTCATCGCCGCAAGTTATCCGTTCAACGACCACGGCAAATCGCTGTTGATGGAAGCGAAGGATGGATTTGTCAAATTGCTGGCGAATCCGAAAACTGGCGAAATCATTGGCGGCGCGTGCGTCGGGCCGGTTGGCGGCGAATTGATTCACGAAGTTGTCGTTGCCATGTCAAAGCGCATGACGGCTCATGAACTTGCCGCGACACCACATTATCATCCGACGCTCGCGGAAATCTGGACGTATCCGGCGGAAGAATTGGCGGAACAAATCACTGGCCGTTGACTTTTTGTTGAAGCGTTGGGTCGTTCGGAAATTTTTGCAAGCCGAGCGCCCACGTCGCCTGCGCTTTGTCCGACTCGCCGATTTTCTGGTATTCGTTGCCGAGATAGATGTAAGGCTGCGCGAAGTCGGGTTGCGACGGCATGGTTTCCTGCCGGTCAATCAAGCTGGTCAGCGTTTGCACAACTTGCGGATCGCGCGCGGGATCCGCCGGCCAATAAGTCATTGAGATGGATTTTACCAACTGCGCCTCATAATTCTGCGGGTCAATTTTCAGCGCGTCGTTGAAACTTTGATCGGCCTGCATCGCCAGAATTCCCATCTGATCGTTGTCGCCGCCGGAATTGTGAATTGCACGCACTTTGTTCAACAGCGCTTCGCCGAGAGTCGTCGGGATTTCCGGATCGTCTGGGTTTTGCGCCGCACGTTGTTGCAATTCTGAAATCACCGCATCAATCTGGCCGGACTTGACGAGTTGTTGGAACAGGTTGTGTTTATCCAAACCATTTTTCGCCGACAGCAAGGCGTCAACGAGTTTGCCGACGCCATTTGTGGCATCATCCGGTTTTGTTTCATCCGCGACGGGAATAACCACCGGCGCAGGCGACGCGATGCTGGTCTCGATGGTTGGCGGCGGCGCAACTTGCGCGATGGCAATTCTTTCCGGCAGCGCATCTTCTTTGGCAAGGACTGGCGCGGTATTCGTCATCGCGAGAACGGGTTCCGACGGATGATGATTCAAGTAAAACAGCGACACGCCAGTCACCGCGACGCAAACAATGATCAGAACGAATATAAATGATTTCATGGTTTTAAGAGGTTGTCATTTTGGCCGATTGCCGGCGGACGATTTTCGCGAGATGAGCCACCATTGGATGAGCAACGGTGTCATCCAAAGAAAATTCACCCAGAACCAATGACGGTTGATTATTTGAATCCATCGAAAATATGGATTCGCTTCAACCCATTGTTTGGCGATTTCATTGTTCGCCTGCAAAGCGTGAGCGACGCCACCCGCCGCATAATCATGAGCCAGCGCAAAATTACCTGCCGCCGCCTTCCATGCCAGCGCAAAACCGCCGATGGCTTGCCAGCCGATGGTGACGCCGCCAAATGCAAAAATACCCAAAGCCAAACCACCGAACGGAAAAATTCCCGCCACCAAACCGCCCAGCGGAATCAAGCCAATCGCCAAACCGCCGATGCTGAACGGCGCGACGGCGACCGCGCCAAATGCGAACAGACCGCCAACGGCATAATGGGCAACAACAATCCAGCCTTTGACGGGTTTATGCAAAATATCAAAACGGTCGCCGATGCGGATATGCACGAGCGGCAGTCCAAGAAATTTGGTTTTAGTGCAAAATTCCCATGCCGGTTTGGGAAAAACTCCGTCGTGTTCTTCCGCGAGAACTTTCGCAACATATTCGCGGCGTTGACGTGAACCGACGATTCCGAATGAAAATATCGTCACCAGATAAAGCACGACAAAGCTGGTGAACCAAACCATGACCACATCTAAAAATTTTATCGGTTCGGCGTATTGACCCCGGAATATCAACCATAGCGTGAAGGTCAGCGCGACAGACAGACCAAAACTCCAACTGAGAACTTTGCGATAATGTGATTTGATATAGCGACGTTCCTCGTCGTTGCGCGCCCCGGCAAGTCCCATGCGATAAGGAATATAATTGCCAAATAGAATCATCAATGGACTCAAGATGATGCCCAGCAAACCCATCGCACCGGCGGTTTTTGCCGCCATGCCGCCTTTGGCCGCAGCCGTGCCAATCGTTGCCGCCTTCGCGGAAAAAGTCAGCGCCGGCAACGCGGCCAAAACGGAGATTGTAAATGCTTTTCCCGGATTTGTGCGCGACAATGCGCCTTCGACGAACGCGAGAACTTGTTCCTGCAACAATTTTCGCCCGCGCGACAATCGTTGTTTCACGGCGTCTTCGGTCAAATCCAAATTGGCGGCGACGGTTTCGATGGATTGATGTTCGCGATAAAACAAAACGAGCGGCTCGCGATAAATTTCAGGAATCCGCTCAAGCGAGCGCCACAGAATCGCCTCCTCTTCCTTGCTAATGGTGTGTTCGATGGGCAGCGGTTCGGGCGAATAAGATTCGGCAATTTCTTCAATCGGTTCCGCGCGATGATTGGGTTCGCGGCCTTCGCGCCGGAGAAAACTGTTGATGCGATTGCGCGCGATGCCGCAAAGCCACGCGCGCAATTTGTCGCGCTCGCGCAGGTGACTGAGCCGCTTCCACGCGACGATGAATGTTTCCTGCGCCAAATCTTCGCTTTGGCCGAGGCTGCCGGTCGCGCTGTAAGCCAGCGAGCAGATGAGGGATTGATAGCGCGAGACAATTTGGCCGAAAGCGTCGCGGTTGCCCGAAAGGGTTTCGCCGACGAGTTCGGAATCGTTTTGCGCCGCCACTGAAATCATGCTGGTTGTCATCATAACGTCGCATCAGTGGCTGAAAAGCGCGAAGAGGTGACAAAGAATTTACGATTTTTGACTGGCGATTTACGATTGCGGCGAAATGGCTTGAATTGCGTCGGCCATTTTGAATCCGTGCAACAAAACGGTTTTGTGGCGTGAAGTTTGGCCGCGAATGATTTCAATTCTTCCGCGCGCACAATGCAATTTTTCCGCGAGCAGTCCAATCAAGGCTTCGTTCGCGGCGGAATCTACGGGCGGCGCGGTGACTTTGATTTTCAATTCGTCGCCGAGCGGTTCGCCGATTTCGTTTTTGGACGCGCGCGGTTGCAATTTCACCGAAAGCAAAATGTCGCCGGAAGTTTCTTTGAGAAAAGTCGGCGGCATTTTATGCAAAGGCGAAAATTATTTGTCGTCGGGATTGATGAATTTGAACGTGAATGCGGCGAGCGCGGCGGCGGCAAGATTGGCGACGGGATAAATCCAGAAGTTCGCCGCTTTTTCCAAGTGCATGAGCGTGATGCCGGTGGCGATGGCGGGATTGAACGCGCCGCCGGAAATGCCGCCAAGCGCAAACGCCATCACGACGACGGTGAAGCCAATGGCAAGGCCGTAGAAAGAATTTCCCGCCGTGCCTTTGGCAGTAGCGGTGTTCAACACGACGTAACACAACGCAAATGTGCCGATGAATTCAGCGATGAGCGCAGGGATGATTGTCACTTCCTGCGGCGTCACAGTGGGATTGCCTTTGAGATACAGGACGACACCCGACGCGGCAAATGCGCCGGCAATTTGCGCAATCCAATAAGGCACGACATCCGCCGTCGCGCAGCGTCCGCGCAACCACACGGCGAGCGTCACCGCCGGATTGTAATGGCCGCCCGAAACGTGGCCGCCCGCATAAACCAAAACCATGAGCACCGAGCCGATGGCCAATGGCGCAAGGTTACCGATGCCGGGACTGATGACCACCATGCCCACCGTGAGCACGAACAGGAACATGCCGATGAATTCAACGAGATATTTTCGCATGGCGATTGAGGCTACGCGAAAAACCGGACGGATTCAATTATGTTTTCCGCTCACGGATAAACCAATTGATAACTGACGAACGCCACATTTTTGCTGTCGGGCGACCACGAAGGAACATTGATGGTTCCCTGCCCGCCGAACAATTTCGCGAGCACGCGGATTTTTTTGTCAGACAGATTCATCAAGCGCAGCATCACGTCCTGATTCGCCGGATGGCCGACCACGGATTTGCCGTAAGTGAGAAAGACAATCCATTTGCCGTCGGGCGACGGATGCGCGAACCAATTGTTGTAATCGTCGGAAGTGATTTGTTCCGGCTCCGAACCGTCCGGTTTCATGCGCCAGATTTGCATTGAGCCGTCGCGTTCGGAATTGAAGTAAATGTATTGACCGTCGGGCGAATAATCCGGGCCGTCGTTCAGACCGGGCGCGCTGGTCAGGCGCGTTTCGTGGATATTGTCCACGGGAATGGTGTAAATGTCGAATTGGCCGTTGCGCTCGGCGCAATAGGCGAGCGTTCTGCCGTCGGGCGACCAGCCGTGCCAATAAGACGGCCCATCCAGCGTGACCTGACGCGGCGCGCCACCGGTAATCGGCAAAATGTAAATGTGCGATTTGCCGTCAGGTTCGCTCTGGTCGCTGATGGCCAGCAACGAACCGTCCGGCGAAATGCCATGGTCATTGTTGCAACGGATTTGTTTGCCGGTGTCAATCGCTTCCGGTGCGCCATTGGTCACCGGCAATTTGTAAATCCGTCCGCCGCTGTTAAAGAGGAAATAACTTCCGTCGCGCGACCAATTGGGCGCTTCGATGTGGTCGCTTGTGTGATAAACCACGCTGCGGTCGGTGGAATCTATCGCAATCGTTTCCAGCGTGCTTTCCAGTGCGGGTTGCGCGGCGGCGGGCGTTGAAACAGGCGTCAACTGGACGTTGGAAAACACAGCGCGTTCAATTGTGTTGTTGTCGTGCGCGCAAACGCCGAGGCCGATGTAAAATTCTCCTTTGATGGGAACGCGCTGGTAGCCGCCGTTCAACTTCAAATTTTCGCCGGCGGATTCAATCCACATCGAAAGATAATCGCCGCGTTTTTCCAGACGCACGCGCGCGGGCGCGGAAATGTTCGATTGAATTTCATGCGTGGTGTCGCCGGAAGTTTCGCGATATTGCAACGCCGTCAATCCGTTGCCGTGAAACGCGACGTCGCCATAAATTGTATCCGGCTCAAGTGATTGGCGAACCATCAGGCACGCCTTGCGGTGCGGATTGCCGCCGAGGCCAAGAAATTTGATGTCAGCCGTGAGCGTGAAATCGCCCGCCATTTTTTCCCAGACGAAATGAAACGCGTCGGCGGTGGACCAAATGTTCGCGCCGCCGCCGGCGATGATGTATTCGCCGGTTTCAGGATTGTATTCCGCCGAACCTTCCTGCGCGACATCGCCGACATCGCTTTGGCGCGCAAAGATTCCCAGCTTTCCCCATTTGACATTTTCGAGGTAGTTCAAACTTTTTGGAATCTGCTGTTCGGACGACGGTGATTCGTCTTCGATGAAATACCATTTCACGCCAACCTTCCTCGCCTCGCGCAAAATCGGCGCGTAATCAATTTTGCCCGTGCCAAGCGCGACGTCATTGGTCACATCTGTGTGGCCGGTAAGCAAACCCGTCGGCGTGCTGTCGCGCATTCCTTTCAAGTGCATCAATTGCCAGCGCTTGGGATACTTTTTCAGCAAGGCCACCGGATTTTGTCCCGGATGCACAATCCAAAAAACGTCCATCTGGAAATTCACGTATTTCGGGTTCGTTTCGCGCATCAACAAATCCAGCAACGTGCCGTCCTGATACGGTTGAAATTCGTAGCCGTGAACATGATAGAAAAATTTCAAACCGTGTTTGGCCAGTGCTTTGCCCGCCTGATTGAAAACGGCAATCGCCTCGCGCATCGTTTTTTCATCGAACGGTTTGTTGTCATCGTGCGGAATCCACGCGCAACCGACGTATTTCAGCCCAAGAATTTCCGCGTCATGCGCCACACCTTCCGCGTCGTCGCGCAAACGCTCGTAAGGAAAATGGCCGCTGACCGCATTCAAACCGCGCGCGTCGAGTTGTTCCTTGAATTGTTCCGGCGTCAAATTGTAAGTGCCCGCGAGTTCAACATTCACGACACCCCAGCGTTTCACTTCGTCGAGCGTGCCCGACACATTCGTCGCCAGTTGCGCGCGCAAACTGTAAAGCTGAAGGCCAATCGGCCCTTTGAAATAATCGCCCGTGCCGACATCGGCGGCTTGTGCGGCGGAAAACATAAATGTTGAAAATGATAAAGCCACGACAAACGGCAGGTTTCCGGGATTGAATTTCATGCCGCCAATTAAAGCCACCCAAGCAAAAATGCAAATTGTTTTTGCGACGAACTGAACGGGTTGCCTAATTTTTATACATTGTATGTGCTGGAAGAAGTCGTTCCGCCCTTGCCCGTCCAATTGGTGTGGAAAAATTGGCCGCGCGGCTGGTCAACGCGTTCGTAAGTGTGCGCGCCGAAATAGTCACGCTGTGCCTGCAACAAATTCGCCGGCAAAACGGCTGAACGATATTGATCGAAAAATGCCAGCGCCGTGCTGAAGGCCGGAACCGGAATTCCTTTTTTCGCCACC
Source organism: Verrucomicrobiia bacterium (assembly GCA_035546095.1). Lineage (GTDB taxonomy): Bacteria > Verrucomicrobiota > Verrucomicrobiia > Limisphaerales > UBA11358 > UBA11358. Next base: position 39,137 of record DASZXB010000077.1, on the reverse strand, counting down.
GCCGAAACGACGTTGCGCCAGCCTTTTTGACAGCGTTTGATTTCGCCGCGAAAATAATCGTCGAGCAGCAAATTCAGCAGCTTCGGATTGTTGTCGTAGGCTTCCTTGATCTTGCCGAGAAAACGCGAGCGGATGATGCAGCCGCCGCGCCACATGAGCGCGATGCCGCCGTAATTCAAATTCCAGCCGTAATCCTTCGCCGCCGCGCGCATGAGCATGTAACCTTGCGCGTAGGAAATGATTTTCGAGGCGTAAAGCGCGTCGCGCACATCGTTAATGAATTGTTTTTTCTTCGCGGGATTTTTAGCGACGGACAACAGCGGTTTCGGCCCTTTCAATTTACGCGCCGCTTTCACGCGTTCGTCTTTCAGTGCGGAAACACAGCGGGCATAAACCGCCTCGGCAATCAATGTAATTGGTATTCCCAAATCCACGCTGTTCTGCACCGTCCATTTGCCCGTGCCTTTTTGACCGGCGGTGTCGAGAATCTTATCCACGAGCGGCGTGCCGTCCGTGTCTTTGTAGGCGAGAATGTCGCGCGTGATTTCAATCAAATAGGAATCCAATTCGCCCGTGTTCCACTCGGCAAAAACTTGGTGCATCTCATCGTCGCTCATGCCGAGGCCGTTTTTCAAAATGTTGTAAGCCTCGCCAATCAACTGCATGTCGCCGTATTCGATGCCGTTGTGAACCATTTTGACGTAATGACCCGCGCCGCCTTCGCCGACCCAATCGCAACACGGCGCGCCGTCCACTTTCGCGGCGATGCTCTGGAAAATATTTTTGACATGCGGCCACGCGGCGGGCGAACCGCCGGGCATGATGGATGGGCCGTGCCGCGCGCCTTCTTCACCGCCGGAAACTCCCGTGCCGATGTAAAGCAATCCTTTCGATTCGGCGTATTTCACGCGACGATTCGTGTCTTCAAACAGCGAATTGCCGCCGTCAATGATGATGTCGCCCGGCTCCAGTAACGGCAGCAGATGTTCGATGAATTCGTCCACTGGCGCGCCCGCTTTGACCATGAGCATGACGCGGCGCGGCTTTTTTAATTTGGCGACCATTTCTTCGAGCGAATGTGCGCCAATAACTTTTGTGCCTTTCGCTTCGTTGGCGAGAAATTCATCCACCTTGGCGACGGTGCGATTGAACGCCACGACAGTGAAGTTGTGGTCATTCATGTTCAAAATGAGATTCTGGCCCATCACGGCCAGACCAATGAGTGCGATGTCTCCTTGCGTTTCCATAAAATTAAGAGTGCGCGCCGAGTTGCAGGCGCGGTTCAGATTCTAATATGTTTTTGAGATTTGGCCAGTTGGCTTCGTTCATTTCGTTGAAGGCGTTCAGATAAACGGCCACGGTTTCCGGTGGATATTTAGTTAAAAGACTTTCCACCGCTGATTTCAATTTTGCATCATCCATCGTCGCGGGCAAATCTTCCACGACACCCTCTTCGTTTTCAATGCCCAGCGCGGTCACGAAATCCGCGAGCATCGTCCGGTGCTTTTTCACGAGCCAGACACGGAGCAATCCACCGGCGACTTGTTCCAATCCCGGCTTGGACAACGTGGAAATGATGGCCGCGTAACGCTGCGGCTTGGGCTGGCGTTCCATAAAAACCGTGCGGACATGGCGCGCCTTGGCCACGGCATCAAGCGTGGCACGATACGTTTGTTTGTCCGTGTCATGGACAAAGACGATGATTTCGTTCGCCAAATCCGGCGACATGAATCCAAAAAGTTCGTGTGACGTGAGCATGATTAAATTGTGACGACGGAGATTTTATTTTTTTTGGCCAAGGTTTCGCAAGCTTCGCGTTCAAGCAAAAGCGTTTTGCCGGCTTCAATCGCCAAGACCGAAATGCTGGATGCTGCGCAGGTTTCAATCGTTTTCGCGCCGAGCGACGGAATGTCGAAGCGCAAATCATGTTTTTCTTTGGCGACTTTCACGGCCACTGCGCCGCCGTTCTTGCCAGCCAATTCGCCGCCGCGCGCGAGGCATTTGTCCGTGCCTTCAAATCCTTCGACGGCCAGAACCGTTCCATTTTTTACGACAACGGTTTGGCCGATTTCCAATCGTGAAATTTCTTTGGCAACCTTGAATCCGAATTCCACGTCGGCTTTTTGTTCGGCGGACAATTTCGGGCCAAGTTGAAAATTCTTATCGGGCATCAACGATTTCAGCCACGGCGTCGCTTCAATCAATTCCACGCCGTCCTTTTTCAATTCATCGGCAATCGCGCCAAAAACAGTGTGCGCGTTTTTCTCCTTGAGCCGGAACAGCACACCCATCGCGCGCAAATCCGGTCGCAAATCAAACAGATTTCTCGGCGCAATCTGGCCGACCATGACGCATTGCTTGATGCCGCGTTCGGTGAAAGCGGTAATCATTTTGGAAAGTTGGCCGACTTTGAGCCAGACGATTTCGTCCACGAGTTTCGCCAATTCCGGTTCGGTCTCGTTTTCAAATGCAACAGCGACCAGTTTTTTCACGCCGGCGGCGCGCGCCAATCTGGAAAACTCCAGCGGCAGCGAGCGATTGCCGGCGATAACGCCGAGCGATGCGGGCGCGATGTCCATTATCCCGCGCAAAATACCGGAAACGCAAAAAGAAGCCAGCTTTGAGTGATTCGCTTTGACGCTGCGTGTTTCCTCGCGTAGCGTGTCTGTTCCATTTTTCGAGAATTGTCATGTTTGATTGGTTCAAAAATGTTTTTAATAAGAACGAGCGCGAAGTCAAAAAGCTTTGGCCACGTGTTCGGCAAATCAACGAGTTAGAAACCGGATTGCAAAAACTTTCCGACGACGAGTTGCGCGCGAAAACCGCCGCGTGGAAGGATGAACTTTCCAAAATCACCGACGACAAAGAATTGGCGCGGCGACTGGAGGAAATTTTGCCGGAAGCGTTCGCGGTCGTGAAAAACGCCTGCCGCCGTTTGTGCGGGCAGGATGTCATCGTGCGCGGGCATCCGTTGAAATGGGAAATGGTTCCGTTCGATGTGCAACTCATCGGTGGCATGGGATTGCATCTCGGCAAGATTGCGGAAATGGCGACGGGCGAAGGCAAAACTTTGGTGGCGACGCTGCCGGTTTATCTCAATGCGTTGACCGGACGCGGCGTGCATGTCGTGACGGTGAACGATTATCTCGCCGCGCGCGATTCGGAATGGATGGGCGCAATTTACAAATTTCTCGGCCTGACGGTCGGCGTGATTTTGCATGACCAGCCGCCGCACGTTCGCCGCGAGCAATACGCCTGCGACATCACTTACGGCACGAACGCGGAATTCGGTTTCGATTATCTGCGCGACAACGGCATGGCGCAAAAAAAGGAACATCAAGTTCAGCGCGGCCATTATTTCGCCATCGTGGACGAAGTGGATTCCATCCTGATTGATGAAGCGCGCACGCCGCTCATCATTTCCGGCCCTTCGATGCACACGTTCGACGAGCAATACGCGCAATGGAAGCCAACGGTTGAAAGTCTCGTCCGCGCGCAGCAACAATTGTGCGGGCGATTTTTGAAGGAAGCGGAAGAGTTGATTCGCAAATTGAATCATCCCGACGAAGCTCACCCGCTCGCGCAAAAACAGAATCCGGCAGAACTTGAACATCAACTCGGTCTGTTGCTATTCCGCGTCAAAACCGGCCAGCCGAAATCCGAGGGCTTGCTGAAAATTTTGGAAAATCCCGAATACGCGCAATTGATGAACCGCGCGGAACTGGAATTGCACAAAGACCAGAAGAAAGTGGATTTGTATCGCGAGAAGGAGGAATTGTTTTTTGCGATTGACGAAAAAAGCCACGATGCGGATTTGACCGAGAAAGGACGCAATTTCATTTCGCCCAAAGACCCGGAAGCGTTTGTGCTGCCGGATTTGACGATGGCGTTGCATGAAATTGATGTCAAAGCGGATTTGGACGCGCGCCAGCGTTTGGAAGCGAAAAACAAATTGCAGCAGGAATTTGAAGCGAAGGCGCAGAAGATTCACGCCATTTCGCAATTGCTCAAGGCGTATTCCATTTATCAATTGGACGTGGAATATGTCGTGCAGGAAAACAAAGTCATCATCGTTGACCAGCACACCGGACGCTTGATGCCGGGCCGCCGCTGGAGCGACGGCTTGCATCAGGCCGTCGAAGCCAAGGAAGGCGTGGCGATTGAGCGCGAAACGCAAACGCTCGCGACGATTACGATTCAAAATTATTTCCGCCTTTACACGAAACTTGCGGGCATGACCGGCACGGCGGAAACCGAAGCGGCGGAATTTTTTGACATTTACAAACTCGGCGTGCTGACGATTCCGACGAACAAGCCGAACATCCGCAAGGACAAAAACGATTCGGTCTATAAAACGCGGCGCGAGAAATTCAACGCCGTCGTCAAGGAAATCAAGGAACTGCACGCGCAAGGCCGGCCGATTCTCGTCGGCACGATTTCCGTCGAAATGAGCGAAATGCTTTCGCGCATGTTGAAAAAAGAGGGATTGATTCACTCCGTGCTCAACGCGAAATTTCACCAGCAGGAAGCGGAAATTGTCGCGCGCGCGGGACAACGCAGCGCCATTACCATCGCCACAAACATGGCCGGTCGCGGCACGGACATCAAACTCGGTCCGAGTGTCCACGAGGTTGGCGGCCTGCATGTGCTCGGCACGGAACGTCACGAATCGCGGCGCATTGACCGGCAATTGCGCGGTCGTTGCTCGCGTCAGGGCGACCCCGGTTCGTCGCACTTCTTCATTTCGCTCGAAGACGATTTGATGCGCTTGTTCGGTTCTGACCGCATCGTGAAATTGATGGAGCGCATGGGGTTGGAAGAAGGCCAGGAATTGACGCATCCGCTGTTGAACCGCTCAATTCAGCAGGCGCAAAAGCGCGTCGAGCAGCACAATTTCCAAATCCGCAAACGCACGCTCGAATACGACGACGTGATGAACAAGCAGCGCGAAGTCATTTACGGTTTCCGCAACGAAATCATCAATAGCGACGACGTGCGCGACCGGCTCATGGACATCATCGAGGAAGTCGTGATTTTGAAAGTCGAGCAATTCACTTCCGCCGACGCTGACATCACGGAATGGAAAATCCGCCAATTGGCCGATTGGGTGAACTTGAATTTCCCGCTTGGGATGCCAGAAGCGGAAATCGTCAAAGCCGCCGAATCGGGAAAAGAAAGACCGGTTGCCGGTTCAATTTTCGATGGTTTGAACGAAGCGCAATTTGCCGTGTGCAGTTTTATTTCCGACAGCATCCGCAAAGCTTACGACTTGAAAGTCAGTTTTGAGGAACCGGAAAAACTCGCGACCGTCGAGCGTTACACCATCTTGAGCGCGATTGACAAATTGTGGCAGGAGCATCTTTACGAAATGGACAGCCTGCGCCAAAGCATCGGCCTGCGCGCACATGGCCAACGTGATCCGCTCGTGGAATATAAAGCCGAAGCGTTCAAGATTTTTGGCGAACTCATGGTCAATGTGAAAACGGAAATCTGCCACAATGTTTTCCGCAGCGCGTCAAGCATGATGGCATTTGAAAATTTTCTCCGCAACGTGCCGCAACAAACATTGCATCAGACCGCCAGCGCATTTGGCGGAACAACCGCTGCAAGCTCCGGTGGCGCGCAGGGCAAAGCCAGCGATGTCGTGAGCGAAGCCGCCGCCGCGCAGGAAAAAGCCAAGCCGGTTCGCACCGGCCCGAAAGTTGGGCGCAACGACCCCTGCCCCTGCGGCAGCGGCAAAAAATACAAGCAGTGCTGCGGCAAATAATCGCATTTTAATCTAAAAATAAATCTTGCAGTCGCTTTTTGATTTCTCTAAATTGCAAATGATTTGCAATTAACATTATGTCGCCGGACTGGTTGCTGACCATTTATTGCGTGCTGGTTTTGTTCGCGTCGCTCGCGGGCGGCTGGCTTTTGTTGTTCATCCATCTCACGCATACCCGCCTGCAAATCGCCGTCAGCTTTGTCGCTGGATTGATGCTTGGCATCGCCCTGCTCCATTTTTTGCCGGACGCGGACGAGCAATTGCATTCGCTCGACAAAACCGCCGCGTGGATGCTCGGCGGATTTCTGGCGATGTTTTTTGTGCAACGATTTTTCCATTTTCACCACCACGATTTGCCCGAAGGCGATCCCGAAGATTGTTGCGAACACGACCATTCGCACGAGCATCATCACGACGACGAACACGCGCACACGCTGGCGGATAAATCTGCGAAACAACTTTCGTGGGTCGGCACGGCGCTCGGTTTGACCTTTCATTCGCTGCTGGATGGACTGGCGTTGGCCGCCGCCGTCGTTGCCGGAACACAGGGCAATGCAAAACTGGCCGGACTCGGCGTCGCGCTCGTCGTGATTCTGCATAAACCGTTCGATGCGATGGCGGTTTCAACGCTGATGGCTGCCAGCGGAAAATCAAAATCTTCGCGGCATCTGTTGAACGGCCTTTTTTCGCTGGCCAGCCCTCTCGGCGCGGTATTGTTCTATTTTGGCGCGAACCATTTGGTTGGTGCTGACACGCCGATGCTGGGTCGCGCGCTGGCGTTTTGCGCCGGCTCATTTCTTTGTATCGCCAGCAGCGATTTGCTGCCGGAATTGCAATTTCATTCGCACGACCGCTTCAAACTTTCCGTCGCCTTGATTGCGGGATTGGCAGTCGCGGTGATTATCAAACAATTTGAATCCGCCTGATTGGACAATGAACTCTGGAAAACCTCAATCAAAGGCGGCACGGCATCTGCTTAATTGCAAATGAATTGCAATATAAAATCCGAACCATGAATCGCCGATTACGCCAACGATTGCATATCGCCACGGGAGCTTTAGCGCTCGCGGTCTGGTTGCTCATTGGTTTCGCGGAAACCCATCCAGCGTTTCACGCATGGCTGCACGGCGGCTCAATTCCCGACGACGACGATTGCGCGGTTGCCGTGGTGCTTCATGGAAATGCTGAAATTACCACATTTAACGCTCCGATTTCCGCTCCGATTGGCTGGATTGAAATTCAGCCGTTAGCGGAATTTTCCGTTTTCAGTCCATTTGTTGAAAACCTTCCTCTAGGCCGCGCGCCGCCTGTCCCCTGCTCTGTTTCTTAATTCCGGTTTTGGGCGAATTGCTTCGCCTGAAAATTTTTCCATCAACTAAATCTTTGCAGCCGCTTTTGGCGTTTGCAAAGCGCGAGTCCACGTGGATTTCGCGAAGAGAATTGAAATTTTAACCCATTGAATTTATGAAATGTTTTAGAAAGCAGAAATTTGGAGAGCAGAAAAATAGAAATCGCAGATTATATCTGGCGGTCATTTCGCTGGCGGCGTTGTCGTGCGGCGGAAAAGCGCTGGGACAAACCAACGCCACCGTTGCGGCAAGTCCGATTGTCGGAACCAATTCCGTCGCCGTTTCGGATAACTCCACCAATACCGCCAACCTCGGCAACATCACGGTCGTCGGGCAATTGGATCAGGCGCGTAGCCAAATTCTGCCGGACTTGGGCGCGACGGCGTATTCCATGAATCAGGAACAAATCAGTTCCGGTTCGCGCGGCGACAATGCGCCGTTTAATCAGGTGCTTTTGCGCGCGCCGGGCGTGGCGCAGGATTCGGCGGCCAACGGCGATTTGCACGTGCGCGGCGAGCACGCGAATTTGCAATACCGCATCAACGATGTGCTGCTGCCGGAAGGCATCACGGGTTTTGGATTGGAACTCGACCCGCGTTTTGTGGATTCGATGCAACTCATCACCGGCTCGTTGCCGGCGCAATACGGTTTTCGCACGGCGGGCGTCGTGGACATTCAAACGAAAAGCGGCGCGTTTCAAAACGGCGGCGAAGGCGGGATTTACGGTGGCAGTTTCAACACCATCAATCCGAGCTTTGAATACGGCGGCTCTTCGGACAAATGGAATTATTTCGTGGACGGCAGTTACAATCATAACGATTTGGGCATCGAAAATCCGACGTCGAGCCACAGCGCGATTCACGACACGACGGATCAAGGCAAATCGTTCGTTTATGCGTCGCGCATTTTGAGCGACACGAGCCGCATCACGTTCATGGGCAGCGCGTCGTATAGCGAGTTTGAAGTGCCGAACACGCCCGGGTTGCCGGTGGGCACCGCGCCCGGCGGCGATCCGTGGAACACAACGCAAGGCCCGGCGAATTTTAATTCCTCTGATTTGGATGAAAATCAGAACGAACAAAATTATTACGGCGTCGCAACGTTCCAAAAAACGGCGGGCAATTTGAATTATCAGGTTTCCGCGTTTGGCCGCAACAGTGACGTGCACTTTCGCCCAGACCAGGTCGGCGACCTTTTTTTTAATGGTGTTGCCAGCGACGTGGACCGCAGCCTGTATTCCGGCGGCCTGCAAGCGGACGGCAGTTATGAAGTGAACGACAAACATACGATTCGCGGTGGCGCGTCATTTCTGGGTGAATACGTGACGGCGGACTCGACGACGACCGTGTTTCCGGTGGACGCCGACGGCAATCCGACCGGCCCGACATTGCCGCCGATTGTGGATGACAATAATCTGCACGGTTTCTTCACCGGCATTTATTTACAGGACGAATGGAAACTGCTGCCCAAACTCACCATCAATTACGGCGCGCGGTTCGATGTTTTCAATTCGTCGTTTGACAATGAAAATCAATTCAGTCCGCGCATCAATCTGATTTACAAAATCACGGATTCGACCACTTTCCACGCCGGTTATGCGCGTTATTTCACGCCGCCGCCGGTGGAAAATGTTCCCGCCGGCGACGTGACGAAATTCGACGGCACATCGAACGAATCCGCCACGGATCAGGACGATCCGGTCAAAGCCGAGCGCGCGCATTATTTCGATGTCGGCATCAGCCATGAGATATTGCCCGGCCTGCAAGTCGGCGTGGACGGCTATTACAAACGGGCGAAGAATCAACTGGACGATGGATTGTTCGGGCAAACGCTGATTCTTTCCGCGTTTAATTATGATGAAGGAAAAGTGTATGGCGTGGAATTCACCAGTTCCTACACCCACGGCGGTTTTTCCGCTTATGCAAATGTCGCCGTTGCCGAAGCCTATGGCAAGGACATCACTTCATCGCAATTCCTGTTCGACCCGGATGATTTGGCCTACATCCAAAATCATTGGATTCATCTCGACCACGACCAGCACATCACCAGTTCGTTCGGCACGGCCTACACATGGAACGAAACGTCGCGTTGCAGCACCCGCATTTATGCGGACGGCTTCGTTGGCAGCGGTCTGCGCCGCGACACCGACATTCCCAACGGCGGAACTGTTCCGGCTTATTATTCATTCAATCTGGGCGCGGAACAAAGTTTCAAGATTCACAAAAATCAAACCCTGAAAGCCCGGCTGGATGTCGTCAACGTGACCGACAACAGTTACGAATTGCGCGACGGCACCGGCATCGGCGTCAACGCCGCGCAATTCGGCGAACGCCTCGGCTTTTTCGGCTCCTTAAGTTACGTATTCTGAGCTGAAAACCAGTTGGAGAACTGCGTTTTCCTCCGGCGCAGTTCTCCAACAAAAATCAAATGTGTGTGCCAGCAAATAAATAAATCAGGCCATGAAAAAATTTTCACAGCTTTCAAATTGCAAATGTGAAAACAACACGCGGCGGCGAAAACTACCGCGCGATTTGAAGCGGCCCGTGGTCGTCGCAATGTCCGTCATGCGGATGATGCAAGCGGCCATCCACAAGATAATCCACGTGGTCGCCATGAGGAACGGCGGCGTGACCACAATTAGGACCGTGAATGTGTTCCCGGTCGTGGCCTTTCACGCCAAGCGTGCATTGGTCGGGATTTGTGGCGCTGATGGGAATCACGTGCTCATCCACATGATCGCCATGCGGATGATGCAAATGGCCGTCGTGAAGATAATCAACATGACCATCGTGCATGATGGCAATGTGCCCACAATCTTTGCCATGAACATGAAGATGATTGGCGTGTGTTTGATTGGCGTGTGTTTTGCAGGAATGCGATTCGCTCATAATTTTATGCGTTTGATTTTATTTCCAACACGCCAACTAAATCCGTTGTTGCAGGCGCAAACAAGAAATGTTTGTGCAAGAAACTTGCATTGCCCGCTGATTTTTTGCGGATGAATTCCCATGAAAACTTTTAGCGAGCGTCATGAATGGGCGATGTCCGCCTGCCGAAAGGCGGCGATGCGTCTCACGCCGTTGCGGGAAGCCATTCTCTTTTTTCTCGCGCAACGACGGATGCCCGCCAATCTGGAAATAATTTTACAAGCGGACGGCGTGCGCGGGCAATGCGACTCGACAACCGTTTACCGCACGCTGATGATGTTCAAGGAAGCGGAAATCGTCCGGCTCGTCGGCACATTGCGCAAAGCCAGCTATTTTGTGCTGAATGTTCCCGGCGACAACACACACCTGCTGATTTGCCGCCGATGCGGTTGCAGCGCCGAATTGCCGTTGCCCGATTTGATGTCGGCGGAAATCCAGCGTCTTGCTTCCGCGCGTGGATTTTCTTCCACCTCGCCGGATTGCGAAATTTACGGCCTGTGCGCGGATTGTCAGACGCTGCAAAAAAATCACGTCCTGCCATCCAAATTGATTTTTCGCGCCGCCGGAAAAACAGACGCTCGAAAACGCGACTGCCATTCTTAAAAAATTTAAACCCCAAAATGAACCATAAATTCCCAAACCAAAGACAACAATTATGATCAAAATCTTTCTCAATGGCGGACCGATGATGTGGCCGCTTTTAATTTGTTCTATCGTCACCGTCGCGACCGCGCTCGAACGATTGTTCTTCATTCTCCGCGAAAGCGCGCGCCGCAAACCGGAACTGGTGGACGAAATTTTGAAACGCGTCGAGCATCACGATTTGGACGGCGCAATCAAAATCGGAAACAGCCATCGCTATTTTGTCGCGCGCGTATTGATTTACGCGCTGTCGCATCGCACGGAATCCTTTTCCAGCGCGATTTTGCGCGCGGCCAATCTGGAATTAAAAAAATTCAATCGCGGCCTCGCCGTACTCGACACCATCGTCACGCTCGCGCCGCTGCTGGGACTACTCGGCACCGTCACGGGCATGATTCACGCCTTTGGATTGCTTGGCGCGCGACAATTGGACGCGCCCGAAGCCATCACCGGCGGTATTTCACAAGCGTTGATTGCGACGGCATTCGGCTTGAGCATCGCCATCGTCGCGCTGATTCCGCTGAATTTTTTGAACGCGAAACTTGAAGAAGCGCGCCACGACATCGAAGATGCCGCGACGCAATTGGAATTGCATCTGGAGCAATGTAAAGATTGCAAACCCGGAGGAGAAACGAAATGAACATTCCCTCGCCTCGTTCGCGCAAACGCGCGCGCATCGAAATCATTCCACTCATTGACGTCATTTTTTTTCTACTGGCGACGTTCATGATGGTTTCGCTTTCGATGGTCAAAAACAACGGCATCAAAGTAAATCTGCCCGCCGCCGCGACCAGTGCGCCGCAGGAAAAAAATGACCGCACGACGATTTCCGTCACGAAAGACGGCAATTTGTTTTTCAATCAGGAATCGCTGCAAATTTCCGATTTGCCCGCGCGGCTGGAACAATTGAAAGCGCAGCAGCCCGACCCGAAAGTGTTCATCAACGGCGACGAAAAAGCCTTTTTCGGAAATGCGGTCGAAGTGCTGGATGATTTGCGGAAAGCTGGAATCACCAAAGTCGCGATTGACACGAAATTGAAGCAATGAACCGATTGCTCGTCATTTTTTACGCGATGGCGATTGCGTTTCACGCCGCGTTGTTATTTTGGTTAAAACCGCCCGCGCCCAAGCCGCCGAAATTGCTCAACGAAACTTACGTTGACGTGACGCTGACAACTCCGCCACCGCCACAACCGGCGCCGCCCAAACCAATTGTCGTTCCACCGCCGCCAAAAATTGAAACCCCACCGCCGAAGTCGGAAGAAAAACCGCAGCCTGCGCCGCCATCAAAGCCAGAAATGACTGTTCCCGAACCAAAACCAATTCCGCCGCCGCCCGCGCCAAAGCCAGTCGTAGTTCCACCGCCGCAACCCAAACCGACGGAAGAATACGTCGCCATCAGCGAACCGAAATACGCGCAGCGCATTGAACCGGTTTATCCCGAACAGGCCAAACGCTGGCATCAGCAGGGAATCGTCGTGCTTTCGCTTTATATCAATGAATCCGGCGCTCTCGACAAGATTGAAATCGTCAGAAGCTCCGGCTTTCCTTTACTCGACAACGCCGCCATCCGCGCGATGAAAATGTCACGCTTCAATCCCGCGCTGAGCGGCTCGATTCCCATTCGTTCGCGCGCAGAAGTCACCGTGACATTCCGGCTGGAATAAATTGTTTTCAGACGCAAAATTATTTGCTTGCAACCGGAAACAGGTGGATTTATCTACTGTGTGTGTTGCCTGTATCAATCAGAAGTAAACGTAATGCGCGGCAAGGATAATACAAACTCAATCCATCATCCCTATGAAACTCATCGTCTATTCCCTTTTTCATCGTCTGGTAAAATTTAACTTTTTGGTCGCCGGCATTTTATGTTTGCTGTCGCCGGTCGTGCGCGCAGGATTGACCGTGGACATTCATTTGTATCACGACAATTATGGTTATTATTTTTATTCGTGGCTCAATACGAATGCGACGACGCCAGATTTTCCTCCGGGAGATTATCAGATCGCTTCACCGCAAATCCCGACTGGCGGTTCACAACTTCAATATCAAGCGACCAATAATACTCTCAATTTCATCACCGGCGGCGGCAATTACTACGGCGACTTCGATTCATTTATCAACGGTATCACGAACGGCCAATGGTCCATTTTTGTGACCAATTCCACCTCGACGAACCAATATAAATTCACCGTCACCGTTACTGGATTGACAAGCAATTCTTTTGGCGCGCCGGCAATCATTTCGGTTCCTACTGACGGATCACAAAATGTTGGCAGCCAGCCAACCTTTCAATGGAGCGGGCCGGCTAATTGGGCGAGCGGCTTGTCCGTCGCGGATTATTACATTGATTCCGATGGCAACTACAATTATGAGGCGGCGACGAGTCTATCCAGCGACCAGACATCTTGGCCGTGCCCGGTAACACTTCCCGATGGCACAAATGACTTCAGCGTTGATTACAGCAGCAACGTTATCGCCCAGATTGTCGCTTCAACTCCGTTAAATAATCTATCGCAACCCATCTCCGGCTGGATTTCAACAGCGACGCTCGAGACCTCGAGCGATTCAAGATTTATCGTGGGTTCTGTTGCTTCCGGCAATTCAAGCAGCGGGCATACGAACGTTGCTTACTATTCGTTCGAAGATGACAATCTTTTTGCTCACGACTATTCCGGGCATAATAATGATATAAACACTTACGGAAATTACACCACGGCACCGTATATCACCAATGACGCGGAGGCGGGGAACTATGCGTTTGCTGCCGCGGGTGATGGCTGGCTCTATCCACCAACCAATTTATTGGCCACTTTTGCGGGCAGTTTTTCCGTTTCGTTATGGGTCAAAACCTCAGAAATCCATGGAAATGATTCTGACAATGTATTTTCCGGCGCGGGAATCGTCTCGGCCCTTAGCGGCGGGCAAAATACCGTAGCACCTATGACTCTTACCGGCAGCAAGCTGGCTTTTTACACCGGCGGCAGCTCGCAAGATACCTTGCATTCGCAAACCAGCATCAACACCGGACAATATGTTCATGTTGTGGTGACTCGTAATCAAACGACGGGTGAAAAGAAAATTTATATCAATGGCGCGTTAGACGCTTCGGATTTTGGCGCCACCGATTTGTTGAGCGATTCCGATGAGTTGGATATCGGTTACAATAATGGCAACACTTTCACGGGCGAATTGGATGAAATTCAATTCTACTCCGGCGTACTTTCGTCGAATGAAGTCCTCCAATTATACAATAATCCGGGCACAGCCATTCCTGATGTCGCCGGCAACGCCAACGGATTGGTCGCCCATTATGATTTTGATGAAGACGATGTCGTGGCTTCCGATGTCTCCGGCAATGGCAACAATATCATTGTTGCCGGTAACATTGATTACTATGACGGAGACAATCCGGTCATCAGCAACGACAAGATTTCGGGCGCGGGTTCAGTCAGTTTTGATGGCTATGGTTTTTTGACGCCATCAACCAATTTGTTGTCAACCATTGCCGGCACGTTCAGCCTTTCGCTTTGGGTGAAGACGACCGACGATTCGGGTTATCAAGGTGATGTCGCTTGGGACGGAGCCTGTATTGTTTCCGCTGATAGTCCAAATGATTTGGAAAATGGCGACATCATTCCCGTCGCGTTGACGGGCGGGCAAGTGGCGTTCAACACCGGCAGTCCTGAAAACGGCGACGACACGATTAATTCGGATACCTTGGTCAACGACGGCCAATGGCATCACATTGTCGTGATGCGCAACCAACAAACCGGAGAAAAGGACATTTACATTGATGGTGAATTGGACACCTATGATTATGACACAACAAGTCTGTTGACCGACCCGCAACTTTTGACCATCGGTTGCAAAGCCGACGCATCAAATTCCGACCCGGACAGTCCCAGCGACACCGGTTCAAATGGTTATACCGGATTGGTGGATGATATTCAAATCTACAACCGCGTCTTAAGTCAGGATGAAGTGACCTTTCTCTACAATAATCCCGGCAGCGCGTTAGGCGTTTCCTCCAACACGCCCTATCCGGTAGACGTAAGCCTGCAATTTTCCATCACGCGCTCACAAGACCCTTATTGGGGAGATTACTATTCCGCCGGAGTTTCGTTCAGTTCTGTCAGTCCTGCCGCGACCACGACAAACAGCGTCCACTCGCCTCACGATTATTTCAGCACCGAAAGTTATCCTTCCGGCGGCAGCAGCACCGGCTCCATCTTGTATTCACTGGGAGATGTTCTCAATGAATTCACCAACGGCTTGTGGAAAATTTATATCAACCAGGATAGCCCTACCCAACAGGTTTATTCGTTCCAAATGTCTGTAGCCGGACTCGACACCAATCTGCTTCCGGTGGTCAGGGTCTTTTCACCGACCAACGGAGCGGTCAATGTCGCGACCAATCCGGTATTCTATTGGAACGGGCCGACAAATTATTCCACGTTGCTTGTTGATCTTTTGAGCGGGCCGGTCGCCACTTTGCCGGTCACGGCCACCAACTGGCCAAATGCACCGACGCTGAACTATGGCAGCGACCGTTTTGATGTGGATTACACCAGCAATAATTTTCCGGGCGTCACGTTCACCACGCCGGTGCAGGATGGCACTTTGACACCTGTCCGTAGCTGGAATGCCACCCTTAATTTGAGCACCATCTCGTTTAATAATTTTACCATCGGCGCGCCCGCGCCGTTGCCGGTCAATTTAATCAATCTCCATCAAACCAGCCAAAACTTGCAATTTGCCTTCCAAACTTTGGCCGGACGACCACATACAATTCAAACACGCACCAATTTGACTCTCGGCGCATGGATTAACCTGACAAATTTTGTGGGCGATGGTTCGCTGCAACAGTTCGTCTTCCCGACGACGAATTCACCCGCACAATTCTTCCGCGTGAATACACAGTGATCTTCCAATCGGTTGTTAAATGAAAAAGGCGGTCAATTTTGACCGCCTTTTAATTTTCTTACCCAGAAGATTTACATATTCGCAATAATGTTATCGCCGAATTGTGAGCATTTGATTTCCGTTGCGTTGTCCATCAAACGCGCGAAATCGTAAGTCACGCGCTTGCTGCCAATCGCGCCATTCAAACCTTTCAAAATCAAATCCGCCGCTTCCGTCCAGCCGAGATAACGCAACATCATTTCGCCGGACAAAACGACTGAACCCGGATTGACGACATCTTTGTTCGCGTATTTCGGCGCAGTTCCGTGCGTCGCTTCAAAAATCGCGTGGCCGGTGACGTAATTGATATTGCCGCCGGGCGCGATGCCGATGCCGCCGACTTGCGCTGCCAGCGCGTCGCTCAAATAATCGCCGTTCAAATTCAACGTCGCGATGACATCGAAATCCGTCGGGCGCGTGAGCACTTGTTGCAATGCGATATCCGCGATGGCGTCTTTGATGACGATGCCCGCGCCGGGTTTGCCTTCGGGGATTTTCAGCCACGGCCCGCCGTCAATTTCCACCGCGCCAAATTCGTCTTTCGCCAGCGCGTAAGCCCAATCGCGAAACGCGCCTTCGGTGAATTTCATGATGTTGCCCTTGTGGACAATCGTGACGGACTTTTTCTTTTCCGTGATGGCGTATTGCAGCGCGGAGCGGAACAGCCGTTCCGTTCCCGTTTTAGAAACCGGCTTGATGCCCACGCCGACGATTTCCGGCGTTTCGCCAAAACGGATTTTTTTGAAATCCTTCGGAAAATTCGCCTTCAAAAATTCAATCGTCTTGAGCGCGGCGTCCTTGCCCGCTTCAAAATCAATGCCCGCGTAAATGTCTTCCGTGTTCTCGCGGAAAATCACCATGTCCACTTTTTCGGGATGCTTCACGGGCGACGGCACGCCGGAAAAATACTGCACCGGACGCAGGCAAACGTAGAGGTCGAGCAACTGGCGCAGCGCGACGTTCAGCGAGCGGATGCCGCCGCCGACAGGCGTGGTGAGCGGTCCTTTGATGCCGACAAGAAATTCCTTGAACGCCTCGACCGTGTCATCAGGCAGCCAGTTGTTGAATTTTTTGAAACTCTCTTCACCCGCGAACACTTCCATCCACGAAATTTTTCGTTTGCCGCCGTAGGCTTTGGCGACCGCCACGTCGAACACGCGCACGCTCGCGGCCCAAATGTCCGGCCCCGTGCCGTCGCCGCGAATGAACGGAACGATAGGATTGCTGGGAACATTAAGTTTGCCGCTACTGATGGAAATTTTTTCTCCGGATGGAACAGTGCAAGTGGTATAAGCCATAATCAAATTAAGTTAAAAATTCTTTCGCAAATGAAAAAACGGAATACACGGAAAATCAAGGAAAGAAACCTATAGCGACAATTTTTCACGATGCGGCAAATGGTCGCGATTCCAACGGCTCAACGCTTCGTCACTCGTATCCTCAAATAGAAATTGCAGTGTCGGCGATTCAACGTGGCCGTCGCAAAACACCACATTGGCTTTACCTTGATGACGGGCATAAGCTCGTTGAGTGCTGCCCGGCAAATAAGTTATACCGTAAGCACGCCCAAACCATTGTGAGCCGTCCCCAATCACACCATAACCGCCATAAAATCCATCCCCGATGGCCATCATCTCGCTTGGATTGACAACTTGTGATTCATTTACCGGTTGGGCAGGAGGCCAAAAATAATTTCCTCCAAGGCCAAAGGAATTTGTATCCGAGTGCATATTCAAATTTGCCCCGATTGAATTGTAACCATAACTGGAATAAAACGAACCGTAATAAGGCGAATTCGTGGCCAAATAAGGTTTATAAGCGGCAGGACAACGCCAAACGCCCTGACCTACCCATTTGGAATACGAGATTCGATTTGTTGAATTGCCAGATGGTGGAAGTTCCGTATTGCATAAAGCCTGTTGCCAAGTCCCTTGTTGCTGACGGCCATTATACAATGGGTAGAAGTTGTTCCCTGTAACGAATGCCTGCAAACCCAGCCCAAGCTGCCGCACATTATTGGCGCATTGAGTTCGCAACGCTCTTCCTTTGACTTGAGAAACCGCCGTAAGCATAAGCGCGGCGAGAATTCCGATGATAGCAATAACAACCAAGAGTTCAATCAGCGTAAATGCCTGCTGAACTTTTGGTCGCCGAATTTTCATCAAGCCACCTCAATCAGCCTCGTCACTTTTGAAACAGTCTCGCCAAATTGCGCCTTCACTTTGGCGACGATGTTTTCGGCGGTCAGGCCGTATTTTTTGCGTAATTCGTCCTGCGTCGAAGCGTGTTCGATGAATTGATCCGGCCAGCCGATGCGCACGACGGGCGTGGTGACATTTTTTTCGCTGAACAATTCCAAAACCGCCGAGCCGTAACCGCCCATCAGCACATGGTCTTCCATCGTCACAATCAAATCGGCTGCGTTGCCGAAAAATTCGTGCGTGCCGGAATCAATCGGCTTGGTGAAACGCGGATTGATGACGGCGCAATCGAAGCCTTCGTTTGCCAATTGCAGCGCGGCTTTGCGCGCGATGGTGTTCATCGGGCCGAGACCGAATAGCGCGATTTTCTTTTTGCCGTTGCTCGAAAAATTTTGAACGACTTGCGCTTTGCCGACTTCGAGCAATTGCGGCTGGTCTTTCACCGGCACGCCTTCCGCCGCGCCGCGCGGGTAACGGATGAACGTCGGATGATTCTGGTGCGTCGCGGTGAACATCATGTCGGCGAGTTCGTCTTCGTTGGCCGGAGCCATTGCAATGACGTTCGGAAAGCAGCGCAGATACGCGATGTCGAACAGGCCGTGGTGCGTCGGGCCGTCGTTCGCGGAAAGTCCGGCGCGGTCCATGCAAAAAATCACCGGCAAATCCTGCAAGCAAACGTCGTGATGGATGCAATCGTAAGCACGCTGCAAAAACGTGGAATAAATCGCCACGACCGGATGAAATCCCATCGTCGCCATGCCAGCGGCAAAGATGACGCCGTGTTCCTCCGCAATGCCGACATCGTAATAGCGGTCGGGCAAGGCTTTTTCCAAATGTTTCAAGCCCGTGCCAGTCGGCATCGCGGCGGTGATGCCGACGAGACGATTATCGCGCTGACACAATTTCACGAGCGTTTGCCCCATCACGTCTTGATACATCGGAGCCGCGCCGGGTTTGGCGGCGGGTGTTTCGCCGGTTTTCGCGTCGTAAGGTCCGAGGCCGTGAAATTTTTCCGGCGATTTCAACGCGGCTTCAAAACCTTTGCCCTTTTGCGTCAGAACGTGAATGACAATCGGATGGTCGCACGTCTTGGCAAATTCCAGCGTGCTGATGAGCAGCGGCAGATTGTGTCCGTCAATCGGGCCGAGATAGCGCATTCCCATTTCTTCGAACAAAATCGGATTACCGAAACCACCGCGGCCATCCGCGCCGACGACACTCATGTTTTGCCGCATACCGACATCCATGAGCGCGCCTTTGAAACCTTCCTCGGCTTTGTGCGCCAATTTCAAAGCGACATTGCCTTTCGGCAAACGGCGGATGAAATTTTCAAATTCCTTCGCGAGTTTGTTGTAACTCGGATTGGTGATGAGTTTGTTGAGATAGCCCGAAACCGCGCCGACATTTTTGGCGATACTCCATTCATTGTCGTTCAGGATGCCGATGAATTTTTTCGTCGTGTGGCCGATATTGTTCATCGCCTCGAACGAAATGCCGTTGGTCAACGCCGCGTCGCCGAAGATGCAGACAATTTCCTCTTTCGTGCCGCGTTTGTCGCGCGCGGCGGCCATGCCCAACGCGGCGGAAAGTGCCGTGCCCGCATGACCCGCGCCGTAGCAATCATGTTCGCTTTCCGTGCGCAACGCGAAACCGTTCAAACCGTCCGTCTGGCGCATGGTGCGAAAACGATTCTTTCTGCCGGTCAATATTTTGTGGACATAGACCTGATGGCTCACGTCCCAGACAAATTTGTCCTTCGGCGAATTGAAGACGCGATGCAACGCCAGCGTCAATTCGACGACGCCCAGATTCGGGCCAAGATGACCGCCGGCCTTCGCGAGTCCGGCAATCAGTTCTTCGCGGATTTCTCCGGCGAGCTCCTGAAGTTGCGGCAGCGTCAATTTTTTGACGTGCTCCGGCGCATCCACCATGTCGAGATAACGAGTCATAATTTTTATTTTATTCTTCCGGCAATTCGAGCGGCTTCAATTTTATTTCGCCCGCGTTTTTTTCCAACTGTTGAATCTTTAATTCCGCCTCGGCAAGTTTTTCCTGACAAATCTTCACGAGTTTTGCCCCCTCCTCGTATTTGGCGAGCAACGTTTCCAGCGGCAAATCGTCGGATTCCATCGCTTCGACGACGCCTTCGAGTTTTTTGAGGGCTTCTTCAAACGGCGGATTTTTGACGGGATTGTTCGTCCCCGCGCTCTTTGACGGATTTGGCACGGCAAAAGATTAAAGGGAAAGCACGCGAGAGTCCAGTTTGTAGCGCACTTCGGAATTGCTGGAAAATTATTTGGCCCTGACCGTCCAGCCTTGCTGCACTTGTGCGTCGCCGGAATAAGAAGCGCGGCTTTTTTCATCCTGCACGGCTTGAAGCGTGATTTCGCCGACCAGTTTTTCGTCCGTGAAAACCACGTTGCTTTTGTCATCCAGCACATCCGACGGCTGGTAAAGTTCCAGCGTGTCACCCGCTTTCAAACCTTCCTTGCTACCGAGTGAGATGATGATGGTGGACTTGCCCGCGACCGCGAGCACTTTACCGGACGTGTGTTTGAGCGCCTCGTTGGCGGATTTCACTTTAGTGATACGGTCGGGTTCCGGCAGATTGATGGCGTCAAGCTGCTTGATGATATCGGTGACAGCCTTGGCGGTGGCCTTGCCCAAAGCACTATTTATGAATGTCGGGTTTCCGTAACTGATAGTTTCCGTATCAGTCGTGGCGGCATCGCCTGCGGTTGCGGTTTTCGGCGCAGCGCTGGATGACTTTGCGGAAGAAGATTTAGCGGCTGTTCCGCTATTGCCTCCAGCACTGCCACCGCTGGGAGCATTGCCAAAGGCCTTGCCCAAGCCATTGAAAAAATTCTCGGCGGAGGCCATGTTATTATTATTATTGGGGGTTTTTGCGTGAGTTGTGGTTTTCACAAGTGAAGTGGCGTTGGCGACAGCCGAAGTATTTCCGGCGGTGGCAGCCAAAGCTTCCATGTCAAAATCCGAGCCGGAGGCGGAAGCCGCCGTGATTCCGCGCTTAACAACTTTTTTGGTTTCGGAATCCACGAGTCGCCATTCAATTTGGACATGCGCCGTGTATAATTTCGCGCTTAAGCTGGCAAAGGGGCTCGATGAAATGAAATCCCCCACTTTGCTGCTGTTGGTTTGAATCGTGAATTGCATCACCTCGCCGCTAAAAGTGAAATCCGAATCGGCTGGGCTGGACACGCTGGATTTTTCAGAACTAGTGACGTCATTCGTGGCAGACATTTTGGAGCCGCCCGCAGCGGATTTCGTCGCGCCGCCCGTAGAATTGGAAGCGCCTGACTTGGATTCATTTTGTGAACCAATTGCTTCAGCGGTTTCGAGGACTTGAAATTTTTTGTCAGATTCCTCAAGCGATTCAACCAGCATTTCAGAAATGCCCTGGCCTACCGCTGGCTGCCATCCCGGAACATCGGCCTTGCTCCCGCTTAAATTAGAAATAACAATGACCGGAATTGAATTAGTTTGATTCGTGTCTTCGGCGCAAATCCCCCGCAACAATCCCAAAAAGAAAAACAGAAACGCAAAAGCCAACGGTTTTTTCCTCATGTCCAAATTGTCGGAATTTCAAAAAATCTGTCAAAACAAAAATGGGCGGTCCAGAAGGCAAACAATCGCCCACCGCAGATGCACCGATCTGTCATGACTTGGGCGAAATGGATTCTGCCTGACTTAAAATTTCGCCACTGTTTAATTGTGTCTTCAGTTTTTGACCAAGCTTGATTTTCCCGGCATCACGCAAAACTTTCCCCGTCGCCGCGTCCATCGTGATGGAATAACCGCGCGCCAAGACCTGCTCCGGCCCCAGCAAACGCAAACGCGATTCGATCATAGCAAAGGAACTTTTATAATTTTTGAATTGAACCCGCGCCAGCTCGCGCAGCCGCTTCTGCGTCGCCTTCAAAATCTCGTAGCGTTGTTTCAAAAATTGTTTCGGACGAACCTGCCGCAACCGCGTGGCAAGGTTTTCACAAACGACCTGCCGTTCGCGCATGCCTTGCCTTGTTTGTCGCAGCAAACCAATTTGCAAATCGTCCAATCGTTGTAAATGCTCGTTCAATCGCCGACGCGGATGCGCCTGCGCCATCCGTCGCATCAGATTCGCGACAAGTTCGCGGCTGGCAAAAACTCCCTCGGTGATGATTTCCGCCGCCGCACTCGGCGTCGCCGCGCGAAAATCGGCGACGAAATCCGCGATGGTAAAATCAATTTCGTGTCCGACCGCAGAGACAACAGGAATTCCCGACTCAAAAATCGCGCGCGCGACAATTTCTTCGTTGAACGCCCATAAATCCTCCAGCGAGCCACCGCCGCGCGTCACCAAAATCAAATCCAACTTTCCAAATTCATTCAGCAATCGGATTGCACCGGCAATTTCTTTTGCCGCGCCATCGCCTTGGACGCGACAAGGTGCAAGAATGATTTCCAGCGACGGATTTCGACGTCGAACTACGTGCAAAACGTCGCGGATGGCCGCGCCGGTCGGCGAAGTGACCAAACCGATTCGTTGCGGATATTTGGGCAGTGGACGTTTTCGTTCCGGCGCGAACAACCCTTCGGTGGCAAGTTTTTGTTTTAATTTTTCGAATTGGATTTGCAGCGCACCAACACCTTGCAATTCCACTGCGCGCACGATGATTTGATATTGTCCGCGCGCTTCATAAACCGTCACGTCGCCTTGCACCAGAATTTTTTGGCCGTCAGAAATTAAATCGCGATGTGGAACACTTTCACCGCGAAACAGAACGCAGGCGATTTGTGAATTGGCGTCTTTGAGCGTGAAGTAAATGTGGCCGGAACTTTGCGCGCGAAAGTTCGTCACTTCGCCGCCGACCCAAATCGAACCGATTTGTTTTTCCAACAGCGCGCGGATTTGTCCGGTCAATTCCGAAACGGACAAGACTTTGCGGAATTGTTCGGTCGGAAAAAGCTCGCCGAAGTTCCATTGTGATTTGGTTTCACGCGGCATAAATTTTATGCGCTTTGATTTTTTAAATTTGCACCTGTTCCGCGATACGCCGCCAGAAAATAAGCCAGCACCATCGCCGCGATGGTGGCTAGTCCACCCCAAAAGAGTGGCCATTGCGTTCCGGTCGGGCGCACGCACGCGGCGAACCACCAGCCCATGCCGAGATAGCCGATGAGGTAACCCACGCCGTTGTTCATCAGGGTCAATAATGCTTGTGCGCGAGCGCGCCATGACGATTCCACGCGTTGGTCGAGATAGATTTGCGCGGTGACAAAAACGAGCGCATACGACGCGCCGTGCAATCCCACGCCAACGAGCAGCCATGTTTTTGTGTTGATCGCACTGAAGGCAAACCGCAACACGCCAAAAATCAGGCCGCAAATAAAAATCCATTTCAACCGCCAATTGCCGAGCAACCAGCCGAGGCTCGCCATGGCGATGACTTCGGAGACTTGCGCCAGCGCCATCCACGCGCTCGCGTGCGTGAATCCGAGGCTGCGCAAATTTGTCGGCGCATACGGATAAAACGCTGAGAGCGGAATGTTCAACAGCGTCGTGGTGAAAAAGATGACGCGGTGATCGCGATTTTTCAACAGGGTCAGCGCGTCCAGACCAAGCCGCTCGTGCCATGACAAATTTTCGGCGGATTGGGGAACTTCCAATGGCGGCAGGAAAAACGTGAACGCGGCCAGAATCACCCAAAGCGTCGCCGCGGCATAACCGGACAATGCCGATGTATCCACGCCCAGCAAACTCACCAGCACGCAACCGGCCATCCAGCCCAAAGTCATCATCATGCGAATCGGGGCGAATTCTCTCGATTCCTCCACACGCGCCAAAACGATGGCGGAAGAAATTCCCGTAAGCGGCGCATTCGCCAAGGCGAGCAGTTGCAACAGTGTCAGAATCAACCATTCGTTTGCGTGAAACCGGATGGCTGTACTGACCAGCGACATGGTCAAAGCCGTCGCCAGCGCGAGCCAGCGCAACACGCGCACCGGCGGCACGTGCCGGTCGGCCAGCGCGCCAAAAATCAACGGCGAAATGAATGCCGCGATCGCTGTCGCGGCGAAGGCCATCGCCTTGATGGCGTGCAATCCGTGCGCGTCCAGCACCATTCCCAACGGCACTGTCCAAGCGCTCGCCGCCATCGCCTGTATGAAAAACAAAATCACCAGTTCGACGTACTCGGCCTTGCGGAGTGTCTTTAGCACGCACAGAGATTTATGCAGCGGCCAAAAATTTCAAATAAAAACTGGAAGGTTCATCCGCCCAAAAAGAAAGCGCAGCTTAAATGCTGCGCTTTCACAAGTGATTTTGATTAGAAATTATCGTTTATTGCTTCTTTGCTTCCCAATCGCGGGATTGTTCTTCGCCGTTACGCTGATATTGCATCTTCCCCTTAATCGTTCCATCCGCAAGTTTGCCGGAGTAAGTATTTGTGAACGTATTGTCATTGAACTTGCGAGTAACCACGAAGGAAATGTCAGAGCCGGCGATTTTACCATCGGAAATTTGCGTTTCCATTTCACGACCGCCGCGACCCGGCGTTTTTATGTCGCCCGTCAACTTGTTGCCGTCCAATTTCAAGGTCAGCGTATTCGTGCGGTCCGGTCCGCCATTGCGACCCGAGGTGGTCCAAATGTAAGTCCCCGACGGATCAACTTTTTTTGCGTCAGCCGGTGTTTTGTCGTCGGCCTGCGCTTGCGCAAGAAGGCTCAACGCCAAAACCGCGCTGAACAGAGTTTTTATCAATGTATTCGTTTTCATGATTGTTTATTTGGTTTGATTACCGACATCCCAAAAGCAAACGCCGCATATCGGGAAAAGTCAACAGTTCAGACCGCGCCCAAAGGAAGAAGGTTACAAAACGAACGAAAATCATTTGCGCTCGTTCTCAAGGAAAATTTTCCGCCACGCGCTGAATTTGAATCGCCTTGCCGCTGACTTCATCAATTTCAATCACTGCGCCGTGCAAAATGACATTATTTTTTGCGACTTCAAATCGCTGCGGCATGGCAGTCAGAAATTTTTTGATGACCGGTTCAATTTCGCGTCCCAAAACGCTTTCGTGCGGGCCGGTAAATCCGGCGTCACTCAAATACGCCGTGCCGCCGGGAAAAATCTGTTCATCCGCCGTCTGCACGTGCGTGTGCGTGCCGACGACCGCGCTCACCTGCCCGTCCAAAAATCGGGCGAACGCAATTTTCTCCGAAGTCGCCTCGGCGTGAAAATCCACAAAAATGATTTTCGTCTGTTCCCGCAATTTTTTGACTTCGTCCGCCGCAATCAAAAATGGATTGTCCAGCGGCGGCTGCATGAACGTGCGGCCTTGCGCGTTCACAATGGCGATTTTCAATTTTCCAATCTCAAAAATTCCCGTGCCGCGTCCGGGAACATCCGGCGGATAATTCAATGGCCGTAAAAATCTTTTTTCATCGGCGAGCAATTCCAGAACTTCCTTTTGATCCCACAAATGGTCGCCGCTGGTGATGGCATCCACGCCGGACAAAAAAATTTCCGCAGCGGTTTTCGGCGTGATACCGGAGCCACCGGCGGAATTTTCGCCGTTGGCGATGACGAAATCGAGCGCGTGCTGTTCGCGCAATTTTGGCAGCAGCGTCTTGACCGCTTTGCGTCCAGGTTCGCCCACGATGTCGCCGATGAAAAGAATTTTCACGGAGAAAACTTATCCGCGCGCGGCTAAAAAAAGAATGAAATTATTCCAATTAATGCCGCGCAAAGCCAAAGCGCCATGACCGCCCGCGTTTTGCTCAAACCAGCGCGCACGAGCCGGTGCGAAAGATGATTTGTGTCGCCAATCCAAAACGGTTTCTTGTTGAGCGCGCGCAACAAACTGACTTGCGCGATGTCAATCAACGGAATCGCCAGCACGAATAGCGGCGACAACACGGCGAGCGGACGCGGATTTTGTTTCGTGTAAAAATGCGGCAGAATCGCCATGACCGCGAGCAAATAGCCGACAAGGTGACTGCCCGCGTCGCCGAGAAACGCTTTCGCGTTGGGAAAATTCCACGGCAAAAATCCGAGCAGCGCGCCGCACATCAAAAATCCGGCGAGCGCAACGAGATATTCGCCATTCGTGGCGGCGATGAGCGCGAACAAAATCGCGCCAATCGCGCCGAGTCCCGCGCACAAGCCGTTCATGTTGTCCATGAAATTGAACGCGTTGATGACGGTGAGCAGCCAAAGAATCGTAATCGCATAACTGAAAATTTCGTTGGGAACGAACAGCGTGATGCGCTTGCAGGCAACGGCGACGAGCAATGCGATTGAAAATTGTCCGGCAAATTTCGGCAACGGTTTCAATTCGTGTTTATCGTCGAACCAGCCGAGAATTGTGATGGCAATTGCCCCGAATGCGATTACGTAAAGTTCAACTGCGCGACGGTCAATGCCGTGAACAATCAATCCGGTGGAAGAAATTTTTACAATGTCGAGTTTCAATAAAATTGCGCCGACGAGGAGGGGCAAAAGAATTCCCGTGAGCACGGCGAATCCGCCCGCGAGTGGAATCGGCGCGTTGTGGATTTTGGGCGCGTCATAATTTTTGCCGTCGCACGGGTCGTCCAAAAGATTCGTCCGCAAACACCATTTGCGCCAAAGCGGCAGCGCCAACAACGTCGTCAAAAATGCGCCGGCAAACGCGGCGAAATAAAAATTGAACGGGAAATTCACAGGCGCAGACCGCGTTCGGCGGCTAATTTCAAATAAACATTGTATTGATCGTCCACCATTTTTTCGATGCTGAAATTTTCCTTCACGAATTGCCAGCCGCGCGCGCCGAGCTGTTTTCGCAGTTCAGGATCGTTTGCCAGCAGCAATAATTTTTGCACGACGGCGTCAATGTTGCCGGTGCGAATCAAAAAGCCCGTTTCGTTTTCGAGACAAATCTCGTCCGCGCCGTCGAAGTCGTAAGCGACAACGGATTTGCCGGCGGCGAGCGCCTGCGGCAACGCGCGTGACAGGGCTTCGCGCGACGACAAATGCGCGACGCAATCCATGATGCCGACATAACGCGCGACTTCGTTTGGCGGCACAAGTCCGGCAAAAATGATTTTGCCGGACAGATTCATTTCGCGCGCACGATTTTCCAAATGCGTCCGCAATGCACCGCCGCCGACGAGCAACAAGCGCGCGTTGGGAATTTGCGGCGAAATTTTTTGAAACGCGGCGAACAGGTCTTCGTGGCCTTTGAGTTTGAACAAGCGCGCGATTTTGCCGATGACGAAAGCGCCAGCGGGAATTTGCAATTTTTCGCGCAAGGCCAAGTCATTTGTCGCCTCCAAAAATGGTTCAAGTTTGAAGCCGCTGAAAATGCGCGTGAACATTTCGGGTTTGCCGATTCCGGCGGCGAGATAAATTTTCGTCATCGCATTGGCGGAAACGAAAAAATGGTCGGTGACTTTGGCCGCGCGTTTTTCCGCAGCGGTAAAAATGAAATTGGCGAGCGCACCTTGAAAATTTCCAAATGACGGACCGTGAATGTGATGAATGATGATTGGAACGCCCGCGCGTTTGGCGGCGAGGCGGCCAAGGATTCCGGCTTTGCCGCTGTGCGTATGAACAATGTGCGGCTTTTGCGCGCGCAGAATTTTTCCCAATTTTCGTAAGGCGACAAAATCCTGGACCGGATGAACGAGACGAACGAGTTCAGGCACAATCGTCAGCAAACCGGGAATTTTTTCGACTTCAGGTTCGAGCGAACCTTCCGGGCCAATGGTCGGGCCGGAAATCAATTTGATTTCGACACTGGATTTTTGGCGCAGTCCTAAAACGGTGGCGACGGTGTTTTCCTGCGCGCCGCCGACGACGAGCCGCGTGATGATGTGAGTGACGCGCACGGGCGCAGGATGAATCACTTTTTCAATTCGCGCAACCGTTCAAGAACGGTTTTCACTTCGGGCGCATTGGTGTTCACATGTGCCATCAGAAATTCGTAATTTTTAATCGCTGCGTTGGTGTCATGTTTGCGCCACGCGACCTCGCCGAGGCCGTAAACGACAGGCAATGAATTGGTGAACGTGTTTTGCAACGTTTCAAAATCCGTCTGCGCGGCGTCGAGTTTCCCATCGGCAAGGTAGGCGCTCGCGCGAAAATAAAGCGCCTGACTGTTGGTTGTCTGCAATTCCAACACACGGTTCAAAACAGCGATGGCCTGGTCGTAAGATTTGAGTTGAAGGCAAACCTGCCCCTTGCTCATAAGCCACGCGGGGTCATCGGGTGTTTGCGCGAGCCGACGGTCAATCACGTCGAGCGCATTGGAAAAAATGCCATAGCTCACATATACTTGAGCGATGGAACCAAGCAGGTCGCTATCGGCCGGATGCCGGGAAATCTGGGTTTCAAGCAGTTGAATTCCGCGCGTCCGATTTGTTTTTTGAAAACAAGCACTGGCCTGAATGATGGCCAGTTGCATTTCGTTGGTCTCCGTAAGCGAAAATTTTTCCGGTTGCGCCTGCAAATCGTTCACCGCCGCGAGCGCGCGGTCGGGCAAACGATTGGCGACGTAAAGCTGGCCGAGCCAGAGACGCGCGTCCACGTTGTCCGGCAGCAATTGGCGGACGCGTTCAAAAGGCGCGATGGCCTGCCGCAGCAAATTTCCCCGCGCCAGAATCATTCCGTCGGCAAAACAATAAGTCGGCTCATCAAACGGCCCGTAGGCGGTGTAAATTTCGTTCCATGTATGATATTTGCCGAACTGGTCGAGCGAGATTTTTGTCAAATCCACGGGCGCGTTCGTGTCGGCGCGCAATTTTTGGTTGAAATCCAAATTGATGTCCGCGACGGCATTGTCGGGGTTTAATTGTTGCGCCAGCACAAATGCGTTGGAAGCCTGGTTCAATTCACCGGCGCGCTGCAATTGCACACCCCAAAAGTCCAAAGCACGTGAATAAAATGTTCCCGCGAGAATCGCGTTCAAATCTTTTTCGCGCGACAGATGCAATCCATCCAGTACACGTTCACCGAAGCTGTGCGATCTCACCGGACTCGGCGGCGCGACGGCAAATTCAACCGGCGCAAAGGCCGTTTTTTGCGCTTGCGACCAAAACGTCTCGTTGTCGGCAATCTGGCCATTGTCCGGCAACGGCGGCAACAAGGTGTCGCGCGGCAGCGTTTTCAATTTGTAAATCAAGCCGTGCGGTTCCAGATAAAATTCCTCGAAGTAATAGCCGAAGCTCGGATGCAAATAATAGACGTCATTCGTCCTGATGAGCGCGGCCATGAGCGCCATCAAATGCAAAGGGCCGATACCGTTGGTCATTTCCGCCGGCGCAACGGTGTCCGGCCATATTTGCGGAAAAGTCCGGTGTAAAAATTTGTGATATGAGGGATATTTCAACGACGCCGTTTCTATCGGCACAAAATCTTTGGTCCGCCCGGTGCGCGCCAGCGCCGCTTGCGCCAGCACCAGCCGCGAAGGTTCATCGCTCAACAAAATACCGCCGGTGGCCGGCAGCGTTTTTTCGATGAGCGCGCCAAATTGCCGGAAAGTGTCGCTGTTGCTCGCGCGAACCTGCGGCGCATTTTTGTAAATCAGGATGGCGACGGCGCAAAACGCAATCACCCACACAGCGACGACAATCGGACGATTCAGAAATTCAAAGGGCATCGGCGTAAGCCGGTGCGCGCGGTTCAAGGCGGATTTTGAGCCGAACACGAGCAGAAAATATCCGCTGTAATAACCGACGCACAACGCGCCGAGATAATAAAACGTCAAAAATGGCAATCCCAGTCCACGATGGCGCGGGCTAATGGGCGAATCAAAAGCCGCCCAAACGCAGGCGCAAAGAAAAACGGCGTGCGCCAGATGAAACATGAAACTGGTCAACGCCCGGCCCGCCGGGCTGTTGTCGCCAAAAGAACCCGGCCAGCGGATGCAAAACACCAAAAGCGGCAGCAACGAAGTCAGCGACAAAACGATGACGGCGGAACGCAACGGCGAACCCATAAACACCGTTCGTATTACGGCGAATTGCGAGGACAAATTATACTTCAGCGCCTGCCAAAACGGCACGGGCGACGTGTGTGAAAAATTGGCCAGCAACGGCAGCAAAAGATAAAATAAAATTCCGACCAATCCGCACAGAGCCATTCGCGTCAAGAATCGCGCATTGAAAAAACTCAGGCCACGCATCCAAATCACCGCGCCGACGAACACCGGCAGGAAATTCACCATCGCCCAATTATTCGTCATGCCCGCGCCATAAATGAAAGCGCCCAAGAACAATCGTCCTTCGCGCTCGTCAATCCGGTATTCCAGCAACGACCAGATGACGAAAGCGAACAGCAGCAAGTCGAACATTTCGCCACTAAAATTCGTCGCGTGTTCCCAAAATGTGAGTTGCAAACCGCAGACCGCCACCGCCAAAACCGGCGGCAGCCACGCGCTCCAAATTGTTAGAAAAGAAAACCCGTTTTGCTCGCGCGCGCGTTGCGCATCGGTGCGATCATGCGGCAAAATGGCGACCGACCGTGCCAGCAATCCCAATGTCAACGCCGCGCATAAAGCGGAAAAAAGATTGAGCGCGACGGGAATTGCCGCCGCCGGCAGCCAACGAAAAGGAATCGTGACCAGAAATGTGATCGGGTTCACTACCTCCGGCTGCCATGTCCAGCCGGAGACTTTGGTGACGTTGGCCAGATTGAGAATGGAAACCCAATGATTCAACGTCAGGCAATAGACCACGAATGCCGCCGCCGCCAGCAGCCAGGGTAAAAATCGCGGAACGAAATTTTTTCGCGGGTCGGTCTGATTCGTGTTCACCATTGGATTTATCCAGTTGAATCCATTTTTTGCCGGTTGGCAAGATTTTGTCCGGCGCGCAAATCGGCCACGCACTCGACATGTTGCGTTTGCGGAAACATATCCAGCGGCTGCACACGCGCCAGTTCAAAGACACCTTCGGCGCATAAAATGTTCAAGTCCCGCGCCATAGTCGCCGGATGACACGAAACGTAAATGACCTGCGACGGCTTTGTTTCGCGCAGTAAATTCAAAATTTCCGGCTGGCAACCTTTGCGCGGCGGGTCAATCAAAACCGAAGTTTTCTCCGGCGACAATTTTTGCAGCAATTGCGGTAAAACATCTTCGACTTTCGCGGAAATGAATTCGCCGTTGAAAACGTTTCGCGTGGCGGCATTTTTACGCGCGGCACGAATCGCCTGTTGATCGTATTCCACACCGACAAATGATTCAACTGCGCCCGCTGTTTCAATTCCGAAAAATCCGACACCACAATACAAATCGGCCAAATGTTTCGCTCCGCTTGATTGCAGGAATCCGCGAACCGTCTCGACTAATTTCGGCAGCAGGAAAAAATTGTTCTGGAAAAATGAATCCCGCGGCACTTCCCAATTTTCCGGTTGCACGCGCAAAACGATTTTGATTCCGCCTTTGGGCGGCGGATTTTTTCGCACGAATCGAATTTGCTCGTTGAGCGCCGGCTCGGTGATTTTGCATTCCTCGATGTCCTCAACCAATCCGCAATCCCAGCGCACGAAACCGATATTCAATTTCTGTTCCGGTTTGTTCCACTGGCTGCGGATCATGATGCGATTGCGATAGCCGTAAGGTTGCGGGCACGGAATGACTGGCGCGATTTTGTCCGACGAAATTTTCCCGACGCGTTCGAACAAATCCTCGATTTGCTTGCGCTTCAACTGCAACTGCGCCGCGTAATCCACGTGCTGATATTGGCAGCCGCCGCATTTCTGAAAGTAAGCGCAAAGTGGTTCGGCGCGTTCCGGCGACGGTTTTTCTACGCGTAACAATTTCGCGCGCGCAAAATTCTTTTTGACTTCGGTGATTTCGACTTCGACGATTTCGCCGGTGAGAACGAACGGGGCGAACACGACAAAATCATCAATGCGCCCGACGCCATCGCCGCCGAACGCGACATCGTGAATCATCAGGGAAATTTTGTCGCCGGATTTGAGTGGCACAAATTGTCACGCCTTTCTTCGTGGCGAGCGGCGCAATCCGTTTTGCAGCCACAGCCACCACACCATCCAAAATGCCTCGTTCACGATGCCGCCGGCCATTTTGGAACGGCCTTCGGCACGCTCGGTGAAAATAATCGGCACTTCGACAATCTTGAATCCGTCACGCCAAAGCCGGTGTGTCATTTCGATTTGAAAACTGTAACCGTTCGAGCGCACCGCGTCCAAATTGATGGCCTGCAACGCGCGACGGCGAAAACATTTATAGCCGCCGGTCGGGTCGCTGAAGCACATTCCGGTGACGGTCTCGACGTAAATGCCCGCGCTGCGGCTCAACATCAGCCGGCTCAACGGCCAGTTGATGACGCGAATGCCGCCGGAATAACGCGAGCCGAGCACCAAATCTGCATTTTCATTTTTCGCCGCGGTGAGAAATTTCGGAACGTCGTCCGGGTCGTGCGAAAAATCGCAGTCCATTTCAAAAACGAATTCGTAATTGTTCTCCAGCGCCCATTTGAAACCGGCAATGTAAGCGCGGCCAAGCCCATTTTTCTCCGCGCGATGCAGAACGTGAATTTCAGGATGCCGCGCGGCGAGTTCATTGGCGATTTTGCCCGTGCCGTCCGGCGAATTATCGTCCACGACGAGCAAATCCACCTTGACCGGCAGCGACAACAATTTCTCCGCCATGCGCGAGAGATTTTCCCGCTCATTGTAAGTCGGCACGATAACCAGCGTTTCGTTCATTCGTTGAAAAATTGCGGCGCGCAGATTGTCAGAAAATTCCTGCGCAAAAACAAGTCTGCGCAAATTTCAAAATAAACTTGCACTAGAAAACGCAGCCCAAATATGTTGTGTAGGCTTATGAGGCTAAAGAATTTCTTTCTTGGGCTATTGCTGGCAATCAATGTTGTTTGTTTGATTGGTAGCACTTATCTTCTTTTCACAATAAAATTTAACACTCCGTTACATGATTACACGCCGGAAGAGTTTCAATCACGCCTTAAAAAAATAACCACTGATGAAAAGCTACAAAAATTATTTATTGCCGACGACACGGACATTCGTGCTCTCGAAAATTTAGATAACGCTGGAAAAGATGCCATAATTTTCCTATCTTCTCTTGTTTGTGGCCTTTCGCTGATACATTTGATTTATCTAATTTTTTTGTGGAAAAATCGAAATTTGATTGGTGCACTCAAACTATAGCGACTTCGCAAATTAGGCTTTTCCCTTTCTCACGACCGAAAATTTCTTCATTATGATTGCGTGTCAAATCTCATCGCCATCGTCGGACGGCCAAACGTCGGCAAGTCCGCGCTGTTCAATCGCATCGTCGGCAAGCGTATCGCGATTGTGCACGACCAGCCCGGCGTCACGCGCGACCGCGTCACCGCCGAAGCCGAATGGCACGGCAAAACTTTCACGCTCGTGGACACCGGCGGCATCGGCCTGTTGCGCCGCGAAAAATCGGATGACGCGATTGTCAAAGCTGCGATTGAACAGGTCGAGTTGGCAATTGAATCCGCGAACGCCATCATTTTCGTCGTCAACGTGCAGGACGGAATCGTTCCGCTCGACCGCGAGGTGGCGGAGAAATTGCGTCGCAGCCGCAAGCCGGTTTTCGTCGCGGTCAACAAGGTGGACACTGAACGCGCGGAAAAAGGCGTCGCCGAATTCTCGGAACTCGGCTTTCAAAGCATTTTCCCTGTCAGCGCGATTCACGGCGAAGGCGTGAATGAATTGATGAACGCGGCGGCAGCCAACGTAGGACAGGCTTCCAGCCTGTTCGCCGACGGTGAAGTCGCCGACAATAAACCGCCTGAGCGGAAAATGGACAGGCAAGATGCCTGCCCTACGTTAAAACTCGCCATCGTCGGTCGCCCCAACGTCGGCAAATCGTCCATCATCAACGCACTAACCAAATCTTCGCGCGTCATTGTTTCGCCGATTCCCGGCACGACGCGCGATGCAATTGACGTACCGTTTGAAGTCAAACGTCCGGGCGGCGACGAAGGCGTCGTGGCCACAGAGAAATACGTCTTAATTGATACCGCCGGCATCCGCAAAACGCGCAGCATCGCCGATTCCATTGAATTTTTCAGCGTCCAGCGTTCGGAAGATTCCATCGCGCGCAGCGACATCACTGTTTTGGTTCTCGACGCCGAAATGGGCATCACCGAGCAGGACAAAAAAATTGCGGATGTTATCGTCGAGAACCGCAAGGCTTGTATCGTGGTCGTGAACAAATGGGATTTATTCGACGAACAAGTGCGCGAAGCGCGCGAACAGGAAATTGTGCGGCGCGAAAATAAAAAACGGACGGAAGGCCAGGCCAAAGAAATGACGACACTGGCGGAATTCGCCAAATGGGTTTCGGAAAAATTGTTTTTCCTCGATTATGCGCCGGTGATTTTCACGTCAGCCAAAACGAATTTTCATCTGGAGCGATTACTTGAAGCGGTTCGCTACGTCGCGTCGCAGTTGCAACAAAAAATCCCCACTTCCATCTTGAATCGCACGCTGCACGACGCCGTGGAACGCCGCCAGCCCATCAGCGCCTCCGGTCATCGCTTGAAATTTTATTACGCGACGCAAGTGCGACAAGCGCCGCCGACGTTTTTGCTGTTTGTCAACCGCGACGAATTGTTTTCCGAGCCGTATAAAAAATATCTCGCAGGTGAATTGCGAAAGGCGTTCGGCTACGAAGGTTGTCCAATTGTGCTCGCGCCGAAAGCGCGCCCGAAAACAATTGATCCGGTGCGGAAATTCAAATCGAAACACTCAAAATCAGCGAAAGAATTCGAGCCGCGCCGCAAAAAATTTCCGCGAACGCGCGGAAATCGTTTCGTCAGGAAACCGCGCTGAAGTTTTTGTTCACAGCGGCGGATAAGTTTTATTTTTTCAACAGGGACAAATAAATTTCCGCGTTTCTGCCTGGGAATATCGTTCGCGTAACTTTTTTGAAAAATTTTCTTGAAAGCCACAACGGGTAGTAGCATGATAACCGCCGTTCCCCAATTAGTTGGGGGAACGAAAAATCCGAAAAATCGGTTTTATCTGGGAAATTGACAATCTTTAAGTCCGGTTGGTTTTTGCTTCACTTGAACCATCGGCTGCCGAGCCTAAAATTTTTAATTGGAGACAATCATGATTGATGCACGTGAGGAAGTTTTGTCGTCGGCTCCGAAGGCCGTCCACCGCCGCGCCGGAAAAGCCACTGCGGGACGCGCGCTCAAACCCGTCAAAATGACGGCGGAAAAATTTCTGCGCGTCGAACGCATGTTCAGCGACGCGAAAGTCAAGCCGTTCGACCAAATCGAATGGGACAAACGCACGGCGGAAATCACCGACGACGCGGGCAAGGTCATTTTCAAACAGGAAAATGTCGAAGTGCCGAAATCGTGGTCGCAACTCGCCACGAAAGTCGTCGTTTCCAAATACTTTTATGGTGAGCAAAATACGAGCGAGCGCGAAACGTCGGTCCGCCAATTGATTCATCGCATTTCGCGAACGATTGCGGATTGGGGAATCGCCGATGGCTATTTCAGCAAGGCGGACGGCGAAATTTTTTACGATGAATTGACGTGGCTCTGCTTGAATCAATATGGCGCATTTAATTCGCCGGTGTGGTTCAACGTCGGGCTTTATCACGAATACGGCATCGGCAAAAAATCTGGCAAGGGCAATTGGTTCTACAATCGCAAAACCGGCGAAGCCGAACGCGCGGAAACGCAATACGAATATCCGCAGGGCAGCGCGTGTTTCATCCAAAGCGTCGAGGACAACATGGAGGACATCATGCGCCTCGCGTCGTCCGAAGCGATGCTGTTCAAATATGGTTCGGGTACTGGCACGGATTTGTCGCCGTTGCGTTCGAGCAAGGAAAAATTGAGCGGCGGCGGGCGTCCGAGCGGCCCGATGAGCTTCCTGAAAGTTTATGATCAGGTCGCGAACGTCGTGAAATCCGGCGGCAAAACCCGTCGCGCAGCAAAAATGAACACGCTGCGCGACTGGCATGGCGATATTGAAGAATTCATTGACGCAAAACAAAAGGAAGAGAAGAAAGCGTGGGCGTTGATTGAGCAAGGTTATGATGGCAGTTACAACGGCGATGCTTATGGCAGCGTAATGTATCAAAACGAAAATCTGTCCGTCCGCGCCGGCGATGAATTCATGCAGGCTGCCGTGGACGGCAAGGAATGGTGGACAAAATCCGTCACCACCGGCAAACCGCTTCAGAAAAAGGACGCGAGCGCGTTGTTGAACAAAATTGCCGAAGGCACTTGGATTTGCGGCGACCCGGGAATTCAATACGACGGCGCGATTCAAAAATGGCACACGTGCAAAGGCACAGAGCCGATTCATTCGACCAATCCATGCAGTGAATACGTTTTCATCAACAACACCGCGTGTAATCTTGCGTCATTGAACCTGATGAAATTCAAACGCGAGGACGGCAAATTTGACATCGAACGTTTCAAAGCCGCCGTCCGCATTTTCATCACGGCGCAGGAAATCATCGTGGACAACGCGAGTTATCCGACGAAAGACATCGCGGAAAATTCCCACATTTTCCGCACGCTCGGACTCGGTTACGCGAATCTCGGTTCGCTCTGCATGAGCTATGGTTTGCCGTATGACTCGGATGAAGGCCGCGCGCTCGCCGGTGCCATCACTTCCATCATGACCGGCCATGCCTACGAACAAAGTGCGGAAATCGCCGCGACGATGGGCGCGTTTGCCGGTTATCGCGACGCGCGTTGCGCCCACGTTTCCAAGCCACTGGCAAAAGACAACGTGGATTCGATGCTCGGTGTCATTCAATTGCATCGCGACGCCGTCGAAGAAATTCATCCCAGCGAAGAATTTGGTTATCTCAAAACTGAAGCGCGCAATCGCTGGGACCGCGCGCTGTCACGCGGCAAACAGGTCGGCTACCGCAACGCGCAAGTCACCGTGCTCGCGCCGACGGGCACGATTGCATTCCTGATGGATTGCGACACGACGGGCGTCGAACCCGACATCGCGCTGGTGAAATACAAATTGCTCGCCGGCGGCGGCATGTTGAAAATTGTCAATCGCGGCGTGCCCGACGCGTTGCGCCGTCTCGGTTATGCCGAAAAGGAAATCGAAGGCATCGTCGCGCACATCGAAAAATTCGACACGATTGAAGACGTCGAGGAAAACGGCGCGGTTGTGAAAAGTGGTTTGAAAGCCGAACATCTGCCCGTGTTCGATTGCGCGTTCAAACCCGCGCGCGGCAAACGCAGCATCGGCTATCTGGCGCATTTGAAAATGATGGCCGCCGCGCAGCCGTTCATTTCCGGAGCGATTTCCAAAACCGTCAACATGCCGAACGAAAGCACCGTTGCCGAAATCCGCGACACTTACGTTCAGGCGTGGAAAATGGGATTGAAATGCGTGGCGATTTATCGCGACGGCTCAAAACGTTCGCAGCCGCTCAACACGAAAAAAACGAGCGAAGGCGTCGCCAAAACGGACAACGACGGTGTTTTAATTTCCGAATTGACCGCGCGCGTCAAGGAACTTGAGGCTCAAGTCGCCCATTTGCAGAACGAAGCCGGCAAACCGTTGCGCCGCCGCCTGTCCGACACGCGGCAGGCCATCACGCATAAATTCGACATCGCCGGTCACGAAGGTTATTTGACCGTCGGCCTTTTTGAGGACGGCCAGCCCGGTGAATTGTTCATCACGATGGCGAAAGAAGGCTCGACCATCGGCGGTTTGATGGACACCATTGGCACGTTGACGAGCATGTCGCTGCAATACGGTGTGCCACTGGAAACGTTGCTGAAAAAATTCGCGCATCAGCGTTTCGAGCCGAGCGGCTTCACTAAAAACCCTGAAATCCGCAATGCCTCGTCCATCATTGATTATGTTTTCCGCTGGCTCGCGTTTCAATTCATTCCCGGCTATCGCGAAGCATTGACCACCAATCGTTCGCAGCCGGAACTCGCCATGCCCGGTCTGATTGAGGAAATAAAAAAAAAGGTGAATCGTCCCGTGCCTGAATTGCCGATTGCCGAGGACACAGATGTCGTTGTCTTGAAATCCGGCAAGGAAAATGTTCATGGCCACCACGCGTTGACATTGACTTCCATGATTACCAATCAGCAGGACGCGCCAACGTGTCCGAGTTGCGGCCACGTCGCCGTGCGCAACGGTGCGTGTTACAAGTGTTTAAACTGCGGTGAAAGCCTCGGTTGCTCGTAAGACGGTTATTTGACTGCTTTTTTTCGCGGCAAATAGGCGCCGCATGATTCGCGGACGACCAGTCTTGGGGGAAGCAGGATGGTGCGCGCGGGGAGCGTTGGTTGGGCGAGGCGGTCCAGCATGGCGTGGAACGCGCTCACGGCGATGTCTTTGCAAGGCTGCTGTATGGTAGTCAACGGCACCCCCAGAAGAGTGGCGTATTTGGCATCGTCAAAGCCGACCACGCGAATGTCCTCCGGGATGCGAAAATGATTTTGTTCAATGGTGCGTATCAGTTGGGCGGCGGTGAAATCATTGGCGCAAACCGCCGCATCCCACATTTTTCCTGCCATCAAGGAACGGACAAACCTAGCGTCCAACGGGTCTCCGACCCGCACCCAATCAGGAATGATTTCCAGCTTGTGACGAACCAATGCTTCCCGCACTCCGCTGATGCGCATATCCACTGTGGGGGCGGAGAGCGGGCGCATGACGAAGGCAAGACGTTGACAGCCCAATTTGATGAGGTGCTCCGCCAACATGAAACCGGCGGAAAAGTTATCAAGCCCGATCAGGTCGAAATGGCTGCGTTGCGGAAACGGGGTCATGTCCCGGTCCAGTAAAATGACGGAAATGCCGGCCTCGCTGAAGCGCTCGGAGATGCTGCGATTGGTTTCATCCTGACCAAGGGTTAGTTCAAAAGGCGCAAAAAAAACCCCGGCCACGCGGCGTTCGATGAATTGTTCGCACAATTCCTTGGCGTGTTCCCGGCTGCCGTCTTGATCCTGACGCGGGTGAGCCGAACCGCCCCACAAAAAGGTGTATTCATTGGCCCGGCCCAGGCTGGCAAGCTCGCCGCAAATAATTTCGAAAATCTCCGTCGTGCCCAGTCCGGGAATCAACAATCCCAATTGACGCGTGGCGCTGGCAACACCGGTTGTTTTGCGAACATAAGTTCCGGACCCGGCGCGGCGTTCAATGATTCCTTCAACGGTGAGGTCTCGCAATGCGCGCGCCACGGTGGGTCTGGAAACATTGAATTGTTTGACGAGTTGCGCCTCGCTGGGCATACGCGCGCCGTTGGCGTATTTGCCGGCGGCG
>DASZXB010000076.1:0-16598 GCA_035546095.1 Verrucomicrobiia bacterium | reverse complement strand
GTTAAGCTCTTATGGCCCATTTGCCGCCCAAAAAACTACCGGCGTTTGAACCCTTTTCGCAACGCAAAACCCTTTTCCTGCCTTCGCCCGGCATCGCCGGCGTCCTGGTCGAAACCGTCAATGGCCGGCAGCGCAGCCGCGCGCTCAAATTTGCCGACGCCCAAGCCGCTTTGTCCTGGTGCATTCACAATCGCGGCAACCTCGTCTTTTACTTCAATGAAGACCCCTCAAAAAACATCGCTGCAAAGCGGCGGCGGCAGGATTGCAGGACGTTGGCAGCATCAGTTTTTTGAGGTTGGAAATACCCATTTCAACCTTTCTGAAACTTCTAAAAAAGCCGCCTCTTTTCAAAAACACTGTTTTTCCTGTGTAAGTCCCTCTATTTCAGACTCCTTCAACATTTTTTAGCATATTTCAAACATTGACGTCGTGCAACATTTGGTCTGTATGATAATCGCTCATGACATCATGGCCTAACAGTTAATAGATATTAGATTCTGCGGCCTATCTAACTTCATTTCGACAAAAACGGAAATTTCTTATTTCCCCAGCGCGCTTTCAATCGCCTCAGTCACTTCCGGTGAATCGGGCGTGATTTTTGAGGCGAAGCGATTCACGATTTTGCCGTCCTTGCCGATGAGAAATTTGGTGAAGTTCCAGCCGATGTCGCCGGGGAAGGGCGAGTCTTTGCCCGTGAGAATCTGGTAAAGCGGATGGCGGTTCGCGCCGTTCACTTCAATCTTGTCGAACAGCGGAAACGTCACGTCATAGGTGCCGGTGCAAAATTGTTTGATTTCCGCGTCCGTGCCCGGTTCCTGTCCGGCAAATTGGTTGCACGGAAAACCGAGGATGACAAATCCCTTGTCCTGATATTTTTTGTAAACGGCTTCGAGCGCCTTGTATTGCGGCGTGAAACCGCATTTGGACGCGACGTTGACGATGAGCACCACTTTGCCCTTGTAATCGCCCAGCGAAACAGTTTTGCCGTCAATGTCCTTGACCGAAATGTCGTAAATGGACGCGGCGCGGGCGGCGAGGGTCGTCATCAATGAAATGGCGGCGAGCAAAAGAATTGTTTTCATGCAGACGAAGTTAATCGTTGCCGTCGGATTGTCAAATGAAGGAAATCGCTTGCGCAATTCAAATCGGATTGTCTAAATCGCAGGCATCAAAGCGATGAAACGCGCGATTTGCATTTTAACGATTTTCCTCGCGGCTTCGTTATTGGCGCGGGCGGATGATGAAACCATTTCGTTGCCGGATTTGATTCAAGGCGCGCAGCAATGGGCGCAGGAAAATCTCGATACGAACGTGCTCAATGCGCTGCCGCAAGTGGACGAGCAAATGGCGCAACAATTTTTCCACGATTTGCAGCGGCAATTTCAAGGTGATTACGTGGTGAATCTGGCGGCGTTGCGGCAGGCCGCGCAAACCGTTTTGCCGTTGTTGCAAAGTCACGAGGAAA
Organism: Verrucomicrobiia bacterium; assembly: GCA_035546095.1. Classification (GTDB taxonomy): domain Bacteria; phylum Verrucomicrobiota; class Verrucomicrobiia; order Limisphaerales; family UBA11358; genus UBA11358. The sequence continues at coordinate 15,133 of DASZXB010000076.1, read as the reverse complement.
CGCAACCTTACGCTGCATGGTTGAAAGCGCAAATGGATTATCTGGAAGTCGCGGACGAAATCCGCATCACGATTCCGCCGCCGAAAATTGAAACCAATCAGCCACCGCCGTTGCCGGTAAATCCACCGGCGCAAACCGAGCGCGAAATCTGGATCAAAAAAGTTGCCATCGAGCCGTGGCCGGACGGCGCGAAAAAATACGTGCCGCAATTAAAACCGGTTTTTGCCGCGCAAAAAGTGCCGCCGGAACTTGTCTGGCTCGCGGAAGTGGAATCTTCATTTGACCGGTCCGTGCAAAGTCCGGCGGGCGCAGCGGGGTTGTTTCAACTGATGCCGGAAACGGCGAAGCGTTTTGGATTATCGCTTTGGCCGCGCGACCAACGATTTCAAGCTGAACCGAGCGCATCCGCATCCGCGCGGTATCTGAAATTTTTGCACGACAAATTCGGCGATTGGCGGTTGGCGTTGGCAGCTTACAATTGCGGCGAAGGCACGGTGCAGAAATTATTGAATCGTTACCAGACGCGGAATTACGACGACATCGCCACGCATTTGCCGGCGGAAACGCAAATGTATGTGCCGCGGGTTGAAGCGGTTTTGCGCCAGCGTGAAGGCGCAAAATTGGAAGAGCTTTCCGTTCCGCAAAATTGATTTTCAACCATTCATGGCTGACAGCGGAAGCCGTTCGTGCGAGAACTGTCCGTTAGTCGCCAGGTCAAAACGATTGTGCGCGCGAGCAGGAACCGCATCGGCGAAATCACGATAAAGTGTGATGGCCACGTGTTCGTTGCGGCGGATACAATCCTTGATGGCTTCGTAATCTTTCTCGGCGTGAATCAAAGTCTTCCACGAGTAAATGTGTTTCGGCTTGTGAAAATCACTGTTGGCGATGAACGGCAAGCGTTTCAGTCCGATGTCGTTGAAAATGTTGTTGCGATTGGCGATTTCCCACGCATCGAGCAGTGGCGCGAATTTTTCCTGATTTTCCCAAAGGTAAAGCGTGTTTTTGCCCCATTCGCTTTTCATGATGTGCGGATGTGACGCGACGGCGAGCGCGCCTTGCGCGTGAATCTTTTCGATGATTTCGGGAATGTCCAACGCGGCAGAAATCGGCGACTTCAAATCAATGCCGAGCAGATGCGCGGACGTTTTGCGTGTGTAACCGTCCTTGTTGAATTCGATGCCGGTCATCACGAGCATTTTGTAACGACGCCACGCGCGCTGGCGTTCGCGTTCGATGACGGCGAAATACTCGTCCACCTGATCTTGCGCGAGCGTCATGTTGACCAATTCGGACAATTTGCCGAGTAATCGTTTCGGATCAGCCAAATGGTCGGTGATGCAAATGCAATCGAAACCGCGTTCGCCGTAAAAATCTATGATTTCCGGCACGGACAATTTGCCATCGGAATAATTCGTGTGAATGTGAAAATCGCACAGCAGCATTTGCGCGGAACTGTTTGCTGTGCTGGTCGCCAGCGTCGGGCGCATGACGCGCGCGGGCGCGGGGTCAAAAAGTTTAATGGCTTTGCGTCCGGGAAAATCATTTTCGGATTCTTCCAAAATCAATTCGGCGATTTTCAACGCGGCATCGGGATGGGAAATTTTCTTCAGATTCTTTCGCCATTCGTTCCAAAGCGTCGCGCGTTTTTCAAACGCCAATTCAACGGCTTCGGCAACTTCCTTGTTTTTTTCCACGACCGCGCCGAGATTAAATTTTTCAATCAACTCCGCGTTGCCTTCTTCCTGGCCGGGAATCACCTGATTGACAATCATCGGGCAGCGCGCGGCAATCGCTTCCTGCACCGTTGCGCCGCCGGCTTTGCTGATGACGAGGTGATGTGACATGAGCAATTCCGGCATTTGATTTGTCCAGCCGAGCACTTTCACGCGGTCGCCAAAATCGCGCGTGCGCTCAATCAATTTCGCGCGCAATTCTGGGTCGCGTCCGGCGGTAATCGTCAAATGCACATCGTCTATTTCCAACAATCGGTCAATCGCCTTGCCCGCTTTTTTCTTGCCGGTGTTGATGATGTAAAGAATCCGGCGCGGTTCGTCGCCAATCGGTGGCGGCAATTCATTTTTGTTTTCAGCAAAAATCGGATTCACCGGAAAACCAAGCACTTTAATCTTTTCTTCCGGCACATCGCCCGCACGCAAAACGTCTGCGCTCGCTTCGTTCGGCACACAATAAAAATCCGCCGGCGCGTGAAACCAGGCCGAACTGATGGTGATGGAATCGGTCACGACCGTGACGAAACGAAATGGCCGCTCATGATGATGCGCGTAAATTTTTTTAATGACATGGCCATAAACCGGATATGTCGAGACGACGCAATCCGGCTGCGTTTCGCCCAGAATTTTTTCGAGCGTGTTTTGCAAACGCGTGAAACCGCCGAGTTGCCGTTCGACAAATGGATTTTCGAGGAGCGAATAAAATTGCCCCCACAATTTTGGGGTATATTGCACCATGCCGAGATAAGTTTTGCGCGCAAGCGTGTTGAACGCGCCGTAGCTGTCGGCAAACAGATCGAGCACTTCGGTGCGCGCGTCCTCGTCGGTCAATTCAATCGCGTCGCGCAAACTGCGCGCGGCGGCGTTGTGCCCGTCGCCAAATCCGGCGGTGAGAATGAGAATTTTTTTCATACTCGGATACTCGGACGATGCAAATCTATTTTGGTCGTGTTACGCCGATGTGTCGGATTTGTGAACTTCTATTCACATTTTTATTCACAATGCGAAACGCGATTTAAGGCTGATTTCATTGATAAAATAAATCGCTCGTCACCTTTTGTTGATGAAGTTTTATTTCAATTTGCCGCTTAATGATTAAGCTAATTGCTCGATGCCTGAACGTCTGCCCATTTACGAAATTGAAAATGAAATCATCGCGCGGCTTAAAACCGACAAGCGATTGATTTTGTCCGCGCCCACCGGTTCCGGCAAATCCACGCAAGTGCCACAAATGCTCTTGAAACATGGATTGCTCACCGATGGCCAGGTCGTCATTTTGCAACCGCGCCGCATCGCAGCGCGTTTGCTCGCCGCGCGCGTCGCGCAGGAACTTGGCGTAAAATTGGGCGATGAAGTCGGCTACCAAATTCGGTTCGAGAACTGTACGTCCGCAAAAACGAAAATCCGTTTCGTGACTGAAGGCGTTTTGTTGCGTCAGTTGATTGACGATCCGCAACTGCGCGGCGTCTCGGCGATTTTGTTCGACGAATTTCACGAACGTCATCTTTACGGTGACATCACGCTCGCCCGCGCGCTGGATTTACAGGAGCAGTCGCGTCCCGATTTGAAACTCGCCGTCATGTCCGCGACACTCAACGCGGGCGAATTGGAAAATTATCTCAAACCGTGCGCGACGCTCGCTTCCGCCGGACGAACTTTTCCCGTCGAAATCGAATACCTGCCGCATCGCCTCGGCTTGGACGCGCCGCCAATTTGGGAAATCGCCGCCGAACAATTCTCACGCTTCGTCAATTCCGGCGGAGCAGGGGACGTTTTGGTTTTCATGCCGGGCGGATTTGAGATTTCGCAGACCATCGAAGCGATTCGTTCAACGCGCGAAGCCAAAGGCTACATCATTTTGCCGTTGCACGGTGAATTGCAACCGCGCGATCAGGACGCCGCCGTCGCGCGTTACGAACAGCCGAAAGTCGTCGTCGCCACGAACGTCGCCGAAACATCCATCACGATTGACGGCGTGAAATTGGTGATTGATTCCGGCCTCGCGCGCGTCGCGCGTTACGACGCGAATCGCGGCATCAACACGTTGCTCATCGAACGCATTTCACAAGCAAACGCCGACCAGCGAACCGGTCGCGCCGGTCGCACCGCGCCCGGGAAATGTATTCGCCTGTGGTCGCGTGTGGAACACGACGAACGCGCGCCGCACGAATTGCCGGAAATCCGCCGGCTTGATTTGGCCGAAGTCGTTTTGACGTTGAAAGCCGCGGGCGTGGACGATTTGCGGAAATTCCGCTGGCTCGACAAACCGGACGAAATTTCGCTCACGCACGCGGAAGAATTGCTTGAAGATTTGGGCGCGATTGGTCACGACAAAAAAATCACCGAAATTGGCCGCAAAATGCTTGCGTTTCCGCTGCATCCGCGTTACGCGCGGATGCTGCTTGCGGCGCAGGATTTTAGCTGCGTGCATCAGGCGTGTCTCGTCGCCGCGCTCACGCAGGGGCGCGATTTACTCATTCGCAATCCCGGTCGCGATGCCGAATCCGCGCGCGAAGATTTGTTCGGCGACAAGGCGAGTTCCGATTTTTGGATTCTGATGCGCGCGTGGAATTACGCCGCCAAAAATCAATTTCGCTTGGACGTTTGCCGCAAATTGGGCATCCACGCCGTCACCGCGAAACAAGTCGGGCCGCTGCTGGAACAATTTTTACGAATCGCGAAGGACGAAGGACTCGACACGCAAGCCCGCGAAATCAAAGACGAAAATTTGCAAAAATGTATTCTCATCGGTTTTAGCGACCGCGTCGCACGGCGATTGGATGAAGGGACGTTGCGCTGCGAACTCGTTCACAATCGTCGCGGCGTGCTCGCGCGCGAAAGTGTCGTGCAACATAGCCCGCTATTTGTCGCGGCGGAAATTCGTGAAGTCGAGACGCGTGGCAAAGAAGTGAACACCATTTTATCACTCGCCACCGCGATTGAAACTGACTGGCTGTGCGAATTATTTCCTGACGATTTGAAATCGGATTTGCACGTCCAATTTGACGCGCGCGAAAAACGCGTTCTTGCCGCCGAACTGTTGCGTTTTCGTGGACTCGCGCTTGCCGCAAAACGGATTGACCCGCCACCTGCCGATGCCGCCGCGCGTTTGCTCGCGGACGAAATTTTATCAGAGCGTTTGAATTTGCCGAATTGGGATCACAGTGTCGAGCAATGGCTCGCGCGTTTGGATTTGCTCTGCAAAAATTGTCCCGAATTGCAGTTGCCGACAATTTCGGACGACGACAAAAAAGCCATCATCGAACAACTGTGTCACGGCGCGACGTCTTACAAAGACATCAAGGAACGCGAAGTGAAATCCGTCGTGATGTCGTGGCTCTCGCAGCCGCAACGCGAATTATTGGATAAACACGCGCCGGAACGATTGTCGCTGCCGAATGGTCGCACGCCGAAAGTAAATTATGAGCGCGGCAAGTCGCCGTTCATTTCGCTGCGGATTCAGGAACTTTATGACGTGAACCAAACGCCGAAAATCGCGCTGGGCAAAATTCCCGTGACCGTTCACATTTTGACGCCGGGCATGAAACCGATTCAAGTGACGCAAGATTTGGCAAATTTCTGGCGCGAACATTATCCGAAAATTAAATCAGAACTGGCGCGGAAATATCCGAAACATTTGTGGCGATGAGACACGAATTTCACGAATTAACGCGAATGAATTCTATTGAACAGCTTTGCCCAAATTGCGGTTTATGCTGCGACAGCACGTTGTTTGCGGACGTGGAATTGCGGAAGGGCGACAATCCGAAACAATTGATGAAATCCGGTCTGTCGTTGAAAAAGAAAGGGCAGGGGAAACTAGCCTTCGCGCAGCCGTGCGCGTGCTTCGATGGAAAGCTTTGCCGGATTTATGCGGACAGGCCAAAACGCTGTCGAACTTTTGAATGTGGATTGCTAAAAAAAGTTGCGGCAAATGAAATGACCACAAATGCCGCGTTGAAGAAAATTTCCAGCGCGAAACAAAAAGCGGAAAAAGTTCGAGTATTATTGCGACAATCGGGAAATGAAAATGAACAATCCGCCTTGACGCATCGTTATGCGGAAACGATGAGCGCGCCGATGGATTTGGCCAATGACAATCCCCAATTGCGCGGCGAATTGATGTTGGCGGTAAATGATTTGATGCAGATTTTGCAGCGCGATTTTTTGCGCTGATCATTTCGCCAGCGTTCGCGCGAATTTTTCGATGCGCGCCAAGCCTTTTTCGATGTTCGCTAAACTCGTCGCGTAGCTCAAACGGATGTAATCATCCGCGCCAAACGCGATGCCGGGAACGGCGGCGACTTTTTCCGCGTCGAGCAATTTCGCGCAGAACTCGGACGATTTGAGTCCGGTTTGAGAAATTTTCGGGAACAAATAGAACGCGCCTTTCGCGTTCACGCACGAAATTCCCGGAATGGAATTCAATTTGGTGTGCGCGTAACGACGGCGTTTATCGAACTCCGCCAGCCATTTCGGCAAATGATCCTGCGGGCCGGTGAGCGCGGCGACGCCGCCTTTTTGCGCGAAAGAGCAGGGATTGCTCGTGCTGTGCGATTGCACGGCGTCAATCGCCTTGGCGATCGGTTCCGGCGCGGCGAGAAAACCGAGACGCCAACCCGTCATGCTCCACGCTTTGGCAAATCCGTGCACGATGATTGTGTGGTCAAAATGCGCTGGCGAAAAACTGGCGACGCTTTTGACTTTTGCGTTGTCGTAAAGCAAATGCTCGTAAATTTCGTCGCTCATGATGAGAACGTTTTTCTCGACGCAAATGTCACCGAGTGCTTTGACTTCTTCCGGCGTATAAACTGAACCCGTCGGATTGCTCGGCGAATTCAAAATGAACAACCGCGTGTTCGGCGTGATGGCCGCACGCAGTTGTTCGGGCGTGACTTTGAATTCCGTTTTGTCCGACGTTTCCAAAATCACCGGCTTTGCGCCCGCGAGCTTGACCATTTCGGGATAACTCAACCAATACGGTGCGGGAATGATGACTTCATCGCCCGCTTCGCACGTCGCCAAAATGACGTTATAGCACGAATGTTTGCCGCCGTTAGAGACGATGATTTGCGACGGCTTGTAAGTCAGGCCGTTTTCGTGTTTGAATTTGTCAGCGATGGCTTCGCGCAATTCGGGAATGCCGCTGCTGGGCGTGTATTTGGTGAAACCGGCCGCGAGCGCTTTGGCGGCGGCGTCTTTGATGCGCTGTGGCGTGTCGAAATCCGGTTCGCCCGCGCCGAAGCCGACGACGTCTTCGCCCGCCGCTTTCATGGCTTTGGCCTTGGAATCAATGGCCAGAGTGAGCGAAGGCGCGAGCGACGCGGCGCGATGAGAAATTTTGTAATTCATTTGAGCGGCGGGAAATTTACGCGCCAGCGGTGGAAATTCAAGAATGGAATGGATTTGCTTCAGGTGTTCGAACTCTCAAACATTTGGGAATACGGGCAAATGCGCGATTTTGGCGCGAATTCCACGAAATTTGCATTTTTTGGAATTGTAACCAGTATTGGTGACTCGCTGGGGGCGGGTTATTTGTTATCTTGATTGCGTCGTTGATGCAGAAATGCAGTTACCGTGTGTTGTAAGGCGAATGTCTGCTACGCCGCATGCGACGAAAGTTCGTAGGGCGCGCTACGAAAGACGATTTAAAAAGCGCTTAGTTCTCATTGAAAGAGACCGGAGTAGTGCCCGGTCTCTTTTTTATTTTTCTGTTTTCGGGAGTTCCTGTTCATTTTGATTTTGGTGGGGCCGCGCTGCGGCGCGGCGGCGGACGACCGGCAGGTCGTCCCTACACGTTTCAATTCGGGTCACCGACACGGCGATTCTCCCCAATTTCAATACGTCAGTAATTCCAATTCGCGCAAACCGTCATTTGCCAATTCCCAATGGCGGCCGCGTTTAACCACGAGCTTGCGGCAGGGATTGGCTTTTTGCTCGGCTTCGTTAACGGAGAGCAATTGAAATTTGGCGCGGCTTTTGATTTCCGATTCGGCGCGCGGCATGAGCGCGAACGCGACACCGTTGAAGTTCAGTGCAATTTCGTAACCGGCCACGCCTTCCTTTTCGGCGACGGGATTTTTCAGGACGAGCATCGGGTAGCGTTTCAAATAAGGGAAATTGGTCGCGCGCACGAGCACGCGGCAAAGCTCGGTTTGATTGCGGATGAAATTCAACAGGTTGAAGTTCGTGCCTTGCGTATGTTCGGCCAGAAGGATTTCGCGCGGGTCGAGACCATTCAGGTTTTGACCGTTCCATTCGCCGTGATCGTTGCGTTCGCCGGAGCTGGCTTTCTTGAACCACGCGGCGAAGTTGTCATTAACGAGCAGGTTCAATTCAAAATGCACGTGCGCGCGCCATTTGGCGATGGTCTCGGCGTTGGACGTGCGTCCCATCGTAGCGATGAGTTCGCCGGCTTTGACAGATTCGCCGATTTTCAATCCGGGGCGAATCGCGCTCAAATGTCCGTAAAGCGAATAAATTTCCAGTCCACCGATGTTGTGTCGAATCACGATATAATTACCGTAATTTGAAAGTGACGGTCGGGTGCTGAAATAGACGACCGCGCCGTCGGCGGTGGCCATGACCGGATCGGTCGGTTCACCGCGTTTGTCGGTTTGCAAATGGAGGATGTCGAGTCCTTCGTGCAATCGCCAGCCGTTATTGCGCACGCAACCAAAGCTGCCGCTGGTCCACGGTTTGTCCGGCGCCGTCGGCGCGAAAAATTTTGATTCGTTGCCGGCTTCAAACAAAGTATGATTGGCGGTGGGAAATTGAAATGGGGATTGCGCAAGTGATGACGCGCAAATGAACAGAATTGAAACGGCGATAAAATAAATCGCACGACAAAAAACAGGATGAATCATTTCACGAAACCTTTGTTCATTTGGGCGGCAAGGTTGTTGAGACCCAGCACGAGCTGGTTCGCTTCCTCACGGGAGCAATCCGGCGTGAAAGCCAGAATGCCGTTGGCGATGCGATGGGTGATGAGCGGCGCGGCGAGCCAGCGGCCATTCGCCAATTTTTCGCCCCACTGGCCGAAAATGACAAAATGTCGTCCCGGATTCGTGGCCGAATAATGTTCCAGCAGCGACATGGCGATTTCATCGAATTGAACTTCAATGGCAAAACCGCCCGGCGCGTCAATGATTCTGGCGGCGATGATGTTGGCTTCGGTCAAAATGGGATCGTCGGCGATGGTCACCATCACCGGGTCGGAACGCAGCACGGAGACGGTTTGCTTGGAACTGATGTCGTTGCGGCTGACTTCGATGTGCACGCGGAGCGCGGCGATTTGTTTTTTTTCTTTTTTGGCTTCCTTGGATTCCGTGCTGCAACCGCAAATGAATCCGGCCAATATCACCAGCGTCAAAAAAAGATTGAATTGTCGCGCGCAAACTTTCATAGTGCGCCTACAAAACCGCAAGACGCGAACAAAGTAAAGACACTTATGGGCAAACAATATAACAAACTTTTGAAACGCAAACGCCGGGTTAATTACCTCAAGCGCAGAGAAAAGGCGGCGAAAGCGAAGAAAACCGCCAAATCAAAGGCAGGTTAAGCCGCGTTTCTAAAATTGACGAGGCCGTCCAATCGGGCGGCCTTTTTATTTTTGCTTCGGCAGGGAAAAAATAGAACGCACATCCACCGGCGGCGATTTCATGAGCAAATGGATGGCGATAATTTCCGCATTCGTCACCAATGCGACGATGGCCAACGAAATGACTGCCCAATTTCCCGCATTGAAAACGAGCAGGGCGATGAGCACGGCAAGCAGACACAGGCCGTAAAATTTTGCGAGATACGAATGTGTGGCCGGATATTTTATGAAGCGGACGAAGCTGACAAGAATGACGGCAATTTCAGAAGTGAGAATCAATGCGATGGCCGGCCAATTTTCGGAAATGACCGGGCGACATAAAATCCAGGCGACACCAAGAATGAATAAATAATAAATCACATCCGTGATGCTGTCGTAACGTCGCAGCGCGGGCGTGGCGACGCCGAATTTACGCGCGAGAATTCCGTCGTAAATGTCCGAAAGTGTGGCGATGATTAAGATTGGCAGATAAACAAAACGCGAAACATTGGCAAACGCGCAAATCAGTGCAGCGGGGCCGAGCAACAAACGCAACGTGGTCAGCAAAAATGGAATTTTGCGTTTCAAGAATGAGAATGCCCCAATACTCCGGGTCCAAAAAAGAAAAACCAAATGGCCAGTAAAAGATTTGGCATCTATATACTTAAGACATAGGAATTAACTCATTCTAAATTTGAATGATATTAGATTAGGAAGTTAGCTTATTTAGTATTTCTAGAATCGCCCGATGTCAAATGTTTGTGACCCATTTATTATTTTTCCATTCCGTATTTTGATTGAGCTTCAACAAAAATTTTTGACATTTCATCAATTACTATATTTGCATTCACGTTCCCGAACTGTTTGCTGTCACTATATGGAGTGGTTTGGATTTCGCAGCTTCCTCCCATTCCTCCGTAAAAAAGAATAATTTTTAGATCACCCACCGAACCTTTAATGGTCATAAAATCTGACATCGGAGGCGAATTAATCGTTATCCCTATCTTAAAATCTATGTTTGTAGAGGTTTCAAGTCTGATTTCGGTTAATAATTCTATATTCGTTGGAAAGTTAAACGATTTTGGCAAGCAAGCGTAGTAATCAGAAGGTATTACGATTCTATCACCACGCCGTTCTGCCTCTTTGTTCATTAATTCATGTAACACTTCTAACGTATGATTAAAAAAAGGAATACTCAAATCCCAATGATTTTGAATTTGTTCAATTATTGATTTTTCTTTTTGTGCCTCTTGAGTATGTCGTTCTGATATTGCGTTTTCCAACATTGAATTATTGGTATCTAGCGTCTGTGGTGAGTTTGTTTCATAGATTTTTTCAGTTAAAGCGGGAGTAATTGGAACGCTTTGGGAGGGTGTTCCTAGTTTTGAAGTAACTTTATCTGGCCTCAGGTTTGGCAGAGTTTTTATTGCCGCCAATTCGGATTGTTTTTTGTGCGGAAAATGTGAGATGTTCTCGATTATTATAATAAATGTTAAACAAGCGCAAATAGCTAACAAAACACTAATTAGATGAGATTCTTTAGCTGGAACAATATCAACTTTGAAATTCTTATCATACAATTTTCTATAAAGTTTTGTTGGAGTGATAAATAAGAGTCGTAATAAGAAAGCGATAATTGGAATTACAAAAGCATAGGCTACTGCTTCCAAATAAAGTTCCAGATTTTCATCCTCTGGAGCAATGCCATTTTTCAAAAATATAAAAGCAATCACAAGCCCTCCAAATGCTTCTGAAAAGATTTCAATCCATTCAACATCTTCCCATGCCGCGCGGAATAACTCGACCAAATAGGAATGTTTTTTAGGAGTTTGGCCTGACATATTCTGCAAGAATCAGAAAAAGCTAAAACAGCGTAAAGTTTAATGTTTAGCATAATTTTCTCCTTTATTTATGCGAGAAACAAAATGGGTTTGTGAAAGATATAGTCCCGAAAACTTAATAAACACTTGTATTTAACTCCCAAAATAAAGCTGTTCATTCGTTAGGATTTGGTATAATATCCTAATGAACAACGGTTTGCCTGAAACTCAATTAGAAGCAATACGGTATTTTGGAGACATTGAAAATTGCTATAAATTTCTTGTTAGAATGCGCTGGCCGGAGGGAATCGTATGCCCTCATTGCGAATCTAAAGAAATTGGAAAGTTTATTGATTCCCGCAAGATTTGGAACTGTAAAGGATGCAAGAAACAGTTTTCTGTCAAAGTAAGAACAATCTTTGAAGACAGTCCGTTAGGACTAGACAAATGGCTTCCAGCAATCTGGTTAATCGTTAATTCAAAGAACGGTATTAGTTCATTGGAATTGTCTCGTGCTTTGGGCGTCACTCAAAAGACCGCTTGGTTTGTCGGGCATAGAATCCGGTTAGCACTTCACGTTGGAAACTTTCAAAAACTGGCTGGAGAAATAGAGGTTGATGAAACTTTTATTGGAGGAAAGGCCAGAAATATGCACAAAGGAAAGAGGAAGGCCAAAGGCAGAGGAGTCGTCGGTAAAACCGCCGTCCAAGGGCTTTTAGAACGTCACAGCATTCGCCCATCCAGAATCTTTCTAAAAGTAATTCCCAATACTAAACGCAAAATCGTTCAGAAGAACGTAAGAGATTATGTTCTTAAAGGTTCTCATGTAATGACGGATGCGCTGCGGTCGTATAGAGGATTAAACGACGAATACGTCCATAATGTCATTGATCATGCGGAAGCGTATGTCAGAGGGAATGTGCATACCAATGGATTGGAAAACTTCTGGAGTCTATTAAAACGCGGTATTCGCGGAACATACGTCAGTATAGAACCATTTCATCTATTCCGTTATTTAGATGAACAGGCTTTTCGTTTTAATGAAAGGGCATTAACAGATTCCGAACGATTCGTTTCCATAACCTCGGTTCTTTCCGGGAAACGGCTATCCTATTTAGAACTTACCGGAAAAGTTAATTCTCTTTATCCAACAAAGATTCTTCAAAATTCTTAATAAATTTCGATAGAGGAGAATTAAGAGCCTTGCAGATTTCTCTTAATTCTATTAAATCAAGACGCCTTTCCCCGCTTTCGTATTTAGAAACAAACGATTGAGGTCGTTTTAACATCCTAGCCAGTTCTACCTGTGTAAGTCCGGTTGCGATACGAGATTTCTTAAGTAAATCCTGCAACTTTTCCTGTCCGACACTGAAAATAGATTTCGGCATCGGTTAGAGGGTAAAATATCGTTGACAAATATCCCAAAACGGGATATTTCTAATTTCAAGATGAAGACGGATATTTTCACTAAAATCACATTGAGTCTGATTGCTTTATGCCTTGTGATAATCGTTTTCCAAAATTGGAAAGCAACAAAGGAAACCTTTCCCAAGTCTCAACTTGCATCCGACAAACCGATTGACGTCAACATTGTTGGAAGCCAAAAAGAGATTCCGGTCTCTGTTAAAAATTTTCCAAAAGAGGAAAAAACTTCTGTTCCATTAGAAGTTAAGATTATAGGAGCAGATCAAGATTTGCCGGTTTTCGTAAAAAATCAGAATGAACCAACAAAACCATCAAACACACCAATTGATGTGAATATTACTGAAATTCAAGGACATCCAATTCCTGAAAAGAGCGTCAATGGAGAAGTTGTTCTCCCAGTAGGAATTATGAATACAGTAGATGCCAATATCCTCTCATATAATGGAAAAGAGGGAAATTCTACGGATAATTACGGAAACCACCGAGAAGGATTCCCGGTGATAATAATGAACAGATAAATTAAACCTCAACATCTCTGTTCATTAAATTTAATAATTTTGCAGAAAAAGATAGAATTTAACTACTTATGGATTCATTCTTTCAATCAATGAACCCATTCAAAAATATCCGCAAATTTACTACATTATGAATCAAGAATCTTCCTTAGATCAGAGGGTTTTAGACTTAGAATACGAGAAATTAAAAAATCAGGCTCTAATTTTGGCACTTTGGGCAAAAACAGATTCTTTGTGTGCCGCTTTGTTTCAGATATCAAATGGCCACATAGAGGACACTCCGACAAAAGATTATTTGAAAGATGCTTTTCAAAAAGCTCTTCAAATTCAGCTTCACTCAATTTCAAACCAAAATCCAGAAATTGTAGAAAAAATCGAAAAGATTTTAAAGGATTCAGACAAACTCGTATAAATCTAGAAATAGTTTTCAAATTATGTCTTAAGTATGTAGTTACCAAAGATTTAGTAACCATCCAATTATTCCAATTGGAATAATAAAATTTTTTGGTACGTGTTCACGTAAAATTAAACTTATCGTAAGAATTGCAAGAAAAATACCAAGTGTAAGGTAAGTGCTTGTAGCTGTTCCGAGTTTGTTTTCCAATTTTTCAAATTTTCCTCCAAAAAGAAATGTGAGTGCAACCATAGTAAACGTCGGAGCTCCGAAATAAATGTAGAAACATCCGCCTTCACCAACATATTTATTTTCGATGGCCTTCTCGGTTTCGGGATCAGCTTTGGCGACACGAATTGAAACAACAATTCCGACGATAAGGCCAACAATTCCACCAATTATCAAAATTGGCATAATTATGGACAAAAGATAATCGTTATTTTTCAAGACATGGAATTTTACGAGAAAGGCTACAATGAGCCACGTAACACCAAGTCCAAACCCGCCAGACAAGATTGAAAATCCAACGATTGATAAAATGCGTGACAGATTTTTCATTCGTCAAAATTCTGCTCGCAAAATTTCTTCTGTCGAACGAATTTTCCGAAAATTAATAATCGGAACTTGTTCACCACAGAATTTTCTGATTCAAAAAGCTGTTAATAATTCAGCGGCTTGAATTGCAAATTAACTTTGTTTCACTGCTAATTTTTATTGTTCCTAAAAAATTTTGCGTGGAAATTTTGGTGAATAAGGTGTGGGTATCAATTCGTTGCCGGAATTCAAAAAATGGATATGATATTCGCAGTTCATTGAAAGAACGAAGCGATAGTGGCGGTTGAAAGATTGCAGCTTATCGTTTCCAGGATAATCCCGGGCGACCGGGGAAAGGTCGGGTAAGGCTGATTGCCCGGCCCCTCGGAAATCAAATCGAAAGATTTGGTGAGAGGCATGATTCACCGGTTCCTCTGGCACGTTCGCGCGTGTCAGTGACGCGAAAACAGGACCGGGCGGCAAGGAACGATGAGAAACCGTTCCGAGTCGGGTCAAGTAGTTCAGGCAGGTTTCGAGCCTGAGTGAATCGCAGTTACCCAAAGGGTAGTTGGTTGCTACTGCGGATCAGCACGGTGCGGGTGGTTCCGGCAAAGTTCAATAATCGAAAACGCCGGATGAAAGCCGTCGAAAGGCGGACAAAAGAGACAGCGCGCATCGGGAAGAATACGGCGGCGAGGCAAGCCGCGTAAAAACTTCCAAAACCGGCGATGTTAAAAACGACACCGCCGGGCTGTGAATGAAAAGCAACTTGAGAGTGAAGAGGCGAGACCCGTGGCAAAGGGCGAACGCATCGCCAAAAGCGGTGGCTGACCCGATGTAACAGGTCAAGATGCGAAATAGAAAATCGCAGGTGTGTCTTGACCGGGTTCGCGAGCCGATGGCGCAACCATCAGCCGAAGCGAGCTAAAAAGCCTCACTCGAAATCCGGCGGTGTAAATTGCCGGACGGCTCTGCTACGAAGCCGAAACTCTGTGAGCCAAAAAAGAAACGGAGAATAGCGTCGGGAAACCGGCAGCCCCGCGAGGGCGCGCCTAATGCCGGTTCGGGAAAGAGAGTTTGGCGAACTCCCATCCCCCATTTGTCCCTGTTTGACCGAAAGGTTGAACAGGGAC
>DASZXB010000075.1:0-5983 GCA_035546095.1 Verrucomicrobiia bacterium | reverse complement strand
TCAGGAAATTTGCGAAAAGCTGGAACAATATCTCGAAGTTTCCAAAGGTGAAATTATCCGGCTCGACTACATCATCACGCAATTTTTGCAGGCCATCCGTCCCGCGCCGTTGCAATTGAAATTGATTTCGTTGAATGAAGTTGTGGAAAAAACTTTGGACTTGCTGCAACCGGAATTGGAAAATCGCGGGTTGACCGTCAAAACCAAATTAGCGCGCGACCTCACACCCACGCCGATTGACGCGACACAAATCCAGCAGGTTTTGGTGAATCTCGTCAAAAACGCGGCGCAGGCGATGACCAAAAACGGCACACTCATTTTGCAAACCGGAGAAAATGCCGACGGCGTCTGGGTCAGCGTTTCGGACACCGGCGGCGGTATTCCACAAGAACAAATCAATCGCATTTTCGAGCCGTTTTACACGACGAAAAAGAAAGGCACGGGTTTGGGTCTGATGATTGTTCAACGAATTGTTCGTGCGCACAACGGACGGATTGAATTGGAAAGCAATGTTGGCAAAGGCACGACGTTTCGGGTCTGGCTACCGTTGCATGAGCGGAAACCAAGATTGCTCGAAGCCAAAATAAATTAGCCACAGAGGCACAGAGTCGCCGAGAAGAAAATTTATCTCTGCGCCTCTGTGGCTAAAGAAATTATGAAACCGACTTTGTTGATTGTGGATGACGAAAAGCCGACGCGCGACGGATTGCGCGCGGCGCTCGAAGAGCGTTACGACGTTTACATCGCCGAAGACGCCAAAGCCGCGATGGACTTGTTAGAGCGCGACCATTTTGACGTTTTGTTGACGGATTTTCGTTTGCCCAACGAAGACGGCATGAAATTGATCGCGCGCGCGAAATCGCTTTCCAAACCGCCGATTTGCATTTTGATGACGGCTTACGGCTCGGAGGAAATCGCGGTCGAGGCGATGAAACGCGGCGCGGACGATTATATCGCCAAAGGCCGATTGCAAATTGATGAATTAGAAATGCGCATTGCGCGCGCGCTGAAACGGCAGAATCTCGAAACAGAAAATGTTTCATTGCGCGAACAACTCGATTCCAAGTTTGGCCTTGAAAACATCGTTGGCGAATCGCTGGCGATGAAGGAAATTTTTGAGGTTGTAAAACAGGCCGCGCCGACGCGGGCGACGATTCTGTTGAGCGGTGAAAGCGGCACGGGCAAGGAAATTTTTGCGAAGGCGATTCACCAATTGAGTCCGCGCGCAAAACAGCCGTTCGTGGCCGTGCATTGCGCCGCGCTCGCGCCGACGCTTTTGGAAAGTGAATTGTTCGGCCACGAAAAGGGCGCGTTCACCGGCGCGCACGAGCGGCGCATCGGCAGATTCGAGCAGGCGCAGGGCGGCACGCTGTTTCTGGACGAAATCGGCGAGATTGACGCGACGATTCAGGTGAAATTGCTGCGCTTTCTTGGCGAACGCACGTTCGAGCGCGTCGGCTCGAACAAAACTTTGAGCGCGGACGTGCGCCTGATTGCCGCGACGAATAAAAATCTCGAAGAACTTGTGCAGACCGGAAAATTCCGCGAAGATTTGTTTTTCCGGTTGCACGTCGTGGAGATTCATTTGCCGCCGTTGCGCGAACGAACCGGCGACATTCCGCTGCTGGCGCAAAATTTTTTGCGCGAATTCGCCAAAGAAAATGGAAAATCGGTGAACGATTTCACGGCGGATGCGCTCCAACTGCTGATAAATTATCCGTGGCCGGGCAACGTGCGGGAATTGCGCACGGCCATCGAGCACGCAGTGGTGCTGTGCCGTGGCGAAAAAATTTCCGCGCGCGATTTGCCGACATCGGTTCGCAATGGCACGGGCGAACGTTTCGGCGGAATTCAATTATCAGCGCGAAATGATTTGACGGTGAAGGAAGCTGAGAAACAATTGATTGTGCGCGCGCTCAAGGAAACCAACGGCAACCGGACGGTAGCCGCCAAAAAAATCGGCATGAGCCGCCGGACGTTTCATCGCAAATTGCACGCGTATCATTTGGAAGGATTTTAATCATGCGTTCATTACAAGATTGGATTCATAAATTGGAAGAAGGCTCCGGCGCGCGTTACCTGAAATTCATCGCCCTTGCATTGTTGGTGATGATGCTGGCGCTGCTTTACAATTTCCGCGCGTATCGCAACTTCGACACGCAGGAAGCGATGGACACTGCGCAACTGGCGCGAAACTTTTCGGAAGGCAAAGGCTACACGACACTGTTCATCCGGCCATTAAGCATTTATTTGCTGCAAAATCATGCCGAAGCCAGCAGCACAAATCTTTTGGCCATGACCGCGCCCGATTCCGCGCGGCTCAAGACCGCGCATCCCGATTTGGCCAATCCGCCGGTGTATCCGTTGGTTCTCGCCGGTTTGATGAAAGTGCTGCCGTTTCATTTCGCGGTGAACACGCAAAGTTCCTTTTGGAGCAACAGTGGAACGTTTTGGCGTTACCAGCCGGATTTTTTGATTGCTTTGTTCAATGAAATTTTACTGCTCGTCGTCGTCACGCTGACCTTTCTAATCGCTCGAAAATTATTCGACCAACATGTCGCGTGGCTTTCCGCGCTGTTGGTGCTCGGCTGCGAAATGCTGTGGAAATTCAGCGCGTCGGGTTTGTCCACGATGCTGCTGCTGATTATTTTTCTCGGCCTGACGTGGGCGGCGCTGAAATTCGAGGAAAGCGGACGCGAACCGCAACCCAATTCCAAACGCCTTCTCACGTTCGCCCTGATCGCCGGCATTTTGGTCGGGTTGGGAATGTTGACGCGCTATGCTTTCGGCTGGCTGATTATTCCGGTGATTGCCTTTCTGATTCTGTTCGGCGGGCAAAAACGACGCTTAAATGCCGTGATTGCGCTCGTCGC
Source organism: Verrucomicrobiia bacterium (assembly GCA_035546095.1). Lineage (GTDB taxonomy): Bacteria > Verrucomicrobiota > Verrucomicrobiia > Limisphaerales > UBA11358 > UBA11358. Next base: position 3,110 of record DASZXB010000075.1, on the reverse strand, counting down.
TTTTGCGATTGTCGTTTCCCCGTGGATTATCCGCAATTTCGTCGTCAGCGGCACGCCATTTGGAACCGCCGGATTCGCCATCGTTGAAGGAACGGTCGTGTCGCCGCAATTCCAGCTTGAACGCTCGCTGCATCCTGATTTTTCCAATTCGCTGATGCCCATTGTTTATTTTTACAAATTGCTGGCCAACCTGCGCGGCATCTTTCAAAACGACTTGCCCAAACTGGGCGGCAGTTGGGCGAGCCTTTTATTTCTGGCGGGATTGCTGTTGAGTTTTCGCAGCCTGGCCATCCGCCGGATGCGATACTTTTTGCTGATGTGTCTGGCGACCTTGATTGTTATTCAAGCGTTGGGACGCACGCAATTGGCTGAAGAATCGCCGGACATCAATTCGGAAAATCTTTTGATTTTGCTCGCGCCGCTGGTCTTCATTTATGGCGCGAGTTTCTTCTTCACCTTTTTGGAGCAGATGCAATTGCCGATGGCATTTCTGCGTCCTTTCGTGATCGGCGCATTTGCCTTGCTGTGTTGCTTGCCCATGATGTTTGCCTTGTTACCGCCGAGGACCATTCCTATCGTGTTTCCGCCGTATTACCCGCCGGATGCTCAACAAATTTCCGGCTGGATGAAAGAAAATGAATTGACGATGAGCGACGTGCCGTGGGCGGTCGCATGGTATGGCGACCGTCAATGCGTCTGGCTCACGCGCGACGCGCATGACGACCTGTTCGCCATCAACGATTACATGAAGCCGGTGCAGGGAATTTATCTCACGCCAGTGACGATGGACGGAAAATTCTTTTCCGAAATGGCGCGCGCCAGTCAAAACAGTTGGGGACGCTTTTTGGTTCAAGTGGGAATCCAGAATCAATTCCCCAAAGACTTTCCATTGCACTCCGCCAAAGTCCTCGTTTCCGGTCTGTTTTTAGCGGACTGGGACCGATGGAAACTGAACTCCAACAATCAGTCGCAGTGAATTGATTTACGCTGACGCGCGGCGCAAACGGTCGGCGATGCCCGACCATTCCGGCGATTCCGGCGGCGTTTCAACCACAATCCATTCCGCACCGGCTTCGTCGCACCGGTGCAGCTCGGCGTAAAGCGCGCGCGCAAAGGCTTCGGCGTCATGCGGAATCACACTGACGCTGACAAATGATTGGTCGGAAGGAATTTTGGTGTGCGCGATGATGTGCGCGTGTTGCGGTTTGAATCTCCAATCTGAAATCTGCGCGCGCAAATCTTCTTCGTTGCGCCAGTTCAGAAGCAGCAATTTTGCTTTGGGCGAATAATGTTTGCGCAGCAAACCGGGACTGCGGAGCGTTTCACCGGCCCTGTTGCCGCCGGTTTGAATTTCGCCGCAAACGGCCGCGAGCGATTTGGCGTGAATCATTCCCGGTCGCAAAATTTGCGGCGGCGTTTGGGTCAAATCCAAAACGGTGGATTCGATGCCGACTTGTGACTGGCCGCCGTCCACAATCAATTTGATTTTCTTGCCGAGTTGTCTGGAAACGTGCCCGGCATTGGTCGGCGAAATGCGATTGGAAAGATTTGCGCTGGGCGCGGCCAGCGGAAAATCACATTCGCGAATCACAGCCTGAATGAACGGATGCGACGGCCAGCGGACACCGACGGTTTCGCCGTTGGCGGTCACGATTGGCGGAATCTTTTCCGCGCGCGGCAAAACCAGCGTGAGCGGGCCGGGCCAAAAGGCTTTGGCCAATTTCTCCGCGACCGGTGGAAAATGGCTCACGCAGCGTTCCGCCATTTCGATTCCGGCGGCGTGAACGATAATCGGATTGTTCGCCGGACGTCCCTTGATTTCAAAAATTTGGGCGACGGCGTTTTCATCGAACGCATTTGCCGCCAAACCATAAACAGTTTCGGTTGGCAGGGCGACGACTTCGCCGGCGCGAAGCAATTCCGCCGCGCGTTTCACGGCGGCGGCAAAAAGCGCGGGGGTGTGGGTTGAAAGGATTTCCGCCGTCACGCCTTATTCGTAGCGCAAGGCGTCAATCGGGTCGAGCTTGGAAGCTTTCCACGCGGGATAAAAACCGGAGATGACGCCGATAATGGCACTGGAGAAAAACGCGATGGCAATCCAGGCAACCGGCGTGACCGTCGGCCAGTTTTGCGCGGCAGCCAGCATCCGGGAAAAAGCCATGCCGCTGATGATGCCGATGGAACCGCCGATGGCGCTCAACGTCACGGCTTCGATCAAAAATTGAACCAAAATGTCTCCGGCGCGCGCGCCGACGGCCATGCGGATGCCGATTTCGCGGGTGCGTTCCGTGACGCTGACCAGCATGATGTTCATGATGCCGATGCCGCCGACAATCAAGGAAACGGCGGCAACGCCGGCCAGCAGGAAGCCCATCGTGCGGGACGAAGCTGAAACGCGTTCCATCAAGTCCGCCTGATTGCGAACGGTGAAATCCGGTTCTTTGCTGCGATGCCGGATTAACAACAAATCATTGATTTCATCCTGCACCTTGGTGATGGTTTTATCACTTGAAGCTCCCACCAAGATATCATTCACAAATGTGCGGGCGGTGATCCGGTGCATGTGGCTGGTATAAGGAACAACGACGATGTCATCCTGATCCTGACCAAAAAGGTTGAACCCTTTCGGGGTAAACACGCCGACGACTTGAAACGGCAGGTTGCGGATGCGGATGGTCTGACCAACCGGATCTTGATTGGGAAACAATTGGTCAACGACGGTTTGGCCGATGACCGCCACCTTGGCGAGACTGCGAACTTCCTGATCGCCATACATCGCGCCGCTAGCGATGCTTCGATTGAGGATGTCAGGATATTCCGGGGATTCACCCATGACTTGCGTGTTCCAGTTCAACCCATTCCCCAGAATTTGTTCCCGGTCGCGAACTTCCGGACTGACCGCGGCGACATTCGGCCATTGAGCGATGGCATTGGCGTCGTCCACGGTCAGTGTTGGCGCGCTGCCCCAGCCGCCACGCAAAGCTCCCTGGGTAAAATTGCCGGAAAAAACCGTGACCACGTTTTCACCCAAACTGGCCACCTGATCTTCCACCTGTTTGGTCGCGCCGGTCGTGAGGCTGACGGCGGCGATGACCGCGCCGACGCCGATG
>DASZXB010000074.1:0-3380 GCA_035546095.1 Verrucomicrobiia bacterium | reverse complement strand
AAGTCAATTGTCAGCACGACATTGTGGCCGGCTTCAGGTTGATTCCAAAAATTTTCTGTCTGGCGATAACCAAGATTATTCACAAGGACAGCTTCCGCGCCGGCACGACCACGTAAGTAGGAATCATATCCGCCCTCAATGCCCACAACACCGCGATAATCCGGCAGGCGATACGAAAAATAAGCATCTTCGCCTTCAACCGAGCTTTCGTCGCGTTGCACGTAGCCGAGCAAATGCGAAGCCGTCGTGCCAAGCGGATAATTCCGCACCGATTGGATCTCCAAATCCGTGCCGGAATCGGCGAACGAATTTTCCTCGTAGCGGGCGACAAATATCTGGTCCAAATCCGGCAAAATGGTAAGCGGCAATGCCAGCCGCGTGTCGTAATCACGCGCAAACCTCGTCGCGTTGAGCGACAACGGCTGCTGCAATTGCCCGCCAATCTGACTGACGATGGAATCAGCCACTCGGAATCGTGCCCCGGTGCGCAGTTGCGTCAATTCTTCGGTTAAAAGCGCGAATTGTTTGCGCTCATTTTTTGTCAGCGCGCGTCCCAATTTCTTTTCCTGCGCGGCAATTTCCTGCCTTTGCTTGCCATGTGCGCGTGCCAGCGATTGGTTGACGCTGGCGTTAAATTCTTTCCGCAAATCGCCAAGATAAAGATTCAGATTGTAACGCGGGCGATTGTCGGCCAGCACACGGCCTTCGCGGTCGAGAATCTTTCCGCGAATCGCCGGAATCCGCACCGTGCGATACGATTGCGTCTCCAAATGATTTCGGTATTCGCGCGCCGAGACGATTTGCACCCACCACAAACCGGCGAGCAGAATGCAAAAGCCAATCGCCAGCGCCGCGGCGACGAAGCGCAATTGCGGGTCGTTCTTTTTCAGTTCATCAAAAATCAGCATCGAAAATCAGGGCAAAATTTTATTTCAACTTCCGGTCACGCCGGATTTCGCGGTCGGGACGAAAACTTGTTTCCGTCCGCGGTTGATAACCGAACGCGCGATTGCTCCAATTGAGCAACTTAAAAAGAACCGGCGTGGCCAGCGCACCGCCCGCCGTCATCACCAACCATTGCCAGAGCGAACCCCAGCCAATCAACGGTTGCTGGTCGCCGCTCAATAAAAGCAGCACGGTGATGACCGGCACAATGGCGCTGGCCGCCGCGCCCAAAACGATTTGCGCGAACGGTAATTCGCGCAAAATCAATTCGCGTTGCGTGAAAACTAAAAAGCCGACGACAAACAGCGGCGCGACGGAAATGCCAAACGGATTGGCAGACACCGAGTCGAAACACAGCCCGCCGAAAACGGCCAGCAAGCCGACCGTGACCAAATCCGTATTCAACGCGGCGCAAACCATCAACGCGGGCAGCAAATCAATTTGCGCGCCAAACCAGTGACAGAGCAAAGGAAATGACGTTTGGCAAAAGACCGCGACGAACGCGCCGGCCAGAATTAAAATGGTTTGCAGAGCGTTCATTTTATTTTCAGGGAAACAGAACCCAGACTTGTTCGAGCGCACCGAGATTGGCCGCGAGTTTCACGCGCGCTTCGGTGTAAAGGCCGAATTCGACCGGCTGCGCGTCCACGATTTGTCCAATCGGAATGCCCTTCGGGAAAATTCCGCCGAGGCCGCTGGTGACGACATTTTGTCAGGCCTTCAAATCGGCGCTGCCTGCGAGATAAGTCAGCTCGACAAGTGAATTGTCCAGCGGCCCGCTGGCGGTGATGACGCCCATGTCGTGCGCCGCGTTTTCGACGAGCGCGGACGCCTTGCAATTCGGATCACCGAGCAAAACAACTTGCGAGCGCGTGAGGCCGACAAAGGAAACGCGACCCACCAAACCGTCCACCGTGAGCACCGGCAGATTGTTGGTCAATCCGTCACGACTGCCCAAATCGATTTCAATCATGTGCCACCAATTAGCCGGGTCACGCCCAACAACCTTGGCCAGTTTCAATTTCCACGGAACTTGTTTTTGCCAGCCGAGCAGGGCGTGCAATTGATCGTTTTCCTTCGTTGTGACGGCGAATTGCAACGCTTGAACTTTGAGTTGTTCATTTTCGCGACGAAGATTTTCCAGTTGTTGGAGCAGTTCACGTCGCGGAATAACGGCATCGGTGGCGGAGACGGGCAGAGTTTGCGCGGCGCTTTTGAGGCCGAACAGCGGGGAAAACAAACTGCCGACGGCCAGTTTGAGCCGCGAAGTCACGCTGACGGGCAGATTGAAAATCAATAGCACCGCCAGAATCATCGCGCCGAGCGCGAAATAATTTTGTTTCTTAAACATCTGCAACTGCGGCTGGTTTCAGCCGCGCGCAGGCGGACGCGGGCGGGAAATCAATTCAATACTTGGCGTTGGTCGCGACGCGTTTGAGGAATTCGATTTCCTGCAACACGCGCCCGGTGCCTTCAGCCACAGCGCTCATGGGGTCGTCCGCCAGATGGACTGGCAGGCTGGTTTCCTCGGCAACAAGCCGATCAATACCGCGCAACAAAGAGCCGCCGCCAGCCATGACCAAACCGCGATCCACAAGATCGGCGGCCAGTTCGGGCGGACAACGTTCCAATGTCAGGCGGATGGATTCCAAAATGCTGGAGAGCGGTTCTTGCAACGCTTCGCGAATTTCCTCGGAACGGATAGTCAATGTTTTGGGCAGGCCGGAACTCAAATCACGGCCTTTAACATCCATCGTCAATTCCTGTTCCAACGGAAAGGCGGAGCCGATGCGAATCTTGATTTCTTCCGCAGTGCGTTCACCTATCATCATGTTGTAGGCGCGTTTCATGTGCGCGGTGATCGTGTCGTCAAATTCGTCTCCGCCCACCCGCAGGCTGCGGCTGAAGACGATGCCGGCGAGGGAAATAATTGCGATCTCGCAAGTCCCGCCGCCAATGTCCACGATCATGTTGCCTGCCGGTTCATGCACCGGCAGACCGACACCGATGGCCGATGCCATCGGCTGCTCAATCAAATACACTTCACGCGCTCCGGCGTGAGTGGCGGAATCTTTGACGGCTCGTTTTTCCACTTCCGTGATGCCCGAAGGCACGGCCACGACAACGCGTGGCGCAATCAATTTACGGTGATGAACTTTCTGGATGAAATGCCGCAGCATCGCCTCGGTGATTTCAAAGTCGGCAATCACGCCGTCTTTCATCGGGCGGATGGCCACGATGTTGCCGGGCGTGCGGCCCAGCATCCGTTTGGCTTCTTCGCCAACAGCCAGCACGTTCGTCGTGCCGGACTGAATGGCGACCACCGAAGGTTCGCGCAGGACGATTCCGCGATCCCGCACGTAGACGAGGGAATTAGCTGTTCCCAAATCTATTCCAATGTCGTTGGAAAACAGGCTTTTAAATTGCGCAAGCAT
>DASZXB010000073.1:0-100110 GCA_035546095.1 Verrucomicrobiia bacterium | reverse complement strand
GCGTCCGATTCCGTTTGCGCGTGATTTTTGAGCGGCCAAATGGCGATCAATGCCGCCGTGAAAAGAAGCGAAAATTTCATTTTCATAATCTTGCCCAAAATGAGCAAAAGGCGTGCCGCCTCAATGTTTCTCCAGATTCTTTAAATCTTCGGCCAAAAACTGGGTTACATCCTTGAAACGGGCGGCGTTTTCGGGATTCACGGCCATCAACGTCTTGTGGGCTTCAAGGCACGTGCGCGTGATTTGCTCGCGCGGCGCGCCGGTGGATTCAATCGTGGAAACCTGCGCGTCTCCCGGCAGCGGCAGGTTGCCGGTGATGATTTTGAAAAGATGCAACGCGCCAAGGTTTTCCAATAATTCGGTGATGCGCGGGTTGGGATTTAGTAGCTTAATCACATTTTCGTCCGGCGCGACCGCCGCATTTTTCTGAAGTCCAAATTGCGCCAACACGCCCAGAAACGTGCTGTCCATCAACACACATTCTGACAAATCTATGACGACACGGTCATAACCTTTTTGCGACAGTTCGGACAAAAGTGTTTTGAAGTTCGGGCTAAAAGTGAAATTTGCCCGGCCTGCGATTTTCACGCAGACAAAATCTTTACACGCTAACACCGATAATTTGGCTGAAGGAGTTGACATTTTTAAATCTGATTCAAGCGGCCATTGCCTGCGGCGCGACGATTTGCGTCAACACCTCCTGCAACACCAATGTTTCGTCCAATCCGCTGGACACTAATCTTTGATTGCAGCGCAACAACAAATCCATCGCGCGCACCAGTTCTGGCTGGCTGTATTTTCTGACCTGCGGCAACGCTTTGTAAAGCACATAAGGATTCAACGCCAACGGATTGAATCTTTTGTCGGCCGGCAATTTCTCCGCCGGCACACGTTCCAATTGCGCCTTGAAACGGTTGTAATCCATTTCCGTTTTAATCCAGCCTTCGCGCAGCATTTCCTTGAGCAACAGCATCGCGCGGATTTTGGAAATCAAGCCGTAGAGCAAACCAATCTCGGATTTTTGCGAATCGGATTTCACCTCCCACAATTCCTCGTCCAATCGCTTCAACAAGCGCGGCAAATCGCGGTCGCCCAAAGCGTCGCCCAGGGCAAAAGCGCGCGCAGTTTTGTTGCGGGAGCAAATCGCATTCACGTCAGCGAATTCAATCTGTTTCCGGTTTCCGATAAACAGGCACAATTTTTCAATCTCACTTTCCAATTGCCGTGAGTTTGGGCCGATGCGATTGACCAATTCCGCCAACGCTTCCTCGGAAATTTCCTTTTGCCGTTCACGAATGGCCGCCCGCGCTTCAATCTCCGCGCGATCAGCCCAATCCTTGTCGTCTGCCGAAAGCGCGGTGAAATTTTCCACCGTGCCGATTTTGTCGAGTGTTTTGAAAAAAGTTTTGCGCTTGTCCACTTTTCCCGCGCTGATGAGCAACCGCACATTTTGCCATTTGAAATGTTTCAATTCTTCGGCGAGTTCGCCCAACGTTTCGGTGACGGCTTGCGCGCTCGCGGCGCGTTCATCACCCAGAAAATTGCAATCGCGCAACCACACCACTTTTCCCGAACCAAAAAACGGAAGGGTTTGAAGGGCTTCGCGGAGTTTTGCAATGGCGGTCAATGCGTCACTGCTATTGGAAACGCTGGCATCAATGATTTCATGGTCCATGCCACCCAATTCATCAGACCAGTCCTGATAAATCTTTTTGGCACGTTGCTTGACGGCGAATTCATCGTCGCCACAAACAAGCGCGACTGGTGAGGCTGATTTTGTGGCTGGCATTTTATTCGACCTCACTGCCGGTCTCGTTAATCCGGTTCAGCACGTCGCTCATGTCTTCGACCTGTTCAAACAACGGCGCAGAAACGTAAATCGGCCTTTTCTGCGCGGCGGCAATCGCCAGACAATCGCTCGGTCGCGCGTCCAACTCGACAATCTTGCGCGCCGTTTGCAATTCGTTTTGCTGTTGCAAAATCAACCGCGCGAAATAAGTGGAATTCTTCAAATCCGTGATGACCACACGCTCGACGCTGATGCCAAAGCCTTGAAAAACGCGATTGATGAGGTCGTGCGTCAGCGGACGTTCCTTCGGCGTCTGGCGCAAAAACATGCCAATGACCGCGCCCATCTGCGGTTCAACGTTGATGACAAACACTTTTTCGTCGTTGCCGACAAAAAGCGCACAGCCGCTGTTGGCTGGCAGGATTCCGCGTATTTGCACTGGCACGACGTCGTGCTTCATGGAGAAAATCTAATCCTTGCCGCGCAAAAAACAAGTCCCGTTCACGCTGGCCATTTAAGCCGGATTGTAATTCAACCACGGCCCCAGCCATTTTTCAATCTCCGGAACTGTCATGCCTTTGCGCAAATGATAATCCAGGATTTGGTCGCGGTCGAGTTTGCCGACACCAAAGTATTTTGATTCGGGATGCGCGAAATAAAGTCCGCTTACCGAACTGCCCGGCCACATCGCAAAACTTTCCGTGATTTGAATGCCTGCGTTTTTCTCCACGTCCAGCAATTGCCAAAGCGTTTTCTTTTCCGTGTGGTCGGGACAAGCTGGATAACCCGCCGCCGGACGAATGCCGCGATATTTTTCGTCAATCAGTTCTTCGTTTGAAAGATTTTCTGATTTGCCGAAACCCCATTCGCTACGAACTCGCTTGTGCAAAAATTCCGCGAACGCTTCCGCCAATCTATCCGCCAATGCCTCGGCCATAATCGCATTGTAATCGTCGTGGTCGGCCTTGAATTTTTCGATGAGTTCACGCAAACCGTGTCCGCTCGTGACGGCAAACGCGCCTAAATAATCTTCTGCTTTCTGCTTTCTGCCTTCTGCCTTTCCCGCAATGAAATCTGCCAGACACCAATTCGGTGTTCCATCGTCTTTCACGATTTGCTGGCGCAGAAAATGAAACGTCATCAAAACTTTTTCACGCGAATTATCCGTGTAAAGTTCCACGTCGTCGCCGATTCGATTCGCCGGAAAAAATCCGTAAACGCCGCGCGGCTGCAATAATTTTTCCGAAACGATTTTTTCCAAAAGTGTTTGTGCGTCGGCAAAAAGTTTTTTGGCTTCTTCGCCATGCTTTTCGTGCTGAAAAATTTTCGGATAAACACCGCGCAATTCCCATGTGTGAAAAAACGGCGTCCAGTCAATGAATTTCACCAATTCATCCAACGCCGGTTCAATCGTTTGTTTGCCAATGAATTCCGGTTTCGGCAAATCGTCGAAATTTAATTTTGGCGCATTCGCACGCGCTTCCTCGATGGAAATCAATTTCGCTTTTGGCCCGGCGTGCTGCGCGCGCAAGCGTTCATATTCTTCACGAATTTGGTTTGTGAACGCCGGTTTATTTTCCGCGCTGATAAGATTGCTGACAACCGGCACGGCGCGCGAAGCGTCGAGAACGTGAACGACCGGCTCGTGATAATTCGGTGCGATTTTCACTGCCGTGTGCGTTTTACTCGTCGTCGCGCCGCCGATGAGCAACGGCAATTTCAAGCCTTCGCGCTCCATTTCGCTGGCGACGTGCGCCATTTCATCGAGCGACGGCGTAATCAATCCGCTCAAGCCGATGATGTCGGCTTTTGTTTCTCGCGCCGTCGCCAGAATTTTTTCGCACGGAACCATGACGCCGAGGTCAATGACTTCGTAATTATTGCAGGCGAGCACGACGCCGACGATGTTTTTACCGATGTCGTGAACGTCGCCTTTGACCGTCGCCAGCAAAATTTTCCCGGCGTTTTTGTTGGTCGCGCCGCTCAACTTTTTTTCCGCTTCCATGAACGGCATCAGATACGCGACGGCTTTTTTCATCACGCGCGCGGATTTGACAACCTGCGGCAAAAACATTTTGCCCGCGCCAAACAAATCGCCGACGACGTTCATGCCATCCATGAGTGGCCCTTCAATAACTTGCAACGGCTTGGCAAATTTCTGACGCGCTTCCTCCGTATCCGCCTCGATGAAATCCACGATGCCTTTGACAAGCGCGTGCGAAAGACGTTCCTCAACCGGGCCTTTGCGCCATTCGTCCTCAACAATTTCCGTTTTGCCTTTTTGTTTGACGGAATCGGCGAATTTAATCAGCCGTTCCGTTGCGTCGGGACGACGATTGAGCAAAACGTCTTCGACCAATTCGAGCAAATCCTTCGGCACTTCGTCATAAACCGCGAGTTGTCCCGCGTTGACAATGCCCATGTCGAGGCCGGCGCGAATTGCGTGAAACAAAAACGCGCTGTGCATCGCTTCGCGCACGGGATTGTTCCCGCGAAATGAAAACGAAACGTTGCTGATGCCGCCGCTGACTTTGGCGAACGGCAGATTTTCTTTGATCCAGCGCGTCGCGCGAATGAAATCCACGGCATAATTCGCGTGCTCTTCCATTCCCGTGCCGACGGTCAAAACGTTCGGGTCAAAAATAATGTCCTGCGGCGAAAACCCGACTTTTTGAACGAGCAAATCGTAAGCGCGTTTGCAAACTTGAATCCGCCGCTCAAAATTATCCGCCTGTCCATTTTCATCAAAGGCCATGACGACAACCGCCGCGCCGTAGCGACAAACAAGTTTCGCCTGTTTCAAAAATTTTTCTTCACCTTCCTTGAGCGAAATGGAGTTGACGATGCCTTTGCCTTGAAGACATTTCAATCCGGCTTCAATGACTTCCCATTTCGACGAATCCACCATCACCGGCACTTTGCAAATGTCCGGCTCGCTCGCGACGAGATTCAGAAATTTCGTCATCGCGGCGACGCCGTCAATCATTCCTTCGTCCATGCAAACGTCAATGACCTGCGCACCGTTTTCGACCTGCTGCCGCGCAACAGTGAGCGCGTCCTCAAATTTATTTTCCTTGATGAGTTGCGCGAATTTCGGCGAACCGGCGACATTGGTGCGCTCGCCGATGTTGAGAAAATTGGAATCCGGTCGAACGGTGAGCGCGTCCAGTCCGCTCAAACGCAAATACGGTTCAATCGTTGGAACTTTGCGCGGTGAAATTCCGCGAACCGCTTCGGCAATTTTTTTGATGTGCGCGGGCGTCGTGCCGCAGCAGCCGCCGACAATGTTCAGCCAGCCGTTTTGCGCCCATTCGCGCAATTGCGGCGCGAGCGTTTCCGGCGTTTCAGGAAATCCGGTCGGTAACAACGGATTCGGCAAGCCGGCGTTTGGATACGCGCTGACGTAAATCGGCGCGATACCGGAAAGTTCTTCGATGAGCGGACGCAATTCCTTTGGTCCGAGCGCGCAATTCATTCCGACCGAAAGCAGCGGCACATTGGAAATGGAATTCCAAAATGCTTCGACCGTTTGGCCGGTTACGCCGCGATTGCTTCCGGCTTGAATGAAAGTCACGCTGGCAAGAATCGGAATTGCGGATTGCGGATTGCGGATTTGCCGGTAGCAGAGTAGGGGAGTGATTCAATTCCACGCTCTTCAAAATTTTTTTGAATCGCAAAAAACGCCGCTTTCGCATTGAGCGTGTCAAAAATCGTTTCGACCAAAAGCAAATCCGCACCGCCGTCGAGCAGGCCGTTGATTTGTTCGGAATACGCGGCAACCAATTCATCAAACGTGCAGCCGCGCGCGCCGGGATTATTCACATCGGTCGAAATCGAAGAGGTTTTTGTCGTCGGACCAATCGCGCCGGCGACGAAACAAATTTTCCCGGTTTGCTTTTGGAAATTTTCGACCGCGCGGCGCGCACATTCCGCGCCGGCTTTGGACAATTCGTAGGCGAGCGATTCCATTCCATAATCCGCGAGCGAAATGCTCTGCGAATTGAAAGTGTTTGTTTCAACGATGTCCGCGCCGGCTTCAAGATATTGACGATGAATATCTTCGATGATTTGTGGTTGCGTGACGTTGAGCAAATCATTAAGACCTTTCAAATCCTTGCCCTGCCAGTCGGCGAAGCGCTCACCGCGAAAATCTTTTTCCGCCAGCTTGCGCTGTTGGATCATCGTGCCCATCGCGCCGTCGAGGATGACGATGCGCTCGCGCAACCGATTTTGAAGTTGTTCAATTTTGTCCGGCATGAATTTGTGGTTTCAGAGTAATGGAGAATTCTCTGGTGTGCAAATTAAAAATCAACGCATCTTGATATATTGATATGTTAAATTGAAGGCGCGATTTTTGCCGGGCTTGATTTCAACCGGCGGTTGCGGGAAGATTCGCCTTGAAATTAAATGACGCCGTTTCAAATCATTTTTACGCCCATCAGCGCTGGTGAGCTGGCGCGGATGCCGAAGGAATTGCAATTGCAGATTTTGGGTGATTTCCGCGGATTGCCGCATCAGGTGCGCGACACAGAACTGGCCAGCTTCGGCAAATTGGAAAGCGGCGACCGGCTGCTTTACCGTTTTCGCGTGGGCGATTATCGCGTTTATTTTGAGCGGCACGAATTGGGCGTGCTGGTACATCGCATTTTGAGCCGCCACACGCTGAAGGATTTTCTGTTCCGCTCCGGCTTGAAAACCGCCGAGGACGAGGCGCTGCAGGACAATCCTGAATTCTGGAAAATGATTGAAGCGGCGAAGACGGCGGAAAGAAATTAAATTCTCACTCGACTTCCTCGCCCAATTCGACGTTCCAATAAGCCAAGTCCACGAAATGTTTCCAGCTTTCGTGCCGGTGCAGGGTAAAATTGATTTGCACAAACGGACGCCACTTCGGACGTTTGGGTTTGCGGACGAGACGCATTCCGGCTTCCTGCGGCGTGCGATTGGCCTTGTTCGTATTGCAACTGATGCAGGAGCAAACGATATTTTCCCACGTCGTCGGGCCGCCGCGGTCGCGCGGAATGACGTGGTCCAAATTCAATTCGCTGCGTTCAAAGACATTGCCGCAATACTGGCAGGTATTTTTGTCGCGCTCAAAAATGTTGTGCCGCGTGAATTTCACTTCTTTTTTCGGCAGACGGTCATACATCACCAGCAGGATGATTCGCGGCACGCGGACGCGGAAGGAAATGGCGTGGACGGATTCTTCGTGCGGCGCATCGGTGGAAATATCGCGCCACTCGTGGAAATTGAAAGTGCGGAACGAGCCGTCTTCGGCGCCGACAACCACCTGCGCCTGACCCTGAAAAAGCAATGTGAGCGCGCGCCGGGCGGTGCAGACGTTGACCGCCTGCCACAACCGGTTCAATACCAGCACGTGTTGGTTCAAGGTCGTGTTCATGCCAGACGGATTTGAAAGCTAACAAAAGCGGCTCTGCTGGTCAACTGCGCGGTCAGCGTTGCCAAAGACCGCTGCCATCGGCTATTTTTCCCGCATGAAACGTTTCACCGCTTTTGTCCTTTTGTGTTTTGCCTTCGCTTTGCCGCAGGCGCGCGCGCAACAAAATCCCGACGACCAATACGTCATCATTTATAGCCTCATGCAACAAGCGGACGCGTTGCAGAATTCCGGCGCGTTGCGACAGGCGTTGAACGGATACGCGGAAACGCAATCGGAACTGCAAAAATTCCAGAAAGTTTATCCGGATTGGCACACCAACATCGTTTCCTATCGCTTGAATTATCTCGCGCAAAAAATTTCCGAAGTTTCCGCGCAATTGCCACCCGCCACCAATCAACCGGCGCAAACGGTGGCGACTTCAAATGCCGTTCCTGCGACCGCCGCTGATTTGCAATCACAATTGAACGCGCTGCACGATCAAGTGCGTCAATTGCAAACTGACAACACGACACTGCAATCCAAACTCAAGGAAGCGTTGTCCGTGCAACCGGCGACGGTTGACGCGGGCGAATTGGCCAAGGCGCAGGAACAAATCCAATCGCTGATGAAACAAAATGATTTGCTGAAAGCCGGCCTCACGCAGGCACAAAACAACGCGGCCATCGGTGTCGGCGCGGCGGCAACGGTAGAATTGCGTCGGCAACTGGACAGCTCAAACCAAAAATTGGCGGAACAAACAAAACGCGCCGACAAACTCGCGGCGGAAAACCAAAAATTGCAGGCGCAAATCGAAAATTTGCAATTGAGCGCGAAAGACACCGCGACGTTGCGCGAGGAAAATCAATTGCTGAAAAAGCAACTGGCAGAATTGCGTTCGACCGGCGCGGCAGGTTCGCAATTGGCGCAGATGCAGGCGCAAATCACCAAATTGCAATCCGACGCCAACATCAATTGGCTGGAGCGGCTCGCGCTGGAAAATCGCTTGCAACAACTCCAATCGGGAACCGCCAATTCCGTTCCGTCGGCGGAAATCCAACGTGAATTGGAGACGTTGCGCGCGCGTTTGGCGGCGGACGAAGCGCACGTCGTGCCTTACACGCCGGAAGAACTGGCGCTGTTCAAGCAATCGGAGCCGCAATTGATCACTGCGGACAAAAATCATAATTCCGACGAAATGCCTGCGGACACCGCCATATTAGTCGCGCAGGCGCAAAGGGATTTTTCCTCGCACCAGTTCGACAAGGCCGAAGACATTTACACGCAGATTTTGCGGCGCGATGAAAACAACGGAGCCGCGCTGGCCAATCTAGCGACGATTGACATCGAATTGGGCAAATTGGATGAAGCGGAGAAATACATCCATCAGGCACTCGCGCAGAGTCCCGATGACGTTTATGATTTGACTGTTCTTGGCCGTCTGCAATATCTCAAAAAAGATTACGACGGCGCGTTGAACACCTTGAGCCGCGCGGCAAGCCTCGATCCGCAGAACGCGCAGATTCAAAATTATCTCGGCGTGACGTATGCCGACAAAGGATTGCGCGCGCAGGCCGAAACCGCGTTGCGCAAAGCATTGCAGATTGACCCGAATTACGGCGAAGCGCATAACAATCTCGCCGTCATTTATATTACTGCGCAACCGCCGCTCGTGGAACTCGCGCGTTGGCATTATCAAAAGGCGCTGGACGACGGACATCCGCACAATCCCGAATTGGAAAAAATGTTGACGGAGAAGGGCGCATCGGTAAATCCGCAATGAATCCTAAATGCTGTTGGAATGATATCTTTGATGTGAGCAACGCCAATGATGTCCAAACTTTTCTCCCTCTCTTTGCTAAACGAGGAGAGTAGCTCTGTTGGGTATTGCACAGCGCATAATTTCAATCGAATTTGAACCAGAAACTACCCAACCGAAGCAAGAAAAGCCACTGGTTTTATGCGTCAAAACAGTTGGCGACTGGATTCGTGTTAACCGTATCGCCAAAAATTTCGCGTCTTACCACTTGGCCGAGAAAATAGGTATTGCACTCGCACTTATCCGCTCGTGGGAGGACGGCACAGACCAGCCCGACGAACAACAAATGGATACTTTGGCTAAATTGTTAAAAGGTAAAAGATTTTTCTCGATTAAGGCAACGTAACGTGGGTTCGATTCCCTTCGCCCGCTCCATTCATAATGAAGGAAGGCTATTGCTTGATGTTTACGGGCCCGTCCATTTGCAACACGACGGTTGAAGATATTTCATTTGCCGCCTTGGCGGGCAGGTTAAGCGTGACCCCTCCATTTTCAACCACGATTGAAACGGCGGTTTGGGGATCGGATAAAATGTAGGCTCTGGTGATTTTGTTTTGCAAGCCGGGGAGGAAAAGTTTGCCGTCAGCCGGCCGGTCAAAAACGTGGAGATATAAAATAGTCCTTTCCCGGTCGTTTTTTTGCGTACAGCGTCCCCAAGCAAATTGATTTTTGAACGGGCTGGCGGTCGTGCCATAAATTGCCTCACCGTTGACCTTGAGCCAGCCGCCCATTTCCGTCAACCGCTGAACTTCCGGAGCAGGAATTTCACCGGTGGCATCGGGCCCCACATTCAACAAATAATTTCCTCCTTTGCTGGCGATATCTATCAGGTTTCGAACGAGAGTTGCAGTTGATTTCCAATCGAAATCTTTTTTGTTGAACCCCCAGTTGTTATTGATCGTCATGCAGGTTTCCCAATCCTGGCCGTCCAAACCATTAGGCGGAATGGTTTGTTCCGGCGTTCCAAAATCGCCCGGCTTCTGGCCGCGCTTTCCGATCCGATTATTGATGATCAAGCCCGGGTCCAACGCGTGCAGATAATCGTAAAGCTCCTGACCATCTTTTTCCGTCCAGTCGCGCATCCATTCGCCATCGAACCACAATACCGCGGGATGATATTGGGCCACCAGCTCCTGTAGCTGCGTCTTCATGAATGATACGTATTCCTCCTTTTTACCGGGCTTGAAGGTGGTTGGATTATAAGTCGGATGTTCCACATCTTGAGTGGCCTCCTGCTGACAGGCACTGTGCCAGTCCATGATGGAATAATAGACGCAAAACTTGATGCCCTGACGGCTACATTCCTCACTCAATGCTTTCAACGGATCCTGATGCCACGGCGTGCTGTCCACAACATTATAGGTCGTGGCCTTGGTATCAAACATGGAAAAGCCATCATGATGTTTTGACGTGATGACCAGATATTTTACGCCGGCGGCCTTGGCGGTTTCCACCCATTGCCGGGCGTTAAAATTGGTAGGGTTGAACCGGCTGGCGTATTTGGCATAAACATCGCGCGGGACATGCCCTTGGGTCATATACCATTCGCCATGGGCAGGCACGGCGTAAATCCCCCAATGAATAAACATGCCAAAGCGGGCGGCACGCCACCACTTCATCCGTTCATTGTCCCGGGTTGTTGAGTCATTGGAATTTAATGCTGGCGAAGGCTGATCGGCCGCTCCGGCCAAGGTTCGCGGTGTTATGAAACAGCTTCCGCCAATTAGAAGGAAGCTTAGCAAGAGATACGATTTTTGGATCAGGGTCACGATTTTCATGGCATTGAGTTTAGGCGGACAATTCATCAAGGTTGGGTTTCATGCGGGCTAAACGAGGGTGGGGCATCGGCGGCGGCCGTTCCCCAGTCCGGATTTGGATGTGTGCCCATCACAAAACCTAGCGAGGCTCCTTTTTTCAATTCGTTCATGGATAGCCATAAATTTGAATTCGGCTTTCCATCAATGGTCATCGCCTGAACGTACTTGGCTTCACGAGAGGCATTTTTGGCCGTAATGACAACCTTCTTACCGTTAGGCAGATTCAAAACGGCTTTCGGAAATAGCGGACTTAAAACAGTCATACCTCCGACGCCGGGAATTTCTGGATACAGTCCCAACGCCATGAAGACATACCAGGAAGACATGGCACCGCTGTCGTCATCACCGGGAATCCCGGCGGGTTTGTCGTGAAAGCAATTCAGCAGGATCGCCCGCACTTTTTCCCCGGCCTTCCATGGTTTTTGCAGCCAGTTATAAACCGGCATCGCGCCGAAACATGGTTCATTTCCAGCATCGTAATATTTACTTTGGTAGGCATAGCCGGTGGCGACCTGCGCCGTCAGCTCGTCCAGTTGTGCTTCGGCTTTTTGCCGGCCGCCAAGCATTTCGATGAGATGGTTCAGGTTCTGCGGAATCATCCAGGTGTATTGCGCGGAATTTCCCTCCATAAATCCGTTGCCGGCAAAACAATCAAACGGCTCAACCCACCGGCCGTCGGCATTTTTCTGCTGTAAATAGCCGTGCTTCGGATTGATTAGATCAAAAACACCTTGCGAGCGTTTGAGAAAGTAATCGCAGTTTTCTGAATCACCTGTAGCTTTGCAGATTTGGGCGATGGAAAAATCAGCCACGGAAAACTCGGCGGTTTTGGAACAGGATGCATCTGTGACGTCCGCCGGATAGTAACCATACTTTTCGTATTCCAACAGATGGTCCCAGGTATAATTTAAATTGCGTCCGCACCAGCGTTGGTTTTTTCCCGAATCCACCATCACATTTTTGACGGCCATCAGGTCAAAATTGGTTGCACCAAAAGCGCAGGCGCTGGCAATGTAAGGATCGGCGGGATAACCGGCCATGACCATGGTTTCATCGTTGAACATGCTCCATAAAGGAAGTCCGCCGCCGCCTTTGTATTGGGTTTGTTGCGACATGGCCAGAAATGACGAGCAAAAATCGCTCGCGGCATCGGGGTAAAGCAGGCCCCATAGCGGCGCTTGGGTGCGATAAGTATCCCAACCGGAAAACGTCGCCAGAAAATGATGTCCGGCGGGAACAGAGTGGATCTGATTATCCATCCCAATATATTGCCCGTTCACATCTTCAAAGATCGAGGGCAGCACCAATGAATGATAGAGCGCCGTGTAGAAAATGGTCAGGTCCTGCGACATTCCGCCTTCGATCAGAATCCGGCCCAGACGACGGTTCCATTCCTCAGCCGCGAGGTTTTTGACCTTGGAAAAATTCCAGGCGGGAATTTCCGTATCCGCGTTTAGTTTTGCATTGGCGATGCTGACAAAAGAGATCCCTAATTTCATGGTTACCCGACGCTTTTGAGTGCAATCAAAAGTGAGGTAACACGCGACTCCCTTGCCCTGGACGGAGGTTGAGCCGGGATTTTTTTGATCATTATGCCAGGTGCCAAAGCCTTCAAACGGACGGTCAAACCGGGCATGGAAGTATAATACATATTGGCTCCCGGTAATTCCGCAAAAGTCTCCACTTTTTACCCAGCCCGAAATCGCCCGATTGACCGGATCAATTGAGATGAAGCCGTCTTGCAGACCGTTGCCATCGGCATTTGGATTGAGAACCAGGTTGGCGCCGGCGGTGGATGGAAAGTCAATGTGCGCGATGCCGGATCGGCTGTTGACCGTATTTTCAAAATCAATATTCCAAGTCGCCAGTTTGACCGAATAATATCCGGGCGTGGCTGTCTCGTTTGTGTGAAAGAAAATCGAGGCGTAAACATCACGATTTGTGACTGGGGAAGCGGACAATTCACCGGTGCATGGCATGAAAGGGAGGTCGCACGTGGCGCTACAGCCCGCGCCGCTCAGATGAGTGACGCCAAAACCGTAGATTTTGTGGTTGCGATAATCATAACCGGAAGGTGTCCAGCCAAAATCCGCCGTTTGCGGACTCCAGGAAATCATCCCAAACGGCATTTGCGCCCCAGGATAGGTATTGCCGGAACCAGCCTTTGTTCCGATAAACAGATTTACATAGTGTGTCAGATCAGCCGCAAAAATATTTCCGCAGCAAAGCAGAGAAATTGAAAGCAGGCTGGAAAATTTCTGATACATAATGAATGTCCCGCAACCGGAAGGTAAATCAGTAGAAAAAGCTCTGGCTTCCACTATTTCCGGTCATTTGCCACTGTATTTTGGAAACAGGATGGGTTTCCACGTGACCATCCGCGTAGCCCAAGTTCAGATTGACGATGTGCCCTCCAGAAGGGTGGCCTGTAGTTTGATCCGCATATTTGAAGGGTTGACTTTTACCATTTTCCTGGCAAAAGTCGCTGATGATTGGTTGCGTTGAAACTATCTTGTCACTTGTTCGCCTTGGCCAACCGAGGGTTTGATTATATACAGAGAAAGTGGCGTTCGCAGTGTAAATGCTGCTATCCACTTGTTGCGGCACGGGAAACCAGGTATTGCCACTGGCCAGTCGCGGCACCCACCAGCAGTGATAAAGAATCGCAAAAAAATTTCCTGGGAAACGATCTTGAAAGTATTGGTTAAGGTCGTTCATCGTTGAAAGCGAATGTCCTTCAGTGGCGGAAAAGGATGTCTGTGCGGCTTCATATTCAGCCGGCCGCACTGGGCAAAACCACATTGGAATTGTCAATCCATATGGAGCCAAAGAAAGAATCATTCCCGGACTTGATGGAGAACTTCCGGCAACATCCGTGGGGTTCATACCAACATTCCCGACAGGAAATGAAGGCAGTGCTCCGCTTGTGTTGTCTGAAGCATATACGTTGGCAACGACCGTCCATTGACGGTAATTACTGGTGCAATTGGTGACCTTTGCCCGGAATTTAGCAGCAGACAAAGCGGGCAACAGCATGGCCGCCAAAATGGCGATGATGGCGATAACTACCAACAGCTCAATCAAGGTGAATGCCGGATGTGTTGGCAACAGATTTCTTTTCCGACCACCGCTATCACAATTTAAATTCATTTTGAAAAAATTACGTTTGCCTTTAATTGAGATCCACCCCGCGCAGTCCGTTTAATGTCCAATCGAAGTTGTAATCGGGCTGGCTGGGTGTGGATAGCGTGCAAGGCACTAGCTGTTGCCACTTGGCGAATTGGCTGTGACCATCGGTAAACAGCAATAGCATGCCATTTATTGAATGTCCGCCGTAGGTTCTTTGTGCCGCGGTGCTGACATCAAAAGGCAGCGGGCTAACTGCCTTGCTGGCAAAGCAACCTCGCAAGGCTTTTTGTGTGGGATGAGTCACCTCAAAGCCATGTCGCTGGGTGGGCGTGGTGACTGTATCATTATCATAAAATTGGGCATAGGACCCGATGTAAGAACAAGGAAAAGGCAGCGCATTAGTTGAAATATACCCGGTAGTCTCGGCCCATTGAATGTTCCATCCAAGACCTTGGTCAGCCGGACACCGATATATGGTCCGGCTGTTTGTACTCACATAAGAGTTGATCAGATTCAAGATATCTACAAACGGCAAAGTTGGCCAGCCATTCTTGCTAAACGGAAAAGCATCGTTGTTGTCGTTGAGATATAAAACCTCCGCAATTCCAAGCTGGTGAAGATTAGACAAGCAATTAGCCGACCACGCCCTTTGTTTGGCTTTCGCCAAGGCCGGCAAAAGCATCGCCGCCAAAATGGCAATGATGGCAATGACGACCAGCAATTCGATTAAAGTAAACGCCCTGGCAATTCCAACGCTCTTGTCAGAATTGCCAGGCATTTGGGAAGACGAATTAAATGAATCAAGAAACATGACGCATTTATGCGAATGATTTTCTTAGATCCAAATCACGGATACACTCTTTGAATGCGATAGAAGCGCATTTGATCCGCAGGTGCTGAATCTGTGTAACTTGCCCAATATCCCCATGTCGCGGCATCGGTTTGGTCTTCACCGGGCAACGTTGCGAGCGTCGTCCACGAAACCAAGTCGGTGGAATATTGCACACTATAATTTACACCCATTTCACTGTCGTAAGGCGTCGTTTCCCAAGTCAACGCAACGTCGCCGGAATTCGGGTCACGCGTGACATTGGAGATTGGGTATCCAGTTGAAATCGTCAAGTTGGTAATTGTGTAACTTCCACTGCCCGCAGCAAACAAGCTGGAACCCGTGCAACAGAAGGCAAAAGCGTTGACTTGAGCCCAATCCACCGGGGTATTAGTGCTGTTGGACTCGTCATATTCTCCACAGATTGATTCAAAGTCTGCGACACCGTTGTATGTGTTCTGCCAAACACAAGCCATCAGCAACTGACCGGGGATTCGTTCCACCGAGTAACGGAAATGTTGAACCGTGGACAAATAACCGGATTGGCCAAGTCCAATGTTATTGGGGCCAACCATATCTCCGTTAACACTATTGTGAGAAAATATAGCCGTGCCGAGCGCCAAATCACCGGCGAGATTAAAGCTTAAAATGAATCCGTTATTCCAATTGGTCACCTCGAAGTTCCCCGGATTGTCCGGATCCAAAGTAATGGGGCCAGGTTTCGTTACTCCGCGATTTCCCATGCGGCTGCGCATACTTGTCCCGGCTGGAGGGCCTGTGTCAATCATGGGTGAAATAAGTTCGTTGACATTGGTGTTGCACAAGCCAAATCGCCAAGTTGTGTCCCCAACATTGGCAACGTCATTGAATATCACATCAAATGACACCTCAACACTGGTTCCAATGTTGGTAAAAGGTACGTCAGAAAACGTCTGGAAAATCCGTGACAGCGCCGCATTACCGAGCGGACTCGTGTTGGTGGCAATGGTTGCGGTGAACCCCTGGCTGCTTTGTCCGGACAAGGTTAGCAATCCCGCGGGGTCAAAAGCTTGCCAGGTATTGGATAATTGGACCGGTGCGGCATGCAGGTTTGATGAAACCATCAAGCCAATGGCTACCAGTCCAATTTGAAATAAGTCAGATGTTTTTTTCATAGTTTTAGTTTGTTTGAGGTTGTTTGAGGTTGTTTGGAGTCATGTAAAAATTCTATAGTTCATTTCTTTTTTGTCACCTCTCTCAAATGATATACCGGTCCGCCGGAGATGGAATTTGGGCCAAAAATTGACGGCTGCCGTTTTGCCGGATGGAACGAAAAATTGGCCCCGGCTTGCGATTTTTCAAGCCGGGGCCGACGATGAAACTGCTTGAAATTCGATAGCTGGGTTATTTCTGATACCAAAATGCCACGGAAGAAATGTCGTCCTGCAGCAGCCTGTAATGTTTGTCAGATTTCCAACCCAAGTCCTGGATCGTGACCTTCAGTTCCTTGTGGAACCGGATGGGGTCGGTGATGTGCCAGCGGTAAAGTCCGAAACATTGCTCCGGTTGATAGATCTGATCGGGCGGGAGCACCTGGGCGAGGCCGCTATAAGGCGTGGAAAATTTCTGGTATTTTCCGGTCGCGTAATTGTGGAAGTCGTATGAACCGCAAAAATAATCTTCCGTGCCGGTGCCGCAGATGGTGGGAAATTTGTCGTCGCCATCCATGAAAAATTTTATCTCTCCTTCGCCCCACCATCCGGAATTGTGGACTTTGATCGCTATGTAAGTACCGACGTACTGGCCTTCGCCCCGCACATTATCCAGAATGGTGTAGGTTCCGGGGGATTTGAGCGGGGTTTCGGAATGGAATCGGGCATGAAAATAGCCGGCATTTTTCGGGACCTTGGCCAAGGTATAATCCACCTGATAGAACAATAAGATGCCGGCATCCGCCTTGTTCTCGATCGTGATATGCGCCCGCTTGCGAAACGGCATAGACCAATAACAATTCAGCCCGCTGCCGGGGTTCACGCACACCGGCAACGAGTTTATCTGGCTGTATTTGTTCCAGCCGGAGGCAAAAAAAGCTCCCAAGGGACACTCGACGGCGGCATTGGTTTCGCCATCCCAATAGATGCGGATCATGATCGCGCTCCAATCGCCGCTGGGTGTCATCCAAATGTGATTGATACATCCCGGCCCTGAAATGTCCGCCAGATCGAAAGTCGAGTGCGGTCCGATTCCCACCGCGGGCGACACCTTCCAGGTCTGTCCTAGTTCCGCGGCGGCAAATTGACTGATACCATGAATGGCCATCCCGCCTTGTCCCTTGGCGCCCGTGAAATTTTCCGCGCTGATGGAACGCGACTCTGCCTGCGTATCCACCATCGATAGCCCGCCAAGACTAGTGCCAAATGATTCATCTGCCCAAACCGGCAGGGCCATCAGGAAAAGGGAGACCGATATGAGACCGGGTTTGATTAGGTTCGTAATTTTTTTCATTTTGATTTTTTAGTTGGAGGGACAAATCTTTAATTGCCATTCACATGCTCGTGTCGCTCATGGTTGATTGATCAGTAATGGACCTTTAGAAAGTTGCTCGTCGGCAAGGCGACAATCGCCGGGCCGGACAAATGCCGTACCCTTTGTCAGGACTTGCTGTAAAGCCGCGCCACGGCCTGGGCGCGGGAACGGACATGCAGTTTTTCGTAAATGTGCCGGATGTGGCTGCGGACCGTTCCAAAACCGATGCCAATTTTATCGGCGATTTCCTTGATGAGATACCCCTGCGCCAGCAATTCCAAAATTTCCTTTTCGCGCGGGGAAAGATGTTCCATTTCCTGCGCGGGCACATTTTTCTGAAAAGACTCGACCACCCGGCGCGCAATCTGGCTGTTCATGGGCGCGCCGCCCTGACTTATGTCCCGAATCGCCTCGATCAATTCTGGCGGCGGCGTGTGTTTCATCAGATAGCCGGTCGCACCGGAGGCCAGTGCCTCGAAAATCCGTTGTGGATCGTCATAGACGGTGAGCATCAAGACCTGAAGCGAAGGCTGCTGCAACTTCAACTGACGCACGCACTCCACGCCATCCATACCGGGCAGATTGATGTCCATCAATACCACGTCTGGTTTGTTCCGGGCGATTTCCTGCATAGCGACCTCCGCATTGGGATAGCTGCCCAAGCACTTGAAGCCTGCGGTGCGCTGCAAAAGACGCACCAAGCCGGCCCGGATGCCCGGGTCGTCCTCGACGATGGAAACTTTCACATCCATTTCCAATCCCTCTAAATTAACAATTGTCGCAGTGGTTATGTCGCCGACGGTGATCATTGGCGCAGTCTATCGCGCCCCGGCAGCCACGGGCCAGTCGGTCAAATGATATACCCGCTGCGGGCACGGGTCAGTTACGGAAATGGCGAACGTATGGCACGCTGAACTCCACCTTGGTGCCAACGCCGGGCTGGCTGATCAATTGAAAATTTCCCCCCAATTGCTCGACCCGTTCGCGCATGTTAATCAGGCCGTTATTTCTTCCAGTCTTCCGCCGTTCCATTTCGGATTGCCCCGGCAAAATATCGATCCCCCGGCCGTTGTCGGTGATGGTCACCTTGAAACCATCCGGTTCTAGGCCGAAACGGATCTGCACCTCCGAAGCCTGGGCATATTTCACGACATTGTTCAAGGCCTCCTTGACCACGAGAAACAGGTTGTGGCGAAACTCCGAGGTGACCACCGAGCCTGGCAGATGCGCCGGCACATCCAACCGGCAACGGATGCCGCCCCGTTTCAGAAAATCCTCGGCGAAATTGCAGACGTACGTGACGAAACTTTCAAGAGTATCATTGCGCGGATTCACCGCCCAGACGATTTCCGACATCAGGACGGTCAACGCCCGCGCCTTTTCCCCGATTTGCCGGACATCCGTCTGGACCTCGTGCGAGGCCGCGTTTGCGCTTTGGGCGATTTCGCTGAGCAGGCTGATTTCCGTCAGATTCGCCCCCAGGTCGTCGTGGATATCCTTGGCGATGCGGGTGCGTTCGCGTTCGAGAGCATGTTCGCGTTCGGCCTGTTCCAGGCGGAGCTGGATGCGACGTTTCTCAAGTGTGCGCGCCGTCTGCGCCACCACTATCAGCACCAAAACCGCCATCAATACCCGGAACCACCACGTCTGCCAGAAGGCTGGCAAAACAGTCAGGTCAAGTGCCGCCGCCCGGCTCCAACTGCCGTCGGCATGGCGAGCCATCACTTGGAATTGATAATTCCCCGGGGAAAGTTTCGGATAGGTGACGGCGCGCTGATCTCCAGCATCCACCCATTTCTCATCCAGTCCGTGCAGGCGGTATTTGAACCGGGTGTTGTACAGGTCGCCGAATGCGGGCGAAGTATATTCCACGCGCACCTGTTCCGGGCCGGGCGGCAACTGCACCGCGGATGCCGGCCGGTCTGGTTCCAATGGCCGCAACCGGATCATTTTGTCGGCGGAATCGACGATATCGTAGGCGGCCACGGTATGGCCATCCACCACCACCCGGTCGATCACCACCAATGGCGGCGGTCCGGCGGACAATTTCATTTCATGCACCACCGCAAAGCCGTTGGCTTTGGGAACTATTATCTGGCCGCTGCGGGTACGCAATGCCCCTGGCCAGAATCCACGGCTAGTCTGCAAATTTTTTGCCCCGTCGTCCGATTCCACCACCACCGACGACAACGCCGGGCTGCGACCGGCGGCCACATCGTCAAATTCGTTTTCCAATATAAAAAAAATTATTTGGTTGCCGGCCAGCCAGAGCCGTCCTTTTCCGTCCGGAACAATCTGCAAAATATGATCGTCAAAAAGCCCTTGTTCTGTGCTCACATGCGTAAACAGGCCGTTCTTCAACCGGCCAAGTCCTTTACGCCCGTAGCCGATCCACAAGCTCCCGTCCGCCGTCGCCGCCATGCTTTCAATGGCCATCGGAACCGGCAGGGTCTTCGTCGTCTCGTCAAAAATTTTGTCCTGGCTCACCCGCAGCAGCCGGCCATTGATAGTGGCGGCCCAGACATTTCCCGCCGCATCCCGCGCCATGCAACAAACGGGGCCGGAGTTCGTCGGTAGCGGGAAATTTTGGAGCACCCCATGGCTCAATCGTTGCAGCATATTCGGGCGTTCGGTCCCGATCCATACCTCGTCGGCCACTGTGGCCAGCAATGCCCGCGCAAAACCGCCAGACTGGCCCGTGCCTTCGATTTTGGTCCAGTTCGTTTCACCCGGCCGCCAGGAGATCAATCCGGCTCCCTTCGCCCCCAGCCACAGGCCGCCTGCTGGATCGGCGGCAACACAATTGACCTTTATGCCCGGCCAACCGGTGTTGCTCGTGGCCGGCTCCCAATCGCCGTCCGCCTGTCGCCGGACCAGTGTTCCGCCGCGCGTTGCCGCCCAGAGACCGCCGTTATTAGCTTGGCAAATGGATTGCGCGCTGTCGCCATCGACCGAGGAAGTGACCTCCTCCAAGTCCATCGCGCTCGGCCGCAGGCGGTTTAAGCCGCCGCCGTGTGTGCCGACCCAGATATTTCCCTCGCGATCCTCGGTGACGGGCCAGATTTCATGGTGCGAAGTCTCTACGTAGGTAAAGCCGCCGTCGTTGAAACGAAACAACCCGGCCTGCTCCGTGCCGATCCACACGGCACCGCTCCGGTCCTCAAAAACGTCGGTGGGTTTCACCTCCGGCGAAGACCTGGGCAACCGGCCGCATTCCACCAATCCGCCTGCTTCACTGAATTTATACAGGACATCGTCAGCACATATCCAGATGCCGCCGGAATGCGAGGCGCCGATCCGCATCGTAGTTCCGGCCACCGGCTGCAAAGAAACAAATTTGCCCTGCCGGAACACCCCCAACTGTCCGGCCTTGATAATCCAGATCTGTCCCTTGTCATCGCAGCACAATCTGACGCCCGCGCCGGGTAGCAGTCCATCCTGATCCGTCAGGTCTCGCTCCTTACCCTCCTGAAAGCGGATGATTTTGCCGCCGGTGAAAGTCATCCAGATCGCCCCATCGTTGTCTTCAGTTATGGACATGCACTGCAAATTCCGCATTGCTTCCGACAAGGTGAAATTCTTCAAGCTACCTTCATCCACGCAGAGCAATATGCCGCCGGTCTTGGCGATCCATAACCGCCCGCGTTTGTCCACCAGCATCGCTTCTAACGAACTAGCCGGAATATCCGTGCCGGTATCCAACAGGTATTCGCGGAAATGTTGTCCATCAAAACGGACCAGGCCTTCGCGGGTGGCTACCCATAAAAATCCATCAGGGGTCTGTCCCACGCCCACCACCGTGTCGTCCGGCAAACCTTCGCTGGCCTGCCAGGAGCGCATGGACCAGGTGGCATCAGCCGCCGAGGCGTGGATAAGAAATTGAAACAACAACAGCCACCACACGCACAAACGGACGGGGCAAATATCTCGAATGACTTGCATATGTGACAATAGGCTGATGGTGATTCCACTAGTAATTCATGCCCTGCGCCATATCAATCCTAAACGTGATTCCCAGAATTGAACTCGACACGCCAACCAATACCGAAGTGCGCCAGTGAAAATTCGCGAAAAATAGACGCTGGACTGGCTTTTCGGCTGCTGAACCAAGTGAAAGCGTAACCTACAATCCAACTGAACCGCCAAATGCCTTGCCCGCCACTTGCAGGAAGCCGACCGCCACCTTGCCGAAAAGTCTGCCCTGCTCGAAATCCTCAAACGCGAGGTGCAGAAAGTGCGCGAGGAGATGCGCCAGACGCACCAGTTATATTTGAACCAACAGATTTCGGGCGACGGCTTCAAGGACATCTACGCCCCGCTCGAACAGCGTAAGAAGCAGTTGGAAACCGAATTGCCCGAATTGGAGGCGAGGGTGGATTTCCTGCGCGTCAACCGCCTGTCCGCCGATGATGTGTTGCACGAGCCTCATTCGCTTCACGAACGCTGGCCGGATTTGCCCTCGCCGGAGAGGCGGATGATTGTCGAAGCTCTCATCGAAAAAATCGTCATCGGCGACCGCAGGATTGACATAACCTATTCCAACACTCCATCTTCCGTAGAATTGTGCAAAAACCAGCAGAAGTTGGGGCTGGGGTGAGGAGCTTTGATTTCAAGAACAAATGACGAACCCCTCACCCTGACCCTCTCCCGCTTGGACGGGGAGAGGGAATTATCGTATGGTTTGTGGACGACATAATCCCAAATAAATCAAAATGTTGCGCCAATCTTTTCATGAATTGACGATTTCGACGCGCGGACGCGGACTTTACGAATTCACGGATGAAGTTGAAAGATGGGTGCGCGAAAATAAATTCCGCGAAGGGTTATTGACGATTCATTTGCGGCACACTTCCGCTTCATTGTTGATTCAGGAAAATGCCGACCCGGATGTCCGCCGCGATTTGGAAGCGTTCTTTCAGCGTCTCGTGCCGGACGGCGATGCGATTTTCATTCATACGTCAGAAGGCGACGACGATATGCCCGCGCACGTTCGCACGGCGTTGACGGCGGTGAATTTGAGCGTTCCATTTCACGAAGGACAACTCGCGCTCGGCACTTGGCAGGGAATTTATCTTTGGGAACATCGTATTCGCGGACATTCGCGGAACATTGCCTTGCATTTCGTCGGCGAATAATCTTTAACTCATTTACGAGAAGACCTTCAATGAACTTATGAAAAGGCCGATTGTTTGGTTAACATCTCTGTTAATGGTCTGGCTTTTAACCGGCTGTGATAAACTTGCCGAGCAAGCAGATCAAGATTGGGCAACTCCAACAACCGTAACTAGCAGCAAGGATAGCCTGGTCGGTGGAGTGAATGTGTATAAGTGGCACGATACAATCATCACATTGCAGGGGCTTGACGATAAGTCAGCGAAGTGTTTCTTAATGGATCGTGATAGTAAGTCTTGGTCGGAAGTGCGTCTTAATGGTATTCCCAATGGGTATTTTTGGGCAGAGCCTGACATAAACCAGCCCGGCGATAGAGTGATGTTTGAACAAGGATACACAGAAAATGATCAGCTAGTTATGAAAGTGCTTATTGGGCAAATGACCGCGGCTGAAAATGTATTAGTCCGAACTATTCAAGAAAAACAATGGCTAACAGACAAATCTACCTTTTTTGCAGTAAATCAATCAGACGTCAAATTGAATGACCCCGGCAAACGTGATTTTCCCCATTTGGGAATTGGTGTGATCAATGACACTGATTTGTATATCCCCTTTTGTCTGGATGGTCGTGTCGTCACCTATTTTGGACAAAGTGTGAGAATAGAGCGCGGGCCTTTTGAGGACGGGGTTTTTCATTCGCTCGATGGCGGAATGGTCTGGCAAATGGAGCGGATAACTGATTTGGAAGCAATGAGTCCGGCAATGTATCAAAGCAAACATTATTATTATTATTTCGTCACTGGACGCAATAATAAGACTGGTCGAGAGTTGGAATTATGGTTTAGCCGCAAACCAGTCGAAGGCGGTGCATGGGAAACACCGAGGCAGGTAACAAAGACTTTCGCCAAGGAACTTGGATGTTATGTTAGCGTAGCAGAAAACGACACAGTTCATGTCTGCTGGATGGACCGCCGGCACAATAAATGGAGATTCGACCTTTCTGGTCCAGCGATTGAAAACGACGACATATACTATTCTCATCGAAAAGACTCTGACTCGAATTGGAGTAAAGACGTTCTTTTGTCCAAAGGAATTGAGTATTGCTACGCGCCGAGCATATCCGCAGAGGGAGACAAGGTGGTCGTCACGTGGGCGGGCATTCCAAGTGCAGGAAGATACCACACGGATTATGACCCGAACGACATTTACTATGTGACCAGCAAAGATGGCGGGAACACATGGACGAAACCGTTGAGGGTAACTGATGGGGCGAAGGATGGAATGACCGCTGGCCATCCTCAAGTGATGCTGTTAAACGGAGTTATTCACCTGTTTTACATTCAAGGCAAGATGGATTTGCAGCAATTTGGCGGCATGACCAAAGTCAATCAACCTCCGTGGCCGATTTATTACACCCAAAGACCATTCCCCAATTAAGGATTCTGTTTTGTTTGCGGCAGTGTGCGTGAAACTTCATTCATCGGATTGACACTTTGATTTGCTCTGCTAGGATTCGCCGCTCGTTTTTTGAATTTTCCGACACCAATACATTGAATTGAATTTATGGCCAAAGCTAAATCTACAAAATACGTTTACACTTGGGGCAACAAAAAAGCCGACGGCGACGGCTCGATGAAGCCGTTGCTCGGCGGTAAAGGCGCGAATCTCGCCGAAATGACGCGCATCGGTCTGCCTGTGCCTCCCGGTTTCACCATCACCACCGAGGTCTGCACTTATTTTTACGCGCATAAGAAAACTTATCCGAAAGAATTGCAAGCGCAGATGGAAGCGGGCATCGCCAACATGGAACGCATCATGGGCACAAAATTTGGCGCGACTTCAGGAACGCCATTGCTCGTAGCCGTCCGTTCCGGCGCGCGCGATTCCATGCCGGGCATGATGGACACAATTTTGAATCTCGGTCTCAACGACCAAACTGTCGTCGCGTTGGAAAAGGCCACGAACAATCCACGTTTTGCTTGGGATTGTTATCGCCGTTTCATCCAGATGTATGGCGACGTGGTTCTTGGCGTGCAAAAACGCGAAGGCGAAGATCACGAACCGTTTGAAACCGTCATCCACGAATTCAAGCATGAGAAGTATCACAAGGACATTGTTGATTCCGAATTGACCGCCGCCGACCAAGCGGAATTGGTCAAACGTTTCAAAGCATTGGTGAAAGAACGCACCGGCAAAGTTTTCCCGAACGACCCGTGGGAACAGTTGCGCGGCGCGGCGGGCGCGGTGTTCGGCTCATGGATGAACGACCGCGCGATCGTTTATCGCCGCAAATATAATATCCCGTCGGAATGGGGAACGGCGGTCAATGTGCAGGCGATGGTGTTTGGCAACACGGGCGACAAATCCGGCTCCGGCGTCGCATTCACGCGCAATCCGGCGAACGGCACGAACGAATTTTACGGCGAATTTCTTGTCAACGCGCAGGGCGAAGACGTGGTTGCCGGCGTGCGCACGCCTGAACCCGTTTTGAAATTGAAAAATGTGATGCCCGCGAGCTATGCGGAGTTGCTCAATGTCCGCAAAATTTTGGAGAAACATTTCAAGGACGTGCAGGACATCGAGTTCACCGTGCAGGAAGGCAAATTGTTCATGCTGCAAACGCGCAACGGCAAGCGCACCGCCGCCGCCGCGTTGAAATTTGCCGCCGATATGGTGAAAGAAAAATTGATTGATGCGGAAACCGCCGTGTTGCGTAATCCGGCTGACCAACTCGACCAATTGCTCGCGCCGATTTTTGATTTGAGCGAAGTGAAAAAGGCGAAAGCCATTGCGACGGGTTTGCCTGCCGGTCCGGGCGCGGCAAGCGGGAAAATTTATTTGAATGCCGAACGCGCCGTTCAAGCCGCCGACAAAGGCGAAAAAGTTTTGCTCGTTCGTCTCGAAACCTCGCCGGAAGATTTGCGCGGCATGATTGCGGCGGAAGGAATTCTCACCGCGCGCGGCGGCGTGAGTTCGCACGCGGCATTGGTCGCCCGGCAAATGGGCAAGGTTTGCATTTGCGGCGCGAGCGCGCTGGAAATTGATTACGACAAAAAAACCGTCAGCGTCGCCGGACAAACTTTTCACGAAGGCGATTATCTTTCGATTGATGGAACGGCGGGGACGGTCTATGCCGGACAGTTGAAAGCCGCGCCGTCGGAAATCATCGCCGGTCTCATCAACAACGACAAGGCGGCGCAGAAAACCGAGAAATTCAAAAACTTCGCGCAATTGATGAAATGGTGCGCGCAGTTCACGCGCTTGAGCGTGCGCACGAATGCGGACACGCCGGAACAAACCGCGAACGCCGTCGCGTTCGGCGCGGTGGGAATCGGATTGACGCGCACGGAGCACATGTTTTTCGAGGGCGACCGCATTGACGCGATGCGCGAGATGATTCTCGCCGACACCTTGCCCGCGCGCGAAGCAGCGCTCGCGAAATTGTTGCCGTATCAGCGCGAAGATTTTCACGGCATTTTCAAAGCGCTCAAAGGTTTTCCGGCAACGATTCGTTTTCTCGACCCGCCGTTGCACGAGTTTTTGCCGCACTCGAAGGAGCAACAATTTGACCTCGCGCGCAAGATGGGAATTCACGTCGAAAAAATCATCCAGCGCGTGACCGAATTGCACGAGTTCAATCCGATGCTCGGTTTTCGCGGTTGCCGTTTGGGAATCAAGTATCCCGAAATCACGCGGATGCAGGCGCGCGCCGTTTTTGAAGCCGCCGCGCTCGCGACGAAACAGGGAATCAAATGCAAACCGGAAATCATGATTCCGCTCGTCGGTTTCAAGAAGGAATTGGATTTGCAGGTCGCGATTGTCCACGAAGTCGCGCAGCAAGTGCAGGCCGAGAAAAAAGTGAAATTGACTTACAGCGTCGGCACGATGATTGAGATTCCGCGCGGCGCATTGACGGCGGACGAAATCGCGCAGACGGCGGAATTTTTCAGCTTTGGCACGAACGATTTGACGCAAACGTGCCTCGGCATGAGCCGCGACGATTCCGGCTCGTTCCTCGCCGCGTATCAGGAAGCGGAAATCATCAAGAAAAATCCGTTCGCTTCGATTGACCAAACCGGCGTCGGTCAACTCATGGAAATCGCGATTACGAAAGGCCGCAAGACGCGACCCGACATCAAACTCGGCATTTGCGGCGAACACGGCGGTGACCCGGATTCCGTGAAATTCTGTCATCGCGCCGGGTTGAATTATGTCAGTTGCTCGCCATTCCGCGTGCCGGTCGCGAGATTGGCGGCGGCGCAGGCGGCAATTGAAGAAAAGCGCAAAGCGAAGAAAAAATAATTGGCTGGCGCGAATCGGTGTTTCAAAAAGCTGCTCTGGAAATCGGAGCGGCTTTTTTTATGCGCTTGTCAAAGGATGGGCGGTCGGTTAGAAAAGCAAGGTCATTAAAGCCACATCCATAACACAAATCAAAATAACCTTATGAAAAAAATCATCACAATCAGTCTGGTTGCATTCAGTCTTTGCCTGGCCGCCGCGAAGGTTGGCGCGGCGGATGTCAAAACATATCAAGTCACCGGCCCGGTGCTGGAGGTCAACGCCAGTTCCATCGTCGTCCAGAAAGGGCAGCAGAAATGGGAGATCGCCGTGGACAAATCCACCAAAGGCGCGGACGTGAAAGTCGGCGATAAAGTCACGGTCTATTATACGATGACCGCGACGGAGATTGAGGCCAAAGCGCCGAAAGCTTCCGCCAAATAAAAACTAACAATCACTCTTTGATTTTTGCTTTCAAGCCGCTGGAATTTTCCGGCGGCTTTTTGCTTGTCTAATTTTCAAAGTGCAGTATCAACAGGGCACCAACTTATGAGCGGAATATTTTTTGGCTCCATTCTTGGCTTTGTCGTCTGGTTTCTGTTGCGTTATCTCGCGGGCGGGCTTTACACCGTTAATCAGAACGAGCGCGCGGTGAAAACCATTTTTGGCCGCGCCGACCGCGTGCCGGACATGACGACGTTGAGTGACCCCATTGCCGAATCGCTGAACGACGACGAAAAATTACGTTACGTTTATCCGCAAGTGCGCGTGATTCCGCCGGGCGGCCCGTATTTCAAATGGCCGTGGGAAAAGATTTACAAAGTTTCGGTCGCCACACAGACGCTGAACATGGCGCACGACCCGGACGATCCGTCGGCGAATCAGGACGGGCAAATCCTCGAAGCCGTCACAAAAGATCAATTGAACACCGGCTTGTCTGGGCAAATCCGTTATCGCGTTTCGGAGCGGAATCTTTACGCGTATCTGTTCGGCGTGAAACACCCCATCAGCCACGTGATGGGCTATTTTGTTTCCGTGTTGCGCGAGCGCATCGCCAATTTCGAAGCGCCGAAGAAAGGTGATTCGCTGCCGGAAGAAGACGTGAACAGCGTGTCGGGCATTTCGGGAATTTCCATCAATGACCTGCGGAAAAACTTGCGCGACATCAATGAACACATGGATCAGGAATGTGTTTCGTCCGCCGCGCGTTACGGCATCACGCTCGACGCATCTTTGATCACCGGCATTGACCCGCCGCCGGAAGTCGAATCCGCGCTCGCCGCGATCAACACGGCGCACAATCAGGTTTCCTCGGACATCAGTCTGGCGCAGGCGACGGCAGACCAAAAAATCGAACAATCCAAGCGCGCGGTGGAAATTGAAACACTCAAAGCGCAGGCCGAAGTCGAACCGTTGAAACAATTGAACGAGCAATTGTTGAATTTGAGAAAATCCGGCGACGGCGCGTTGGAATCGTATATCCGCAACGTCCGGCTCTCGCTTTATAGCAAAGCGCAACGCGTCATCATGGAGGCAAAACAATGATCTTTATCATCGCATTTTTTTCGTCGCTCGTGGGTTGGGCGATTATCGTGCCGATGGTTCTCGGTCTCATGCGCTTGTTTGGGCTTTTCACCGTCGTGAACGAAGGGCGCTGCAAGGTTTACGTTTTATTCGGCAAAGTCATCGCCATGTTGAGCGAGCCAGGATTGCATTTTCTCCCGAGTAAACTTGGCGCGCGCGCATTCATCGTCAATTATTTCGGCAAGTGTTACGAATTGGATTTGCGCCTCGACCAGACTTATCTACGCAGCCAGCCGGTGAATTCGGAAGAAGGCGCGCCGATGGGCATCGGTATCTGGTATGAAATGTATATCAACGATCCGATTGCGTATCTTTTCAAAAATGCCGACCCGCGCGGTTCGCTCGCGGCGAACGTCAGCAATTCCACGGTTCGTTGTTTGAGCAATCTGCCGCTGGATAAAATGTTGCAGGACCGGCACACGATGAGTCAGACCGTGCGCGAAGAAGTCTCGCCCAAATCCAATGAATGGGGCTATCAGCTCGGTTCGGTTTACATCCGCAAAGTTCATTTCCGCGACGAAAATATGATCCGGCAGATTGAGGAAAAAGTCGTGAACCGTTTGCGGCAGGTCACGGCGGCCATCAAACAAGCCGGCGCGAATCAGGTCAGCATTATCACCAGCACGGCGGAACGGCAGGCAGCCATCGAATTTGCGAAAGCCGCGGCGATGCGCCCGCATATCGTCGGCGAAGCGTTGCAGGAAATTTCAAAGGACAAAGAAGTTTCCGACGCGCTGTTTCAAACACTTGAAACGCAGAACATCCTCGACAATCAGGCGGCCATCACCTTGATCCCGAAAGGCTCAGCGTTGCTCGGCGAACTTTTGGCTGTGCAAACGCCGAAAACATCGCCAGCGCAGTAATAAAATGATTTGATGAAAAGCCGCTGTGAAAATTACAGCGGCCTTTTCATTTAGACGACCTTTAGGTTGTAGGCGTCCTTTCCATTTGCGGCTGAACTGAAATTTTTTCATTCGCCAAATTTTTGATTAACAGCCACGCGACGAACGACAAAAAGATTAAGGCGCAAAGATTCAGGTAAAGCGATTGGCGGTCGGCATCCAATCCGGCGACTGATGGATAAATGACGCTGAACAATAAAAATTGTGCGGCGAGCCATTTGCCGATTTGTGGAATTGTGCGTTTCAGCAACCATGTAAGTAGTCCGAACATGGGCAGCAAAATGAAGATGGCTGTTCCCCAAAACCCAAAAAGTAAATCGCTGAAATCGGCGAGCAATCCGTAACCAAATGCGGTGGCGATGGTAAAAAGGATTGTCAGCAAAACCGCGTGACGTGCGGAAGCGATTGTGAACGACAAGCTCAACACGCCGAAAACGAGCAGCCACGCATTTTCCGTTTCGTCGAGAACAGCGCGCGTAGTTTCGCCGGGTTGCGACAATTTGGGAAGCGAAATGCCCATGCCTTTGTCGGTCAGTGCATGGTCAAGCCGGTAAGTCAAAATGGTTCCTTGATTGTCTTTCGTGGCCGTGATTTCCGTCGGCGTCATGCAGCCGTCGGGATAATTCAGTTTTGATTTCGGCAACGTCGGCAGATTCAAAGTGAGCGTGAAATCACGGATTTCTCGCGCTTCCCGCACTTGAAAATACCAATAGCTCAAGCCGCGACTTTTGAAAGCGATGTGAAAGTCCGTCGTTTCGTTCGGTTGCAAATCTTGTGTAAATACGAGGCTTGAATCCTTGATTTCCATTTGCGGCAGAACATCTTTGCCGTTCAGCGTGGCCACAAGTCCGTCATAAATCGCGTTGTAAGCGGGCAGGGGAAAGGTAAGGGTGCAGTTTTGATTGGTGTCGGATGGATTGCGCAATTTCCAGTTGAAATCGCAATCGGTTTCGTAACCGCCATAAAATGCGGAACCCTTTTTGCGCGCATTCGGTCGCAAGGTGATTTTATGTCGCGCGGAGACAAACGGATTGCCGGTGATGGATTTGTGGATAGTTTTCTTGCGGATCAACGCGGGTTTGGTCGGGTCTTCGGATTCGATGCGTTCGCTGATTTCTTCGTCGTGGTAAATGTCCACGTTCAATTCGCCTTGCGCTTGCTCGGAACCCCAAATGGTTTGGACGGCATTGTAATTGGCTTGCGTGATGCGTCCGTGCGTGCGTTGAAAATTATTTGCGGTTTGGCGCAAATAAGAACGCAGAATTGAAATGGTTGCGACCAGCAACGCGACAAGCAAAATTGCCCAAAGCAATCGGGTAAAATTTCTGTAAAGCGCCCAAAGTAGGCTGGAATTTTTGCCGTCGGCTTCGGCGGCGGTTTTATTTTGGAATAACGCCGTCAGAAAGACGGCGAGCAAGGCAGCGCCGAGAAACAGCGCGACGACGGGTTCAACATCGGCGAGGTCGCTCGCGCGATGCAATAATTTGGATAGGATGGCATTCATGGCGGGTCATTTGAGTTTGCCCGCAAAATACGAGGGGAGACGCGAAATAAAAACGCGCGACAAAATTGAACGCCAAAGACTCGATCAGTTCCATAACGGCCATGTTCGTGTCGCACCGCATTTACGGGCGAGGTTTAAGTTTTGCCGTGACGCGCCGAAAATCAAAACGACTGGTTCAAAGACGCGCTACGGCTTGGGTTGCAACGCCAACTCACACGAGCGGCGTCGGAAGGTTGAGGAACCGCGTTCGATTGAACGCAAGCCAATTAGAAAACTGATTTGCCGGTTTGTCCAGAAAATATCAGCGCGAACTGCAAAGTTTTTTCAGGAAACTAAAATCGGTGGTGACGATTTAATTTTGATCCAGTGCTTTACGAACAGTTTCAAGTAATTGCTCGGTCTTGAAGGGTTTGGTCAATGTAAAATGCGCGCCGAGTTTTTTGGCCATGTTCAAAGAGAGTTCGGCTGAAGTCCAAGAGGTTTTGGCTGTGGCGATGAATTTCGTCGGATGTGGTTTGCGGCTTAATTCCGCAAAAATCTCGAAACCGTCTTTTTCCTTCAAAATCAATTCGGTGATGATGAGGTCAAACGGTTGTTGGTTGTGCAATGTGATGGCGTCTTTGCCGTTGTTGGCGTGTTTGACTTCGTAACCTTCGCTGGTCAGCGCAAAGCCAATCAATGTGCGCGTTTCGGTATCGTCATCCACTAACAAAATGCGCCGTGAAGAACTTGAGCCGCGCTTGAAGCCGGAGAAATCCTTGTTCTCCAGTGAATCCCGTTTCGCGGCGGTCAATTGATCTGGCGAAGTGTAAGCCGCCGGTTGGTCGTCGTCCGGTTTGTCGTCAATGGCGCGTGAAAGCTGGCGGAAATAGGGACGAGGACGGTCGCCGTTCGATTTGCGAACCGGCACCGCTTTTGCATCGTAATTAATGACTGTCAATTTCATTCTGGGCGAAAACTAAATCAAAATTAGTTCATCAGAATGCCACATGAAACGGCGGTGCGAAATTGTGGTTCACACGCAATTTCAACTAGGTAGTTCTCGCTATTTTTCTAGGTAGGATTGCCAAAGAGTGATTGGCAAAAACAAGTGTGTGAATCAGAGTTGCGAGCGATTTTCCAATGCGAAATGCAGAAGACTGTGGCTGCCGCGCAATTCCAATTTTTTGCTGATGTTGGCGCGATGCGCTTCAACGGTGCGTTGGCTGATGAACAATTCAGCGGCAATCTGGCGGCTGGTTTTTTTCTCAGCGATAAGTTTGAGGATGCGCCGTTCGGCTTTAGTCAAATCGTCCAGTCCGGGCTTTTGCGCGGCGAGCGCTTCGGCGCGATTGCGGCGGCGAACCAAATGGCCGGAAAGCGAAGAACTCAAATAGTATTCGCCCCCAGCGACGGTAATCAACGCTTTCAGGATTTCGTCATCAGCGTTTTCCTTTAACACAAAACCTTTCACGCCGAGGTCGAGCGCGTGATTCAAAATGTCTTCCTCCTTGTGCATCGTGAGCATGATGACGCGGATAGGCAGATGCTTGCCTTGCAATTTGCGGGCGATGTCCAATCCGCTCAATCCGGGCAAATTCACGTCGAGCACGACCACGTCGGGCTTTTTTTCGAGAATCCATTTCAATGCAGTTTCGCCATCTCCGGTCTCCGCCGCCATTTCAAAGCGCGAATCGGATTCAATCGTTTGCTTCAGCCCACTTCGCAAGAGCGGATGGTCGTCAACAATCAGCACCTTGATTTTATTTGCGGGCATGTTTGGCGGATTTGCGGCCATTGGAAACAGGAATGGTAATTTCCAAAGTTGTGCCTTTGCCGGGCTTGGAATTCAACTGAAATTTGCCATTAAGCGTCTGCGCGCGTTCGGCAATGTTTCGCAAACCAAGTCCTTTGGTTGCCTTGTGTGATTTGGCCGGAGCGAAACCGCGTCCGTCGTCCGCAATTTTCAAATGAACTTCGTGAATGTCGCGTTCGAGCGTGATGCGAACTTTTTTGGCGCGGGAATGTTTCAAAATGTTGTTCAAGCTTTCCTGCACGATGCGATAGAGATTCGTCGCGGCGTCTTTTAAAAACAGGTCGTCCACGTTTTCAATCCGTTGTTCAAAAGCGACAGTGCTGGTTTGCTTCGTGCTTTCAATCAATGAAGCGAGCGCGCGCGTCAGGCCGAGATGATCCAATTGATACGGATGCATGTCGTGCGAAATCCGGCGGACTTCTTCGATGGTCTGCATCGCCAAGTCGTTTATGCCTTCAAATTGCTTGCGCAATTTGACGGGCAAATTTTTTTTGTTCAGCACAGATTGCAGACGATTTCTGAAATGCAACAGATTTTGCCCGATGCTGTCGTGCAATTCGGTGGCGATGCGCGCGCGTTCGGCTTCCTGCGACGCGATGAGTTGCAGCGTATATTCGCGGCGCGCCTGTTGCTCGCGCGAAATAGCTTCCTGACGCTCCGTGATGTCGTGCGAAACGCGCAAAATACATTTACGCCCGCCCAGTTCAATCAATTCCGCGTTGTGCAGCAGCGTGAGTTTTTTACCGTCGCGCGCGCGGGCTTCAATCTCCACGTCGCGAACCGAACCGTCCGTTTCGAGGGATTTCCATATCTTTTCCCGGACGGCGGAATTTTCAAAAATGCCCAGTTCGGTAGGCGAACGGCCGATGACTTCTTCGCGTTTGAAGCCAAAAATTTTTTCGTGCGCGTCGTTGACTTCAATGTAACAGCCCGTTTCAAAATCGGCGATGGTCATCACGTCCGGGCTGGTGCGGAACGCTTTGGAAAATTTTTCCTCGGATTCACGCAACGCTTGCGCTGCTTTTTCCCGATTGGTGATGTCGCGAACGAGCAATACGAGCGCCGGGCGTCCGGTAATTTCCACCATCTCGGCTGAAACCAGACCGATTTTCAACCCGCCAGCGCGTGTGTGCCCTGATGTTTTGAAATCCCGGACTGAACCGCGCAGCTTCACCAACTCAATCAGCCGGTCCCGGTCTTGAGGCGTGGACCAAAACCCCAATTCATTTGACGTGCGTCCGATGACTTCGTTGTGTTTGTAGCCGAAAAATCGTTCAAAGCTGTCGTTGATTTCGATGAACCGCCCCGTTTCCAAATCGGTGATGGAAATCGCGTCGGGCGAAACACGGAAAGCCTTTGTGTAAATTTCAGAAGATTCGCGCAAAACGCGTTCGCGCGATGCCAACAACCGGATCATCTCGTCCCGTGACAGATGGCGATAATCCAATGCCATGCCGCCTTATAAACCAAAATCCGCGAAGGCGAAATAAAATTGATTGGGCAAACCGACGGAGCAGGAGGAAAGCCCGGCGGTTAATCCGTGAAAATTAAACGTCAAAAAGCGATGGTCGTCCGCAATCCGAGAATCGCCGCGTCGCGCGAACCTTTCTCGCCGCTGGGATTAAAGATGTATTGAAAATCCGGCTGCAACGTCCACCACGGCGTAATTTGCGCTTTGTAGGTCGCTTCAATCACGGTTTCCTGCGAAAACGGATTCGAGCCGCCCGCGACCTGGGAATCGCTGAAGTCGTGGCTGAAGGTGGAGCGCGCCACGGCGAGACCGGCGGTGTCGAGCAATCGTCCCGGAACAAAACCGGAGAAGTTGAATCCGGCGTCAAAATACCAGTCAATGGTGTTCACGTTGGCCGGCGCGTAACCAACGCGGGCAAACGCGGAAATGTCTTTGCCGCCGCTTTTGTAAATTTCCTGATCCGCGACTCCATAAATGCCATAATCGGAGCCTTCACCCGCGCCGGTATTCCAATCGGTAAAATCTGCCGTGTGGACAAACGAACCAAGTTTGTAAGTGCCGACCAGACCGCGATCATTGGCAGCTTGGTTGATGAGCCAGCCGATTTCCGAGAAAATCAGCGCGCCGGCGCGGCTGTTGAAATCGAAATCCAAGCCATTCCGGTTTTGATCCTGCGCGCCGCTGTCGCCGTAATAAACGCCGGATTGAAAATAAAATTGCGGAATGGGTTGAACCAGAAAGCGCACGGCAGGCGTGGCCACCGGATAGACCGGCGGATTCGGCAGGTTCGCACCGACGAGGGTGAACGCGCCGAATGTTCCGTTGATGAACAACGACGACGTGTCGGATGTGAAAAATTCCGCGTCGGCGGCGACGAGGCCAACCTTGATTGACGCGCGCATTTTCCAAAACGTTTGCTGATACCAGAATTCCTGCAAGCGCAGGGTTGGGTAGCCGGCAATGTTGCTTGCGCCGCTGATGTCGCCGACTTTGTCCGCCGACAACGAGCGTCCGGCCAACCACAGCGCGTTCGCATGAATTGTTCCGCCGTCCCACCAGTTTTGGATTTTGTCGAGATAAATGGTCAACGGCAAATTCAAGCTCTGGTCATAAACCGCGCCTTGTTTCATGCCGCCGGAAACGTTGCCCATGACTTCGCCGACATAAACCGGGTCAAATTCAAATCCATAATTTCCTATCGTGTTGCGTGTGCCCCATAAACCGCCAAACATCGTGTCGCGATGCCAAAAATTTTCCGGCGTTTGGGTCAGCCCTTCGGGCATTTGCGTCGGCAAACCGGTATAAAGTCCGGGATTGTCGTTGGCCGGATTATACGGCGCGTTCGTGGAGGAAAGGTCAATGGCCGGTTCAGTCGGCGGCAAGGTCTGGCCGGGCGCGCCGGAAATTTTCCCCGAATTCGGTCCGGGCACATACGTCGGCGTGGTGGCCGCATAACCGGTTTTGGTCAACAACAAATTCACGAAGATAATGGCAAGCAGACTTTTGTTTTTAGGCATAATTCTTGAGTTTAATAAAATTCAATTCTGAAAAATCAGGCTTGTGAAGCCACCGCTTGTCCGGCGGGGACTTCGCGTTCCGCTTTACGCGATCGCCAACGATTAAACAACCACATGCCGCCGACATAAACGAGCGCCAGCGGCGGGATCAAAACGCCTTCCCAACTCGGATAAAACCCGAGCCACAAGCCGGTCCAGTTCGGGAAATGTAGATTGTAAATGGGATGGATCGGCATCCAATTGACCGTTTGGAAAAGTCGCACGGTTGAGCCGATGAACGAGACCATGATGGAAACGACGAGGATTCCCGTCAGCACCAGCAGTTTGCGATACGGCAATTTCACGCCGTAACGGAATGTCAACGCGCCGAGCAGAACCAAAAATAAAACGGCGACAGCGCTGCCGATGAACACCGCCGATTTGCTGCCCTCGAGCAAGAGCGATTGCAGGAACAACGCCATCTCAAACCCTTCGCGATACACGGTCAAGAAACCGACGCCCAACAGCGCGAACCATTCCCAGCGCGTGGATTGCACGTCCTGCGCGGATTTTGAAAGCGAACGCAATTTAGAATTCCAACCGACCCAATAAACCCGGTGGAAAACCCAGTTCGTGACGATGAACAAAATGATGACGGCGAGAATAGAAACGACGGCTTCCAATTTTTCACCGAAACGCGTGAGCGATTGAATGACCGTGCGCGAGAGCCAAAACGTGATTCCCGTCACGACCAAACCCATCCACGCGCCGCCCGCGATGCCTTTGCGCGTCGAAACGTATTCCGCGCCGCGCAAACCGGCGAGCAACGCGGCCAAAATGATGATGGCTTCCAAACCTTCCCGCGCGACGATGGTGAACGCGGTGAAACCGATGGTCGCCGGTGAAACGGCGACTTTCAAAAGTTCCGTGCATTCCGAAAGATGATTGAGCGTGCGTTCGTAAGCTGCTTGTAGTTGATCCATCGGCGCGCGGCGGTCGAGCAGGGCCTTAATGCCGAGCTGCGTGCCGTCGCCCGCGAGAAAACTGCTTTCCGCTTTGAGCGCCAAATCAGGATCACGCGGCAAAACGCGCGCTTCGATTTCTGTGTCGAATGCTGTGTAAGCGTCCATGCGCTGCGATTCGGCGGATTCCCATTGATCATTTTGAGCGGCGGCGAGCGAACCACCGAGCGCGGCGCGCACTTCCAGAACCGTTTCATCAATCACGTCGCCGCTGTCGCCCGGGCGACGCGCGGTAGTCTTGAATTTATCTTCGAGAATCGTGGAAATCTTTTTGCTTTGCTCTTCGAGTGCGTCCTGCTCCGGCAAATTATCGAGCATCGCCTGCATTTGAACGAGTTGCGCGCTCAAATCTGCGCGATACTGCGCATAAACTTGCGGCTGTTCCTGCTTCCAAACCGGCGCAAGTTGATTGACGAGCGTTTGAGATTGTTCGGCGAATTGTTTGGCTTCGCGCAATTCCAATGGAATGATCAACTTGCCGTTGCTGACGCCGTGCGAGTATTCGCGCGGAACGAGTTTGACACAACGTGCGAGGAGACGTTGCATCCGGCCAATGTCCGAAGGCGACAACAGATTCGGCAACGTGGATTCTACTTCGTCACGCCATTGGCCAACCGCGTCTACCTTTTGTTTTTCGTCTGCCGAATCGTCCCACGCGACCGTCGCCGTCGTCACTGCAGAATTATTGGTCAAACCGGCCGTTTGAACCAACTGCGCCGGAAAATCAGCGAGCGTGAGAATCTCACTTTCGTTCGCTTCCATGACATTTTTGTCCGCCGCTTTGATGGCGACTTGTTGCTGCAAGAAATCGAGCAACTGGCGGACGCGCATCGTTTGCCATTCGAGATATTCCTTCGCGAGCGTCGTGGCGACTTCCGGCTTGCGCGCGAGTTCCGGCTTTTGCAACAGCATTGCGCTGTCCACGCCATTCGCGAATTGCGGCAACGTGATGAGCGCGCGCCATTGCTGCGCGCCGTTGAAATTTCCTGACGCCTGACACTGCAACATCGCGAGCGCGGCGGCGTGCTGCAAACGTCCGCGCGCGACGCCGATTTGAGCCGCCGCCGAAAGTTGCGCGGGCAACGGTTCGCTCAAAATCTTTTCCGCTTCCGAATTTTCGTAGCCGGAAACGTAAGGCTGCAATCTGGCGAAACTCGCAGAAAGTTGCGCCGACAGATTCGTTTCCGTTTCGCCGGAATAAATGTCGAGCAGCGTGTCGTTCAATTTTTGTTGAACGCCGTGAAAATCATCGCTCAAAGCGGCACGCGAAACGAACGGCGACGCGGCGAAAATGGCCAAGCAGACTAAAATTTTGAGAACGCGATTCATTGAGTCCCGGAGAAGATTAT
The DNA here is from genome assembly GCA_035546095.1 of Verrucomicrobiia bacterium. GTDB lineage: Bacteria > Verrucomicrobiota > Verrucomicrobiia > Limisphaerales > UBA11358 > UBA11358. The sequence goes on along the minus strand of DASZXB010000073.1, from coordinate 62,332 downwards.
TTCTGCGCGCCCACCGGAACGTCAATCGCCACGAGCGTCGGTTTTTCCGGCACCTCCGCGCCGAGGATCGCCGCCATCTGACGCAACTGTGGTTGCAACTGGTCGGTCATCGTCTTGGCTTGTTGGGCCAATTCTTCGATCGCCGGAATGCTCAATTTGTAGCCGCTTTGTTTGTCGCGCGCCTCGACGCGGTCAATGAACGAAATGATGTTGTCGTATTCGTATTTCAACTGGTCGGCGAGGCCGGGATTTTTTGGCTGAAGCTGCGGGAGAATCGCGTCGTTCGCGATTTTCAAACTATACATGATGCCGCGCATGTCGAGCACGCGCGATTCGGCGACGTAGTGGCCGGTCGCGACGGGATTGTAACGCGAATCGCGCCAGTCATCGAAATAGCCGTTGAGCGTCGGCGTCATCCACACGAGCGCGCCGATACATTCGCCGAGTTGCGGCTGCCACTCCTTGGCGACTTTCAGCAGCATATCCAATTTCTCCGCACAATCAATCGAAGCCGCGGTCAGGACATCCGCGCGCGGCAACGCGACCGGCGCGGCGGAAATTTTTGTGCCAAGCGCGGCTTCGTATTCTTCTTTCATTTTTTCCTGCGCCGCCGGACTCAATTTTTTCAGAAAGAAACTGCGCGTGCCCCACAACGTCGGTTCGATGACGTAATGAAAAAGGTTGCCGTTGTGATTGCTAATCATCGTGCCGTCTTTGGCACGGAGCACGAGCGGTGATTCAGGCGAATCGGTCGAGGCTTCGCTGGCCGGAACTCCGCCGTCCAGATAATTGTCGAACCAGACCATTTTTTTCGTGCCGGCGACGATACCTTCGACCGTTTCGTAACCATGATTATGGTAAATCCCGAAATCGCCCTGCATTTTTTTTACGAGTTCGCCGAGTTCCACACCGTGTTCCATCGCGGCCTTGTCGTAATCGCCGCCCGCCGCGTCAATGATTGCTTGATATGCCGCCGCGTTCGTTACGAAATCATGCCCCGCGTCATCCATTTTCTGGACCGTGTCCACGAGATATTTTTTGATGGCGTCCAAAGACTGAAAATTATTCGTTGCCGTTTCTGCTTCGACGGAAAGAGTCGCCAAGAAAAGCGCGTAAACTAACGTTGAAATCTGCTTCATCATTTCAAAAAATTGTAGTTTAACCTGAAAACCACGCTTTCGCTGGGTTGCTATTCTTTAGTGGTGAATTGCGGTGCGAAAAATTTGCGCGTGGCGGAAAAGATGGCAGAATATCGTCGTGCCAAAATTGGCGAACAAGAGAATCAAGGCTGCCAGCGCGGAAAATCTCTCCGCTTTCACCGAGCGGCCGGCTTGGCAAAACATCGGCGACGGCTGGCGGCATTTGCACGGCAGCGTGCATGGCGCGGGCGCAAGTTTTGAATGGCACGATTTCAAGACGTCCGGCAGCGAATTTGACTGGGGAAAAACTTTTCATCCCGGCAGCGTCGAAGTTTGCCTGAATCTTGAAGGCAACGGCAAGGTCGCGTTGGGCAAAAATGAGATTTCCTTCGCGCCGTTGACCGTTGGTTTTTACCGGCGCGGCGAACAACCATTGTCCGCCACGCGGAAAGAAAAACAGCGCCACCAATTTCTCACCGTCGAAATGTCGTTTAATTTTTTGCGGCAGCATTTGAGTGAATACGTCACGTCGCTGCATCCGCTCGTGCGCGAAATTGTCGCCGGCCAATCCGAAAAATCTGCCGTCGCACCGGTGACGCGCCTGACGAGCCGGCAGCAACAATTGCTCGCCAGCCTGCGCGAAGCGCCCGTGCTCGCGCTCGCGCAATCCGTCTGGTATCAGGCGAAGGCGCTCGAAGTCGCGTCGGAATTATTTTTTGTCGCGCCGGACAAACAGGAATTGTTTTGCCAGCGGCAACAACGGCTTTCCGCCGAGCGCGTGGAAAAAGTCATCGCGTTGCTGCGCGAAAAATTGACCGAGCCGCCCGCGCTCGAAGAAATCGGACGCGTTGTCGGTTGCAGTCCGTTTCATTTGAGCCGGACGTTTTCAGCGGAAACCGGTCTGACGATTCCGCAATACATCCGCCAATTGCGCATGGAACGCGCGTCGGAATTGTTGAAGTCGGGCAAATTCAATGTCACCGAAGCCGCGCTCGAAGTCGGCTATTCCAGCTTGAGCCATTTCAGCCAGGCGTTTCACGAAACCTTCGGTTGTTGCCCCGGACTTTATCCGCTCAAAACGCCGACGCAGAAAATTGGTTGAATCTGAAAAAGAATTGGGACTTGCCGTTTGAATTTTGGACAGAGCCGCCCGGAGAATTCTATTTTTAAGCAGCACTAGATTTGCTTTTTTGCGATTGAACAAACCGCCAGACGAGCAAAATCGAACCGGCGATACAGACGCCGATGATTGAATGGGCGGTGATTTGAAAGAATTGCGTCATCAAATAAGCGTGTTGACTGGTTTGTTGGGCCAAAAGCAGTTCATGGGCGAATTGGGGCGGAATGGTATAAGTTGTCATGGTGAATGTTTCCCTGAGCAGAAACATTGCCAAACTTTCCACTGTGATTGTGGAATGTCCTTTGCTTTGGCTCATATCCGGGACGCGGTGCGCGCCAACGTCACTCCCGACACAATAGTTGGCACTTCTTAATTCCGTGCCGCGTCCCCTTCATTAATTTTGCTTGCAACAATCTCCTTCTGGAATCGTTTTGATCTGAATCAGTAATCTATCAAATAATCCAGTTGATAGAAGTAGCTGCAAACCAGTCCAACGATGGAAATGACAGACACAGCCCAATAGCAATAAATGTTCAACTCCTTGTCCCTTTCGTAACGGATAAAAAACCAATCCACCACGATGATGACGGCCAGAACAATGGCGGCGACGGCGTCGAACCAAATCCATTCGCGCGGCACGGCGGAACCGTGCCATTTTTCCATCAACGCCCAGATGAAATCCATGGACAGCAACACGATGATGGTCGCGTAAAATTGCTGCCACCGTTTGGCCGACAAGGAACGGGACATGACAAAAAACAATCCCGCCTGCACCGAAAATATCAGGCAATCAAAATCCAACCAGCGCGCGCTGATGCTTTTGGGCGGATTCAGTTGATGCAACGGCTCGATGTATTGAAGATACAAATACTTTTGATTGCCCTGAAAAAAAGGCGCGGCGAGCAACAAAAAGACAATCAACGAAACAAATCGCGAATGATGAAAACAATCGAACCAATTGACGAACGTCGTCGCGTGTTTTTCCTCGTGCGGTTTGGTTTCCTTGATGGCCTGATTGAACGCCTCGGCGATAGCCAGCGCCAGCACGATGGTGTAGATGGACTGAACATTCTCCACGATTTCAGTCATCGAATCAACGGTCATGCGGATGTTCTAGCAGACCGGATTGCGCTGTCAATCGTGCGGCGGTTCAAGAATTGTTTCAAACGCCAACAAACTTTTCAAAAAACAACGTGAAATTTTTCACAAACTTTTCTTGCGAGCCGGACGGCAATTTATTTAGTATCTGCCGCGACACGGATTCTAAATTCAAGCTGTGTCGGGATTTTAATTGAAGGATTCGCCGCGCGGCGGCGTTCGCAATGTCAATTTTTCCGAAGTGGACAAACTGGTTGCCGTTGGTGTTGCTCATCGGAGCGATGCTGACGGGTGGCGCTGTGACGGCGGGCGTTTGGTATTATTTCACGCCCAAATACACGCGCGTCGGTTACGAGCCGGTGCAGCCGGTGCCCTTTTCCCACAAAGTTCATGCGGGCGAACTGGGAATTGACTGCAGCTATTGTCACAGCATGGTGGACAAGACTTGGGTGGCGAACATTCCGTCGGCGTCAACGTGCATGAATTGTCACAGTCAGGTTTTGAAGGACGACCCGCGACTGGCCATCGTCCGTGAAAGCGCCACGAACAACACGCCGATTCCGTGGGTGCAGGTTCACATCACGCCGGATTACGTTTATTTCAATCACGCCGTCCACGTCGCGCGCGGTATCAGTTGCGTGGAATGTCACGGTCGCATTGACCAAATGGACGAAGTTTATCACGCCAAACCGTTCAGCATGAGTTTTTGTCTGGATTGCCATCGCGATCCGGCGGCGCACATCCGTCCGACGGATAAAGTCACAGATTTGGGCTGGAAATGGAATTCCGATCCCGTCAAAGCCGCGCACATGCAGGAAGTCAACGGCGCGAAATTCGTTCACGACTGGAAAGTGCAATCATTGCAAAGCTGTTCGGCCTGTCACAGATAATGAATTCAACTCCCACAACTCCGACAAACGCAAATGGCCGCCGTTATTGGCGCAGTCTGGATGAACTGGCGGACACGCCGGAGTTCAAAGAATGGTTGCATCGCGAATTTCCGCAAGGCGCAAGCGAGTTGGACGGGCAGAATCGTCGTCATTTTCTAAAAATCATGGCCGCGTCGTTTGCCTTTGCCGGTGTGGCGACACTTGGCGCGGGCTGTCGGCGACCGGAAGAAAAATTAGAACCGTTCGGCCAACAGCCGCAGCCCGATTATATTTACGGCAAACCGGAGTATTACGCGACAGCAATGCCCACGCGCACCGGCGCGATTCCGCTCGTCGTCAAATCTTACGATGGCCGTCCGATTAAGATTGAAGGCAATTCACTTTTCCCCGGCAGCAACGGCGGCACTGACCGTTACGCGCAGGCTTCAATCCTGAATCTTTACGACCCCGACCGCGCCAAAAGATTTGCCAAAGACGGCAAAACGGTTTCGCGCGAGGAAGCATTGAAATTTCTTGATGATTTGTCGCAAAAATTTTCTGCGAATCAGGGCGAAGGTTTGGCGTTTCTGGCGGAAAGCAGCACGTCGCCTTCGCGCGCGCGGCTGCAAAAAATCATCGCGCAGAAATTCTCGCAATCAAAATGGTTCACTTACGACGCGATTGATTCCGGCATTCATCAACGCGCGGCGACGCAGGCATTCGGCCAGCCGGTTAAACCGATTTTCAATTTCGACAAGGCGAAAGTCATTTTGTCGCTCGACTGCGATTTTCTCGGCACGGAAGACGACGCGCACAATCACATCCGCAAATTTGCCCAAGGCCGCAAGGCGGGCGAGGGGATGAGCCGGCTTTATTCGGTCGAATCGCTGTTCACTTTGACCGGCGCGAATGCGGATCATCGGTTGCGCGTGGCGGCGAGCGAAATTTTTCAGATCGCAAAAGAAATCGGTTTCGCAATTGGCAGTCGGGTAAATGCCGAATTGGCTCATTCAGTTTGGCCGCGTGACAACGATGTGACCCCAGCAGCCGTTAGAGGTAAAACTGGTGCCAAATGGATTTCTGAGTGTGCAAAAGATTTGGTTGCAGCAGGAAAAAATGCTTTGGTCGTTGCCGGTCAGCGTCAGCCGCTGGAAGTTCATCTGCTCGCTCACGCCATCAATTCTGCGCTCGGCGCGATTGGCAATACGGTGACTTTGATTTCAGCGGAAGAAAATTCTTCCGCAGATTTGGAATTGCTCAATCATACAAATGTAGAAACGCTCGTCGTCCTTGGAAGTAATCCAACTTACAATTTGGACGGTTTTCCCAAAGGTTTGGGAGATGGAAACACACCGAAACCAAATACTGTTATTCAGTTTGGTTATTACGAAGACGAAACTTCGGTAATTAGCGATTTCTTTTTTCCCGCCGCGCATTATTTAGAATCGTGGGGCGATGCAACGACGAGTGACGGCACGCTTGTTCCAATTCAACCGTTGATTCAGCCATTGTTTGGCGGACTGACGGAATTGGAATTTTTGGCGCGTGTTGCCGGCGAATCACAAACAAATCCTTACGAAATTGTTCAGGCAACTTTTGGCGGCTCGGAAGAAAGCTGGAAGAAATTTTTGTTTAACGGATTTAATTCGGATGGCAAAGCGAGTCTTGCGAACGCTTCTCTTCTGGGTCAGACACGGAATATCGCCATTGAATTGGCGAAGGCAAGCAGGGAAAAAACCGTGCCTGTTTCAAAAGACCATCTCGAAGTCATTTTCTTCCGCGATGCGAAAGTGGACGATGGCCGTTACGCAAACAACGGCTGGATGCAGGAATTGCCCGACCCGGTCACGAAAATCACTTGGGACAACGCGGTGCTCGTCAGCCGCAAAACGGCGCGTGAACTTGGCGTGCAAAACGGCGATATTGTTGAGATTTCGTTGAACGGGAAAAGTGTCAAAGGGCCGATTTGGACGCAGCCGGGCATGGCGGATTATTCGCTGGGACTCGCGCTGGGTTACGGTCGCGAACGCGCCGGGCGCGTCGGCACGGGTGTCGGGTTCAACGCTTACAAAATTTTCTCCGGCAAATATATCGAGACGGGTGCGGCAATTAAAAAGACCGGCGAGACTTATGTGATTGCGACGACGCAATCGCATTGGAGCATGGAAGGTCGTCCGGCGGTGCGCGAGGCGAATCTCGAAGAATTTTCCAAGAATCCTGATTTCGCGCAGGAAATGCACGACAAAGAACCGCCGGTCGTCAAATCACTTTATCCGAATCCGTTCGATGAGGCGAAAAAAACAGCGTTGCATCAATGGGGTTTGGTCGTGGATTTGAATTCGTGCGTTGGCTGCAACACCTGCGTGGTCGCGTGCCAGAGCGAAAATAACATTCCGATTGTCGGCAAAGATCAGGTCAGTCGTGGTCGCGAAATGCACTGGCTGCGGATTGACCGTTATTACACGAGCGACCCGAAACGGCAAAACAATCGCAGCTTGTTTGATCCGAACGCGGACATGAACCAGACTGACGCGGAGCAGCAATTCGCGGAATGGATTGACGATGTGCAGGCGGTGAGCCAGCCGATGCTTTGCCAGATGTGCGAAGCCGCGCCGTGCGAAAACGTTTGTCCGGTCAACGCCACGTCGCACGATGAGGAAGGCCTCAACGTGATGACTTACAATCGTTGCATCGGCACGCGTTATTGCTCGAACAATTGCCCTTACAAAGTTCGCCGGTTCAATTATTTCGATTACAGCAAACGTCCGGCCAGCGCGCTGAAAGGACCGTTTTATCCAACGCCGCTTTTGAATAAAACGGACGGCAAATGGGATTTGTTAAGCTGGTTCAAAGCGCCGGAAGCGAGTGGAATGCGCGAGGAAGACGAATGGGATTTGATCAAGATGGTCAAGAACCCGGACGTGACGGTGCGGATGCGCGGTGTGATGGAAAAATGCACCTATTGCGTCCAGCGCATTCAGCAGGCGGAAATCGCGCAAAAAGTGAAAGCCGGCGCGAGCGGCAACATTCGCTTGAAGGAATCGGAAGGCACAATTCCCAAAACAGCGTGCCAGCAGGCATGTCCGGCGGGCGCGATTGTCTTTGGCGACATCAGCGACTCGGACAGCACGGTTTCAAAATGGAAATCGCAGCCGCGCAATTATTCCGTGCTCGGCGAATTACTGACGAAACCGCGCACGACTTATTTGGCGCGCGTTCGCAATCCGAATCCGGCGATGCCGGATTATCACGCGCCTTACAGCATGGAGGAATATGAAAATCGCGGCGGAGAATTTCACGCCGCCGAGAAAGGAAACAGTTAATGGCTGAATCCGTAACCAATCTGGAATCACTCGCGCCGCCGGCGGAATTGCGACGCATGGAAGCTGTGCCGAATCGCAGCCTCGGCTGGCTGACCGATAAACTCACGGCGTTTAACGAGGGCAAAACGCCGTTGTGGTGGTGGGTTTTGTTTTTGCCGGCGGCGTTTGGCGCAGCGGTCATTTTGCCAGTTTCGCTGATTTACAAAATTTCGGTCGGCGTCGGCGTGTGGGGTAATAACGCGCCGGTCATGTGGGGCTGGGACATTATCAATTTCGTCTGGTGGGTCGGTGTCGCGCACGCGGGCACTTTGATTTCCGCGATGTTATTTCTGACACGGCAGCATTGGCGCAATCCGATTGGTCGCGCGGCGGAAGCGATGACCGTTTTCTCGGTCGCGATGGCGGGAATGTATCCGGCCATTCACGTCGGACGCGAGTGGTTCGACTGGTTCATGTTTCCGGTGCCGACCTCAAACGGCCTTTGGCCGCAATTCCGTTCGCCGCTCATGTGGGACGTTTTCGCCGTCAACACTTACCTCATCGTCTCGACGACGTTTTGGTATATGGGTTTGATTCCCGATTTGGCGTTGATGCGCGACCGCTCGAAAACGCGCGTGAAAAAATTCCTTTACGGTTTGTTCGCGCTCGGCTGGACTGGCTCGGCGCGACAATGGCACAATTACGAAAAAGCGTATCTCGTGTTGTCCGGGTTGGCGACGTTGCTGGTGTTCACCGTCAGTTCCATCGTCGGCATGGACTTCGCCACGGCGCAAATTGCCGGCTGGCACGAAACGATTTTCCCGTTCTATTTCGTCGCCGGCGCGGTGTGCTGCGGCTTCGGCATGGTGCTGGTGCTGTTGATTCCGCTGCGGAAATGGTGCCATCTCGAAGACATCATTACGATGGCGCACATTGACAAGATTTGCAAAATGACGCTGATGATGGCCTGCATCATGGGTTACATTTACGTGATTGAATTTTTCATCGCATGGTATTCCGGCAATCCTTACGACTCGTGGGTTTTCGGCCATCGCATGTTCGGCCACCAATACTGGTATGGCGGCTGGATTATGATTTGCATCAACGCCTCGCTGCCGCAATTGCTCTGGATCAAAAAAGTCCGGCAAAATCTTTTGGTGGTTTTCATCATTGCCTTGTTGTTGAACATCGGCATGTGGTTCGAGCGATTTGTCATCATCGTCGGTTCGCTCTATCAGGATTTTCTGCCGGCCAACTGGGGCGTTTATTACCCGACGTGGGTGGACGCGGGCGTTTACCTCGGCACGCTCGGCGCATTTTTCATGTTGTATTTGTTGTTCGTGCGTTTCCTGCCAATGATTCCGGTTTCGGAAGTCAAAGCGGTCACGCCACAGGCCAATCCGCATCCGGTTGCGAAAGGAGGCAAATCGTGAGCGCAAAAACTTACGGCCTCATCGCGGAATTCGATTCGGCGGCTTCCATTTTGAGCGCGGCGGAAAAAGTGCGCGACGCCGGCTATCATCGCTGGGACGTTTTTTCGCCGTTCCCGATTCACGGTTTGGACAAAGTGATGGGATTCAAAAATTCCAAAGTCGGCGCGTTTTCGCTCGTGTTCGGCGCGGGCGCATTTATCGGCACGATGGGATTGATTTGGTATTGCAACACCTTTGACTATCCGATTCTCATCGGTGGCAAGCCGATGTTCAGTGTGCCGATGTCAGTCGTGCCGTCGTATATTTTGCTCGTGTTGGCCGCCGCGCTCGGCGCGTTCATCGGGATGGTCGCGCTCAATCAATTGCCGCGCCATCATCATCCGCTGTTCGGCAAGAAACGGTTTGAACTCGTTTCACGCGACAAATTTTTCCTCGTCATCGGCGCATTGGACCCGAAATTTTCCGAAACTGAAACCCGCAAACTGCTGGAAGAAATCGGCGGCGCGCACATCGAACTCGTGGAGGACAACGACTGATGCGCTACCTCGGCCATCTCATTTCGCTCGGTCTCGTCGGTGCGGCGCTCGGCGCGGCCATTGTCGGCATCGCCGGCTTTCGTGGCGAATTGTCGCGCAAACCGCCGATTGAAGTTTTTCCCGACATGGATCGCCAGTTGAAATTGCGCCCGCAAAAGCCGTTCGATTTCATGCCGAACGGAATCAGTTCGCAATTGCCGCCGTCCGGAACCGTTGCGCGCAGCGAGCCGATTCAATCCGTGAACGGCGCGGTGTATTCCTTTGAAGATTCGCCGGTCAATACCGGCAAAATCACCGGCACGACCAATTTTGTGGAAACGAATCCATTGCCGGTGAATTTAGAATTGCTCGCGCGTGGCCACGAGCGTTTCGATATTTATTGCGCGCCATGTCACGGCAAACTCGGCGACGGCAACGGCATCACCAAAAAAATTGGTGTCATGCCGGCAGTTGCGAATCTGCACGACAAACGCATCGTGGAAATGGCCGACGGCGAGATTTTCAACACCATCACGTTTGGCAAAAGCACGATGGGCGCGTATGGCCCGATTGTTCCGGCGCAAGACCGCTGGGCGATTGTCGCGTATTTGCGCGCGCTGCAATTAAGCTGGCTCGGTTCGACCAATGATTTATCGCCGCAACAACAAGCTGCGTTGAAATAAAATGAGTTCGCAAAACAAAACTGAATTGCCGCCGCCGCTGGATTTGTCCGGCTGGCGCAAGCTGCCCGTCGTGTTCATGGTGATCGGCGCGATTCTGTCGGTCATCGGCCTCATCGCCAGCCCGCGCGAATTCGGCTACGCCTGGCTGTTGTCGTTCCTGTTTTTCCTGACGCTATCGCTGGGCGCATTGTTTTTCGCCATCATCCATCATTTGACCGATGCCGGCTGGTCGGTCGCCACGCGCCGGATTTGTGAACATATCGGTTCGCTGTTGTTTCCGTGGCTGGCCATTTTATTCATTCCGGTCATTTTGCTGGCGTCAAAAATTTATCCGTGGATGACATTGAGTCCGGTGGACGACCGTGCGGTGAGCGCCAAAGGATTTTTGTTCACGTTGCCGGGATTTTGCGTCGCGTCGGCCATCTTTTTCGGCATCTGGTGGGTGTTGACTGCGCGCATCAATTATTGGTCATTGCGACAGGATGTGACCGGCGATGCGCTTTGCACGCGCAAAATGCGTTTTCATTCCGGCTGGGGCATTCTGGCTTTCGCCGCCACCGTCACCGTCGCGCCGATTTTGTGGATGAATTCGCTTGAATACCAATGGTCTTCAACGATGTATGGCCTGTATATGTTTGCTTCGTGCGGCTGGATTGCGCTGGCCACCATCTACATACTCACGGCGGTTTTGCAACGCCAGCGGATTTTGACTCCCGTGTTGCACGACAATCAATTCTATTTTCTCGGCGTGCTCTTTTTTGCCTTCACGTTGTTGCAGGCTTATTTTGAATTCGCGCAATACTTCGTCGTCTGGAACGGCAACGTGCCGGAGGAAACATATTTTTATCTCATCCGCGAAAATGGTTCGTGGTGGTGGGTGAGCATGGCGCTGATTTTCGGCCACTTTTTTCTGCCCTTTGTTTTGCTGTTGCCGGCGCACGTCAAAATGAATTTCAAAATCATGATTCCGATTTGCGCGTGGGCATGGCTGATGAATTTCGCGGATTTGGCGTTCAATGTTTTGCCCGTGTTGCATCCGCACAATTATCCGTTCAAATGGATTTGGCTGCACTTCGGCACGTTTGCGTTCATGGCTGGATTGCTGGCGCACGTGTTCCTGAAAAAATTCCGCAGCCATCCGCCATATCCGCAACGCGACCCGCGCGTGCTCGAAGCGATGGGCATCGGTCATGAGCCTGATGAAATGCCGGACACGCTGCCGGTGGAAGGAGGCGCGCAATGAGCGACGAACAGGATTTGATAAAAATAAATCGCGCGTCCGGCGCGGCAATCGGTTTCATCATCGCCAGTTTGATTTTCATCGTGCTGGTCGTGATTGTGAAATTTTCGACGAATACTCCGGCCATTGACGCTGACCGCGCCACGGCGATTTCGCAGGCGTTGCACGAAATTCACACCAACGAAATCGCGTCGTTTGAAACCGTCGGTTGGGTTGACCAGTCGCGCGGCATCGTGCGATTGCCGATTGACACCGCGCTGCAACTCGCCGCGCAGAAATGGAAAAATCCCGCGCAAGCCCGGGTTGATTTGAACGCGCGCGCCGAACGCGCCGCTGCGCCCGCGCCCAAACAACCGGAGAAACCGAGCCAATTTGAATGAACGAAAACGAACATTCTGAAATTTCTGGTGGGGCGAGCGTCCCCGCGAGCCGCATTGACGCATCCTGTCGCGTGCCGTTGCTCGCACTGTTCGGCGGCGCGGCGTTGTGGCTGATCGTCGGTTTGCTGCTCGCGCTGATTGCCTCGCTCACGTTTCATATGCCGGAGAAATTCGGAAATTGCGCGTGGTTCACTTACGGACGCCTGCAGCCCGCCGCCAACGACGCGATTGTTTATGGCTTTTGCATTCCCGCCGCGCTCGGCGTCATCCTCTGGATTTTTGCGCGCTTGAGTGAGACGGAATTGTTTTTGCCGCTCGTGCCGATTATTGCCGCGAACATCTGGCATCTCGGCGTGTTTGTCGGTATTGTCGGAATTTTGATTGGCGACAGCACGGGCTTTCAGTGGCTCGAATTTCCGCGCGGCGGTTCGGTTCTTTTGTTCGCCGCGTTTGTGCTCATTGCCATTTCCGCTGTCGCCACATTTGGCGCGCGGCGCAATCGGGAATTGCAACCGGCGCATTGGTTTTTGCTCGCCGCGCTGTTTTGGTTTCCGTGGATTTATTCCACGGTGAATTTGTTTCTGGTCGCGTGGCCCGTGCGCGGCGTCGCGCAAGCCGTCATCGCCTGGTGGTTCGCGAACAATCTGTTGTTCATCTGGTTCGCGCTGGTCGGTCTCGGCATCGCATTTTATTTCCTGCCGAAATTTTCCGGCAAATCGTTGCCAAATTACTTCGCACTATTCGCGTTTTGGACGTTGATGCTGTTCGGGACATGGCTGGGCATTCCGCAAGGCGCGCCGGTGCCAGCATGGCTGCCCGCATTAAGTTTCGTCGGCTCGTTGTTGACGATTCTGCCGCTCATCGCCATCGCCGTCGTTTATGGCAAAACTGTTTGCGGCGCAAATGTTCAATGCAAAGGCGGACCATTTTGTTACATCAAATTTGGGACAGTTGCCTTTCTCTTATCGAGCGTGTTGTTGCTTGCGACCGGATGTTCGCATTTCAGCCGCGTTGTGGGATTTACTTGGTTTACCTCGGCGCAGACGCAATTGCAGATTTTCGGCTTCTTCGCCATCGTCATTTGCGGCGCGATTTATGAATTGCTGCCGCGCGTGATGGATTTTGAATTGCCGTTCCCGAAATTCGTCCGCCTGCAACACTGGCTGTTCATGCTCGGTGTCGCGTTGCTGGTGGTGTCTTTGGCCGTCGGCGGTATCAAACAAGGATTGAATAATTTTGATTTTCAAACTCAATTGCCGTTTTTGCGCGTCAGCACGATGGGCATTTTGTTGTTGCTGCTCGGCAGTTTATTGCTGGCGGCGAACATTTTTGTCATGACGTTGAAATGGAAACTGGCGTTGCTTAAATCATTGCTCACTGCCGTGAAAGCACCGCTGGAAACCGCGGAGGTGAAATCATGAAAAGCGGTTTCCGGGTTTTTGTCGCGGCGTTCATCGCGCTCGGCGCGTCGTGGTGCGGTTTTGTGCTCGCACCCGCGCTGCAATTGGGTGCGGCCAAACAGACGCAAATTTTGAATTCGTCCGAGATTTATCCGCTCCAACGTCCCGGAAACGCCGCTCTGGGTTTGCAGGTCTATCGCTCGCTCGGCTGCGCCGCGTGTCACACCACGCAAGTTCAGCAAAGCGGATTTGCGTGCGACGTCGTGTTGACCAGCGCCGGAAAAAATCCCGAAGTGGTTTCCAATCTGGTTTCTACGTTGAAACTGACCGGACTCACGAAAGACGAAGCGGATTCCGTCGCTGGCAAAATTACTGCCGCCGGTGGCAAATCTGAGACGCATATCATTGCCACGGGTTCGGATATTCCGCGCTGGGGCATCCGCCGCAGCGTCGCCGAGGATTTTCTATGGGATGATCCGGTGCAGCTTGGCAGCATCCGTGTCGGGCCGGATTTGGCGAACATCGGATTGCGTTACGACGCGGCTTGGGAATTCGCGCATCTTTACGACCCGAAATCCAGAGTGAAGGATTCCGTCATGCCGCCGTTCCGTTTTCTGTTTGAAACAAAAAATGGCGAGGTCATCCCGACCGAAGACGCCAAAAATCTGGTGGCATATCTGTTGAGCCTGCGCGCCGATGTGCCGTTGTATGACGCGCCGTTCACCCCGCCAAGTTTGACCAAATGAGCGACGAACCTAAAAATCCATCCGCGACGCCTGGCGAAACGAAAGCTTCGACCGTGCCGATGTGGATTTTCTCTTTGCTGCTGCTGTTCCTGTTTCTCGGCGCGGTTTATTTTGACCATCACAGCGGCTGGTTCAATGCGCAGGTTTATGCGCCTTACGCCAACGCCGAACAACTGGACGCGTATCAGCCGAAATCCGGCGCGGCAGCCATGCTCGCGCAGGGCAAACGCAATTACGAGATGATTTGCGGCGCGTGTCACGGCGCGGACGGTTTGGGCAAGCCCGGACAAGCGCCGCCGCTGGCCGGTTCCGAATGGGTCAACGCCAAAGGTACCAAACGCCTGATTCACATTCCGCTCACCGGTATCTCCGGCAGCATTAGCGTTGAAGGCAAGGACTGGAATATGTCCATGGCGGCGATGGGCGCGGCGCTTTCGGATTCCGATCTGGCCGCAGTGCTGACCTATGTTCGCAATTCCTGGGGCAACAAAGCCAGTGAAGTGACGCCGGACGATGTCAAAGGCGTGCGCGCCGCGCTCGGCGGTCATCCGCAACCGATGACCGGCGAAGAGTTGATGAAGATGCCGGAATAAATGGCGTTGCGCATTGGGTTGTAATTTGGCGATGCCTTTCAATTTCTGGTTTATCGTGAACAAATCCTGCTTTATTCCATCGCTGCTTCGTCATAGATTTGTAACAGTTGAGAGCTTGATTGAATCGCGGGTATGGAAAAAATCTTTGTCGGATGAAACAATACTGGTCCACGGCTTTCGCAATTCTCTGCGTCGCGTTGGTTGTCGCGCTCATCGTGAGCAAACGCGGCGACAATGCGCAGCATCAAACGGACATCGGCGCAATCACCGATTTTTCAAATCGTCTGGACTCCGCCCAAACGCAAATCGCCATAGGGCAGGGAACGATTGCCGTGTTTTCCAACAAGCTCGATCAGGCGCGCTCGGAATCATCCGCGTTTTCCAATCAACTGGTTGAAGCTCAATCCGCCATTCAGCTTGGTTCGGAACAAATCACCAACCTCACCCGGCAAATCGCGGAAATCCAATCGGAAAACCAAAAGTTAAGCGGAAACATCGTGGACTTGACCAATCAAGTCACCGCTCTCATGAAGCAAGTTGCTTTGACTGAAGCCGGTTTGACTGAAGCGAACAAAAACTACGCACTTTTGGAAAATCGTTTTCGCCGCGATGTCGCCGAACGGGTCGTGGTGGAGCGAAAATTCAACAATCCGATGGCGCTTCAGGAACAATTGGACGATCTAAAACAAAATCCCGTTGGAATTATCTCCGCTGAAAGCATCTATGCCAGTCTGGATGTGGAAGTGAAATCCAACGGCACGTTTCACGTCATTTCCCCGAATTGATGCTGCATTTCTGATTCACGCGGCGAAATCATCGCGCGTCCACCACGTCAATCCGCTCCTCGCCAGTCCGGCTCGGACCGTTTTTGCGCAACGTCACAAACGTTGCCTCGTTCGTCTTGTGCAGATAAAAATCCTTTGGCAACGCCACGTAATTCAATTGATACGTGCTCGACCCGCCGTGTTTGCTCCACACCACCACCGCGCTGTCCTTGCAGAATTGCACCGTATAAATCTGGTTCGTTCCATCCAGCGGCTCGAACGCCACCGTCAATTCCGTGTCCGCGCTCTGCCGCAACGTCTGCGCGCCAGCCTTCAGACATTCCGCCAGATGCACGCCGTCGTCCGACAGTTGATCACAACCGCACAGCGCGAGGCCGACCGTCGCGATGATGAAACCATAAATTTTCATAACTCGGATTAAGGCAACAACCGTGCCAACGTGAATCAATGTCGTCGTTCGTTTTTGCCGCTTAAACAGGTGATTGAAGTCTTGATGCGGATTTCCAGTTGACGCCAATCCGTCAAAGCGCGACAGTTCGTTCAAGTCCACAACCATCCGGCAAGCACTATGAAAGCGAGCGAACACGGCAAAATTCAAGTCACCAAAAACGGCCCGTATCTCGTCAGCGGCCATCTGCCGTTGAGCGAGCAATGGATTGTCACCAACGCCGAAGGCGATTCGCTGGAATATCGCGAAGGCAAAAAATTTCCGGCGCAGCCGCAATACGCGCTGTGCCGCTGCGGTCATTCCGCCAACAAACCCTTCTGCGACGGCACGCACGCCAAAGTTCATTTCGACGGCACGGAAACCGCCGGCCACGAACCGTATCTGCAACAGGCCAAAACGATTGACGGCCCCGCGATAAAATTGACCGACCAGCAAAACCTTTGCGCCTACGCGCGCTTTTGCGACCCCAAAGGCCGCATCTGGAATCTCATCAAAGACACGGACAAACCCGAAATCCGCGAAATCGTGAAACATGAAGCTGCGCATTGTCCCGCCGGACGGCTTGTGATTTGGGACAAAACCACCGGCCAGGCCATCGAACCCGAATTCGCGCCTTCGCTTGGGCTGATTGAAGACACCGAGAAAAAAGTCAGCGGCCCGATATGGGTGCGCGGCGGCATTCCGGTCGTTTCCGCTGATGGCAAAACTTACGAAATCCGCAATCGCGTGACGTTGTGCCGCTGCGGCAAATCCGCCAATAAACCGTTTTGCGATGGCAACCACGCGGATTAAACCTCTGAAAACGGAGGCAACTGGTGTCACTACTGAATGGTAAAACCCAGTTGAGTTGCCCGCACCGCGCCTGTGTTGGATTGCAGCCATTGCAGCCACGCCAAAATCGTCGAAGCGCGGCGACTGGGTGTGCTGGCACGGATTTGCGAATGACGTTCCAGCAACGCGGCGATTTCCCGTTTGCTCACCTCGCGTTTGCCCGCGCGTTCTAGCGTTTCCAACGCGGCACGCATCGGCGGAAAATGCGCGAGAATGCCCGCCAGCAACTGCCGCCGCTCGTCGGCGGGAAGATTGGCATATTCGTGTCCCAAATCAGTCAAAACGTAATGATGTGTTTTGTCTGAAGTGACAAGGCCAAGAAATTCGGCAGCTTGTCGGTAATAACTACTTTGGCGTGGGTCAAATTCGTAATGCGCCGCTATTTTCCCCGCTGTATCAATGCCCTGCGCGACGAGCAACGGTATTTCCGCCACGCGCCAAAACGCATCCGCCTGCGGCACGTTCCAAAATTCGCGTCTGGCTTTGCCCGCGACATGGACACGCAACAACTCATCCACCGTCAGTCGTTTCCGGTTTGGCTCAATCAGAAACGATTCGCCTTGTATGAGTTTGAGTGATTGATACTGGTCATCATCGGTGAATTCATATTCCCAAAATTTGTAGAGCCGCTTGTTGGCAACTTTGGTCGAACAAAAAAACCAAGGCCGAGTTCGCTTTTGCGGAATTTCCAATCGCCATTTGCGATATGGATAAAATAATTGCCGCACGATGAAATCAGTTGGCTCGCCATTTTTTGCCTCAATGAGCAAAATGTCTTCGCGCCCTTCACATCCCAAGTCCACTTCAACTTGAACACCAGTTTTTACTTTGATTGGCCCAACTTGACCGACATGAAAATCAATTGCTGGCATTCTTTTTCGTCCACGAATTGTTTGGCGCAAGCCAGTTACGTTAGCAAATCGTTCAACCAAGCCGATGTGAAAACTATAATCAAGATGTTGTGATTCACTGTCGCCAACGTTGAGAGTTGCCAATTCAAAGTCTAGTTGCGGACGAAAAATTGTTGGCGGCTTTGGAAGCTTTTCAAGCGTGTGATAGCCATTTCCGCGCACAAGAACATATTCACCATTTTTGACGGGCAAAATGAAGTAGCTATGTCGTTTCAAAGCAGCAGGCAGTTCATCTGAAAAATCTACCTTAGCCATCAATCGGAGTTCATTACCTGTGACAGATTCGATGTCGGCTTTTGTCAACGTTACTAAATCCAAAGTGGTATCAACTCGCTCGCGCACGAGTTTCTCCCACGCTTCTTCAAATGGCATTACCATCGGCATAATTTAACCTTCTGTGCAAATCACGACTTCGTTTATTTCGCCTCGTTTCGTTCCATCACAATTAACCATTCTCCGCGCTCGCACAATGTGCGTGGCAAATCTTCGATACAGTTTGCGTATAAAATCAGTGTCAGAGTTAGAAAGCATCAAATGAACTCCGCGATTTGCCGCCGCTACAAACAACGCAGCTAATTCACGTTGTTCTTCTGCACCGAAATCATCTTTAGTGTATGAAGTGAAACTTGCCGTTGGCGAGACGGGAAAATATGGCGGATCAATATAAACAAACTCGCCGCGTCGAGTTTCATCCAAAGCATCACGGAAATCTTTCGTGTCCAAATGCACGCCTCGCAACGCATAGCTGGCGGCCAAAATATTTTCTTCATCGTAGAGCGACGGATTTTTGTGTGAGCCAATTGGGACATTGAATTCGCCGCGTGAATTAACGCGCCAAAGGCCGTTGTAACAGGTTTTATTCAGAAAAATCATTCGTGCGGCGCGTTCCACAGTTTCACTTTTTGGCAAATGGTGTTTGCTGCGGGTTTCGTAGTAATAATTTTCACGATTTGCCTGAAATGCCTTGAGATGCCGGTCAAGTCGGTGCATGAGTTCGCGCGGATAATCGCGCACGGCGACGTAGGTGTTGATGAGTTCGTCGTTGTTATCGCGCAGAAACGCCTTCATTTTCGGAAAGCGATGTTTGAGGTGAAAGAACACCGCGCCGCCGCCAATGAACGGCTCAACGTAACGGTCAATCTTCGCCGGGAAAAATTCGTCGAACTGCGCGAGGAGCTGGGATTTGCCGCCGACCCATTTCAAAAACGGCTGCGCTTCGGCAGGCGAGACGCTTTCAATGGGCGCAATGGCAAGCTGTTCTTTGGTTTGCGGATTGCGTGGGGATTTTCTGACGTGCGGACGAACAATCTCATCCAGCGAATACTTGGGGTCGGGAATCTTACGGCGGATTTTGTATTGGGAACTGGATTTAGGCTTGCGCGGCACGCCCAGATCAATTGATCAGATCAGGCGATCAGATCAAGTTTTGATTTAATGCGGCAGGAAGTTGGCGTCTTTTTCTTCCACGTAACGCACGCCGTGAATCCGGCGTTTGCCCAGCAGCAGAATCGCAAAGCCAATCCATGAGGTCGCGGCCAGAATGAGCGCCACGGGCATCATGGTGTGGGAATCGAAGATGCCGATGCTGGCCGAGGCGAGGCCGGACACGCCAATTTGCAGAAAGCCGAGCATGGCGGACGCGCTGCCGATGTTGCGGTCGAACGGCACGAGCGCCAGTGCCGCCGCGTTCGGAAACGCGAGGCCGAGGCTGGACAGCACGATGAACAGCAGCACAAGCGTGGCGGACAGATTGAACCAGCCGCATATCGTGCCGATGAGAAAGAGCAGCGCCACGGGACATTCCACGATGAGCGTGGTGCGAAAGATTTGTTCGCTGGTGAACTTGCGGAGCAGCAGGACGTTGATCTGGTTGCTGCCGATGAAACCGACGGCGAGTCCGGCAAAGATGGCGCCGAATTGCCCAGTGCTGACGTGAAAGACTTCCATGAAAACAATGGGCGAACTCGCGACATAGGCGAGCAGGCCGGAAAACGAAAATGCGCCGGCGAGCGCGTAGGTGAGGAATTGCGGTTCGCGCAGGACTTCGGCGTAGTTGCGCAGGATGGGCAGGGGACGCAACGAGATGCCGTGATCGGGTTTGTGGCCTTGCGGCAATTTCCACGCGGACACGGCAAACATCAGCACGACGAACGCGGACAACACGATGAACACCCATTGCCAGCCGAAATGCACGGCCACGAACACGCCCACGCTCGGCGCGAACAACGGCGACGCGCTGATGATGAGGATGAGCAGCGAAATGATTTTGGCGGTTTCGCTCACGTGAAAAAAGTCGCGCACCATGGCCATCGCGGCAACTTGCGCGGCGCAACCGCCGAGCGCCTGCACAAACCGCATGGCAATCAGCCAATCCACCGTGCGCGAACACAGGCACAGCATGGACGCGGCGATAAACAGAATTAGTCCGGCGAACAGCGGCAGTTTCCGTCCGAACCGGTCGAGCAACGGACCGTAAAACAGTTGCCCGGCGGCGAGTCCAGCGAAATAGCTGGAGAGCGAGAGCGAAATTTTGGCGGTGGACGTGTGCAGCGCGGCGGCCATTTGCGGAAACGCGGGCAGATACATATCAATCGCAAACGGACTGATGGTGGAAAGCGCGCCGAGGATGACGATGATGAGATAGCGGTTGTGCGACTGCGACATAGTCAGAGAAACGATTTCTCCTTTGCGAACAGGGTGGGAGCGCACGGACAAAAATTCAATGAATTTCTGGAAATGGCTTATTTACCGCGCGCTTCGATTTCTGAAATCGCCCAATGCGCGTGTTCACGAATCAATTCTTCCGAATCGTTCGCGGCTTTTTGCAAATGCGGCAGAACGGATTTGTCACCGATGTTTCCAAGCGCGACACAGACATTTCGCAAAAACCCGCGCCGCTTCGTCCGTAGAATTGGTGAATTGGCGAAACGCGTTTTGAAATTCATTTCGTCGAGCGAAAGCAATTCAATCAAATCCGGCTGTTCCAAATCCTTTCGCAAATGCGATCTCATCAAATTGCCTTCGCGCGCGAATTTATTCCACGGACAAGCGGCGAGGCAATCGTCGCAGCCATAAATGCGATTGCCGATGGCGCGACGAAATTCAACCGGAATCGAACCTTTCAATTCGATGGTCAGATAGGAAATGCACTTGCGCGCATCCAATTCAAACGGCGCGGTGATGGCGTTGGTCGGGCAGGCGTCAAGGCAACGTGTGCATTTGCCGCAGTGGTTTTTCTCCGGTGCGTCGGGTTCGAGTTCAAGCGTCGTGAGGATTTCCGCGAGAAAAATCCAGTTGCCGGATTTGCGACTGATAAGATTCGTGTGTTTGCCGACGAAACCGATACCCGCGCGTTGCGCCAAATCGCGTTCCAGAATCGGCCCGGTGTCCACATACCAAAGCGATTTGGCTTCCGCGCCGCCGCTTTCGTTGATGAATTGCGTGAGTAATTTTAATCGTTCAGACAAAATGTTATGGTAATCATCAAATCGCGCATAGCGAGCGACAATGCCCCTCAATCGTCCTTCGGACACCTTCTCCCCGTTTAGCGAGGAGAAGGACGGGATGAGGGGAGTTGAATGACCAGTTGCAGTTTGCTTGTCACTTGTCACTTGCTGCTTATCGCTTTTGAAATAATTCATCACCAGGCAAATCACGCTCTTTGCCTCGAGCAAAACTTTTTGTGGTTTAATCCGTTTTTCGGCGTTACGCTCAAGCCACGACATTTCGCCGAAGTTTTTTTCCGTAATCCATTTTTGGAATTGTTCCGCGCTGTGCGGTGGATTTGCAGAAGTGAAACGGCAATCGTCAAAGCCCAATTCCAACGCCCGCGCTCGGATTTGCGCTTTCATGTTTGCGTGGCGAGCCGGAATTGATGGACGACCTGCTGTGCGACTTCGCGCAACGAGCGCAATTCCGTGTTCAGCAAAATGTCCGCCTGTTTGTAAAATGGCTCGCGCACAGCGAGCAATTCGCGGATTTTTTTTTGCGGATTTTCGTCGTGGAGCAGAGGACGGTGCGTCTGGTTTTTTACACGTTCCCAGATTTTTTCCGGCGACGCCCACAGGCAGACGACCAACGCGTGCGATTTCAAATCGGCGAGATTTTGTGGATTAGTCGGCAAGCCGCCGCCGGTGGAAATGACGGTTTTGTTCCGCGTTGACAGTTCTTCCACGACTTTTTTTTCCAGAGCCCGAAACACCGTTTCGCCGTCCGCTTTGAAAATGTCCGCGACGGTTTTGCCGGTCGCCGACTGAATCATTTCATCGGTGTCGAGATAATCAAAGCGCAATTGCTCGGCGACGACGCGGCCGACGGACGTTTTGCCTGTGCCCATAAAACCGATGAGCGCGATATTGGCGATATGGCGATGGTTGCTCACACCGCAAATAAATCAGATTTGGCGCTTGTGGACAATTGAGGATTCATCCCTAAACTGTCGCGTGAAATTGCCGCCGCTCATTCTGGCTTCCGCGTCGCCGCGCCGCGCGGAATTGTTGCGGCAATTAAAAGTGGATTTTCAAATTGTGCCGAGTGACGCAGAGGAAGTATTTGACGAGAATCTTTCGCCGTTGGAATTGTGTCAGCTCAACGCGCATCGCAAGGCGCGCGCCGTCGCCAAAAAAATTCCCGATGCGCTCGTGCTGGGCGCGGACACGCTGGTTTTTCTTGAAACTAAAATTTTCGGCAAGCCGCGTGATTTGGCTGAAGCGAAGAATATGTTGTCGCAGCTTCAAGCAAACACGCATCAAGTTATCACCGGCGTGAGCTTGATTCATTTGCGCGCGCATCGCGAAAAACTTTTTGCCGTCAGCACGGACGTGACGTTTCGTGCGCTTGATGAAAAACAAATCGCCGATTATTTAGCCCAAATCAATCCGCTCGACAAGGCCGGCGCGTATGCGATTCAGGAACACGGCGATGAAATCGTTGCGGAAATTTCCGGTTCATTCAACAACGTCGTCGGTTTACCGCTGGAAAAATTGAAATCGAAGTTGGACGCATGGCTGAAGAATTGAACCGTCCGCAAGAGATTTACGATAAACTTTGGCGGGAAGCCGGCGAAGCTTTTGATTCCGGCAATCCCCGACTTGACCCGTTTTTGCAGAACCGCGCGAACGATTGCCGGCGCGGTGTTACTTTGATTGCGCGGCCTGATTCCGGCGTGCGCGACCGCGTTGCGAAATTTTTGCAGGAGGCCGCTCAAACCGCGCCGGGCCAGCATTTTTATCAGCCGCCGGAATTTCACCTGACTGTATTGTCCGTGATTCCCGGTTCGGAATCCTGGCAGGGACGTGCGAAACGATTGCCGGATTATCTGGCGGTGTTGGCTGATGTGCTGAAAAATTGCCCGGCATTTTCAATAAACTTTCGTGGAATCACTGCTTCGCCGGAAACGGTGATGATTCAAGGTTTTCCCGCCGGCGGCGATTTGTTGCGGTTGCGAAATGATTTGTGCGCGGCGCTGACAAAACGAGGCCTTGGCGAAAACCTGGATCGTCGCTATAAAATCGTGACCGCGCATTTGACGGTGATTCGTTTTGCGACGCCGATGAAAGATTGGCAATCGTTCAAAACATTTTTGGCCGATCAGCGAAGCAAGGATTTTGGCGAAGCCCGCGTTCGTTCGCTTCAGTTGATTGAAGGCGATTGGTATGCGTCGGCGGACTCGGTGCGATTGATTCAAGAATATCCGCTCAAGTGATTTTGCAGGCGCGCGAAATTTCATGGCGATGCGCGGCGAAATTTTTGTAACTCCAATCGAAAATGTTCCGGCAAAGCGGAGCGATTGAAAATAAATAGACCGGCCACGCCCACCAAATGCGCTTCATCGCATAACGATAAACGTCCGCGCCTTGAATTTGTTTGCCATCGGCCAGAAGCAGACGCAAATCCCGCAGGAGTTCATTTTCATCCAGCCGCAATTTCCCTCTGACCCAATCGGCTTGCAACGGCGCGATTTCAAAGCCGCGCTTGAGCAGGGCGTTTTGCCAGAACGGAACCCAGCGCCGACAAATGCCGCAGGAATCGTCGTAAAGAATCCAGCCTTTTGGTTTGCCGCTCATCATTTGAGTCTGATTCCTTTATACACTTTCACCGGCGAACCTTCCGCCAGAAATGCAGATGACGGCAGATGGCTGAACGTTTCCGAAAATGATTTGCCATAAAGCGCGGCGACGTCACAATGCAACTCCGCCGACTGGGAATCCCAAATGCGCCAGCGCGGATGCTCGACACGATATTCGAGGGTCGAGCCATCGTATTGCGCCGTGTAGCCCCAATAATGTTCCGCGATGAATTCCGGTTGCGAACCTTCAACCGGGATTTGTGGCTGGCCGCGTGTAATGATTTTCAGAACGTTTTCGTTCCCTTTGAATCGCCAGAAATAAGCCGTCGCACTCGAATCCGGTTCAATCTGATGCGACATTGGCAGGGCGATGTAAGGTTCGTTGTAAATGGCACGCGCGGCAAATGCGATGGCAAATCGCGGAACGATTTCCTTGATGAAAACGACGGCGCGCCGCCAACCATCCTCGGCTTTGCGGCGAACATAAAAACGCAAATTCACTTCTTCAAAATTGCGATGAAATGGAATTGGAATTCCGCAAACGCGAGTTTTTTGAAAGAGAAATCCGACGACACTGACGAAGGTTTTGCCGTTCCAAAAATCCAGTTCCGTTCCGTCGGGAACAAATGGCGCGAGAATTTTTGGGTCAATCTCATAATTCAACATCGCCAAATGACGCCATTCGGCAGTCAAAAAAACTGGCGGTGAATCGTCGTTCATTTAGGCGCGGCTCAATTCCTGCCATAGCAGCGCGCTCATGCGCTGGCCGTTCTCGAAGCAATCCAAATCAAATTTCTCGTTCGGCGAATGTGCGTTGTCTTCTGGCAAGCCGAGGCCAAGCAACAACGTGTCTGCGCCGAGCACTTTTTTGAAATCGTTGACAATCGGAATCGAACCGCCTTCGCGCAACAAAACCGGCTTTCGGTTGAACGCTTTTTCCAGCGCGCGTAACGCCGCCTGTGCGTGCGAACTTGTCGGCGAAACCAAATACGCTTCCGCGCCATGACCGGCTTCGATTTCTAGTTGGCAGGTCGGCGGACAAATTTTCTTCAAATAGTCGCAAACGACTTTGCGGATACGCGACGGATTTTGATTCGGCACGAGACGGCAAGTGATTTTCGCTTTTGCTAAAGCGGGAACAATTGTTTTGCTGCCTTCGCCTTGATAACCGCTCGTCAAACCGTTGATTTCAAACGTCGGTCGTGCGCTGCGTTGTTCGGTCGGCGTGAATCCGCGTTCGCCAAATAATTTTTTCACGCCGAGCAATTTTTGTAATTTGCGGTCGTTAGTCGGCAAGCGTTTGAATTCTTTGCGTTCGTAATTGGAAAGCGGCGCAACGTCGTCGTAAAAATGTGGAATCGTAATGCGTCCATTTTTGTTGCGCAATTGGGCGAGCAATTGCGCCAGCGCCATTGCCGGATTGTCCACCGCGCCGCCAAAAATGCCGGAATGTAGATCGCGCGACGGCCCGTGCAGCGTGATTTCAAAAGCGATGATGCCGCGCAGCGCGTAAGTGAGCGCGGGATGATTTTTGTCCGGCATTCCGGTGTCGGAAACGACCACCGCGTTGCAATTCAATTCGGCGCGATTCGCTTTCAAAAATTCCGCGAGATGTTTGCTGCCGACTTCTTCTTCGCCTTCAATCACGAACGTCAAATCGCAGGGCAGGGGAGTTCCGGTTTTCAAATACGCCTCAACCGCTTTCAAATGCGCGAAGTGCTGGCCTTTGTTATCGGTCGTGCCGCGCGCAAAAATGGAACGGCCTTCGATGCGCGGCTCGAACGGCGGCGATTTCCACAAATCAAGCGGTTCGGGCGGTTGCACGTCGTAATGGCCATAAACCATGAAGTGCGGTTTGCGCGAATTTTTTTCACGCGGTGTTTTGGCCAGAACAATTGGATGTCCATCGGTCGCGCAAACTTTCGCTTCAAGTCCGATTTGGCGGCAATGGTTCGCCAGCCATTCGGCGCAATTCCACAAATCCTGTTTGTGCTGCGGCTGCGCGGACACGCTGGGGAATTTTAGAAATTCACAAAGTTCGGCGACAAAGCGCGCTTGATTGTGTTTGAGGTAGTTCAAAACAACTTGCATAGCTTCTAGCTAAACGGTGCGCGGGCATTTGCCAAGCAGAACTGTCAGAAATTTTGAAACAAGGAAATCAAAAAGTTCGGCGGGCGCGACGGTCACACACGTTTTCACCGCCATCGCCCGCCTGAACGCCCAGTTCTCATTGGGCAAGGAAAAGCTAGCCCATCGCGCGGTCACGGCAAGTAATTTTTAGAAAAAAATTCCTTCTTCGCTCCGAACCTTTTATCTTGGCCAAAATATCTCAAATGGCGCGAAAACCGAACACAACAAAGGCCGAAAGACAATTTCAATTCGCCAGTTGGCTGATTTGTGTTTGCGTTTGCATTTTCATCGGCGTTGCGAAAGCGTCGGATTCGCCATTCATCGTCAATTCATGGAGCACGGAACAAGGGTTGCCGCAAAGCTCGGTCATTTCGGTGATCCAAACGCATGACGGCTATCTCTGGCTCGGAACGCTCAACGGTCTGGTGCGCTTTGATGGAATTCATTTCACCGTTTTTGACGAAAACAACACGCCCGGCTTAAGCAGCGACCGCATCGTGTTTTTATTTGAAGGCAGCCGGACCAATTTTTGGGTTGGAACGGACACGGGCAATTTGATTTTGATGCAAAACGGAAAGTCGCAGAATTTCACGATTGCCGGCGGCGGGCATGAAGGACGAATCGTTTCCGGCTGTGAAGATTCAACCGGCGGCGTCTGGTTTTACACGGCGAATGCGCGACTGGCGCGGTTTCAAAATGGAAAAATGGAAGTGATGAACTTCAATCTGCCTTCACCGGCGATTTGTCGAACTATCACCGCCGATAAATCCGGCTTGATTTGGGTTGGTGAAGACTGGGGAACATTTTCTTTTTTGCCCACGAATTTCAATCCGCCGAGTCTGGCCGTCAATCCGGTTTTTCGCGTGCAGAAATTTGATTTCATTTTGGCGAGTCAAAGTGGTGGCACCTGGCGATTGGCGGATGGGCGCGTGCAAAAATGGGACGCCAATCATCCGATAAAAGATTTTGGATCATATCCGTGGACAAATGCAATTGCCACCTGTACGTGTGAAGACCAAAATGGCAATCTGGTCGTCGGGACGCTCGGCGCGGGCGTTTTTTGGTACGACGCCAATGGCGGCTGCGAACAAATTTCCACCAATCAGGGATTGTCCCACGCCAGTGTCCTTTCGTTATGCGCGGATCAAGCTGGAAATATCTGGGCGGGAACGGACGGCGGCGGATTGAACAGGATTAAACGGAAACTCTTCAATTTGCCAAAAAATTTGCAACCCTGGGTCGCGCAATCTGTTGCCAGCGACACGAAAGACGGATTGTGGACAACGTTCAACGCGTCCGGTATTTCTTACTGGCTCACGAATGCCGTTCAGAATTTCAGTATCGGGCGCAGTTCAAACGCGTGGACGGTGTTGGTGGATTCAAAGCAGCGGATTTGGGCGGGCACACGCAACGAAGGGCTTTTCCAGTTACAAGCTGATCAATTTGTTCCGCCTTCGGGCGCTGAAATCCTCGGCCCGCAAATTTTCGCGTTGTTTGAAGATCACGATGGAAAAATCTGGGTGGGAACGCAAAACGGCCTGGCGAATTACGACGGCCAAAGCTGGAAAATGTTCACGACGCGCGACGGTTTATCCGATAATACAATTCGCGCCATCGCGCAGGATACGAATGGCGATTTTTGGATTGGCACAGAAGCGCGCGGGTTAAACCATTTTCATGGTGGAGAATTTATTTCTTATCGCACGTCCGAAAACGGCTTGCCCGGCGACGACATTTCGTGCCTTTTGGCGGACGACGAAAATGTTTTGTGGGTTGGCACTGCCGGTCACGGCCTCGCCCGATTTGAGAACGGCAAATGGACACGCTATTCGACCGATGACGGCTTGGCCAGTAATTGCATCAATTATCTGTTTGAAGACGTGGAAGGGAATTTGTGGATTGGCTCAAACGCGGGATTGATGCGCATCGCCGTAAAATCGTTGAATGAATTTGCCGACGGAGAAGCCAATTCATTTTTCTGCCGCGTTTTCAACGAGGCGGACGGATTACCGACGCGCGAATGTTCTAGCGGTTCACAACCCGCCGTTGCCCGCATGACGGATGGGAATTTGGTTTTCCCGACAACCAAAGGATTGGCGTTGCTGAATCCAGTCGAACTCAAATCAAATTCGCGGCCGCCGGCGATTTTCATCGAGTCGGTTTTGGTGGATGGCCGCGAGCAAAAGACCAATTCGCTGAATTCAATATGGTCGGAACTTGTCACTGTTCCGCCCGGACGCGAGCAGTTGGAAATTGATTACACGGCCTTGAATTTTTCCGCGCCGAACGCCGTGCGTTTCAAATACCGGTTGGAAGGTCGTGACGCGCATTGGACGGACGCTGGCGACACGCGATTGGCGCGTTACAGCAATTTGCCGCCCGGACAATATCATTTTCATGTCACGGCTGAAAATGAGGACGGTGTTTGGAATGAAACCGGCAAAACGCTTGAAATCACGGTGCAACCGCAATTCTGGCAAACGTCGTCGTTCCGCGTGATGGTGGTGATGATTCTGGGCGCATTGGCCGTCGCTTTGGTGCGTTATATTTCCACGCAAAAATTGCAGCGCCAATTACAATCGCTTCGGCAACGCGAGGCGTTGGAAAAAGAGCGTTCCCGTATCGCGCGCGATTTGCACGACCAGTTGGGCGCGAATCTAACGCAAGTCGCGCTGCTCGGAGAAATGGCCGAAGCCGATAAACATTTGCCGGACGAAATCGAATCGCACGCGAAACAGATCTCGCAAACTGCGCGCGAGACGACTCGTTCGCTTGATGAAATCGTCTGGGCGGTCAATCCGGCCAACGATACGCTCGAAGGCTTGGTCAATTACGCCTGCAAATACGCACAAGAGTATTTCGCGCTGGCTGGATTGCGCTATCGCGTGGACGCGTCCGCGCAATTGCCCGCGACGCCGATTCCGCCGGAAGTCCGCCACAACGCCTTTCTCGCGTTCAAGGAATCCGTCAACAACGTCGTCAAACACGCGCAGGCGACCGAGGCGTGGATTCGATTGCGTTTGTCGCCGGAGAATTTTATTTTGGAAATCGAAGACAATGGGCGCGGAATTCCAAATCTGGACGAAGCCCAAAAAAGTTCACGCAATGGATTGAAAAATATGCGCAAACGCATGGAAGACATTCGCGGAGAATTTTCCATTGCCGCCGGCGCAAATGGCGGAACCGTCGTGCGCCTGAAAATTCCGTTGATTAAAAAATAAAATGGCCATCAACGTTTCCATCGTCGAAGACAACGATAAATTGCGCGAAACCCTTGCGCGTGTGCTGGAGCGCGCCGCCGGTTTTCGTTGTGTGAGCCAATACGCCAATGCCGAAGACGCGTTGAAAGATTTACCGCAGATCAAACCGGACGTGGTGCTGATGGACATCAATTTGCCCGGCATCAACGGCGTCGAGTGCGTCCGGCAATTGAAAAAAATCGCGCCGCAGATTCAGGTGATGATGCTCACGGTTTATGAAGACACGGAAAACATTTTCGATGCACTGGCGGCGGGCGCGAGCGGTTATCTGCTCAAACGCACAACGTCAAAGGAATTGCTCGAAGCGGTTCAGGAAGTGCAGCGCGGCGGTTCGCCGATGACGACGCACATCGCGCGCAAAGTCGTGCAATCGTTTCAACGCGCGCCCGCGCCGCCGACCGCCGCCGAAAACCTTTCCGACCGCGAACAGCAGGTGCTTGACCTGTTGAGTCAGGGATTGATGTACAAGGAAATCGCGGACAAACTCGACATCAGCTACGAAACCGTCCACACCTACATTCGCCGTATCTATGAAAAATTGCAGGTGCGAACGCGCACGGAAGCGGTGGCGAAATTTTTGCGAAGATGATTTTAATTTCCCGTTTTTAGCCACCGAACGCGGAATATTTTTTGATGCCGCGCCCCCACATGAAACGCGCGAGCGCATAAGCTGCAAACACCCAAAGCAATTGTATCAACAAACCATGCCAGAGTTGGACGCCAGAAACTTTGCCCATGTAAATCGTGATGGGAAAATACATTTGATACGGAAACGGCGTGAACAGGAGTGCGTGATAGGCCGGCGCGGGCAGCAGCGCGAGCGGAAACAGATGGCCGCTGGCGATGTATTCAAACGCGAACAGGATGAAAATGAACGTTGAGATTTCCAGCAGCCAGAACGCGAGCATGGCCATCGCGTAGGAAATGAAAAATTGCAGCAGCGCCGTCAGCAGTAGTGAAACAGGAAAAACGATGAACGCCGTTTCATTGACGGGCGGAACGAAATAGGCGCGAAAGCAGAAAATGAAAATCGCCAGCGGAATCGCTGCCATGGAAATGAACGCGATGCGACCGGAAAAAAATAAGCACAGCCGATACCACAGATAATCAATCGGTTTGAGCAGAAACTGGCTGATATTGCCTTCGCGGATGTCGGCGGCGATTTGCCAGTCGTCTTCGTTGACCGCCGTCATCACGTCCACGACGGCGACGAGCAGGTAATAAAAAATCATTTGTGCCTGCGTGTAACCCGCGTGGGCATTTGCGCCGTTGTTGCTTCCATAAACCGTGCGCCAGAGCGACAGCATGGCGAAGAGCGGGATGAAACTGAACAGCGTCCGCGTCAGGTAATTGAAGCGATACGTCAGGTTGTTTTGTATGCCGATGGTGAAGGCGTGCCAGTATTTTTTCATCTGCGCCGGAAATGTTATCGTAAAAATTGAAATGGCGAACGCAAGTCATTTTGAAT
This sequence comes from Verrucomicrobiia bacterium, assembly GCA_035546095.1. GTDB lineage: Bacteria > Verrucomicrobiota > Verrucomicrobiia > Limisphaerales > UBA11358 > UBA11358. The sequence continues at coordinate 31,914 of DASZXB010000073.1, read as the reverse complement.
CTGCGCCGACGGTTTTAATTCACGACGGGTTTCGCTTCCAGATTCGATTTGTTCTGCGGCAAAAAAGGTTTGCGAAAAGCATCGGTGAAATTATAGCCGTTTTCAAAATCTTCACGGCTGTCCTTTTCGGTTTTGGCGAGCAGGCCGATCTCCACCATGTTGAAGACAATGTTGCCGAAGTCGCGGCAATTGGTCACGCCCCATTCCGCCAAAACCATCGCGGCCATCGGGCCGAATTGTTGCAGCGCGTATTGCCGGATGCCGTCGAGCAATTCCTGTCCACTGATGTGGCGGACTTGCTCGCGATTTTCCTTGGCGATGATTTTTTGGGTGAAATCCAGCGCCTCGCGCAGAAAAAAATAAGCCTCGCGCGAAAAACGCGAATCCCTTGCCAGAATTTTATCCAGCGCCTCGTCGAAATTGACTTCTTGCATCTTTAAGGCTTGGCCGATTGAACCGCCGCCGACGGCGGATGCGCGGTGCGATACGCTTTCACCGCCCAACCCGTCAGCAACAATCCCAGAACGACACAGAGAAACAATTGCTCCTGTCTCGTCAGCCGATTCATTCGTGCAAATATAATTGGAAAAACGACCGTCCGCAACAGCGTCTTATTCACCGACAAAATTAAATTCTTCGTGTCCACGGAATTTTGTGGTTAATCTGTCCGCCGCATGAAGTGGACGCAAACCTTGATTCCAACCCTCCGCGAAGCTCCGGCGGACGCAGAAATTTTATCGCACAAATTATTGTTGCGTGCCGGACTCATCCGCAAATTGGCCGGCGGCGTTTATACTTTTCTGCCGCCCGGCTTGCGCGCGTTGCGCAAAGTGGAGCAAATCATCCGCGAAGAAATGAACCGCGCGGGCGCAATCGAAGTCCTCATGCCCGCGTTGCAACCGAAGGAAATTTGGGAGCAAAGCGGACGCGCCGAAACCGCCAAGGACGTTTTGTTCAAAGTCAAAGACGGCGCGCAGCGCGAATGGTTTTTGAGTCCCACCGCCGAGGAAGTCATCACCACGCTCGCGGCGAACGAAATCAATTCCTACCGTCAGTTGCCGAAAAATTTTTATCAAGTCAGCACGAAATTCCGCGATGAAATCCGCCCACGCTTCGGCCTCATGCGCGCGAAGGAATTCATCATGAAAGACGCCTATTCGTTCGACGCCTCGGACGAAGGTGCGATGGCGAGTTACCAAAAAATGTATGACGCTTACACGCGCATTTTCGCGCGCTGCGGCTTGAAGGCGTTTCCCGTCGAGGCCGACACCGGCGTCATCGGCGGCAATTATTCGCACGAATTCATGGTTCCCGCCGAGACCGGCGAAAACGAAGTCGTCTTTTGCGAAGCGTGCGGCTACGCGGCGAACATCGAAAAAGCGACGAGCGGCATTCCCAAAACGGCGGTGCGCGAAATCAGCGCGGCGATTGAAAAATTTGCCACGCCCGGCGTCGTCACAATTGAAGCGCTGTCAAAAGAACCTTACAAAGTTCCCGCCAATCGCCAAATCAAAACACTCGTTTATATCGCGGATTCCAAACCGATTATCATTTTGATGCGCGGTGACGACCAGTTGAACGAAACAAAATTGCTGGCGAAAACCGGCGCAACGGCGGTTCGTCCTGCGACGGCGGAAGAAATTGTTCCTCTGCTCGGCGCAAAACCCGGTTCGCTTGGCGCGGTGAAAAATGTTCCGGTGGACGTGAAAGTTTATGCCGATGAACGATTGCAAGGCGCGAACGACATGACGACCGGCGCGAACGAAGACGGATTCCATTTCAAAAATGTCTCCATCGAACGCGACATTAAAGTTTCCGCGTGGCACGATTTGCGAACCGTCGCGGCGGGCGAACCTTGCGTGAAATGCGGCAAGCCGTTGAAAATTCGTCGCGCGATTGAAGTCGGTCACGTTTTCAAACTCGGCACGAAATACAGCGAGAAATTGAACGCAACATTTCTGGATGTGGACGGCCAGCGCAAATTTGGTGTCATGGGCTGTTACGGCATCGGCGTCACGCGCACGCTGCAAGCCGTCATCGAACAGTGCAACGACAAGGACGGTGTCATCTGGCCGTTGAGCGTCGCGCCGTATCAAGTCTGCATCACGCCGCTTACCGTCGCGCCCGAAAGCGAAGCGATGAAACTCGCGGAAAAATTTTACGCCGAACTCACCGCCAAAGGCATTGACGTGATTCTCGACGACCGTGACGAACGTCCCGGCGTAAAATTCAAAGACGCTGATTTAGTCGGTTTTCCCATTCGCATTGCGCTTGGCGAAAAATCGCTGGCCAAAGGCGAAGTCGAAATCAAACCGCGCAACGCCGCATTGCAATCCGTGAAAATTGAAAACGCGATTGAAACGGTGCTGGCGTTGATGAAGTGATTCACCACGAAATCTATCTTTGGAATTGACTAATTATTTGTTTGCAGTTCAGGCTAAATTACATGAGCAAACAATTCGCCATTCCCAAAGAAAAAATCAAACAGCTAGTGCCGCCGATGGGTGGTTGTTTTATCACAGATCGGGTAACCATTGACGGTCTCAAGATTGGTTATATGTATCGGGAACAGCCGGACAAACCAAAAGACAGTGGCTGGCGATTTTTCTCTGGCGATGAATCGCAGGATTACATAGATGATTTGACCCACACCGGAATTTATGCGGTCAATACAGCAGCAAATTACGACCCAGATATTATTCCTTATTTAGAAACACCAGCACCTTGTGCCTTCGAGAAGATTGCAGAAGGCAAATATCAGAGAATTACTGATATAAGTTAGTGCCGTATTCATACCTCACACTTAAATTTGTAATGCCGCATTGCGTCCACGCGGCAATTTGCCGAGATTGTAAATCAAAAACCCGTGTAGCCATTGACGAATTTCCACAATTTGCGGTTCGGCCAATTTCAGGCGCGATAAATTTGTCCAATCGTTTTCCAAAAAGGATTCGACAATTTTTTTTGCGCCCGGCGTTAAATGCGATTCCGCAAAATCTGGCTCCAATCCTAGTTCCCGCAACAATTTCAATTCCAACGCAAAAATGTTTTGCGGCTTTGTTTCGTGACCGCAAAGGAATTTCAAAAAATCGCGCAGCAATCCGAAAATTTCCGGCAACGGCGTTTCCGTTTCCGTCGCTTGCTCAATGAAATGCGCCGCGTAAGCCGCCTGTTGTAATTTCAGAATGTCCTGACGGATTGGCGCGTGCGTCTCGCGCAGCTTGACTTCGCGCAAATTATGCAAATCCGAAGTGCGGCTGCGGCTGAAGGAAAAATCGGCGGTGTAAAATAAATCCAGTTTGCCAGCGAATGGTGATTTTGGCCGGCGCGCGCCTTTGGCGACGGCGGCGATGCGCCCGAATTTCGGCGTAAGCCAGTAAACAATTAAACTTGTTTCCGTCAGCTGGCGCGTCCGTAAAACGATTCCATGGGCGGACTCGATCATTTTATCACCGGCGGCGCGGAGTCATTCGCAATTGCGCCGAGGCTGATGATGTATTTGAAACCGTCGGCGACGCTGATGTCGAGCTTGATGACTTTTTCCTCCGGCACAAGAATCAAAAAACCGCCCGTTGGAATCGGCGTCATGGGGATGAAAACGCAGACGCATTTTCGTCCCGTTCTTTGGCTGACTTCATCCGGTTGTTCGCTGGTGATGAAGCCCACCGAGTAAATGCCGTCGCACGGATATTCCACGAGCGCGACGGTCTTGAACGAACTTTTTTTGCCAGACGTGAACGCGTCGTCCACCTGTTTGATGGTGCCGTAAATTTTGTTCAACACCGGCAAACGCAGCATCAATCCATCCGCCCACGCGATGAGCCGTTTGCCGATGTAATAACGTGCGAGCACGCCGAGAATCGTCACCAGCAAAACCGCGAACACGAGTGCCAGCACACTCCAATACCAGTGAATCGCTCCCGCGCCGCCATCTTCATGCGTCATTGTTTTCGGCAAAAAAAACAGCAGTAAATCCGTGATGTTGGACACGGTTTTGAAAACCCAAGACAATGCCGCGATGGAAATGATCGCGGGCAAAATCACAGCCAGCCCCGTCAAAAAGCTGGAACGCCAGCGCGCAAACAAAGATTTTTTCACGCCCAAAGTTTAGGATTGCCGCGCAACTTGCGCGAATGAAAATTTTTCGGAAAGTTTGCGAAGCAACGAATCTTCCTTGCGCTTCATTTTGCGACGCAAAGCCGGTTTCAAATCGTCATGGCCGAGCAAATGCAGAATACCGTGAATAATGTAATGGACAATTTCCGATTGCCAGTTTGTTTTGAATTGCTTCGCATGGGTAATGGCATCGTCAACGCAAATGAACAGTTCGCCAGACAAATTTGGTGGGGCGAGCGTCCTCGCGAGCCGTGTATTTTCAGAGTAATCGAACGTAATCACATCCGTCGAGCCTTCGTGACGAAGAAATTGCCAGTTGATTTCTGCCATTTCTTTTGCGCCGACCAGATTGATTTCAATTTCGGCGTCTTCAATCTTCAATTCCGCCAAAATCGCCGACGCCATTTTTTTCAGCAGCCGCAAATCAATTTTTTTCACGCGCTGGCAATTTGAAATGGAAATATTCATTACGTTTCGGACGATTTTGCCGTGCCGCGATGCGCTTCGTAAGCCGTGATAATTTTTTGCACGAGCGGATGGCGAACCACGTCGCGTTTGGAAAATTCCACGACCGCGATGCCTTCGATATTTCTCAACGCGCGATGCGCCTCGACTAAACCGGAATGTTTGTGCGGCGGCAAATCAATCTGTGTTTCGTCGCCGGTGATAACCGCTTTCGAGCCGTGACCGAGTCGCGTGAGAAACATCAGCATCTGCTCTGTCGTCGAATTTTGCGCTTCGTCCAAAATGATGAAAGCGTTATTCAGCGTGCGCCCGCGCATGTAGGCGAGGGGAGCGATTTCAATCGTGCCGCGCTCCATCAATTTTTGGATTTCTTCGGCGGGCAGCATGTCGTGCAATGCGTCGTGCAGCGGACGCAAATACGGCGTGATTTTTTCGTAAAGGTCGCCCGGCAAAAATCCTAGCGCTTCGCCCGCTTCGACGGCTGGCCGCGTCAAAATAATTCGTGAAACTTTGCCTTCGCGCAACGCCGCCAACCCCGTCGCCACCGCCAAATACGTTTTGCCCGTTCCCGCCGGACCGATGCCAAACGTCACGTCATGTTTGCGAATCGCGTCGAGATACTTTTTTTGCCCGACCGTTTTCGCCGTCACGCCCGGCTTGCGCTCGTGCGTCTGCACGCGGTCGCTCATCAGATTTTTCAACGTCTCCGCGCCCTCGTGCTTCACGACGTTCAGCGCGTGAGCAAACTCGCGATTGCGGATTTGCGCGCCGGATTTCAACGAATTTTCCAGCGAAACGAAAAGCTGTTTCGCGCGTTCAATACCGTCGCTCGCGCCTTCCAATTTTATCCAGCCTTCGCGCGCCGTCGCCTTCACGCCGAGTTCGGTTTCCAGCGACTGCAAATTGCGCGGCTCGTGATTGAACAACTGCTGCGCGAACCGCGCGTTTTCAAAATGGAGAGTTTCAGTAGCCACAGTCAGAAAAATTTAGCCACAGATGGACACAGATGAAACACAGATTTTTTCAAAAGACCATGCGTTTATATTCAACACGCTCACGGCCGAAATTGATCAGATAGCCCAGGCGGATTCCCGTGCCGCGCAGTTCGTTCAAAAGTTGAGCTTCGTGAATAGATTGATAAGTCGCATCCGTTTTTAATTCAACGATGATTTTATCAGCTACCACCAAATCCGCCGCGTAATCGCCGACAACCACGCCTTTGAACTTCACCTGTATTTTGGGTTCAAGTTTAACTTTTATTCCGCGCGATTGAAGCTCAACCTGCATGGCGCGCTGATAAACTTTTTCTAGAAACCCAAAGCCAAGAACATTGTGAACTTCATACGCCGCACCAATCAGTTGTTCGGTGATTGGCTGGAGCGAATAATCTTTCGCCTTTTTTATCTGTGTTTCATCTGTGTCCATCTGTGGCTGAAAATTATTTGGCAAGCTCCGCCCTCAGCTTCGCCGCCACCTCTTTCAACGCCTCCGGCAGCACCGTCGTGTTTGCGATGACCGGCATGAAATTCGTGTCGCCGCTCCAGCGCGGCACCACGTGGATGTGCAGATGCTCCGCGATGCCCGCGCCCGCGACTTTGCCTAGATTGATGCCCACGTTGAAACCGTCCGGCTTCATCACCGCCGACAGCGCCGCGAGACAACGCCGCGCCAGCTTCCACAAATCCGCCAGTTCCTCGTCCGTCAGCCCGTGCAAATCCGCGACTTCCTTGTAAGGCACGACCATCAAATGCCCGCCGACGTAGGGATAACGGTTCAGCAGCGCGAAACAAGTGCGGTCGCGCGCGATGACCAGATTCGCCTCGTCATCCGCCGATTGCGCGATGCGCGCGAACAAACCTTCCTTCAACTCCGGTTTCGGCGCGAGAATGTAATCAATCCGCCACGGCGCGTGCAAAGTTTCCATGCGGAAAAGTTAAAATGCGCGGCGAATAAAGGAAATGATTTTTGTGAGGCGGAAGTGAAAAGAAATTTTATCCAATGAGAATCAATTGATGTTATTCAGCGATTCTATCCAATTTAACTACCGAGAATAAAGTTGGATCGGTCTGTCCTGAAACTGGCGAATAACGTCCATCAGATTCGCGATGTAAAAATAATAAAAAACGCGTGTATGCTTTAGGATTGAAAGACGCAAGATTTGGCCCATTCATCATCAATTCTTTTGGGTTTTCAAGCCGGTAGTGATGTAAAATCAATTTCTTCAAAGTCTTGTCACCTTTTACAACAACGCTGATATCAAAATCAGTTGATAATCCAATAACATGAACATCTGGCGCGATGTTTGGAAGTGTTGCTTGTTCGCCCGTGTCTTGTGTCCCAGTCGGTTTGGCTATAACAACAATATCAGCTTGGTCAAAAAGGTCTTGGTATGACCATGTTCGCATGAGGCGAGCTTGTGCCAAGAAAGCTGTCGTTGCTATCAATAAAGTTGTGACGATTAATTTCATAAAATTGACATTGCTCCCGCCAAAAAAATTTGTCCATAAAAACCTTTCCGCCTTCATTTCATTCCGGCGAAACAAGCACTGCCCTCGCGCCCTTCGCGTGACACCCGAATTTTGACACGGATTCCACCGATTAACGCGGATTAAATCTGTGAAAATCCGTGCAATCCGTGTCAAAGCCTTTTTCATTTGAACAAACTCAAAATTGCCGCCGCCGCGCGATTCGCCGCGCCCGGTTCGCCGAGCGACGCGACAATTTTTTCCAACTGTGATTTCATTTTCCGCCGCCGCGATTCGTCCGACAACAATTCCAGCGCCGCGCGCGCGATGTTTTCCGGCGTCGCGAAATGCTGGATGAATTCGAGATACACTTCCTCGCCCGCCAGCAAATTCGGCATCGTCAGCGATTTCACCGTCACGAGCCGCTTGCCGATTTGAAACGTCAGCCACGACGTTTTGTAAAGCGTCACCGTCGGCACGCCAAAAAACGCGCACTCCATCGTCACCGTCCCCGTCGAAGCGATGGCCACATCCACTTGCGCCAGCGCGTCCGGCAAATGGCCGATTTGAATTTCCAAATCCGCCGGGAGCGTCGGTATCTTGACGGCGAGTTCCTTCAATGCTTCATTCGGCAAAACCATTTTCGCTTTCGCATCTGGCAATTTTTCCTGAATCAATTTCAGCGCCGGCAAAATCACCGGCAAATGCCGTTGCAATTCACTCTTGCGGCTGCCGGGCAACAATAAAATGTTGTAGCAGCCGACGTGAGGAGGCTCTGACTTTTCAGTTTGAGCCTCGTTACCTCGGCTGCTACGGTCAAATCGCCCAATCATCGGATGCCCGACAAATTCCACTCTTAATTTTGGTGCGCGCCGCGCATACCACTCTTTTTCAAACGGAAAGATGCTCAAGAGCAAATCATAATCCGCTTCGAGCAACTGCGCCCGCTTCGGCCGCGACGCCCAGACCTGCGGCGAAACGAATTGCACGATTTTTGGATTCCATTCGGAAAATGGATTGTCGCGGACATGCTCCTTGATCGCATGACCGAAACGCAGATTGAACCCGCCGTAATCCACGCCGATGATGACATCCGGTTTGCGTTCGATGGCGAGCGCAAGCAGTTGCTTGAATAATCGCCGGAATTTGAAAATGTTTTTCAAAACATCCGTCAAACCGACCACCGCGTGCTGCGTCATATCGAACGCGAGTTCGACTCCGGCAGCGGACATTTTTGCGCCGCCCGCGCCGAAAAATTGCGGAGTGCGCCCGTCTTCGCTTTGCTTCGACGCGGCAAGCAGCGCGGAAACCAATTCCGCCGCGAGCAAATCGCCGCTCGCTTCACCCGCAATGAGCATGAACGTTTTTGGTTTCACGATTTTATTTCGTTGGCAAGGCGTGGTGCGGGCGGCTGGTTTTTATCAAGCCTTTCATCGGACGACATTTCCCGCCGCGATGAATCATGGCGTGGCAGTTGGCGCAGACGATGGCCAAGTCGCTTGACCGGGTTTTCGACGATGAATTTCTTTGGCCGAGCGGTTGCAGGTGGTGAACGTGAGCAAAATTTTTTCCAAGCTCGCCATAGACCGCGAAAAAATCAAAGCCGCAGCCGGGAACTTCGCAGCGGAGCCGCCCATTTCCTTTCCGCAAGGCATCGCGAATCTTGGCATCCCTCAACCGGTCTTCACGTTTTCGATGATTCACCAATACACGCCGTTTTTCGCCTTCGAGACCTTCCAGTTCCAAATCTTCCTGCGGCGGCTCGACGCCGGCGAGACCGATTTGCTCTTTCCACAAGGCCTCAATTTCGGGTGCGATGCCGTCAAGATAGACAGACGAGCGCGGCGTCCAGCGAATGAATCGGAATTTTTGTTTTAACTTTTCAAGACCGAGAAGACGGTCAACTTCGGGATTCAAAACGCGCTCAAACTGGCAATGAACATACCAGGACTGTTTTCCATTTTTGCTTTGTTCGGAATCAAAGTGCGGGCGTTGACGAGGTTTTTCGCTGACAATACGTCCTGATGCGAAGATGCCTTTTTGCGGAGACTTTCCCAAGGCCATGAGGAAAAATTTGTCGCCCCGACCAATGTGTCTCGGCTGGCCACAGTTCCACCAGAGCCGAACCGTTTCGCCTTTTTCCGTTTTCCGCGCGACGCTGGCAACCTTTTCCCATTTCCATTTCTTCGGATTGTAGCCAAGCAAAACGGTTTTCATGATTTCGTTCCATTACTCTGCTGGATTTGTCTCGTTATCTCAAACGCCAAGTCCAGCGCCTGTTTTGCGGATTCGCCGCTGACCATCGGCGTTTGTTTTTCGCGGACGCAATTCACGAAATGTTGCAGTTCCAATTTCAACGGCTCGTCTTTCGCAATCGGCACGGGTTCGCGCACGATTTTCTTGCCGGCAAATTCGCTGACGACCGTTGCGTTGCTGCTCGCCAGCGCCAGAAGCTTTCTGAACGCGGAACTTTCCCATTCATCGTCGCGGGCGGTACGATAAATGAAACCTTCCTGCTTGGCATAATCGAGTGAAACATAACTGGCCGCAGTTTTTCCACCGCTGAAGACGCGAATCTTCCGCATTTTTTCAGGACTGACTCGACTCACGGTTAAATTCGCCACGCAGCCGTTCGCAAATCGTAGTCGCGCGTTCGCAATGTCTTCGCTCTTGCTCAAAACGGGAATGCCCACGGCGTCCACGCTCGTGACGGGCGATTTCACGAACGCGAGCACAACGCCCAAATCGTGGATCATCAAATCCAGCACTACGCCGATATCCGTCGAGCGGGCAGGGTAGGGCGAGAGGCGATGACATTCGATGAATTTGGGTTCGGTTGCGACACTCTGCAAAAAATTGAAAACGGGATTGAATTGCTCAACATGGCCGACCTGCAGCACGCAATTTTTTTGCTGCGCGAGCTGGACGAGTTCAGCGGCCTGCGCGGTGTTGTCGGTCATTGGTTTTTCGACGAGCACGTGCTTGTCCTGCGCGAGCAATTGCCGGGCGATGTCAAAATGCGTGGTCGTGGGCGTGACGATATTGAGCGCGTCGGCATTTTGCGCGGCGTCGGCGATGGAATTGAAAACGTGCGCGCCGTGTTTGGCGGCAATTTTTTTAGCAGCGTCGGCGTTGGTGTCAAAAACGCCGGCGAAGTGGACGAGGCCAGCCTTTTCGAGTTCGGAATAAATGCGCGCGTGATGTTGACCGAGCGAGCCGGTGCCGAGAACGGCCACGCGGATTTTTGGATTTGCGGTTGCCACATGAACAGTGTGTGGTCGTAACTTTCAACTTTCAACTTTCAACTTTGAACCGTTAAACTTCCGCGTGCCCATTTGGAGCTACATCATCGTCGCAGTCGCGGCGTATTTGCTCGGCTCGATTCCGACGGGCTATCTCGTCGCGAAGGCCAAGGGCATTGACATCCGCAAAACCGGCAGCGGCAACATCGGCGCGACGAACGCCATGCGCGTGCTCGGCAAACTGGCGGGAATTTTCGTGCTGCTCGCGGACGCGGCGAAGGGTTTTGGAGCTATTTATCTTGGCGCATTTATTTATAGCAAATTGTGTGAATGGCGCGCTCCTTCAGATTCTATTGTTCTCTTTACAGTAGAAGAAATAGAGCGTGTTGCAATCATCGCCGGTATTTTCGCCGTGCTCGGCCACAATTACACATGCTGGCTCAAATTCAAAGGCGGCAAAGGTATCGCCACCACCGCCGGAGTTTTTCTCGCGCTTGCGCCATGCGCATTAGCCATCGCGCTCGGCGTTTTCATTCTGTTCGTTGCGTTGACAAAGTATATGTCCGTCGGTTCCATTGCCGCCGCGATTGCGTTGCCGGCGGCAGTTTGGGTTTTGCCGCCGCATGATTTGTTTCTTGGCATCGTCACAACCGCACTTGGCGCGCTGGCGATTTGGAAACATAAATCGAACATTCAGCGACTTATGGCAGGAACGGAAAATCGGCTGGGCAAAAAATTAGCTCATGAAAACGCTCGCCCCAACAACCAAAAAGAATCGGAGGACATGAAATGAAAGTCACGGTTCTTGGCGCGGGTGCGTGGGGAACAGCACTGGCAAAAGTTGTCCGGGAAAACGGTAATACGGTCACGATTTGGGATGTCAACGGGCAAACGCTCGCCGATTTGCGCGCGGGGCAAAGTAAAAAATATCTGCCGGGTGTAAAACTGCCGACGGACTGGAAACTTGAGCCGGATTTTGAAAAAGCTGTCGGCGGCGCGGAATGTGTCGTGTTGGCGATTCCGTCGGAAGCATTTCGTTCCGTTGCAGCAAAACTGAAAAATTGTCCGGCGATTTTTGTGAGCGTCACCAAAGGTATTGAATTTGAAACCGGCGAGACGATGAGCCGCATTTTACGCGAGCACGCACCGGCCAATCGTGTCGCGGCGTTGTCCGGGCCAAGTTTTGCGCGCGAAGTTGCGTTGGGAATTCCAACGACCGTCGTATGCGCGAGCGAAAGCGAAGCCACGGCGCGCACGGTGCAGAGACTTTTCCATCGCCCGGAATTTCGGATTTATCGCAGCACGGATATTCTTGGCGTGGAATACGGCGGCGCGTTGAAAAATGTCATCGCCATCGGCGCGGGCGTGAGCGACGGACTCGGCTACGGCGACAACACGAAGGCCGGACTGGTCACACGCGCGTTGTCCGAAATACGACGGCTTGGTGTCGCGTGCGGCGCGCAGGCGGAAACATTTTCCGGCTTGAGCGGCCTCGGCGATTTGATGCTGACGTGTTTTTCCCGGCAGAGTCGCAACCGCGATTTTGGCGAACGACTTGGTCGTGGCGAAACGGTCGAAGCCATTGTCGCGTCACACCCGAAATTGGCTGAAGGTTATCCGACGGCGCGTTCGGCGCACAAATTGGCGAAACAAAAAAAAGTCGCGACACCAATCGTTGACGAAGTTTTTGCGATACTTTACGAAAATAAAAATCCAAAACAAGCGGTGCGCGATTTGATTTCACGCGCTTTCAAGGCGGAGGATTAAATCTCTCATTTTACATGGTGGCAATGTTGCAATGTGCCATAGGTTTTGGTTTTATGTTTCGGTAATGAGCGAACCACATTCTCCCAATGACGATGCAATTCAAGGATTGCGGGAGGCGCTGCGAGCTTCGCCTCACAATACAGCGTTACGACTTTTGCTTGGTGACACCTTACTGAATCATGGGCATGGTGAGGAGGCGGAAAAGGAATTTCGAGAAGGGTTGTCCCAATCGCCAAATAGCCAGCCGATGAAGCTTGGTCTTGCTCGCGCGTTCTTTCAACAAGGTAAAAACAGTCATGCACTCGTAATTCTCGAAGACCTGGTGAAGGATCCGAAATCACCGCCGCGGGCTTTTTTATTGCACGCAAAAATTTTGGCTGGAATAGGTGAAATTCAGCAAGCCGTGGATGAATACAAACGTGCGATGGAATTGGATCATTCGCTTGCGGATGTTGAATTCGCCAGACGACTTGGTATTGGCGCAGCGGAGACAGAAAGCGAAGTTGTGGATGGCAAAGTCCGTGCCGCTTGGGGTGAAGACGAAGAATCTGTGCCGAAACGCGAAGTCGAGCGCCCGAAAATTAATTTCAACGACGTGGGCGGCATGGAAAAAGTGAAGGAAGAAATCCGACTAAAAATTATTCATCCGCTGACTCACGCCGATCTATATCAGGCTTACGGGAAACCTATCGGTGGCGGCATTTTGATGTATGGCCCGCCCGGTTGTGGCAAGACATATCTGGCACGCGCGACCGCAGGTGAAATCAAGGCGGCATTCATTTCGGTTGGCATCAATGACGTGCTTGACATGTGGATTGGCAACAGCGAACGAAATCTTCATTCGCTTTTTGAGCAGGCACGGCAAAACAGACCTTGCGTTTTGTTTTTTGACGAAGTGGATGCGCTTGGTGCAAGTCGCAGTGATATGCGGCATCATGCTGGACGCCAACTTATCAATCAATTTCTCTCGGAAATGGACGGTGTAAAATCTTCCAACGAAGGTGTGTTGATTCTTGCAGCCACAAACGCGCCGTGGCATCTGGATTCCGCTTTTCGCCGTCCCGGAAGATTCGATCGTGTTTTATTTGTTCCGCCGCCGGATGCATCCGCTCGCGCCGCAATCTTGCGATTGCAGTGCAAAGGCAAACCGATGGAGGAAATTGATTTTGAATATGCTGGCAAGAAGGCGGAAAATTTTTCCGGCGCGGATTTGAAGGCGGTTGTTGACGTTGCAGTCGAACGCAAATTGCAGGAAGCATTGAAAACCGGAATTCCCAAGCCACTTACGACAAAAGATTTAACCGCTGCCGCAGGAACATTAAAACCGACGACCAAAGAATGGTTCGCCACCGCGCGCAATTACGCTCTTTATTCGAACCAGGGTGGAATCTACGACGACATCCTTCAGTTTTTGAAAATCTAATTCATGAGTCCGAATCTCGACCGCGCCTTATTGCTTTATCAACAATCGCGCTACGATCTTGCCGAAAATGAGCTTCGTCAGACGCTCGCGACTGAACCGGGTAATGCTTACGCACATGCATTGCTGGGATTGTGTCTGGCTCATGGCGAAAAATTCCAAGCTGCCACCAGCGAGGCACAGCAAGCGGTTCATTTGGAGCCGGATTTTTCATTTGCCCACTTCGCGCTCGCTCATGTTTTCTTTGATCGAAACCGCTTTTCCGAGGCACTTTCCGCAATCAATGAAGCGATTCGACTTGAACCTCAAAATGCGGATTATTTTGCGTTGCTGGCCAACATTCATTTACAGGAACACCGGTGGCGTGAATCCTTAAATGCCGCCGAGCAAGGTTTGGAATTCGACCCCGAACACGTTGGTTGCACCAATTTGCGCGCCATGGCGATGGTCAAGCTTGGTCGTAAGTCTGAAGCGGGCACAACGATTGACACTGCGCTTTCCAAAAATCCCGATAACTCATTGACCCATGCTAATCAAGGTTGGACATGGCTTCATCAAGGTGAACCCCAAAAAGCAGCGGAGCATTTTCGCGAAGCTTTGCGGCTTGATCCGCAAAATGAATGGGCGCGTCAAGGCGTCATTGAGGCTCTAAAAGCACGCAACATCATTTACGCCATGATGTTGAAATATTTTTTATGGATGTCCAAATTTAGTCGGCGTGGACAGTGGGGGATTATTTTGATTGGCTATTTCGGCTATCAAATTCTTTCTTCGGTTGCCCGGGCAAATCCGAGTGCAGCGCTTTGGATTGCCCCACTACAAATTTTATACATCATCTTCGCTTTGATGACATGGTTGGCATATCCCTTTTTCAATCTTCTTCTGCGGTTGAACAAATTTGGCCGACTTGTGCTGTCACGTGAACAAACCGTTGCCACAAATTGGTTCGGGCTTTGTTTGCTGGTTGCACTTTTTGGACTGTTGATGTGTATAATCAAAGGGTTTGTCGTTCCTTGGATTTCAATAGCGTTGGTTTTTGGCTTTTTGCTTCTGCCGGTCTCAGCGGTTTTTCGGTGTTATACTGGTTCAGCGCGCAATATCATGACGACATTGACCATCCTTTTGGCGTTGTTGGGTATCGGTGGCGTTGTCGCACAATTTACAGGTGAAAATCCGCCGGATATTTCAACCGCGTTGCTCGGTTTCTTTGCTCTTGGCACGATTGCTTCAACTTGGATTGCGAATATTCTGATCATGCGAAGGCCAAAACGATGAACATTCCTTGCTTCAATTACAAAGCCGCCTTGATAAGCTTAAGCAACTCGCTATGCGACTCGACGGCTCTGAATTGCGGAAATTCCTTCTTCACATTTTCCGGCGCGTGAATCAAAAAACCGACGTTCGCTTCACCCAACATCGCGGTGTCGTTGTAGGAATCGCCGGCGGAAATGACGTGATAATTCAACGATTTGAACGCAGCGACGGCTTTTTTCTTTTGGTCCGGCACGCGCAATTTGTAATCCACAATACGGTCGTTTTCGACAACGAGCTTGTGGCAAAAAAGCGTCGGCCAATTCAATTGTTTCATCAACGGCGCGGCAAATTGCTCGAACGTGTCGGACAAAATGATAACTTGAATGAGCGAACGCAATTCGTCCAAAAATTCCTTCGCGCCGTCGAGCGGTTTGAGCGAACCGATGACGTTTTGGATGTCCGACAATTTGATTCCGTGTCGGTCCAAAATTTCGATGCGATAACGCATGAGCTTGTCGTAATCCGGTTCGTCGCGCGTGGTGCGGCGCAGTTCGGGGATTTTGGTTTTCTCCGCGACAGCAATCCAGATTTCGGGCGTCAACACGCCTTCCATATCCAACGTGACAATTGATTGTTTCACCGGCGCAAGTTTTTCAGAAGCGACACGAAAAGTCAAAATGCGACCAAAGTCCGTTGCCGTTTGATGAATTGACAACAATGCGAATAGCCGACGGATTTAGCCAATTGAATGGCTTCGGCAAAATTCATTCCGACTTCGCCGGGCGCGTGCGCGTCCGAACCGAACGTAATCGGAACGCCTTTTTCAAAGGCGCGCTGAAGGATTTCGCGGCTCGGATAAATTTCCTTGCAATCTTTTCGCAAACCGGCGGTGTTCAATTCAATCGCGCAACCGGATTTCTTGGCGGCGTCGAGAAACGGTTCGTACAGTTTCGCGCAATTTTCCGGCGGACGATGGCCAAATTTTTTCGGCAAATCGGCGTGGCCGATGATTTCAAACAATTTCGATTCGGCGGCCTTGGCCAGTCGCTCGAAATAAATTTGCCAGACTTCGCGCGCGTCACGATGTTTCCATTCAGACAATTTTTGTGGATCGTCAATCGCCCACGAATCGGAAACGTAATGCACGCTGCCGATGAAATAATCCCACGGATGCCACGCGGCGAGTTCTCGAATCCAATCTTCGTGGCCGGGGATATAATCTACTTCGAGCGCGAGCCGGATTTGCAATTGCGGGAAATGTTTCTGTGCAGCACGAACTTTCTCGACATATTCGTCCAATTGGTCAAAGCGCATCCGCCAATTATCGAAATCATCCTGTCGCATCGGCGAATGGTCGGAGAAACCGATTTCGGTCAATCCAATTTCCACCGCGTGTTGGGCGTAATCGTCCGGTTCGCCAGTCGCGTGGCGGCAAAGCGGCGTGTGCATATGATAATCCGGCGGCAACGACATCGTTTAAGTTTCAGGTTTTAAGTTTCGGGTTTCAAGTTTTTGATTATGTGAATAACAATTTCTTGTCTCATTGGGATGATTCAGATGTGATGTAAAGTGGGGTACGGAAGGGCTTGACGAGGATGAGCACCCCAAACTTCCGGTCATTGAAGTGATGATTTCCGGCATCAATGGAGAATTATTGCATCTACTCATTGAACACTTATGCCAAAACCGTAAATTGCTTATTATAACTCGTTACAGGCTGTAAAGCTATCACGTTGATTTTCTTTGAACCCAAAATTTTTCGTTTGGAAACAATTGGTGAATCGGATGAATAATATATTCTGAAAAAACATTCGTTTTAGGCGATTTACGAATCGGCTTGCCACAAAGATGGATTCTTGCGAAATATGTTTCCGATAAACGCATGGAGGGTGTTCGATTTGAACGCTTGACCGACCGGCAGATGTCGCTCGGTTATCAATTATTTATCCGGAGAGATGGCCGAGTGGCTGAAGGCGCTGGTTTGCTAAACCGGTTTACGGTCAAAAGCCGTAACGAGGGTTCGAATCCCTCTCTCTCCGCCAGTTTGTTTCACAAATTGGATTAGAATTCAACGCCCGCCCTTTAGACTTTCCCCAATCCGGCAGCAATTCGCCGCAAAATTTCCGCAAGCAAACGAATGCGGTTATTTGTGCTTCGGTCTTTAATGGGCGCATGTATTGCACAGACATTGTCACGGGCGAAACCTTGTTTCAATTCCCTGCGACTCGCGCGGCGCGGTCGGTCGTTCTGGAAACATTTGCCAATCGCAAACTGTTGCGCGTGCGGATGCAACGTTGCGCCAACGATTGGATTGCCAAATTGAAACTGCCGTCCGGCTGGCATTTCTACCGTTTTGAAGTGGATGGCAAAATGAAATGGGACCGCACCGTCGGCAAAATGAAAACACGGGACGGTTATCCATGCAGCTTGGCCATGATTTCAGCCGGCCTCAAATCGTCCAAAGAAACCCCATCATTGAATTAAAACATGAAACGGCAAATTCCATTCAACTGGCGGAATTTGTTAAAAGACTGTTTGCCATGAACCTTCCGGCTGTAACGATTTTAGAGAATAATCTATCAACCTTGAATCAAGAGGCGAGATTTCTTAACGAATTGACTGATCTGCCGCATCGAACCTTATTTCAAAACGAATTCGTCAGTCTGGTTCTGGTCGGATTAAAACACGGACAAGAATTATTGCTTCAGCACACTCCATTTGTGTTGTTGACTGTCACGCATGGTTGTGTGCAATTGCTTGGAACCGGCCATTTAATCACTTTGCGCGAGGGTGGACAACGCCGGCTGGAATCAGATAATCACTGGCAAATTCATGCGCTTTCCGAGGCCGACCTTTTATTTTTCATTCCCACCATCAAAGCTGCAATCAGTTAAATTTTATTTGACTATTTAGTCAATTACATTTATGGTGGTTGAAGTTTTATGGGAAGACCGAGTGATGCCAAGGAAAAATTGTTGCAAGTGGCTTTTGATCTGATTTGGAATCAAAGCTACGGCGCGGTGAGCGTTGACCAGATTTGCGAGCAGGCGCGGGTTAACAAGGGCAGTTTTTATCATTTTTTCCCTTCCAAATCTGATTTGGCGATTGAAGCTTATGAAGAGCATTGGCGGGAAAAACAGCCGGAATTGGATAGGATTTTTTCGCCACAGATTCCGCCGCTGGAACAATTGGAGCGTTGGTGTCGGCACGTTTGCGACCGGCAAAGGCAGAAAGCCAAGAAATATGGGCACGTTTGCGGTTGTCCCTACGCCAGTCTGGGAACCGAACTGGCGACGCAAGACGAAAGAATCCGCGCCAAATCAGAGGAACTGGTGGATCGGAACATCCGATACATTGAAAGCGCTTTGCTGGAAGCCAAACGGCATGGGCTTATTGCCATCGCAGACCCGCAGGCCGGCGCAAGGCGGGCTTATTCGACAGTATTGGGTATGTTGCTTCAGGCAAAAATCCGCAACGACCTTGGCGTGCTGGAAGAATTGGAGCCGACCGTCATGGGCATGATTGGAGCAAGGGAACTCGTGGCCTGAAATTCTTTTTGATTCCACGAAATAATTTTCGCTTGTTTTTGACTAAACAGTTATTTACTAATGCGCGAACGATTTATGACAAAAATGAACTGCCCTTCTCAAGAAAGACCGCCAGATCAAATTTGGCTGGCCGCAAACGCTTCAAAGGCAAAGTCGGCGAAAAAGATTTCTGTCATCAATCGTTCCGGCCCCGAACAGCCGGTCGCCATCAAATGGGCGAAAGGACATTCGGGAGCGATTGGCAAAATGGGGTCAACCGTTTAATCGGAAGGGCGAAATACTTCTATGTGGATTGTTCTTTTAGCATTGCGTCGGCCATACACGTTTGTGGTGGCGGCGTTGTTGCTGGTCGTTTTGACACCGTTCATTTTGTTGCGCACGCCGACGGATATTTTTCCGGCCATCAACATTCCGGTGGTCAGCATCATTTGGCAATACACCGGTCTTGATGCCCAACAGATGGAGCAGCGCATCGTTTACGTTCACGAACGTTCTTTGACTGTAACGGTTAACAACATCGAGCACATCGAATCTACTTCTTACAACGGCATTGGCGTCATCAAGGTCTTTTTGCAACCAAATGCTTCGGTGGATTCCGCCGTAGCGCAAATCACGGCCGTTTCTCAAACGGTTTTGAAACAAATGCCGCCGGGCATCACGCCGCCGCTGATTATTCAATACAGCGCTTCAACAGTTCCAATTTTACAATACAGCTTCAGCAGCCCGAAAATGTCCGAACAGGAATTGTTCGATGCGACGGCCAATCAAGTGCGGGTTGGTCTGGCCAACGTGCCCGGCGCGATGATTCCCTGGCCTTACGGCGGAAAAAATCGCGTCATTTCCGTGGATTTGAATTTGGCCGCGCTCAAAGCCAAAAACATTCAGGCGCAGGATGTCATCGCGGCCATCAACGCGCAGAATCTCGTGTTGCCGAGCGGCACGGCAAAAATCGGCTCGACGGAATTTTCCGTGGCTGTGGATACAAACGCAAAATTGATTGACGACCTGAATCATTTGCCCATCAAGGTTGTCAACGGCGCGACAATTTATTTGAGCGACGTGGCGCAGGTTCACGATGGTTACACGCCGCAACAAAACGCGGTGCGGCAGGACGGTGTGCGCGGCGCGTTGCTGACAATTATGAAAGCTGGCAACGCCTCGACACTCGACGTGGTGAAAGGCGTCAAAGCCGCGTTGCCGCACGTCATGGCGTCGCAACCGCCGGACTTGCAGGTGAAAGAATTTGCCGACCAATCGCTTTTTGTGCGCGCGGCGGTCAGCGGCGTTTTGAAGGAAGGCATCATTGCGGCGGCGTTGACCGCGACGATGATTTTGTTGTTTCTCGGTTCATGGCGCAGCACGTTCATCATCGCGCTTTCAATTCCATTGGCCGTGCTTTGTTCCATCGCGGCTTTGAGCGCGCTGGGCGAAACCATCAATTTGATGACGCTTGGCGGTCTGGCGCTGGCGGTCGGAATTCTCGTGGACGACGCCACGGTCACAATTGAGAACATCCATCGTCACATGGCTTTGGGACAACCGCTGGAAGAATCCATTTTAATTGGCTCCAAGGAAATTGTTTTGCCGGCATTTGTTTCCGCGCTGTGTATTTGCATCGTGTTCGTGCCGATGTTTTTTCTGACGGGTGTCGCGCGTTATTTGTTCGTCCCGTTGGCGGAAGCCGTGGTGTTCGCCATTTTGGCCAGCTATCTCATTTCGCGAACGCTCGTGCCGACGCTGGTGATGTGGCTGTATCGCAACGTCAAGACGCACAGCGAACACGGTGAACATATTGACGCGTCGAAAGCGCCATTTTGGATTCAGCCGTTCATCCGTTTTCAGGGCGCTTTTGAAAAGGGCTTCGACCGTTTTCGCAACGGTTATCGCGCCTTGCTCACCAGTTGTTTTGAGCATCGCAATCTATTTGCCATTTGCTTTCTCGCTTTTTGTGTCGGCTCGTGGTTGTTAACGGAAGTGCTTGGCCGAAATTTCTTTCCGGCGGTGGACACCGGGCAATTCCTTTTGCATTTGCGCGCGCCGACCGGCACGCGCATTGAAGAAACCGAACGTCTGGCCGGTGAAGTCAACAACGTCATCCGCAGTGAAATTCCGGCAAAGGAACTTGGCGGCATTCTCGACAACATCGGCATTCCCAATTCCTCAATCAATTTGAGTTACAACACTAGCGGTGTCATCGGCGCGGGCGACGTGGACATTTTGGTCTCGCTCAAGCCCGACCACGCGCCGACGGAAAATTACGTCCGCAAATTACGCGCGCGATTGAACCGCGAATTTTCCGGTTCGATGATTTATTTTTTGCCGGCGGACATCGTGAGCCAAACGCTGAACTTCAGTTTGCCCGCGCCGTTCGACGTTCAAATTGTCGGGCGCGACCAAACCAAAAATCGTGAACTGGCCGTGCGCCTCGCCGAAGAAATCAAAAAAATTCCCGGCGCGGTGGACGTACGCGTGCAGCAGCCGAATGATTTGCCGCAATTCAACATTTCTGTTGACCGCGACAAGGCCGCGGAATTGGGATTGACCGCGCAAAACGTGGCCAATTCCGTTTTGCTCGGTTTGAGCGGCAGCAGTCAGGTGCAACCGGCGTATTGGCTGAATCCCGCTGTCGGCGTGCAATATCTCATCAACGTGCGCGCGCCGGAATACGCCGTCAATTCCGTGCAGCAATTGAACGCCATGCCGGTCAGCGCCAATCTTGCGGGCGCGCAAATTTTGGCGAATGTCACCAGCGTCAAGCGCATTGAGATTCCGCCGGTTATTTCGCATTACAATGTCACGCCGGTGATTGACATTTACGGCGGTATAGACGGTCGCGATCTCGGCGGCGTATTGAACGACATTCATCCGTTGGTTGATAAAATCAGAAAAGATTTGCCGCGCGGCAGCGACATTGTCATTCGCGGACAGGCCGAAACAATGCGGTCAAGTTACTTTGGCCTTGGCCTCGGATTGGTCATGGCGATTATTTTAATTTACTTCCTGCTCGTGGTGAATTTTCAAAGCTGGCTCGACCCGTTCATCATTATCACCGCGTTGCCCGGCGCGCTGGCAGGCGTCGTTTGGGGATTGTTTTTGACGCAAACGACCTTGAGCGTTCCCGCGTTGATGGGCGCGATTATGAGCATGGGCGTGGCTACGGCGAATTCTGTGCTGGTCGTTTCGTTTGCGCGCGAAAATCTTCATCGCGGTCTCGACCCGATTTCCGCCGCGCTCGACGCCGGCACCAGCCGTATTCGTCCGGTGTTGATGACCGCGCTCGCAATGATTATCGGCATGGCGCCGATGAGTCTCGGACTCGGCGAAGGCGGCGAGCAAAATGCGCCGCTCGGTCGCGCCGTTATCGGCGGACTGGTGTTCGCCACCATCGCCACATTGTTTTTTGTTCCGGTCGTTTTCAGTTTCATGCACCGGAATCGCAAACCGCAATCAACCAATCCAACTTCAACACAATGAGTTCACCATCACCTTCATCGTCGTCCGCGCCGCCGCCCATCCGTTTGCGCCGGGTCGCGGAAATCACCGTCATCCTCATCGTCATCGGCCTCATCATCGGGCTGGTGCCACGCTGGTTGGCGCACCAAAAACTTTTATCCGAAACCAAATCGGATTCCATTTTGCTCGTGAATGTCATTTCGCCGTCTCCGGCCAAATCCGACTTGGGAACGCCGTTGCCCGCCGACGTGCAGGCATTCGTGCAGGCTTCAATCCACGCGCGCGCCAGCGGTTATCTGAAAAATTGGTTTGCGGACATCGGCGACAACGTCACGAACGGTCAGGTGCTCGCGGAAATTGACACACCGGAATTGGACGCTCAACTCGCGCAGGCCAAAGCCGAATTGGATCAAGCCAAAGCCGCGCTGGATTTGGCAAAAATCACTTCCGACCGCTGGACGGATTTGCTCAAAACCGCCAGTGTGAGCGAACAGGAAACGGCGGAAAAACAATCCGATTACGTCTTGAAACAGGCAAATGTCGAAGCCGCGCAAGCCAATTACAAACGGTTGCGGGATTTGAAAAGTTTCGACCTCGTTCTCGCGCCATTTAATGGCACGGTCACGGCGCGCAACACCGACACCGGCCAGCTCATCGCTGCCGACAGCGGACCGGAATTGTTTCGCATGGCGCAGACCGACCCGTTGCGCGTTTACGTTCGTGTGCCGCAACAATATATTCACGCAATTACACCCGGACAAAAAGCCACGCTGACTTTTTTGGAAATGCCCGGCAAATCATTTGATGCAACGGTCACGCGCACTGCCGGCGCGGTTGATCCCAGCACGCGCACGTTGCAGGTCGAATTGCAAGTGTCCAATCCGCACAACGAAATTCTGGCTGGCAGTTACGCACAAGTCCGTTTCAACGAAGCCGCCGACCCGAATACGCTCACAATTTCCGACAACGCCATCATTTTTCGCGCGCAAGGAACGCAAGTCGCGCTCGTTGACGGCGGCAACAAGGTGAAATTGCAGGATGTCAAACTCGGACGCGATTTCGGCAACACCGTGCAAGTGGTTGACGGGTTAACGGTGGACGACCGTGTCATTGACAATCCGCCGGATTCCATCGCCGAAGGCATGGAAGTGCAAATCGCAAAACCGGCGGAAACCAATTCAGCAGCCAAATGAAAACGGCGCGAACAAAAAGAATTTTCACGGGAGCAAACGAAGGCGACAAAGTTCTTCGTTCCCTTTGTTGCCTTCTATTAATTGTTATTGCGGGCTGCGCCGTCGGGCCGGATTACCATCGCCCCGACGCGTTGCAAAATCAGCCATTGCCGAAACAATTCAGTGACAACAACCCGACCAACGCGACGATTTGGAAAATCGCCGAGCCGTCCGCGGATTTGCCGCGCGGCGAATGGTGGCGATTGTTCAACGACGCCGAATTGAACCGTTTGGAATCGCTCGCGCTGACCAACAATCAAAATCTCGTGGCCGCTGCCGCGCGACTCGAACAATCCCGTGCTTTGGTTTCGGCGGCGCGTTCGGAATTTTATCCGCAATTCACCGCCGGCGGCACGCCCGGCGGCGACATCAATCGCCAGCGCACCAGTTTCAACGAACCGCAAAACGGCAAAGCGGCGGGTGTTTCGCATACTTACGATACCTTTACCGCGCCGATTTATCTCGGCTGGGAATTGGATTTATGGGGACGCGTCCGCCGCGAATCGCAGGCCGCACGCGAGCGTTTTGTCGCCAGTGCGGACGACTTAGAATCCGCCCGACTCGACATCGCCGCCGAAGTTGCTGTTGATTATTTTCTGCTGCGAACGCTGAACGACGAATACACGCTCGTCGCGAACACGATTGAAGATTATCAGCGCTCGCTCGAACTGACGCAAAATCGCCGGCGCGGCGGCATCGTTTCCGACCTCGATGTTTCACAGGCGGCGACACAATTGCACACCGCCCAGGTGCAGTTGCCCGACATTGAATTGCAACGCACGCAATTACGTCACGCGCTCGCCGTGATCTGCGGACAATCGCCGGTGGACTTTTCCATTTCAATGAATACGACAACGGCAATTGTTCCGGCAATTCCACCCGGTTTGCCGAGCGAATTGCTGGAACATCGTCCTGACATTGCCGCAGCGGAACAGCGCATGGCCGCTGCTAATGCCGATGTTGGCGTCGCCAAAGCCGCATTTTTTCCGACTGTGCGCATCAACGGCCTTGCCGGTTTTCAATCGGTGGACACCAGCACGTGGTTCGATTGGCCGAGCCGCTTTTGGTCGGTCGGACCGTCCATCGAATTGCCGCTGTTCACCGGCGGTTTGAATCGCGCCAATCTTGCCGCCGCGCGCGCCGCTTACGATGAAACCGTCGCCGATTATCGTCAAACCGTTTTGACCGCGTTCAGCGAAGTGGAAGACGAACTCGCCGCGCAACGATTGCTCGCCGACCAATGGAACGCGCAAAACGAAGCCGTTGTCGCCGCACGCCGCACGCTGGAGATTTCCGATAATCGTTACAAAGCCGGATTGGTGACGTATCTCGACGTGGCAACCGCGCAAACCGACGCGCTCAATCAGGAACGCAGCGCGGTGGAATTGCAAGGCGCACGCCTGACCGCTTCTGTCAATTTAATCAAATCGCTCGGCTGTGGTTGGGAACAAACGGAGAAATAGAGATTTGAATTCCTTGATTTCAAAACTGGTGGAGCCGAGGGGAGTCGAACCCCTGACCTCTTCATTGCGAACGAAGCGCTCTACCAACTGAGCTACGACCCCAGCATTGTCTCAAGAATTTCATTTTGCCGAAAATTCCGCCGCGTGCAACCGTTAAATGAATTGCGAATTGGCAATCCGCGTCGCGCCTGCTAATTTTTGCGAAATGTCAGACACGGTCTCAGCGAACCAATCCGCTTCAAAGGCACAGATTTTTTTCCGCCGTCTGATTTCCACGTTGATTCTCTGGACGATTGTCCTGATGTCGCTGTTTTCCAAAAACGAACTGCTTTCCGATGGCGTGTTTGGGTTGATCATCCTGTTTCTGGCGCTAACCGGTTTGCTGGAATTTTACGGATTGGCGGAAAAACGCGGCCTGGCCTGTTTCAAATGGTGCGGATTGATTGGCGGCGCGTTGTTGATGATTGGAACGTTTTTGAATTTGACCGGGCACATCGGCACTTCCGGTTCGCCCGCGCGAGTCAATGATTTTGAGACCGGCTTCATCATTTTGTTCGTGCTCGGATTGTGCGTGCGCCAATTCATTTCCAAAACCAACGCTGCCGGATTGACGGCGATTTCCACCACGCTTTTCGGTTTGATGTATGTGCCGTGGCTGTTGAATTTCATCCAGAAAATAAATTTCTTTCCGGGCATCGGAGATGACGGTAAATTCTACGTTTTCTATTTTATCCTCGTCACCAAATTCAGCGACATGGGCGCGTATCTCGTCGGTTCGCTCATCGGCAGGCACAAAATGATTCCGCGCATCAGTCCGGGCAAAACGTGGGAAGGTTTTGGCGGTGCGATTTTGGTTTCAACCGGCGCAAGCCTCGCGTTTGCCCATTTTTTTGCCGACAAAATGTTCGGGATGAGCTGGCTTCACGCGGTTATTCTCGGAGTGATTTTAAGTTCGACGGCGGTCGTCGGCGATTTGATTGAATCGTTGTTCAAACGTGAAGCCGACGTAAAAGATTCCGGCAAACTGTTTCCTGGCATCGGTGGCATTTTGGATTTACTCGACAGTCTTCTATTCAACGCGCCGATTATGTATTTGTATCTGCGGCATATTTTAACGCACCCATGATTTACTAATTTTATGACTACGCCGGAAAAATACTTGCTTGCAACAGATGTCGTGTTCGCGTTGCTTTCAATTTGGTTTTTCTTTCCGCAATGTAAAATGCGTCTCTGGCAAAGATTTTTCTGTGTAGCAATTATTTGGGGAATCAACATCATATTTTTTTGCTATGATAACAATAATCATTGGGTGACAGGCCATCAGCATTATTATCGTTCACTTTGTCTGTTCACAGCTCTTTCTGCTTTCTACAGTTGGATGATGACAGAACGTGGACGCACATTTCGAGCAAATGCAGAAAATTTTGATCGCACCCATCAAAAATTTCTTTGGTCAATTGTTATTGTGTTATTTCTGCTTATTCCAATAGTTGTTTATTTTATTCTCCATTGAATGAAAAACGTTGTCCTTCTTGGTTCAACTGGCAGCATCGGCACGAGCACCATCAAAGTGGCCGAAGATTTGCCGGACAGAATCCGTCTGCTCGCATTGGCGGCGGGAAATAATTCCGAATTATTGCTCGAACAAACGCGCAAACATAAACCAGCGGCGATTTCCATTTTCGATTCCGGCAGAGCGAAGGAGTTGCAAAATGCGCTCGGTATTTCGACTCAAGTTTTTTCCGGCGAGGATGGTTTGATAAAATTGGCCACACTGGCGGCAG
Source organism: Verrucomicrobiia bacterium (assembly GCA_035546095.1). Classification (GTDB taxonomy): domain Bacteria; phylum Verrucomicrobiota; class Verrucomicrobiia; order Limisphaerales; family UBA11358; genus UBA11358. The sequence continues at coordinate 5,705 of DASZXB010000073.1, read as the reverse complement.
CGGATATTGTTTTGATTGCGATTGTCGGCACTGCGGGATTAAAACCGGCGTTGGCGGCGATTCGTGCGGGCAAAGACATCGCCGTCGCATCGAAAGAAATTCTCGTCATGGCGGGCGAAATTGTGATGAGTGAAGCGCGCAAATATGGCGTGCGTGTTTTAGCGGTGGACAGTGAACATTCCGCAATTTTTCAATGTCTGGACGGCAAGTCGTCCGCTTCCGTGCGCAAATTGATTTTGACCGCGAGCGGCGGACCGTTCCGTGATAAAACGAAATGGCCGAAGGAAAAATTTTCCGAAATCACGGTCGAATGTGCGCTCAAACACCCGTCGTGGGTGATGGGGCGCAAAGTCACGATTGATTCGGCGACGCTGTTCAACAAAGGTTTGGAAATGATTGAAGCACGCTGGCTGTTCGACATCGAAATGACGCGCGTCGGCGTGGTAGTGCATCCACAAAGCATTGTGCATTCGATGGTTGAGTTTGTGGACGGCTCGCTGCTCGCGCAACTTTCGACGCCGGATATGTGTCTGCCGATTCAATATGCGTTGACATATCCCGACCGCGCGGCCAGCGAACGGGTGCAAACCAGTTTTCCTAAAATCGGTGCGTTCACATTTGAAGAGCCGGATATTGAAAGATTTCCAGCAATTGAACTGGCGCGCAGGGCAGGGGAAATTGGCGGGACATTGCCTGCCGTATTGAACGCGGCCAACGAAATCGCAGTCGAAGCGTTCGTGAACCGTAAAATCAACTTCCCGCAAATCACCGAAACCGTTCGTCGCACGATGGACGCGCATAAAACTATTCCGCATCCGACGCTAGAACAGATTTTGGAAGCGGATTCCTGGGCGCGTAAAACTGCCGCAATTTGATGGCGGAACGGTTTTTGGCTGCTATACTCTCAAGGCTGATTTTCACATGACGATTTTACATTACATTTTTATCGGGCTGGAAGTCGTATTGCTTTTCAACCTGTTGATTGGCGTTCACGAGTTGGGACATTTTCTGGCGGCGAAATGGCGCGGATTAAAAATTGACCGTTTCGCGATTTGGTTCGGCAAACCGATTTGGAAAAAGAAAATCGGCGGCGTCGAATATGCGCTGGGCTGGATTCCGGCGGGTGGTTACGTCGCGCTGCCGCAAATGGCCAGCATGGAAATCATCGAAGGCAAGAGCGGGAAACCGGTGGAAACCTGGGCGGAACGTGTTGGCGGTGATTTGGATGAGTCCAAAAATGCCGAAGAACCGCTGCCAAATGTTTCGCCGCTCGATAAAATCATCGTGGCGTTCGCGGGGCCGTTGTTCAGTTTTTTGCTGGCGATTGTTTTCGCGTTTGTCGTTTGGGGCGTTGGCAAGCCGAGCAATCAAGCCGATAACACGACGCAAATCGGCTGGGTGGATCCCACCGGCCCGGCGTGGCAGGCGGGATTGCGTCCGGGCGACACGATTCTCGAAGTGGACGGCCATCCGGTAAAAAATTTTATGCCGACCGGTTCGCTCGCCGATAGCGTCAAATGGCGCATCATCACTAGCACCGGCACAAACATTTCAATCAAATACGAGCGCGACGGCAAAATCGCGATGGCTTATCCGGTGCCGACCAATTTGCCGACGAAATGGTATGAACGCAAATCGCTCCGGCAGATTGACGTGACTTACGCCGAGAAAGCCGTGATTGGCGATGTGGCCAGCAATAGTCCGGCGTTCGCCGCCGGTTTGAAAAGCGGCGATGAAATCATGGCTATAAACGACCAAAAAATTTTCAGCCCGATTGCCGTGGTTGCGGCGGAACAAGATTTGACCAACAAATCTGATTTGCAGATGAAGTTCATCGTCAAGCGTGGCGACGATCAATTCGACAAAACATTGCTGGCGGTAAAACCGGTTTCACCCGCCAACATCGGCCCGTCATTTGGCATCGTTTCGTGGCTGGGCGACACCAATTTGTCGCTCGTTCATCCAAGTCCGACGGAACAAATCAAATCCAGCGCCATGCAAATTTTTGACACCGTCGGCGCGTTGTTTGAACCGAAAGGTCAAATCGGCGTACAACAACTCGGCGGCGCGGTGATGATTATCCGCGTTTACAGCAATCTCTTTGAAGACGAGGACGGCTGGCGGCGTGTGTTGTGGTTCAGTGTCATCCTCAACGTCAATCTCGCACTGCTCAATCTTGTGCCGTTGCCGGTGCTCGATGGCGGACACATTTTGCTGTCGCTGATTGAAGTAATTCGCCGCCGCCCGGTCAGCGCGAGAATCTTGAACGCCATCCAAAGCGGTTTTGCCGTTTTGCTCATCGGCTTCATGATTTACATTGCATTTTTCGACGCGGGCGATTGGTTCCGCAGCGCGCACGCGGACCACGAAGGGCCAATCATTTTCGCGCCGCAGAGCAAATAGGCTTCAGCTTGCGCACAATTCTGACTTGAAAAAATCGCCGTTCAAATTGAAACTGTAGCGGTGCGCTACTGCGAATCTCCATATTTTTATCATCGCCGCAAAACGCGCGAGATAATCATCGGCGACCCGGCGAACGGCGGCTTCGTCATGGGCGGCGACCATCCCGTCGTGAAGCAATCCATGCTCACGTGCGACACGATGGACACTGCGTTGTGCGTGAAGCAGACGCTCGAACTCGTCGCCGTCGGCTGCCAGCTCGTGCGCATCACTGCGCCGACGGTGAGAGACGCGGCGAATTTGCAGAACATTGTTCGCGAACTCCGCACGCAAAATTGTCTCGTGCCGATTGTCGCCGACATCCATTTCAAACCCGAAGCGGCGATGGAAGCCGTGAAATGGGTCGAAGTCGTCCGCGTGAATCCGGGCAATTACGCCGATTCAAAAAAATTTGCGACGAAGGAATACACCGACGAGCAATACGCGACGGAACTCAAACGCATCGAAGAAAAATTCACGCCGCTCGTCGTTGAGGCGAAAAAATTGAAACGCGCGTTGCGCATCGGCACAAATCACGGTTCATTGAGCGACCGCATTATGAACCGTTACGGCGACACGCCGCTCGGCATGGTCGAGAGCGCGCTGGAATTCGCGCGCATTTGCCGCAAGCACGATTTTCACAATTTCAAATTCTCGATGAAATCGTCGAATCCGAAGGTGATGATTGAGTGTTATCGCCTTTTGGTCGCACGTTTGAACGAACTCGGTGCGGATTGGAATTATCCGATTCATCTCGGTGTCACCGAAGCGGGCGAGGGCGAGGACGGACGAATTAAAAGCGCGATTGGAATCGGCTCGTTGCTTTGCGACGGATTGGGTGACACGATTCGCGTTTCGCTCACGGAAGATTCGCCGCGCGAAATTGAAGTCTGTACGGATTTGCTCGCGCAAATTCCGAAATTAACATTGGGAGGGACAGCGTCCTCGCTGTCCCAAATTTTTGGGACGCCGGAGACGACATCCCTCCCGAATCAATTTCCCTTCGACCCGTTCCATTTTGAAAAACGGCAGACGCCGGAAATCGAACTGAGCGAAAACACCAAATGCGGCGGCGAACAATTGATTCGCGTCGTTGTGACCAAAGCAACCTGGGACAAAGTTGCGCCGAAGATTCGCCCGAAAGACGACGTCAAACCGGAAGCAATTTACGAGGATTTGAACGTCGCCGAAATTGATCCAACCAAAGATTTCGAAATTAACTGCGACACGCAACTCGTCGCGGTCAAAGATGGTGTCAATCTTCCGGCGATTACCGCGTATCGTCTGCTCGTGCTGAAATTGAAAAATCTTGGACGCAACAATCCAATTTTGCTGAAGGATTGCATCAATTTTGAATCCGTCCTGCTCGAACCCAAAATCGCTTTGCTGCGCGCGGCGGTGGTCATCGGTTCGTTGCTCGCGGATGGAATCGGCGACGCGATTTTGATTCGCGGCGAATCTGGTGGCGGACAATCACTGCGGCTCGCTTACAACATTTTGCAAGCGGCGGGTTGCCGCAGTTTCAAGACAGATTACGTCGCGTGTCCGAGTTGCGGTCGCACGTTGTTCAATTTGCAGACCGTTACGGCCCGAATCAAAACGCGCACGGAGCATCTCAAGGGCGTGAAAATCGCCATCATGGGCTGCATTGTGAACGGACCGGGCGAAATGGCGGACGCGGATTTCGGCTACGTGGGCGGCGCGCCGGGCAAAATCAACCTTTACGTCGGCAAGACAGCCATCAAGTTCAACATCCCGGAAACCGAAGCGGTCGAACGCCTCGTTGACCTGATCAAAGAGCATAACAAATGGGTTGAGCCGGAAACAAAGGAATTGATTTCGGCAAATTAATTTTATGTTTTACCCGACGGGTTACAATTACGGAGCGGGTATAAATAATTCATTGGCGCAGACGGATGCCGCAAATGCACGCTCCGACGCGCGCGACGCATTGAACGCCACTGATCTGATGCGGCATGATGTTGATCGTCTCCTGATGATTACCGAGGCGTTATGGACATTGCTGAAAAAAGAGCACGGGTACACGGATCAAATGTTGACAGATTTGGTAAACACAATTGATCTGCGTGACGGCAAGCTGGACGGTAGGGTTGCTGATTCGCCTCCCAAACCTTGTCCGAAATGTGGCAAGATCAATTCTCGCAAACGAAATTTCTGCATTTATTGCGGCAACCCATTGCCCACATCGCTGTTTGGAGGTTGAGTCCGGCACAAAAACGGCTGTAACAGCCGATTGTGAATCGAGTTTTTACAGTTTTGATTGTAATGTTGCTTTTGCTTCTGTCGAAGCAGGATTCTTTTTCATCTCCCGGTGTTGGCGACAAATTATCCATTTCCGTGACGAACAAATTTGGCGACGTTTTCACCAATCTTACTGTGGTGCAAATTCTCGGTGATGGTTTGGTGCTGGAGCATTCCGCCGGACAATTGAAAATCAAATACGCGGATTTGCCGCAAAGTATTCGTGCCGAATACCAATCATTGTCCACGAATCTGGTCGAAAAACAAAAAAACAAAAATGCCAATGTCGCGGCATTTATCACCGTTGAAAAACGATTGCAGGCGGAGCAATCGCAAAATCGCGCGGCACAGGAACAGAATGAGCAGCCGGAAACGGACAATCAACCGGCGCAAAACATTGAATACTGGATTATTCGCATTCCCGATCAGGATTGGAAATTAACGGTGGCGAATCTGGGGTTTGGCCCGTTGCAAAAAGTGGACGACGACAATTACACCAAATACGAAACGTCGCCGGGACCGGATGGCTGGAGACTTTCCATTTCCATCGGCCAGCCGGTGAATGGCGGGACAAGCCACGATGATGTGATGAATAATTATTGGGGCAGCCAAGCCAACAATCCGTTAATCAATCAACAATCGGTGAACATCGAACGGATAGACAGGTTTGACCGCGTTTTTTGTGTGGCGCAAAGTGTGCCGAACGTGAATTTCTACTTCGCCTACGAAGGCAGTTGGGTGAACGTGCATATTGCCAAGTGGCCGTTTGTTCAAGGCGACGAGAAAAAATTTGCGGAATTCGAGCAGTGTCTTTCCTACGGCGAATGATTCCATTTGCGGGTCAATAAAACTTGCTATTCGCTGCGATTTCCCTAAAGTGTTCAACCATTTTCTTTATGCATGTGAATTATTTTATTGGCATTTTGGCGGACGCAACTGCTGCGCCGACAAATGCGCCAGCCACCACAGCAACACCAATGCAAGGATTGTTTGGCAGTCCGATT
>DASZXB010000072.1:0-4015 GCA_035546095.1 Verrucomicrobiia bacterium | reverse complement strand
GAGTTTGAGCGCGACCGCCGCGCGCAATCTCGCCACCGCCACCGTCACCGTCCCGCAATACACCGAAATCACCCCGCGCTGGCTGCACAAATTGCTGCCGTGGGTGGATGTGGACGGCGGTGTTTACCGCGTCAACCGCGTTGCCAAAGCCATCAAAGGAAAACCCGCGAATGAATTTGGCGAAGCCAAAGTGGATTTGCTGACCGTGGATAGTGGCGAGCCGAAATTGCCCACGACCTTTGTGGATTACGAAGAAGACCCGCGCGAATATCATTTGAGCACCATTCAAACCGTGCTCCGCACGCACACGCGCGTGACCGACCTTTACAGCAACAAAATTGACCAACTGCGCGAGCAAATCCGCCTTACCGTTGAAGCCGTCAAGGAACGCGAGGAATGGGAGCTTATCAACAATCCTGATTTCGGTCTGCTGAAAGAAGTTGAATCGCCACAAACCATCAAAACGCGCAAAGGTTCGCCGACACCGGATGATTTGGATGAATTGCTCGGCCTCGTCTGGAAAAAACCCGCATTTTTTCTCGCGCATCCGAAAGCGATTGTCGCGTTTGGCCGCGAAGCCACGCGGCGCGGCGTGCCGCCGCCGACGGTTCAACTTTTTGGAACGCCGTTTATCACCTGGCGCGGTGTGCCGTTGATTCCAAGCAACAAACTCGAAGTGAAAAATAATTCCACGAGCATCTTGCTGCTACGCGTTGGCGAAGGCGAACAGGGCGTCGTCGGTCTGCAAAAAACCGGTGTCACGGGCGAAGTCGAACCCGGCTTATCTGTCCGCTACATGGGCACGAATGAGCATTCCATCGCGTCGCATCTCGTCACACGCTATTTTTCGGCGGCGGTTTTGACGACCGACGCCATTGCGCGTTTGGACAACGTCGTGGTGAACAATTACTATGACTACAGTGCCAAATAGTGATGCGGCTTTGGCAACGGATGGATCCGCGCACAGCGATTTGGTGAAACAATTTTTCACTGAAGCGTTGACGCAATTTTCCGGCGCGGCAAAATCGCCGACGGTTTTGCCAAATGCGCCAAAGGAAATTTTCGCAGTTCCAAATCTACCTTCAACTGACGCGCCCTCTGCCGTGCCACCGGTGCATCCGAGTGTGCCGGCCGCCGCGCCGAAATTGGCGGAGCCGGAAAAAACTCCCAGTGGCGCGCACGCGCCGGACTCCGACGACAGCTACGCGTTCGGCGAGCCACGCTGCAACGGCAGTTACACGTTGCAAAGCCGCAAGTCGGAAAAAACCGCGAACACAAATCCGCTGCTCGGCTTGCCGCAAACGGAATCTGTCGCCGCGCCGGAGTTTTATTTTTTGCGGACGAGCGATATTTCGCATTCATCGCCAGCGGCGTGTCAAACCTATCCGAAAAATGCCGCACCGATTCCGAAATTCGACCTCGACGGCGTGCGCCGTGATTTTCCCGCGCTGCACCAACTTGTGAACGGCAAGCCGCTCATCTGGCTCGACAACGCGGCGACGACGCACAAGCCGCAAAGCGTCATTGACGCGACGTCGCAATTTTACAGCCGCGACAATTCCAACATCCATCGCGCCGCGCACACGCTTGCCGCTCGCTCGACAGAATTGTTCGAGGCCGCGCGCGAAAAAGTCCGCAAATTTCTCGGCGCGGCGGACGCGAAGGAAATCGTTTTCGTTCGCGGCACGACCGAGGCTATCAATCTTGTCGCACAAAGTTACGGGCGCAAAAACATCGGCGCGGGCGACGAAATCATCGTCAGCGAACTGGAGCATCACGCGAACATCGTGCCGTGGCAATTGCTCGCCGAACAAGTCGGCGCACATTTACGCATCATTCCCATCAACGACCGTGGCGAATTGATTTTGGACGAATTCGTGAAACTGTTGAGCGACAAAACGAAATTCGTTTCCGTCGCGCACGTTTCCAATTCGCTCGGCACGATTGTTCCCGTCGAACAGATCATTGCGCTTGCCCACGCGCGCGGCGTGCCGGTTTTGATTGACGGCGCGCAATCCACGCCGCATTTGCCAGTGAACGTCACCGCGCTCGACGCGGATTTTTATGTTTTTTCCGGCCACAAAATTTTCGGGCCGACCGGCATCGGCGCGCTTTACGGCAAAGCCGCGTTGCTCGAAACCACGCCGCCATGGCAGGGCGGGGGACACATGATCAAGGACGTGCGTTTTGAGAAAACCATTTACCAAAACGCGCCGGAGAAATTTGAGGCTGGCACACCGGACATCGCAGGTGTTGTTGGACTTGGTGCAGCGATTGATTATTTGTTCAAAATTGGTATTCCGGCGATTGCGGCTTATGAACACACTCTGCTCGAATATGCGACGCAGGCACTGGTGACGATTCCCGGTTTGCGCCCCATCGGCACGGCGACAAACAAGGCGAGCGTTTTGTCGTTTGTCATTTCTGGAATCCCGAATGAAGCTATCGCAAAACATTTGGACAAACACGGCATCGCCGTCCGCGCCGGACATCATTGCGCACAACCGGCCATTCGTCATTTTGGCTTGGAAAGCAGCGTTCGTCCTTCGCTCGCATTTTACAACACGCGCGACGAAGTGGACGCGCTGGTGCGCGCGCTACGTGCACTCAAACGAAATTAAAACCACGGATGAACACCGATAAACGCGGATTTTATTTAACCGCAGATGACGCAGATTTTCGCAGATTTCTTAATCTGCGTTATCTGCGGTTAAAAATCGTTTTCATATTTTATCTGTGTTAATCTGTGTCCATCCGTGGTTAAAAATATGAAAACCATTTCGCCAATCGAATTGCAAAAAATTCTCGCCGAAAAACCGGATACGGTTTTGCTCGACGTGCGGACGCCGGTGGAATTTGCCGAAGTCCATGTGCCGCAGGCAAAAAATATCCCGCTCGACGAGTTGAATCCCAATTCACTTTCGCTCGACAAAAATCAACCCGTTTATCTTTTGTGCCGCAGCGGCCAGCGCGCGACAAAAGCAGCAGAAAAATTCGCAAAAGAAAATTTTTCTCAACCTGTTGTCGTCACCGGTGGAACACTCGCGTGGATTGACGCTAATCTACCGGTTGCGCGTGGCGTAAGCAAAGTCATCAGCCTTGAACGGCAAGTTCGTATCGTAGCCGGCTCGCTTGTTTTAATCGGATTTCTGCTCGGCTGGTTTGTGAATCACTGGTTTTTCGCCATCTCCGGTTTTGTCGGCGCGGGCTTGGTTTTTGCGGGCATCACGGATTTTTGCGGCATGGGTCTGCTGCTGGCAAGAATGCCGTGGAATAAGTTTTCAAATTTTCCGCAACACCCTTCGTAACAATATCAGATTCAAATCAGAAATTCTGCATCCGTTGTAACAGGCAATTTTTGCCGGCGGCGAAACGTCAATGACATTATGATTCGTGGATTTGATTGTCGCGCTCAACGGAAGTTGGATGGCTATGTTTTTTCTCCCATTCGCGACAAATGCAAGTGAAGCTAAGACGTAACGCGCGTCGGTCTGAAGCTGTTGTAAGTAACCTAGCTTGTTCCATGTTGGAAAGGTAAGAGCGCAGCTTTTCTGTCCGGCGCTTTTGAGTTTCGTCGAGTTATTCACAACAATCTAACAGGGCAGCACCTTTCGCAAATAGTGGCGAAAAATTCATCTCATGGGCAAAAGAAAACAGCCGCGATTTAATTTTTCAATGTGAGTAAAGTTTTTATTATCGCTTAAAACCATTGTAAATAAATGAGTTTTTGTGTGTCTGGTTTATGGAGGAATCTGCTTGGCATTGGCGTTGCTAAACGACGCACATCGAATTTCCAAAAAAAATTCGGGTAGAAATTCCATTAAACCTTATGAAGAAAATTGAAGCCATCATCAAACCGTTCAAACTCGAAGAAGTGAAGGACGCCCTCAGCGAAATCGGCATCGAAGGGATGACCGTGAGCGAGGTGAAGGGGTTTGGCCGCCAAAAAGGCCACACCGAAATCTATCGCGGCAGCGAATACACCGTGGATTTTCTGCCGAAGATAAAAATTGAA
>DASZXB010000071.1:0-30279 GCA_035546095.1 Verrucomicrobiia bacterium | reverse complement strand
GCTCGAAGAGGCGAAGAAACGCGACCACCGCAAAATCGGCGCGGAGATGGGACTGTTCGCGATTGACACGGAATTTGTCGGGCCGGGCCTGCCGCTGTGGCTGCCCAAAGGCACGGCGATTGTGGAAGAACTGGAAAAGCTCGCGAAAGAAACCGAATTTGCCGCCGGCTACGTGCGCGTGAAAACGCCGCACATCGCGCGCGAAAAAATGTATCTGACGAGCGGACATTTGCCGTATTACGCGGAGTCCATGTTTCCAAAAATGGAAATGTGGTCGCCTGAACGTTTGGAAAATTTGAAGCGAATTGAAGCGAACAATAAAAAAATTGTTGAAGGAATTCGGCCAATCGCTCTCGCCGCTGGAATTCAAAACGAGCCGCAGCATCTTGGTAATTACGCAACCAAACTTGTTAAAGAAGGCAAAGCGCCAGCAGGTTTTGATGAATTAGTTCGTGAGCATGAAGAATTATTTGTGAAGGCTGGCGAGTTTGCCGCAAATGACACTTATTATTTGAAGGCGATGAACTGCCCGCATCATCACCGCATTTTTGCAGCGGAGCCACGCAGTTATCGCGATTTGCCGTTGCGTCTGGCCGAATACGGAACTTGTTATCGCTACGAGCAGTCGGGCGAATTGTTCGGCTTGATGCGCGTGCGTTCGCTGAACATGAACGACGCGCACATTTATTGCACGCCGGAACAATTCGCCGAAGAATTTAGCGCGGTCAACGAAATGTATCTGAAGTATTTCAAAATTTTCGGTTTGGAAAAATATCAGATGCGTTTCAGCACGCACGACCCGGCCAAGCTCGGCCAAAAATTTGTCAACGAGCCGGAGTTGTGGATTCAAACAGAAAACATGGTGCGCGACGTGTTGAAAAATTCCGGCATCAATTACGTCGAGGTGCCGAACGAGGCGGCGTTTTACGGCCCGAAAATTGACGTGCAGGTCTGGAGCGCGATTGGCCGCGAATTCACCATCGCGACGAACCAGGTGGATTTCGCCGTGCCGAAAAAATTCGACCTCGTGTATCGTGACCGTGACAATTCGACCCAGACGCCGCTGTGCATCCATCGCGCGCCGCTGGGCACGCATGAGCGGTTCATCGGCTTTCTCATCGAGCATTATGCCGGGAATTTTCCGCTCTGGCTCGCGCCGGAACAGGTGCGCGTGGTGACGATTGGCGACGAGGAAAAATTGATTTCCTACGCGAAAGAAATCGTGAACGGATTGCGCGCAAATTTTGTGCGCGTCGAAAGCGATTTTTCGTCGAATAAAATCAACGGCAAAATTCAGGAAGCGGAAAAAGCAAAAGTCCACACGATGCTCGTCATCGGCGCGCGCGACATGGAAGCCGGAAACGTTTCCTTGCGTTTGCACGGCAAAGGAAACGTGGGCGCAAAACCGAAAGCGGAAGTGATTGCGGAAATTTTGCAGAGCATCAAAGAGCGGCGGGCGTAAAAATCAGTTGCGCAAATGAATTATTGGCACACGTTCGCCGAATTGATGCGCACGCCGTTTCTCCACGTGGCGCTGGTTTGGGGAATCGTGCCATTGTATTTCGGCCTGTTGTTGAACGAATTGACTTCGGACAAGGCGAATTTCCGCACGGCGCTGCAAACCGGATTCAGTTTTCTTTGGGCGGGCGCGCAATGGTTGTGGCCGTATTTCAAGCTGCGCGGGCCGAACGAGCCGGAATTGGAATTGAACGCGATGTTGCCGGTCAATCTGCTGGTGACATTTTCCGTGATTGCGCTCGGTTTTCTCGCGCTCTTCAGCGGCGTGCGCAAAAAATTTCCGAACCATTTGCGGTTCATCGGCCACACACGTTTCGCGAATTATTTCATGATCACGATTTTTCCCATCCAGGCGCATTATCTGGCGTGGACGTGGGAACGGTTCATCGCCATCATTTTATTTGCTGTACCGATTTGGTTGTTGCTGCATTTCGGTTTGATGCCCATCCGAAACCGGCAATAAATCTTCGCTCGTTTCAAAATAATTTTGGCTTTTATCGTCGTTATGCTATTCGTTTTTCCGCTCTCAATGGTTTTCGCCAAGGGTTCGCCCAACGATGCACCAGCGGATGCGGGATACAACGTCGCCGTTTTTCCATTAGCGATGCCGTCCATTGCGTTTTACCGCGTTGCCCGGCCTCGAAAATGTTGAAATCATTGCGGCGGCCAGATTTTGAATTCGCCGCTGCAATGCAGCAACGCCATCATGTAAAGCAGACCTTCGTAGTAGCGCTCGAGGCCGTCGGGTGTTGGCGTGTTCCACAACGCCTCGACAAATTTTTTTGCGCGCGTTGAATCCGTCGCGGCCAGACTCGCGTCGGCATTCACGGCGACAAGCCCTTGCGCATGACGATTGTCGTCCAATGGTTTGCCGTCGAGCGTGAACTGGTCGCCATAATTCGTCATACCTTGCGATTCAAAAAACGCCTGCAATTTGTCACTCAATTCCAGTTCGCGCGAATCCTTCGCCCACCACGACCAGTCCACCGACCAATTGCCCGCGACGCGGAACGCGTCGTATCCGAAATGCGCCGCGCCGCGATTCCAATTGTTCGTGACGGGCGTTCCGTCGAAATTCGCATAATCGGGACATAAACCCGTGACCGGATTGGCCGCGCGCGGGAAAAAATCGCGGCTCGCTTTGGCGGCATCCAGCCAGAATTGTCTGTCCGCTTTCGGTCCCCAGCGCGCCCACAATTCATAAAACGCTGGCAAATGATACGACGGGTCGGTGAACTGCGGACGCTCCGTGCTCGGCGAGAACAAAACCATTTTGTGCTCCTCGCTGAACAACGGCCCGGCGCTGACGGTTTGGACGCGATTGGTTCCGCGCCACGACGAAAAAATTTGTCCCTTGATGACCGCGCGATGCCGCATATCTTTCAGCAACTCGCCCGCCTGTTGTTTGTAATTGTAAATGCCGCTGCCGCTGCCCCAGCGATTTGCCGCGAAATAAAGCGCCATGACGTAATACGATTCACCGTCCGGCGCGACAAATTCGCTCATCACTTCGCCGTTCGTTTTGGCCTGCCACGAAAAAAACCCGAACGACGGATGCGCCGGCGAACTGTGATACAAATATGTCTTCGACCAATTCCACAGCGCGTCGAATTCTTTTTTCTTGTTCAATTCGACGGCGATGATCATGCCGTAGGACAAACCTTCCGTGCGCACGTCGTGATGCTTGATGTCGGTGATGTAGGCCAGCGCGCCGTTCGCGTTGCTGCCCGCGTCATAAAAAACCGCCTGATTTGTCGGGTCGCCGTGAAACAATTGCTGGAACGCCGAATCAATTTTCTCCTGAATTTCTTTTTGCGAATGGCCGTTCTCGGCGAACAGATTCCGGTAATGGCCGGTGGCATAAGCGCCGTTGCCGTCGGCTTGGGAATTTTTTGTCGTGCAGCACGCCGGCAGAAAAATGGAAATGGAAATCGCGGCGAAAGCGATGCTACAAGTTTTTTTCATGCGTTTATTGCGCCAGCGAAGCGGGATTGAAATAACTTTCGGGCGGGCCGAGATAACTTGGTTTTTCGCCGCCGCAGTTCACGATGATTTTTTGCAGCGCCACGCCGGGGTCAACCATCCAGAATTTCAGCGTGTGATAGCCGGGATGCGCGAGCGTGAAATGCGTTTGCACTTTGCGCGCGTTGTCCACCACAGTTTTTTCCCAGTCCGCTCCGCCGTCGCCGACGGCGATTTTGGCCGGAACCGCCGTGACGATTTGCGGCGGCTGGTCGTCAAAGGAAATCGCGAAACGCAATCCGCGACCGGGCACGAAATTCAGCGTCGGCGAAATGATGGATTCCACTTCCACTTCGCCGGCGTGGGATAGATACATTTGATATTCGAGCCGCGGCGAATTTTCCGGCGGCGTGACGCTGGGCGCGGTCACGGGAAAAAGGCTCATGGCCGAAAGTGTCCGCCCCAAATCGGGAATCTCTTCCCAACGCGCGTTTTCCGCCGGAACATTTTTCGTGAAATGCGCCGCTTCGATGGAAACGCAGCCGTCCGCCTCGACAAATCCCCGCAGCGAATCGCGCGACGGATTTTGTGGATTGGACAGATTCACTTGAACTGAAATTGAATTGGTTCCGTCCGAAATTTTTACAAATCCGTTCGTCGAACCTTGCGGCGCTTTACTCCAATCCACGCTCACTTGCAGCCGTTTTTCCTTTTCAATTGTGCCGCTGTTTTCGCTCAATACAATCCACGGCGTGCCGGCGGTTGCGGAAAATTCAAACGGCGTTTGGCCTTGGTTGAAAATGTCAAGGTAGCGCGACGGCTGGTTAAATTTGTCAATCTCCGGCAAAATCGCTTCGCCGGAAGAATCCGGCCACGAATTGGTCGAACCTTCAATCGCCACGCCCATCGCCGCGTTGGTCGGAATTTCAATTTCCGTCACTTTGGGCATCACGTTTCTGAACGGCTGCTGCCAACTGGTGTAGCCGATGTGCGTCTGGTCCATCATGTGATTCCATTTGCCGCCGGCCAATTGGTGATTGTAGTAATCCGACAACTCGGCGTCGGTTTGAAATAATTTTCGCGCCTGTGCCGCCCAATCATTTGCTTCGGCGCGGCCTTGCGCGGCGTAAAGGCGGTTTTTAGCGACGGCGACGTAAAGTTCATTCAAATTCGCACAGGCTTTGACCGGATACAAAATCAATTCAAAAAAGGCGTCGCGTTCGTTCGCGGGTAATTTTTCGTAAATGCCTTCGGCTTCGTCAGCGACTTTTTTCCAATCGGCCAAAACATTTTCTGCTTCGTTGTAATTGACCAGACTAAACGTATCCGGCGAAAGCAATTCCGGTTTGCGTCGTGCGTTGTATTTGGTGAATTTGGAAATCACGTCGGCGATTTGCGGCGCAAATTCGTTTCCAAACTCGCGCGCCGCCCACAATTCGGTGAATTCGGAAATTTTTTCCTTCGACCAATTCGTCGGATTCCACGCGAGCGACAGGAAAAATTCCGTCGGGAATTGCACGTCCAGCAAGTGCCCGACGTTGACGATCCAGATTTGATTCGCGTCGTAATGGTAAGCGAGATTCATCTGCTCCCACGTTTTGGCGTTTTGAACCGTGTTGACCCATTTGTAATTGCGCGGGCCGCCGACGTAATCGAAATGATAATAAATTCCCGCGCCGCCGCTGCGTTTGCGTTCGTCGGGCGTGGGCAGGCGGCGGACGTCGCCCCAATTGTCGTCGCACCAGAGCAGCGTCACGTCGTCAGGCACGCGCATTCCGTCCTCGTAATAGCCCTGCACTTCCTTGTAGAGCGCCCACAATTGCGGCACGGCGGCGATGTTCGTCTGATAAACGTCAGAAATGATATTGCGTTGCGCGGCGACAATTTCTTCGAGCAACGCGATGTTATTGCTTTCGGACATTGGCGTGTCAATTTTTCCACGCATCGCAATCGTGATGACATTTTCAAAATCTTTGTTTCGCACCAGACCGTCGCGCCAGAATTTCATCAGCTCGTTCGAGTGCGTCTGAAAATTCCATTCGCGCGCGGTGTAACCGAGCCGGTTCCATTCCTTGTCCGCGCGCATCATCGGCTCGACGTGCGACGTGCCCATGACGATGCCGTATTCGTCGGCCAGTTTCATGTTCAACGGATCGTCCTCGTTGAAGCAATTGTTCCACATCGCCGGCCAGAGATAATTCGCCTTGAGCCGCAGCAACAATTCAAAAATGTTCGTGTAAAAACCGTGATTGTAATCGCCGTAACGCGCCTTGACCCAATCGGTTAAATCTGGCGCTTCGTCATTGATGAAAATGCCGCGATATTTCACGGCAGGCGGACCTTGGACAAATTTTCCCGCGCGAACGAAAAGTTCGTCGTGCTGTTTCGGCGGAACGTCCGCGAAAAAATACCACGGCGAAACGCCGATTTGCTCGGACAAATCGTAAATGCCGTAAATCGTTCCGCGCTTGTCGCTGCCGCAAATCACCAGCGCGTTTTTGACGCCGCGCATGGGATTCGGGACGACTTGCAGAAAAAACGATTCCCATTTTCCGCTGATTTCCGAAACGTCAATTTTCTTTTCGTCAATCAATTGGTCAATGATTTTGCTTTTGCCAATCGTGCCGATGAGAATGACGTTTTTGCCGGAAATTTTTTGATTGTGAGAAATCTCCGGCGCGTGGCCGGTGACGCGCGCAACGTCCGTCTGCAAATTATTCGCGGCAATCAAAACGCCGGCGAAATCGTTCGTGTCCGTGTAAATTTGCGCGGCGACGTTTTTTTGAAAAATCGGGAAATCGCCTTTGTTGAAATTCGTCTCGACGTATTGCATTTGGCCGAGCGCGAAACCGCTGTGGACGAATCCGAAAACGCACAGATTAATTAAGCAAAATGACTGGCGGAGTTGCATGTGCCTATTTCGCCAGCAACGCTGGATTTACGCAATGGACAATCTTACGATTAAGCGTTTCGCGTCACGTCCACAATTGCCGGTCGAGCGAGCGATATTGGATTGCCTCGGAAATGTGTTCGCCGGAAATGTTTTCCGCGCCGGCCAAATCCGCAATCGTTCGCGCCACTTTCAAAATGCGGTCGTAGGCGCGGGCGCTGAAATTCAATTCGCTCATGGCATTTTTCAGCAATTCCTTCGTCGCGTCGTCGAGCGCGCAAAATTCCTTGAGTTCCTTCGCGCCCATACGCGCGTTGCAGGTGATTTTCGGTTTGGGCGCGAATCGTTTTTGCTGAATCTTTCGCGCGGCGACAACGCGCTCGCGGATTTGCGCAGAAGTTTCGCCATTTTTGTCGCCGCTCATTTCGCGAAATTTCACCGGCGGCACTTCGACGTGCAAATCAATACGGTCAAGCAGCGGGCCGGAAATGCGTCCGAGATAATTTTGGATTTCGCGCGGCGAACTTTTGCTCTCGCCGGGCATTTTGCCGTCCGGCGTCGGATTCATCGCGGCGACGAGCATGAATTGGCTGGGAAATGTCATCGTGCCGGCGGCGCGCGAAATTGTCACGTGGCCTTCTTCGAGCGGCTGGCGCATGGTTTCTAAAACGCTGCGTTTGAATTCCGGCAATTCGTCGAGGAACAAAACGCCGTGGTGCGCGAGCGAAATTTCGCCCGGACTCGGATTGATGTTTCCGCCCAAAAGTCCGGCGTCGCTGGCCGTGTGATGCGGCGCGCGGAACGGTCGCTGCGTCACGAGTGCTTGACCAGATTTCAGCAGGCCGACGATGCTGTGAATTTTCGTCGTCTCCAGTGCTTCGTCCAAAGTGAGTGGTGGTAAAATGGTCGCCAATCTTTTTGCGAGCATGGATTTTCCGGTTCCGGGCGGGCCAATTAATAGAATGTTGTGGCCACCGGCAGCGGCGATTTCCAACGCGCGTTTGACATTTTCCTGACCTTTGACTTCTGAAAAATCAAATTCGCCATCGTGGTCGTGCTCGAAAATTTTCTGGATGTCCACGCGCGCCGGTGAAATTTTGATTTCACCTTCGAGAAATTGCGCGGCTTCGCGAAGATTTTGAACGGGAATCACTTGAAGTCCGTTCACAACGGCGGCTTCGGCGGCATTTTCGGCGGGAACGAGAATTCCCGTTTTGCCGTCGGCTTTGGCGCGAATGGCAATCGGCAAAACGCCTTTGCATGAGCGCACGCCGCCGGTCAGTGCCAGTTCGCCAATCGCGACAAAATGGTCGAGCTGGTCGGTTTCGATTTGTTCGCTGGCAGCCAACATTCCGAGCGCAATCGGCAAATCGAAGCTCGGTCCTTCTTTTTTCACGTCGGCGGGCGCGAGATTGATGGTGGTGCGCCCCATCGGAAATTTGTAGCCGGAATTGGCGAGCGCGGTGGAGACGCGGTCTTTGGATTCCTTGACGGCGGCATCGGGCAAGCCGACGAGCGCGACGGACGTGTCGCCGTAACCGCAATTGACCTCGACCTCGACGGCAAAGGCGTCAATGCCGTTGACGGCGGCGGAGCAAATTTTGGCTAACACGCGGCGATTATTGGCCGGAGCGCGCGGAGTGGGAAGCGAAATTTATTTCATTCGCGGTCGCGCGGTCATCGCGAAAACAGTTGCCATTCAAATGAATCCGCCTAAAATTGATTTCGCCAGAAAGAAATGAAAGGCGGCAATTTTTTCCAATTTCAAGATCATGGCCGGTTGGCGTCGCATCTGATTGCGCACATCAATGTCAAACTGGCCCACATCGGCTGTCAGCCGGTGCCGTTGAAGGACGACGCCGAGTTCGCCGAAATCGCCGCGGCGATGGCCGGCCAATCGCGCGAAAAAGACCGTCTGCTCGGCCATTATCTTTGCCCGGTGGACCAGCGCATCCAGACTTTTCTCTACGATTATTTGCAGGATGTGCCGGTCGCAAAATTGCCGACGCGCACGTTTGTGCTGGATCGTCCCGGTCTGGCGCGCGTGTTGTCGCTGCCGCTCGACCGCGATGAATTTTCTTCCGATATCATCAATTCCTATCGCGCGTTCAACGGCGTGCTGCACAATCCCAAAAGTGACCGCCGCACGACCGCCGGAATTTTCCACGTCACGGAAGGCGGTTTGCCGATTCCCGACGACAAACTCGGCGTGCCGAAAATCACTTTTGCCAAACTGCTCGCGCTCGCGCTCAATCCGCCACGTTCGCTGATGCAATTGCCGTTCACCGCCACGCAACCGAAACCGGCGGAATGTTTCGTTTCGCTGCTGCTGCGTCCGTTGGTTTGTCCCGCCGTGAAAAGTTTCACCGCCGAGAAAACGATGGAAGTACGGTTTTTTGTTCCGGGCAATTTGGTGAGCAATCTGGATTTCGTCGAAAGCATTTTCGGCAACGGCGGCGACCCGTTGCTGCCGGAAAATGACGCCGCGCTGGACACGGAGCATTGGACCGGTCACACGGGCTGTGTGATTCTCGCGCCGCATCTTATCAAGGCGACGAAAAAATCCGTCGGCCTGCCGCATTGGGACGACGCGACGGAACGCCAGCGGCGCGACGGGATGTGCTGGAAAAAAGAGGACGAACTTTACAACGGCGGCAACGCGTTCAAGCTCACCTGTCGCGATGAATCGGGCGTGATTGTCACGCTTATCGCCGACAATTACTATGGCTATTGCAAGAAAGAGGTGAAGACGCAAATCAGTTACGCGGCAAACCTTTACGGGAATTGCGAAGAGGAACACGCCGGCGGCGCGTTGGTTTTTCCGGCGTTCGACCTCGGCGAAGAATTCAGCGGTGACACGCACGTTCGTCGCCTGGGTCACAATTTCAAGGATGTCAAAAAACTTTACGGCAGCTTGATGGATTTGAAGCCGGAAGGTTATGGCGTGGACAAAAAATATCCGCAGGTGATTTATGTTCCGCACGACGCCTATTTTCATTTGAAGAAGCAATCCGTCTCGTGGGAAAACGAAAAGGGATTGCGGTCCATCAAATTGCAGCCGGACAAAACCTACATCCGCCCGTCCGGTTACAAGGTGCGCATGGAAAAACCACCCGGCGTGAATCGCGCGTGGCGGCTCGTCGGCATCGCGGCGGAAGGTCTGGTGTGCCACAAACCCTGCACGGTTTCCGGCGGCGGAAAATCGGAGATTTCCAAACCCATCACGGACGCGATTCTCACGGGAGCGGTGTTCGTCGCGAATCTGAAAAAAGATTTCGACCGCGTGGAGCAACTCATTAATCGCGATTATTCCAATCGTTTCCGCGACAGTCGGCGCAAAGACCGGCGCGTCGTGCTTTCGCCCGAACGCTCGCTCGGCTCGGTGATTAAATTGCTTACGCCTGACCCGCAGGATTTCACGTCCGCCTACAACCGCTGGGTCAATTCCATTCCTCAATACATCAAGGAATTGGTCTTCGTCGTGAAGCGCTATTACAAACCGGAATGGGGCGACGACTGGCGCTCGCATTTTAGCGTGGATATCATCAACGGCAGACCCGGCAACGAATTGAAATGCGACGACAAAGTGCTTGTCACCACGCGCTTGCGCGTTGGTTTCGACGACGACGGCGCGTGGCGCACGTTCGGTTTGCGTAAAGATTTTCATCCCGGCGCAAAAGTGCAATTGGAAGACGACATTACCGCATCGGTGCTGGTGCCGGCCGACCGCGTCAAAAATTTGTCGGGCATGGACAAAGGCGTGACGTTGAAATTCGTCCAGAATTGCGAACAGCGTTTGTTCCAGCGCCCGGATGACGCGATCCATCGCGGCTATGACAAATTGACCGAGGCCGATTTTGCGCGGCACGACAATTTCTTTTCCAATTACGAGCCGTTAAAATCCTCGCAAGCCCACGAACTCGTGGAAGACGCGATGCACTTCTACGAATTCACCAAGCCGATGCGCATGTTTATCCGCGACGTCGCGGCGGTCGGCAAACCGGATTATTTCGTTTCCACCGCGCACCCGCGCATCGTGGATGGCAAGCCGACGAAAAATCCGCGTTACCTGCAAAAGCGTCCCGACCTCGTGAATCCCGTTGAAGCTTACATCGCCGAAGTCGGCGCGCGCTTGCGCCGGCGCGCGCCGGTGGATGCGCCGCTGCCCACGCCGGTGGACGCCGTTCTGCCGGGACGACGCAACAATCCGCCTGAAGCCGGCATTCGCCCGCTCGCGTGTTACAATCCGGTTCACTACATGGAATTGCCGGAGTTGTTCATGGAATTCATTTGCAGCATGACCGGCAAATCGCCGTCCACAACCGGCGCGGGTTCGGAAGGCGCGCTCACGAAAGGGCCGTTCAACGCCTTGCCGCCCATCATTGACCTGAATAACGCGCTTGTCTCATTTATTCTCACCGGCCACAACGGTTTCGTCACCGCCGCCGGTTACGTCGGCCCGAAACGGCGCGTGGATCACGACATCAGTCTCATCGTGCCGGAAGTATTTTGCCGCATGATGCCGGACGAACGCGTGCCGAAATTTCTCATTGAGAATCATTACCTCGACAAATTGAAGGATTTCAAGCGCGGGAAGAAAAAAGTTCTCGCCAGCCGGCTGGGTTATCGCATCAACGCGCGCTTTGTGCATTTCTTTTTTGGCCGCGTGTTCAATCACCCTCACGCCGTGTTCACCAACGAAATGCTCAAGCCGGAATTGCAGGACATGGACGTATTTGTGGACGGCATGGACAATATCGTCGCCACACAGAAGCGCGTCGCGAAAATGTATTTCGACGACGGCAGTATCGCGCAGGCGTGCCCACCGTTGCAGGCGCTCCTGCACATCATGCTTTACGACGAATGGGAAGGCAAAGGTCTCGACGACGCGGAATTCCGCAAAATGTTCACGCGCGAACACCTGCTTAAAAGTGATTGGTATGCCGCGCGACTCAAGGCCAGGCAAACCGTGGACCGCAACCTGTGGAAACGACACATTGATTACTTGAGCCACTTCACCCGCCGGCCAAGCCACGAAGACGTTGTGGAAAGCCTCGGCATCGGCGCGCGGTTGACCGAAGCGCGCAAACACCTGGCCGAAATCGAATCAACGGATTACCGGGAAAAACTTTCCGGTACGCTCGGCGCGGAACCGATTGAACCGTATCTCGCTTGATTGCCGTCAAACTTCCTTCCGCAACCACAGCAGGAATTTTTTCAACCAGTCGAAATTGAAATAACCGGCGGCAACCGCGTATTCCACGCCAGCCAAAACGCCAAAAACCGCCGCCCATTCCCAGCACAAAATCCGGTCCTTCCGGTTTTTGACGAACAATGCCAGCAACACATTGGCAACCGCGGCGATAATCAATCCGGCAAAAATAAGCTGACGCGACTTTGAAGCCGAAGCGACTTGAAGATTCCCGAATTGCGCGCGCGTGATTGCCGGAATCCCGATGAGGATGACGACCAGCAACGCGCAATTAACGCATTTGATTAAAAATTTGTGCATGAACCGGAAACGTTGGCCGATGACGAAAAATCGTTCGCGACTAATTGATGGTCTCGCTGATTTTGAATTTGAACATCCGCTTTTTCATCCAGCGCACCGCCAGCAAATCGTAAAACGACGCGAACAGCCGGTTCCACACGCCGTAATGCGTCTTGCCCGTCGCGCGCGGATTGTGGCGAATCGGAATTTCCGTCACGGTGAATCCCTCGATTTTGAACAATGTCGGCAAAAACCGGTGCATCCCCTTGAAAAATTTCAAATCAGCGACGCACTCGCGTTTGAACGCGCGATAACAGCAGCCTGCGTCGCTAATGGTTTCGCCGGATAATTTGTTGCGCACCCAATTGGCGATGCGTGAAGACGCGATGCGGACGAATCCGTCACCGTGCTTGCGCGCTTCCACACGCGTGCCGCACGCACAATCAAAATCCTTCAACGCGGCGATCAACTTCGGTAAATCCTGCGGATCGTTCTGCAAATCCGCGTCGAGTGTCACGATATATTTTCCACGCGCGGCCTTCATGCCTGCCCACAAAGCAGCAGATTGCCCACAATTGAAGGCAAATTTTTGCGCGTGAATCTTTGAATCAGTTGCCGCCAATTCTTTCAGCACATTCCACGAATTATCCGTGCTGCAATCGTCCGTGATGATGACCTCGTAGGCGATTTTGAGCGGCTCGACGACGGCGCGGATCGCTTTGATCAATTCATGCAGATTGCCTTCCTCGTTGTAACACGGGATGACGAGGCTGATTTCAGGTGTGTCTGGCATTACTTCTTTCCGTAAAATTCAGCGATAGCATCAGCGACTTTATCTGCCACGTCGAGACTCATTTCGCCGTGGATCGGCAGCGACAAAATTTCTTTCACCGCATTTTCCATGTTCGGCAATTTGGGAATATACGGAAACAAACCGACGACCGCCGGTTGGAGATGGTTCGGTTTCGGATAATGTGCGCCGGACTCGATGTTTTTTCCTTGAGAAATTTTTGTAAGTCATCGCGTTTCTCGGCGCGTACGACATCCATGTGATATACCGGTGTCGCCAATTCGCGCGCGGGTGGTGTTTGAACGATGCTGTTGAAACGCACGTTGTAGCCGTTGAATTCGTGGTCGTATTTTCCCTGACGACCGTGATTACACAACAAGCGCAAGCAGTCGGCATAATCGGTTTTGCCTTTGTATTTCGCGCCTTGCAGAATTTTGCTCATAAAATTTTTCTTTTTTGGCCGCAGTAGACACAGTTTGCAAACCCAATTCAGAACACCAATAAAATGGCAAAACTATTGTAAATTCGCCACCGCTCGCCAGAATTTTCGTGCCTTTCACTAGCGAAGTGGCTGACAGTTGGATGGCTTTACCCTTCTTTTTAGCCAGAAACTCTCGAAAAGCCGAGGGAATAGATATGGCGGAAGGGGTGGGATTCGAACCCACGGTAGAGTTGCCCCTACTCCTGATTTCGAGTCAGGTGCCTTTAACCACTCAGCCACCCTTCCGCGCGAATCGGCGAAGCATATTTTGCGCAGGTTAAAGTTGTGAGCAACAAAATAAATTTGTCTCTTCAAATCGGCTTTCAATTTCCCGCTTTTGTCGCTGCAACCCGTCGTTTAGATTCAATACATGTTTTTTGGGCGGCAAATCATCCTGATTTTCTTCGCGCTGATTTTTGGCGGCAAAGCGGTTTTTGCTGCCGAAGGTTCAAAGGAAGAACGTGCTTATGCGGCGGCCATCGCCGCGTTTCAGGACGCAATGTGGAGTCGCGCGGAAACGGAATTCGCCGGTTTCGTTGATAAATATCCCAAATCTGAACGTATTCCCGAAGCAATTTTGATGCAGGCGCAGGCAGAATTGAAACAGGGCAAACTACCATCCGCGATTGCGCTGCTTTCCGCGAAACGGGCCACCGCCGGAAAATTCGCCGACCAATACGTTTATTGGATTGGGGAGGCGCAATATCAAAACGGGGATTTTTCGCTCGCCGCGCAGACGTTCACTTCGCTTGCCCATGATTTTCCCGAATCAACCTTGCGCCTGCGCGCCGTCGTGGAAGCCGCCGCCGCGCTCGCGCAACTCAACAAATGGACGCAAGTCGCCGCTTTGCTCGAAGAACCGGGTGGTGTGTTTCAACGCGCAATCCAATTGGACGCTGCGGACGAATTAGTTTCGCGCGGGCGATTGTTGCTGGCGCAGGCCAAATTGGAGCGCGGCGATTTCAACGGCGCGACGGCGGTTTTGCAGTCACTCGCAGCGCAGCCGTTGAAAACGGAATTGGACTGGCAGCGCGCCTATTTGTTGTATCAGGTCAAAATGGCCGCCGGCGATTTGAACGCCGCGCTGACGACCGCGACCAATCTGTTTCAAATCTCAAAACTTGCGCGCGACAACGGTTTGAGCGCCGAGAGCGTGGCGATGCGCGCGGCAGCTCTCGAAAAGCTGAACCGTTCCGACGAAGCTGCCGCCGCTTACTCGGAAAATTTGAGCAGCAATGCGCCGCCGGAAAATCAGCGGCAGGCCATTTTGAAAATCGCGGAACTGGCCATCGCGCAAAAAAAATTTCCCGAAGCCGGACAATCGCTGGAAAAATTTCTCGCGCAATTTCCCGATTCGCCGGCGGCGGACGCCGCGCTGCTGACGTTGGGAGAATTGCATTTGAAAGAATACGTCGCGCAACCGGCCACGAATGATTTGCAAACGGCCTCGACGCTGTTCAGCCAGTTTCTCACCACTTACACCAACAGTCCGCTGACGGGCAAGGCGTATTTGGATCGCGGCTGGTGCGATTGGATTGACGGTAAAATTCCCGAAAGCGCGGCGGATTTCAAAATGGCGCTGCAAAAACTGCCGCCGTCGGAAGACCAGGCGGTGGCGCGGTTCAAACTGGGCGACGCGCTGTTCAAGCAAAATGATTTTGTCCACGCGCGGGAAAATTATCGCGCGGTGCTGAATGATTTTCCGCAATTTCCGGCGGTGGAAAAGACACTGCACAGCCTCGCGCTTTATCAAATCGTGCAGGCGAGTTTGAAATTGAACGATGTCATCGGCGCGAGCAATGCGATGGCGCAAGTGTTGAAATTTTATCCGGCCAGTCCGGTCGCGGACAACAGTCTGCTGCTCGTGGGCGAAGGTTACGAGGATTTGAACCAGCCCGCCAAGGCGCGCGAATTGTTTCAGAGATTTCAAAAATTGTATCCAACGCTGCCGCTGCGTTCGCAGGTGGAACTGGCCATCGGACGCACCTACGAATTGGAAGGCAATTGGCCAGCCGCCATCGGCCAATATGAAGGCTGGCTGAAAAATTTTCCGACCAACACGTTTTTGCCGCAGGTGAATTACTCGCTGGCGTGGGCGAATTTTCAGGCTGGCAACGAAACCAACGCGTTCACGCTCTTCACCAATTTCACAGCTCAATTCCCGACAAATGAACTTGCGCCATTCGCGCAATGGTGGGTGGCCGACCATTTTTATCGCACTGGAACGAATTTCGTGGACGCCGAGAAAAATTATCAGATATTTTTCCAGACTTGGCCGACAAATCCATTGGCATTTCAAGCGCGCATGATGGCCGGTCGTTCCGCCGTGGGCCGGCTCGGTTATTCCGATGCCATCCGTTATTTCAACACTTTGACGACGAACGCCGATTGTCCGCCGGATTTGAACGCGCAAGCGCTCTTCGCCTTTGGCAGCGCGCTGATGCAGATGAATTCAACGGACACGAACAATCCGCTCGCCAATTTTCAATCAGCGACCAATTTGTTCGGCCAAATCATTCAACTTTATCCGACGAACGAATTGGCGGCGCTGGCGTGGGGCGAAATCGGTGACTGCAATCTGCAATTGACGAATTATGACGCCGCCACCAATGCCTACGCGCAAACGGTCAATTCGTCGTGGGCAAACATTTCCGCGCGCAGTCAGGCGCAAATCGGTCTTGGTCTGGCGTTGGAAAAAAAAGCGGCAGCAAGCAGCGGTGACGACCAAAAAAATTTGTTGCAACTCGCGCTGCAAAATTACCTCGACGTGCTTTATGGAAATAACTTGCGCGACGGCGAAACACCGGATTCGTTTTGGGTGAAAAAAGCCGGATTGCAGGCCGCTGCGCTGGCCGAATCGTTGGGCGAATGGCAGCAGGCGGCCAATGTTTATCAGCGATTGGAAAAATTGCTGCCGCCGTTGCGCGATTCGCTGGAGAAGAAAATCGCCGCCGCGCAGGAACATTTCACGTCGCAAAAAAATTGATGAGCCATTTGACGTTGGCAACAAGAGAGTTTAATTTTTGAAAGTTAAAATGACTGAAGCTGTTTCAACCGAACCAATTGTCAAGCTGACGCCGGAAGCGGCGGCGGAAGTGAAATCACTTTTGTCCCAACCGGAAAATTCCGGCAAGACGCTGCGGCTTTACATTGAAGAAGGCGGCTGTTCGGGAATGCAATACGGCATGGTCTTCGACGAAAAACGCGATGGCGACGTTGTCAGCGAACAAAGCGGCTTGAGCGTGCTCGTGGATTCCATCAGCGCGCAATATCTTCGCGGCACGATTGTGGATTTCAGTTCCGCTTTGACCGGCGGCGGATTCAAAATCTCAAATCCGAACGCCAAACAAAGCTGCGGCTGCGGGAAATCATTTGAGGTTTAAGCCGCAAATCGCGTCACTCGATTTTCTGCCTTTTCGCTGTTGAATCCAAAAAGCCATCGCGGATTGAATACGCCGGAAAAAAATGTCGTGTCGAATTGTTCCTTCGCGTTTTGCGGCAATTTCCCGGCTTCAATCAACCGATTGATGGTCTTGCGGTAAAAGGGAAAGTGTTGCAACGGCAGGACGGTCGGGAAAATTCCATTGCCCAAAGCGGCGGCCTGAAGGAAACGGCAGAAGTTGAAAACTGAAACCGTTTCTTCGGTGAAGGGAATCCGTTTTTGCAACAAATCTTCCTCAATCATCCGGCGTTCCAGCGTGGCCGCCAGCAAAATTCCGTTGACCGGCAGGCTGTCAATCATCCGGCGGAATGTTTCAAAGAGATGCGTTTTCATACTAGAACAATCAGCTTCGCCAATGCCAACGAAAGTGCGCCGGTTTTTCAAAAAATCACGCGGCACGAATGAAAATTCCGGCGCAAGCGGCGGAAATTTGCAAAGCCTGCAAATGCAATTTGCAAAATCTCTCTCGCCGCGGCTTTTTGTTTTGCGCCCGATGGCAAATTGCGGTTCATTGGATTTATGATTGGCAATCTTCTCATGCCCGAATTGGCGGAATTGATCCGTCAGCGAGATTTTAACCAACTGCGCGAGATTCTTTGCGCTTTTCATGCGCCGGACATCGCCGAAATTTTTACGGATTTGAGCGCTGACGACGAGGCAGTGCTCATGCGCATCTTGCCGCGCGAATTGGCCGCCGAAGTTTTTGAATACTTGAGCGTCGAGGAACAGGAAAACCTGTTGCACGCGCTCGGCAACGAGCAGGTCGCGCAAATCCTCAACGACATCGCGCCCGACGACCGCACGGCGTTGCTCGAGGAATTGCCCGCCGCCGCCACGCAAAAATTGTTGAGCCTGCTCAATCCCGACGAGCGCAAAATCGCGACGGAACTTCTCGGCTATCCGAAAAATTCCATCGGTCGCCGCATGAGGCCTGAATACGTCGCCATCCAGCAAAACTGGACGATTTCCGAAGTCTTCGCCCATTTGCGCAAGGAGGAGCGCAAGCGCGAGGTGATGAGCCAACTTTACGTCACGGACAGCAAGGGCCGCCTGGTGGATTTTGTGCTGCTGCGTAACGTCGTCGTCGCGCCGCCGCAAACGTCGGTCTTGGAATTGCTGGAAAACCAAAAAATATCTTTGCGCGCGACCGACGACCAGGAAATCGCCGTGGCCACTTTCAAAAAATACGACGTGACGATTTTGCCCGTCGTGGATTCGCAGGATGTGCTCGTCGGTGTCGTTACCGTTGACGATGTGATGGACGTGGCCGAAAAAGAAGCGACTGAAGACATCCAAAAACTCGGCGGCGTGCAGGCATTGGAAGCGCCCTATTTGAAGACCGGCATTTTTGAGATGGTCAAAAAACGCGCGCCGTGGCTTTCCATTTTGTTCGTTGGTGAAATGTTCACGTCCGTGGCGATGCAAAATTACGGCGACGAAATCCAAAAAGTCGTCGTGCTCGCGTTTTTTGTGCCGCTGATTTTGTCCAGCGGCGGCAATTCCGGTTCGCAGGCGACCACGCTGATCATTCGCGCGATGGCCGTCGGCGACGTGCAGTTGCGCGACTGGTGGCGCGTCTTTAGAAGAGAAGTAGCCAGCGGCTTTTTATTGGGCTGCATTCTCGCGTGCATCGGCGTGTTCCGCGTTTTCCTCTGGCAATTCCTGCACATCGCCGGAACGGATTACGGCGCGCATTATCAACTCATCGCGCTGACCGTCGGTTGCAGTTTGATTTGCGTCGTGCTTTGGGGAAGCCTTGCTGGTGCCATGTTGCCGATACTTTTGCGATTGATTCACCTCGACCCCGCGGTTTGTTCCGCGCCGTTCGTTTCCACGCTCGTGGACGTCACCGGCATCGTCATTTTTTTCAACGTCGCGCTACACATCTTGCGCGGCACGATGTTGTAAATGAAATTGCTCATCGCGACGCGCAACGCGCACAAAGTTGCAGAAATCCGTTCGATTCTCGGAACGGGATTTGAATTGCTCACGCTCAATGATTTTTCCGGCGCGCCGAAAATTGTCGAAGACGCGAACACATTCGCCGGCAACGCGACCAAAAAATCCGTTGAACTGGCAAAGTGGCTGTCAAACTCATCACCCATCACCCATCACCCATCACTGAATTTTGTTCTCGCCGACGATTCAGGGTTGGAAGTGGACGCGTTGAACGGCGCGCCCGGCGTTTATTCCGCGCGTTTCGCCGCGCTGGACAAGAATGAAAATTCGACGGACGCCGACAACAACGCGAAATTGTTGCGACTTTTGAAAAATGTTCCGCCAGAAAAACGCACCGCGCGATTTCGTTGCGTCGTCGCGCTCGCGCCGGTTTTGCCCGCGCCAATTGAAAGCGCTTCGCCGGTTTGTTACGCCGACGAATTGGAATTACAAACACAATTATTCGACGGCGACTGCGAAGGGAAAATCATTTTGAAACCGCGCGGGCAAAACGGTTTCGGTTACGACCCGCTGTTTGTACCAAATGGATTTGAGCAAACCTTCGCCGAATTGGGTGACGAAATCAAAAATCAATTGAGCCATCGCGCCAAAGCTTTGGCGAAATTGAAATTGTGTCTGGACAACTTCAGTAAATGACGCGCACGCGATAAAACCGGCTGGGCATAACGACAGAATCAGTCATAGTCATCCTCGCGCCAGTTCCATTTGTTATCGCCAACGTGTTCCAAACCGGCGGGAAATTGGTCGTAAATTCGACGATGTTTGTTAGTCCCGTCACGCTGTTCCACGAAATCTGCTCGGTGTTGTTTTGATTTGTTATCGCCACTTGCAACAGTGAAATATCCACATAAATAAAATTTGTGGAAGCCAAACTCG
Organism: Verrucomicrobiia bacterium; assembly: GCA_035546095.1. Classification (GTDB taxonomy): domain Bacteria; phylum Verrucomicrobiota; class Verrucomicrobiia; order Limisphaerales; family UBA11358; genus UBA11358. Next base: position 10,870 of record DASZXB010000071.1, on the reverse strand, counting down.
GATACAACAAAGGCAAACTGTCAAACGGCGCGCCTTCGTTCACAATCAAATTGCTGGATTGCGTTCCGGTGAAATACTGAAATCCGTTGAAAAGATTCAATACATTTGTTCCCGCAATGACGTGCCCGAAAACTGTGAATCCGCCGCTGTTGTTCGTGTCGTCGAGGGAAACAGAATTGTTGGTCAGATTGAAGAAGAATTGTGAAGTTGCGGAATTGGGATCGCTGGTTTTGGCCATCGCAATCGTTCCAAAAACATTGCTGTAAAATTTTCCTGTGTTGATTTCATTTGTGATGGGCGCGAAAGTCGGAACCGCGCCAATCGTATTCGTTGTCAGCGTGAAGCCGCCGCCTTGAATCACGAAATTCGGGACCAGCCGGTGCGCGAATTCATTTTGGTAGCGACCGGTTTTGACGTAATTCAGAAAATTCTGCACCGTCACCGGCTTGTCCTGATCGTAAAGTTCCACTTCGATGTCGCCAAAAACAGTGCGGAATTGCACCAATGTTCCGGCGTGTGCGGCAAATGAAAAGGTGAAAACGGCCAGCAGAAAAGCGATACGACAACACGGCATGGGAAAATGATATAAATCAATCGGTTTAATTCAAGTTCCCGGCGACATTATCCGAGCAGACTTTCCAGTTTGAGTTTTCGCCGCAGCAAACCGTTGTCCGCACACATCCGAAAACGTCCGTCCGGCAAATGCTTCAAAAACATTTCGCCGCCGGAACATTCCACCATCAATCCGCCCGCCGCGATGTCCCAAAGATTTATCGTGCGTTCGATGTAGGCGTCGAGCCGTCCGCTCGCGACATAAGCCAGTTCCAGCGCCGCCGAACCCATGATGCGGATTTTTTTTGCGCGCCGTGAAATGCGGATCAGATGCGGCAAACTTTTTTCCAAATTTTCTTTGCTCTTGGAAAATCCCATCGCAATGACGGCGTCATTCACGCGCGAACGTTTGCTGACGCGGACGACACGTCCGTTTAATTTTGTCTTTCCACCGTGCATCACCGTCCAAAGTTCGTCTGTGAACGGGTCATAAATCACGCCGACAATTGTTTGATGATTTTCACCTTTGCGTTGTTGTAATCCAATCGAAACTCCTGCATGCGGCATCCCGAAAAAATAATTCACCGTGCCGTCAATTGGATCAATCACCCAGCGATAATCCGAATTTGGATTGCCGGAACAACCTTCTTCGCCAAGAACGGAAATTTCTGGAAACGCGGTGAACAAAATCCTTTCGATGGTTTTCTGGCAACGCACATCCAGTTCCAATTTGATGTCGTGCGCTTCAGAAAGATTGACGCGCTTTGGCCGCCGCCAATTGTCGCGCATGATTTTGCCGGCGGCGCGCGCGGCTTTCACCGCCGCGGCCAGAGCTTTGTTTGTTGAGAATTTCTTCATTTAACTTTCCAACGCTGCCAGCGCAGATTTGGCGTGAGTTAATTTATTTTGCCAATCGGCGAGACGCTGCTTGTGCTCGTCCAAAACATTCGCTGGAACTTTTTGCATGAAATTGGGATTGGACAATTTTGCCTCGACTTTGGAAATTTCGGATTCCGCTTTTTCGATTTCTTTTTTTAGCCGCGATTTTTCGGCTTCAACGTCAATCAAACCTTCCAGCGGCAAAAACAATTCGCCCAAATCCGCGCGGACGGCCAAAACATTTTTTGACGGTTGGAAATTTGGATTTACTTCGACACTTTCCGCATTCAGCAGCAATTTCAAAACTTCCACGTCCGTTGCCGAAGTTTGGCCCGCCGGTTTGAAAATGAATTTTACTTTTTTGTTCGCAGGAATGTTCGCGTTGCGTCGCAAATTGCGGCCTTGCGCAATAAATTCGTTTCGCGCTTCGATAAATTTCTCATCGCGCTCACTCAAACCGAAATGCGATTTGAAATCGTTATCGAACGGCTTTGGCCACGGCGCAAACATGATGGTTTTGCCGCCTTGATTTTCCGGCATGTCGGCGCTGAAACCCATGCCGTGCCACAGTTCTTCTGAAACGAACGGAATGAACGGATGAAATAAGCGCAGCGTGTGCGACAAAACGAAATCAATCACTGCGAGCGAATTGGCTTTTTGCGCGGCGTCGTTGCCGAAGAAAACGGATTTGCTCGCCTCGACATACCAATCGCAATACTCGTTCCAGAAAAAGCGGTAAAGCGTCGCCGTCGCGTCGCTGAATTTGTATTCGGCGAACGCCGTGTTCAATTCGCGAATCGCCGCGTCCAGTTTGAGCAAAATCCATTTATCATCGCTCGTCAAAAGTTTCGGGTCAATTTCGCCCTGCACTTCGTAAGTGGCCGCGACGCCCCCGTCGCGATCCGGCGACGAGGCGTCGCCACCACCCTGCATTTGACGGAAGCGGCAGGCGTTCCACAATTTGTTGCAGAAATTCCTTCCCAGCTCGACGTTTTGTTCGTCGAACAAAATGTCCTGACCGAGCGGCGCGGCGCGCATCACGCCGAAGCGCAACGCATCCGCGCCGAATTTTGCGATGAGGTCGAGCGGGTCGGGCGAATTGCCGAGGCTCTTGGACATTTTGCGTCCCTGCTTGTCGCGAATGATGCCGGTGAAATAAACATTCTTGAACGGCATCTCGCCCATGAATTCGTAGCCCGCCATAATCATGCGCGCGACCCAGAAAAAAATGATGTCCGGCCCCGTGACCAAATCCGTCGTCGGATAAAATTTTTTCAACGTGTCGGTTGGCGTGGGCCAACCCATCGTCGCAAACGGCCAAAGCCACGAACTGAACCAAGTGTCGAGCACGTCGGGGTCTTGGACAAAACCAAGTTGTTCCAGTTTATCCACCAATTCTTCATTTCCGGCTTCAATAGCGACTTCAACCGAAACGGTTGTCCATTCAACATTTTGATTGGGAATTTCCGAAGCACTGTCCAGCACATTAAATGCAGGTTTTGAAACGGTAGTTTTTGTCGTCGGCCATTTTACCGCAATGCCTTTATCTTTTGATTTCCATAACAAATCGAAGCTTTGCTTGCGTTTTGAACCTGTCCACTCTGGTCCGTTTCGCCACACCGGAATCCGATGTCCCCACCAAAGCTGGCGGCTGATGCACCAATCCTGCAAACCGCCCATCCAATGATCATAAACTTTCGCCCAGCGTTCGGGATGAAATTTCATTTTGGGGAGCGCGCCCGCCCCGGGCGCAGTCGAAGTCGCCCCGACTTCGACACCGTGCGTCGCCGAAGTCCCGGTCAGCGGGGCGCTGACCGGTGCAGCCGGGGCGGCTGCGCTCCCCAACTCCACACAATTCCGCGCCTTGTCCGCGCTCGGATACTTCAAAAACCATTGCTCGCTCAAGCGCGGTTCAATCGGCACGTCGGCGCGTTCGCTGTAACCGACGTTGTTCGTGTAAGGCTCTTCTTTTTCCAACGCGCCAAGTTCCGACAATTTTTCCGCCGCGACTTTGCGCGCTTTGAAACGGTCGAGTCCGCGCAAATCCGCGCCCGCCGCGTCGTTCATCTGGCCGCGCGCGTCAATCACTTCAATCGTGGGCAAATGATGGCGCGTGCCGATTTCAAAATCCGCCTTGTCATGCGCGGGCGTGACTTTGAGCACGCCCGTGCCAAATTCAAAATCAACGTGTTCGTCGCCGATAATCGGAATTAATTTTTGTTCGCGCGGCAATTCGGCGGGCAACGGACGGATGACATGTTTGCCGATGAGATGCGCGTAACGCGGGTCTTTGGGATTTACCGCGACGGCGGTATCACCGGGAATCGTTTCCGGTCGCGTCGTGGCAATCGTCAAAAATGTTCCCGGTGCTTCGGCGATTTCCACCTTGAAATAATACAGCGAGCCACGCTGTTCCTTCATCACGACTTCTTCGTCCGAAAGCGCGGTGAGCGTGGCGGGACACCAGTTCACCATGCGTTTGCCGCGATAGATGAGTCCCTTTTTGTAAAGTTCGACGAAAACTTTTTGCACGCAGCGCGAATAATTTTCGTCCATCGTGAAACGTTCGCGCGTCCAATCGCACGACGCGCCGAGTTTTTTCAATTGCTGGATGATGATGCCGCCGTGTTTTTCCTTCCATTGCCAGACGCGTTCCAGAAATTTGTCGCGACCCAAGTCGTCGCGATGTTTGATTTCGCCGGATTTTTTCAACGTGCGTTCGACGACGGTTTGCGTGGCGATGCCCGCATGATCGGTGCCGGGCAGCCAGAGCACTTCCTTGCCGTCCATGCGCGCTTTGCGGGCGAGGATGTCCTGAATCGTGTTGTTGAGGACGTGCCCCATCGTGAGGACGCCGGTGACGTTCGGCGGCGGAATGACGATGGAATACGCGGGCTTGGCGGATTTCGGGTCGGCGACAAAAAATTTGCCGTCGAGCCAGAATTGATACCATTTTTCTTCAACCGCTTGCGGTTCGTAAGCTTTGGAAATTTCGGACATACTCAAAAAATTTTTAACCACGGATTAACACAGATAAACACGGATTAGATTCAGAGAACAACACGTTCCCATTCCAATCGAGCGTGTTTGAAATTCACAATCAATCCGACACGCAATTTTGTGATGCGGAGATAATTCAATATCTGACCGCGCTCGTGGTCGGTTATCCGGTCAATCACTTTGGTATCCACTATCACTGAACCAAACGCGATCAAGTCAGGAATAAATTCGCCAACTTGTTCGCCTCGGAACAAAACCGGAAAACTTCTTTGCTGGTCAAATGCGATTCTGTTTCGTTTGAACAAAACCACCAGCGAATTTTCGTAAATCTTTTCGTTCAATCCGTGACCGATTTCATTCAAAACCTCAAATGAAAAACCAATCAATTTCTCTGTTTCAGTTTTGAGCAAAAGTTTCGATTCACCGCCACGGTGTAAATCCGGTTTTCCATCCGTGTTCATCTGTGTTAATCCGTGGTTAAAATCATTTCTTCAACAACGCATATTCCATCGAATCCACCAGCGCTTGCAAACTCGCTTCGACGATGTTGCCGCTTACGCCGACCGTGCCCCATTCGCGTTTGCCGTCGGACGATTGAATCAGCACGCGCGTTTTGGCGTTCGTGCCGGTGGCGGAATCTAAAATGCGGACTTTGTAATCCGTCAGCATCACATTTTTCAATTTCGGAAACGACTTCGCGAGCGCATTGCGCAACGCGCCGTCCAGCGCGTTCACCGGACCGTCGCCTTCCGCGACTTCGTGGTGCAGTTTTTTTCCGACGCGCACTTGAACCGTCGCTTCGCAAATGGATTCCTTCGCGTCGCGGCGCAGCGAGACATGATATTTTTCAACTTGAAATTGCGATTGCTGATGTTTCAAAGTTTTCGCGATGAGCAACGCCAGCGTGCCTTCCGCCGCTTCAAATTCGTAGCCGTCGTTTTCCAATTCCTTGACGCGGTTCAAAATCGTTTTCAACTCCGGCGTGTCGTTTGTGAGTTTGAAACCAAGTTCGTGCGCTTTCATCACGATGTTGCTACGCCCCGCCAAATCGCTGATGAGCACCGTGCGTTTATTGCCGATGAGTTCGGGATTGATGTGCTCGTAACTCGACGCCAATTTTTGCACCGCGTTGACGTGCGTGCCGCCTTTGTGCGAAAACGCCGCCGAACCGACCCATGGCAAACGCGGATTGTGCCGTAAATTGGCGACTTCATCCACGAACAACGAAAGTTCTTTCAACTTTGCCAACGATTTTTCCGGCACGCCCAATTTCTTCAATTTGAAATGCACGAGCGGAATCACGCTCGTCAAATTGCAATTTCCCGTGCGCTCGCCGTAACCGTTGATTGTGCCTTGCACATGAACCGCGCCCGCGTCCAGCGCCGCCAAAGCGTTCGCCACGCCCACGCCGGAATCGTCGTGCGTGTGAATGCCGATTTTGCAATTCAATTTTCCGGCGGCAGTTTTTGTGATTGCGGCAATTTCGGACGGCAGACAACCGCCGTTCGTATCGCACAGCACGACAAAATCCGCGCCCGCCTTTTCCGCCGCCTGCCACGTCGCCAGCGCGTAATCGGCGTCCAATTTGTAACCGTCGAACGCGTGCTCCGCGTCATACACGACAAATTTGCCGTTGTCCTTCAGAAATTTCACCGTGTCGCCAATCATCGCCAAATTTTCTTCCGGCGTGCAGCGCAACACTTCCTTGACGTGCAACATCGAAGTCTTGCCGTAAATCGTCACCACCGGCGTGCCCGCTTCGATGAGCAGACGCACTTGGTCGTCCTGCTCGACGGCAACGCCTTTGCGCCGCGTCGAACCGAACGCCGCGAGCTTCGCGTTTTTGAATTTGCGTTTTTTGGCCTGCGCGAAAAATTCGATGTCCTTCGGATTGCTGCCCGGCCAGCCGCCTTCGATGTAGTGAACCCCGAACGCGTCGAGCTTTTCGGCAATGCGAATCTTGTCGGCAACTGAAAAATTGATGCCTTCGCCCTGCGAACCGTCGCGCAGAGTCGTATCGTAGATTTCGACTTGGGGTTTCATAAATTGTCCGTAAAAACGGAAAATCAGTATCTCAAAATTTGTCGCGCAGGGCAAATTGGAAAAGAGATTAGCGTTGGGCGGAACGCGACAGGAAAAGAATTCCAGTTCCGGCAATCAAACAAGCAGACACATCGCCGTAAAATGGAAATGGTGGCAATGACAAACGCAAACCGTGAACCAATAAAATTAGGCCTTCGACCAACATCAGCGCGCCAAAAAATGGAATTGCCACGACAAATTTTTTTGGCCAAATCGCCAAAACCAGAAACCAAACACCAACGAGCGAAAATGCGCCCGCAGCCATTCGCAACCAATAATCCAGCATCGGGTCGTAAGCTATCGGTTTTGCGCCGAGTCCTTCCAAAAATTGTTCGGCTCTCGACCAACTAACAAAAACTCCAACGACAGATACGCCCCAAGCAAACGCCGAGAACAATAGCAGTAGTCTTAAGAGACGGAGTTGCATAAAACTTTTCGCTGTTTGAAGCTTTGAATTACCGCATAAAAAACCAATCCCACAATCCCAGATAAAAGCGCATGAACATATCCACCCATTTCTAAAAAGCCATAACCAACCATCGAATATGAAATTGCAGGGACAGACAATCCGACGGAACACAAATAAGCCAGCCTTCGACTTGGCGCATTAAATCCCAGAAGCAGCGAACCAACGAGCCATTCGATTGTCAGAAAACCATCAACCGCACCGGAGTATTCCAATCCAGGAATTCGACAAATTATTAGCTGTGTAATGCCAGCAATAATTAGCGTTGCGATGACCGTCTTCATTTGAACTACAATTAACTTCGCTTTGACAAATTTGTCCATCGCGAATTGCGCTTTGGCCAAACGTGATTACCTTTTCCGCATGGAAGAATTTGCGGATGTGCCATGCCCGTTTTGCGGTCAGTCGTGCGAAGTGCCGGTGGACACTAGCCTCACCCGCCAGCGTTTCACCACGGATTGCGAGGTCTGCTGCCGTCCGTTTGAAATCAGCGTGGAATGCGAGGCGGGCGAAATTTTAAGTTTGGACGTTTCGGGAAATTAAGGCAGGCTGCGCGCATGAACGATTTCGCGGTCAAAGTGTTGTGGATTTACATCGTGTTGCTGCTGGTCGGCGGCTTGATTGGATTTTTCAAGGCGAAAAGCAAGGTGTCGCTCATCGCGTCGGCGATTTTCGCGGCGATTCTGATTTTGACGACGTTGCGGAGCGTTTTTCAGCCGGGATTTTCGCTGGTGGTGGCGAATCTGACGTTGGTGGTGTTGCTGGTGGTGTTCGCGTTGCGGCTGGGCAAGACGAAAAAGTTCGTGCCGAGCGGTTTGATTTTGGTGGCGACGGTGGTGGTGCTGGCGTTGTTGAACATCAAGTTCTGACGGCGCGGTCGCGGCGACGGCGTTTTCATTTTCCGAAAAGAATTGCGCGGCGGTGGCGCGGCGCGTAAGTTATTTCTCCTTTTGGTCGCACCCATAGCTCAATTGGATAGAGCGGCTGACTACGGATCAGCAGGTTTCAGGTTCAACTCCTGATGGGTGCACCAGCTTCAAAAATTTTCAGGAAATCTTGGTCGCGCGCATTGACATCGGGGTTTTCGGCGGTAGTCTTTTTCACTTTCCGCGAATGAAGCGTGTGTGAATTTGAGTTGTGGCTGAAAGAGACGATTATCTGGCAGACGTGCTGGTGGACCTCGGGCTGGTGAGCGCCGAACAGGTCGCCAAGGCGCGCCATGAAGCCGAAACCGCCGGGGTCGGCGTCATTGATTTGTTGCTGGCCAACAAGGTCATCCGCCCGGCAGACGTGACGCAGGCCAAGGCCGCGCAATTCGGCGCGGAAGTGGTGCAGCTCGCGGGCTTGAAGATTCCCGACGACGTCATCGCCATCATCCCGCGCCACATCGCCAAAAAATACCGCGTCATCCCCGTTTTCAAAACCGACAACAAAGTCGCCGTCGCGCTCGCCGACCCGTCCGACCTGAACACGATTGATTCGCTCACGCATTTGTTGAACGCGGAAATTGATCTGCGCGTGGCGTCGGAACAGGACATCGAAAACGCGCTGAACAAGTATTACGGTGCGGCGCAGACCAATACCGTTGTAGATAAAGCGATTCAGGAATTGACGCAAAGTGAAGTGGACATTCCGACGACGGCTTTGGAAGACGATGGCACGGCGGTGGACGCGGACGCGCCGCTCATCCGGTTAGTGAATCAAATCATCGTGGACGCTTTCAAATTGCGTGCGTCGGATATTCACCTCGAACCGATGAGCAAACGATTCCGCGTTCGCTATCGTATTGACGGCGTGTTGCAGGAACAAAAAGCGCCGCCGAAACGATTGCAGGCGTCCATCATCGCGCGACTGAAAATCCAGTCGAACATGGCGATTTCCGAGCATCGTATTCCGCAGGACGGACGCATCCAATCAAAAGTGGGAAATAAGTTGATTGATTTGCGTGTTTCCTGTCTGCCCACAAATCACGGCGAAAGTATCGTCATGCGTATTTTGGACAAGGAAGGTTTGAAGCTCGGTTTGCCCGAACTCGGATTTTTCACGGACGACCAGCAAACGTTCGAGCGATTGATTGGTTTGCCCGACGGCATTTTGCTCGTCACCGGCCCGACCGGCTCCGGCAAAACGACGACGCTTTATTCCTGTCTGAATTTCATCAATCGTCCCGACCGTAAAATCATCACCGTCGAAGACCCGGTGGAATATATTCTGGCCGGCATCAATCAGGTGCAAGTCAGCGAAGTCGTTGGCCTGACGTTCGCTGCCGCGTTGCGCTCAATTCTGCGTCAGGCGCCAAACGTCGTGATGATTGGTGAAATTCGCGATTTGGAAACAGCGTCCATCGCCATCAACGCATCGTTGACTGGTCATTTGGTGTTCTCCACGCTGCACACCAACGACGCGCCAAGCGCGGTCACGCGTCTGGTGGACATCGGCGTGAAACCATTTTTGGTGGCGTCCTCCACGCGCTGCCTCATGGCGCAACGGCTCGTGCGAAAAATCTGCAAGAATTGCGGGCAGCCATATCAGCCGACCGAGCAGGAAATGCGTGCGCTGCAATTGACGCCGGACGCTTTGAAGAACGCCACGCTGATGAAAGGCCGCGGTTGTTCCAATTGCAACAATACCGGCAACCGTGGGCGCTTCGGCATCTTTGAAATTTTTGTGATTGACGATGAAGCGCGTAAATTGATTTATGACAAAGTGCCGTCGTCCGTTTTGCGCGCGCGCGCGCGCGAAATGGGTATGAGAACATTGCGCGAAGACGGCATCCGCAAAGTGCTGGCCGGATTAACGACGCCGGAAGAAGTGATCAAAGCGACGGTCGGCGACGAATCATAACGAAAAATTTTTATGTCCTATTCAATGTCTGATTTGCTGCAGTTGGTGGTGTCCGAGGGTTCGTCGGATTTGCACATTCGCGTCGGCACCGCGCCGACGATTCGTGTACATGGCATCTTGCATCGCGTCGAAGGTCCCGCGCTGCGACCGGAAGATTCCGAGGAATTGATGCGCAGCATCACGTCCGAGGAGCACATCCAAAGCGTGCGCGAACGCGGCGGCGCGGACTTCGGTTTCGCGTTCGGCGACGCGGCGCGTTTTCGCGTGAGCGTATTCAAGGAAAAAGGCAATTTCGGCATGGTGCTCCGGCAAATTCCTAACAAATTGCTGACGATGGAACAAATCGGCATTCCGCCCATCGCCAAAGATTTGCTCTACAAACCGCGCGGATTGGTTTTGGTGACCGGCCCGACGGGTTCGGGTAAAACGACGACGCTTGCCTCGATGATCAACATCATCAACGAGGAACGCGACGAGGCGCATATCATCACTATCGAAGACCCGATTGAGTATTATCACAAACATAAAAAGGCGCTCGTCACACAGCGCGAAATCGGCGTGGACGTGCCGAATTTCGCCGAAGGTTTGCGCCGCGCGTTGCGTCAGGACCCGGATGTAATTCTCGTCGGTGAAATGCGCGATTTGGAAACCATTGACGCCGCCATCACGGCGGCGGAAACCGGTCACTTGGTTTTCGGCACGCTGCACACGACGGGCGCGGCCAAGACGATTGACCGTATTGTCAACGCCTTTCCGACAAATCAACAGGAGCAGATTCGCATTCAGCTTTCGACCGTCATGCAGGCGGTCATTTCGCAATTATTGATTCCACGAGTTGACAAACCGGGTCGCGTGGCCGTCTTTGAAATCATGGTCAATACGCCATCCATTGCCGCGTTGATTCGCGACAACAAAACGTTCCGCATCCAATCGGACATCCAGACCGGCGCGAAATACGGCATGGTCACGCTGGATTCATTTCTGATTGATAAATATCAGCAGGGTTTGATTGCGCGTGAAGAGGTGCTGACCAAAGCGCAGGACCCG
>DASZXB010000070.1:0-38515 GCA_035546095.1 Verrucomicrobiia bacterium | reverse complement strand
TTTGGGCAGCCACAGCGGCAGGCCCGGCCCGACAAATTCCGTGTCAATCGCGAACAGTCCCATCTCCGCGCCGATTTTGCGGTGGTCGCGTTTCTTCGCCTCTTCGAGCATCGTGAAATACGCGTCCATCTCGGTCTTGTTTTTGAACGCCGTGCCGTAAATGCGCTGGAGCTGCGGGTTGCGCTCGTCGCCTTTGTAATACGCGCTGGCGACGTGCGTGAGCCGGAACGCGCCGATGTTGCCGGTGCGCATGACGTGCGGCCCGGCGCAAAGGTCGAGAAAATCGCCGTTGCGATAAAATGAAATCGGCTCGTCCGCCGGAATGTTTTGGATGATGTCGAGTTTGAATTTGCTTGGCTGCGGACGTTCACCGAGCGCGGCGAGCCGTCCTTCTTTGGCGAATTTCAAGGCTTCATCGCGATTGACGACGACTTTTTCGAACGTGTGGTTCGCCTTGATTTCCTTTTTCATTTCTTCCTCGATGCGCGGGAAATCTTCGGGCGCGATGCGATGCGCGAGTTCGACGTCGTAATAAAATCCATTTTCGACGGGCGGGCCGGCGGCGAATTGCGCGTCCGGCCAGATTTTCAAAATGGCCGTCGCCAAAACGTGCGCGGCGGAATGCCGGATGCGTTCCAGTTCGGTCATTTTCTGGCGGTCGTCGAGAGTTTTGCGTTCGTTTTGCATGAAAATGTCAGACAGGATTAACAGAATTCACAGGATTTGAAAAAAGAAATCCTGCATAATCCTGTTCATCTTGTCTCACTTTGAGATTTTCCAAATCGCCAACAAACCGCCGAATCCGCCGAGCAACAAAATGGTCACGGCGATGACGCCGTTGTGCGTATATTGCGGGAACAATTGCAACGACGCCGCGCCGATGCCGGGGCCGACGCAATTGCCGATGCCAATGGCAGCTTCGTGGATGCCGCCGTGCTCGCCTTTGGTGTCGCTCGCGTCCATCGCGTAAAACAGCGACGAATAATAAATCAACCCGATGGCGATGCCGAAAAAGAGTTGCGCCAGCAAAACGATTGACAGATTCGGCGCAATCAAAATGGTTGCGAAGGAAACGATGAACAACCCGAAAGCCGTCGCGAGCCAGCGAAAACGGTAGTGCCATTTCGTCCAGCGCCAAAGCGCGATGAAGGTGAACAGACGCGCGAAACACCAAAGTGAACATGTAAAACCAGCGAGCATCGGCGAAAGTTGGAATTTTGCCGCGATGCCCGGAATGACGGCAATGAGCGTATTGATGGCGATGTAGGCGAACGGATTGGCCAGCCATGCCATGCGTTGAAAGGTTTTTGCTTTCGCGGGCGGCGGACGATTTGGGTCATGCGGTGCGGAAATGATTTTCACTTTGGCGAGTTCAGGCGGATGAATTTTTTCGAGCCAAAAAACCACGGCCAATTGCAGCACGACGGCGACGAGCGGCAAATAGAAAATGCTGTTGTAGCCGAATTTTTCGATAAATGTGCCGCCGATAAAATAGGCCAGCGCGTTGGCCGCCGCCCAGGTGATGTTGTAGATGCCGACGGCGCGCGCGGCAACCGCGCCTTCGCTGACGAGCGCTTCCAATGTCGGCCAGATGAAACACATGCCGATGTTCACGACGCACGCGAAAATAATTTGTCCCGCGGCGGAATGTTGTTGCAAGCCGATGGCAAGTCCCGCGGCCATCACGCTGAATCCGAGTTTGAGCGCGGTGAAATAACCGTAGCGTTGCGCGAATTTTCCGGCCTGCCACGATGTGACAGTGTAAATCGCGCCAATGAGTGCCGCGAGCGCAAGGTTTTGTTTATCGTTAAAACTGAATTCGTGCCGGAAGAAAAAATAGAGGTAATTGAAAAAAATCACCGTCACGAAGGAATTGACGCCTTCAATGGCGTAACAGGCGGCACGAAATGTTTGTGGTCTGGACACAGGTCTGAATGCTGCGGGTGAAGAATACAAACAAAAACGCCCCGACGCGAGCCGGGGCGTTTGCGTCGAAAATTGTTTATTTCATCCGGTCGAAATTCTTTTGGAGAATCTGCCAGTCTTTCAAGCCGGTGAGTTTGTTTTGGTAGCTCTTGTTGATTTCGGCTTCCTTCGCGTTTTTCGTCGGCTTCGGATTTTTGTAGAAAATGCCAAAGTAGCCGGGGAACGGTTCGCCGGCGAGTTTGTAAGCGGCGATTTCATCCGTGACATCATGCGATTTCGGGACTTCGTTGAACACGCCGCCTTTGCGCGGATTGCTGGCGTCGAACGCGCCCTCGTAAAATTCCACGCAGTCGCTCAAACATTCGATGAAGCTGAAACCGTCGTGATCCATCGCGGCTTCCATCATCGCGAGGACGTGATTCGGATTTGTGTGCGTCGTGCGTGCGACAAAGGTTGCGCCCGCAGAAATCGCTTGTTTCATCGGATTGATTGGATAATCCACTGCGCCCCATTGATCGGTTTTGCTTTTGAAACCGAGCGGTGACGTGGGCGAAGTTTGCTTTTTTGTCAAGCCATAAACCCAGTTGTCCATGACGCAGTAAGTCATTTTGATGTTTTTGCGCGCGGTATGGTTGAAATGATTACCACCGATGGAAAACGCGTCGCCGTCGCCGCCAAAAACGAAAACGTGCAGGTCGGGACGTGAAAGCGAAATGCCACTGGCAAAGGGCAAGGCGCGTCCGTGAATGAAATGGACGCCGTGCGCTTGCACGAAATATGGAAACCGGCTTGAGCAACCGATACCCGCGACGGTCGTGATTTTTTCGTGCCACATTTTGCGTTTTTCAATCAGTTTGAAATACAGCGCGAGCACGGAAAAATCGCCGCAGCCCGGACACCACGTCGGATGGTCGGCGGCGATTTCTTTTTTGGTCAGGCCTTTGCGTTCTTCGGGCAAAGCGGGCGCCGCGACGGAAGAAATATTTCCGGCGGCGCGATTGGGAATTTCGGTCAACGTTTCGCTCATAGTAATTTAGACATTAAATCGTTAGTGTGGTTCGATTCACAATTTTCTTAACCCGGCGTCCACATTGGCTTTGGCGCGTTCGAGAATTTCTTTGACCTTGAACGTCAGGCCGTCGGTTTTGTTGACGCCGCGAATTTTCGGGTCGCAATAGCGCGCGCGCAGCAAACTTCCAAGCTGGCCGAAACCGTAAAGTCCTTCATCATTCATTTCCACGACGAGCACGTGATTGAAACCGGAAAAAATATTTTCCAAACCGTTCGGCAAGGGATTCAAATGGCGCAGGTGAATCGCCGAAACGCTGTCGCCGGCGGCGCGCGCACGGTCAACGGCTTCTTTGATCGGGCCTTGTGTCGAACCCCAGCCGACGAGCAAAACGTTTCCTTCCGGCGGGCCGTAAATTTTCGGCACGGGCAGCGTCGCGGCGAGTGCCTGCAATTTTTTGCGGCGTTTGGCCGTCATTTGCGTATGAATTTTCGGCGAGCCGCTTGGATGGCCGAGTTCGTCGTGTTCGAGGCCGGTGACGATCGGATATTTGCCGCTTTGAACCCGCGTGCCGGGCGGGACGTGATGTGTGATGCCGTCCGGCGCGGACAAATCATAAGGCTTGTGGTCGGCGACGGGCCTGAAGTCCGGCGAAATGTCCTGACAAATTTTTTCGAGATTCGGCTCAATGAACGCTTCGATGCGCGTGGCCATACCTTGATCAGTCAAGATAATTACCGGCACGGAAAATTTGCGCGCAAGGTTCACGGCTTCAATCGCCATGTAAAAACAATCTTCGACGTTCGCGGGCGCGATGACGACACGCGGCGAATCGCCGTGACCGCCGAAACAGGCGATGTTCAAATCCGATTGCTCGACGTTTGTCGGCATTCCGGTCGAAGGGCCGCCGCGTTGAACGTCCACAATGACGAGCGGCATTTCGGCCATGACCGCCCAGCCGAGCGCTTCGGTTTTCAAAGAAATTCCCGGACCGCTTGAGCCGGTGACCGCGACACGGCCGGCGTAGCTCGCGCCGATGGCCATTGAGATTGAAGCAATTTCATCTTCACACTGAACAAACGTGCCGCCGTATTTCGGCAATTCGCGGCGCAATAATTCCATGATGTCGCTCCACGGCGTAATCGGATAGCCCGCGCCGAAACGCACGCCCGCTGCGATGAGTCCGTAGCCAAGCGCTTCATTGCCGTTCATCACGACTTGATGACCGCCTTTGCTCGCGCTGTCTTTGAACTTGAAAGTTTCCAACAAATTTCCGAGGGAGTGCGCGTAGCCCGCGTGAAACGCCGCGAGCGCGTTGTTCAAAATGCTCGTGTCCTTGCCGGTGAAGCGCTCGCCGATGAGTTTTTCCAATTTGGGAACGTTCAAGTCGAACATTTTCGCGACGAGGCCGAGCGCGTAAATGTTTTTGCCCTTGTCCTTCGCCGTGCCGCCAATCGCTTCAACGGTCAGACTGGAAATGGGAATGCCGACGTGATGATAAATTTTTTTGTTCTCCTCGGAAATTTCCGTGACGTGGTCAGAATCGTATAAAACAATTCCGCCCTTTTTCAGCGAACTCAAATGGCCATCGTAACTGTGCTGGTAAAACGCCAGCAGCACATCGGCTTCATCGCCGGAACTCAAAACTTCGCCGCTGCCGATGCGAACTTGAAAAATCGAAGGGCCGCCGGAAATCGTCGCGGGAATCGTCATGAACGTCATGACTTCCTGCTCGCTGCGACCGGCGAGCCGCGCGAGAAATCCGCCGATGGCCTGAATGCCGTCTTGTGAATTGCCGGCGATGCGGATGACCGCTTCGTTGATTTTCAAAATTTTTGGCGCGCCACCCGACGACGGCGCTTCTGCGATTGTATCACTCATTAGAATCCTCGAATTAAAAAACTATGCTCTGCAAAGTGGGCTGGCGACCGAAGACGAATCAGCACGACACCGTTGCCTTTTCACAGTAAGCTACAAAAGGTGAATGTGTCAAATGCTAACCAACTATTTATGTTGTTGTATTCAAGTGGCTTACAACAATTGGATGAGTTGGCATCTTTCAGATAATAGAGGCTCATTAGTTTTGTTTATGTTGCATTTGACGAGAAAAAACGTTTCTATTGACTGTGGACATGGCTTGCGTCGGTGGGCGAATGTGCATTAGCGTTTTCGTCGCATGACTTTGCAGGAACAATACGACGACGCGATGTTTGATTTCAGCCGAGGCGAATTCGACGCGGCGATTGCAAAATTAAAATCGGTTTTAACGCAGGAACCGGAACATTTCGACGCGCAACTTGCGCTCGGCATGGCATTTTATCGCAAAGGTAATTTTGTCGCGGCAATTGACGAAGGTCACAAGGCGGAGAAATTGCGCCCGCATGAGCAATTAGTTCACACGAACCTTTCGCTTTTTTACCAAAAGGCCGGCGACAAAGTGAAAGCCGAGCATCATGGCTTGCAGGCCAAAATTGAATCGTGGCGCGAAGACGCAAAAAATTCCGGCGGGCGGAAAGTTGAAAACGAATCCGAATTGGAGATCGCGCGACCGAAACCGCAGCCGATGAAATTTCCAAGCCAGCCATGGAAAAAGAAACCTTCAGCGCAATGAAAGCGTCTGTGTTCAATCAAGGATGAAATCCGCCTACGAACTTGCTATGGAACGGCTCAATAAAACTGCGCCGGTCATTAAACTCAACAACGAACAAAAAAAGCAATTGGCCGAATTGGATTCAAAATACGCGGCCAAAATCGCCGAGCGCGAAATCGCGTTGAAAGATGAAATCGCCAAGGCCGAAGGTGACTTTGAAAAAGTCGAGTCGTTGCAGCAGCAATTGTTGAGCGAGCGCAAAAAACTTCAAACCGAATTGGAAGAGAAGAAAGAAATCGTCCGGCAGGGAAAATCATAATTGCCGAAAATAATTTTCCGGTGGTTCTCCGCGTGCCGCCGAAATCAGAGCGGGAATAGATTCAAAATTCTACTCGGTTAAAAATTTGTAGACGATAACGTTGTGATACGTTTTATCCGGATGTAGTACGACCGAAGGAAAATTGTCGTGATTGGGTGAATCAGGGTAATGCTGTGGCTCCAGACAAAACGCATCACGAAATTGATAGACCTGCCCGCCTTTGCCGTGAATCGTGCCGTCAAGAAAATTGCCGGTGTAGAATTGCACGCCCGGTTCAGTGGACCAGACTTCCAAAATCCGGCCGGTTATCGGTTCGGTCACACGCGCGTCCAATCCTAATTCGCCCATCGGATGATTGACGACCCAATTGTGGTCGTAGCCTTTGCCGAATTTCAATTGCTCGTCACCGTCGTTGATGCGCGCGGCGATGGCCGTCGGCGTCCGAAAATCAAACGGCGTTCCGTCAACTGGTTTCAATTCGCCCGTCGGGATTTGCGTGTCGTCCGTCGGCGTGAATTTGTCCGCGTTGATGTAAGCGATGTGTCTCAATATGTCGCCGTGTCCGGCGAGATTGAAATAAGAATGCGCGGTGAGATTGATCACGGTGTCTTTGTCCGTCGTCGCTTTGTAATCCAAACGCAATGAATTATCGTCGCCGAGCGTGTAGAGCGCGGTGACAGTTAAATTACCGGGGTATCCTTCTTCGCCATCGTGACTGGCATAAGTCAATTCAAGGGTTTTTCCGTCATCGCCGGGTTTGGCTGCCCAAATCACTTTGTCGAAACCTTTCATACCGCCATGTAAGGAGTTCGGATAATTGTTTGTGGCCAGCGTGTAACTGACACCATCCAGCGTGAAGTGACCTTTGGCGATACGATTGCCATAGCGCCCAATCATCGCGCCGAAGTAAGGACTGTTGGTCAGGTAACCTTCAAAATTGTCATAACCGAGAACCACATCGTCAAAGTGGCCATTTTTATCCGGCACCTTTATTGATTGGATGATGCCGCCGTAATTCAAGATGCGCGCTTCCATGCCATTTTTATTACGCAATGTATAGATGTAAACCGGCGCGCCGTCTGGAGCCGTGCCGAAAAGTGTTGGCGACGCTGAATTGCTTTCTGAGGAATGGCTCGTCGCGCAACCGGAAACAAACAGTGCGCTGACCGACCCAACCAAGACGAAAAGAAATGATATGATGATTTTCATAAAATCCGGCGTGAAACGACAATAGATTTCATGGAAATCAAAATGGCGTCAACCAAACATTGAGAGTAAGGCACTTTTAATTTTCACCATACATTTTCCATCCAATGATTTGACCGTCATCCAGGCGCACGGCATTTGTCTGATTAAACACTGATTCATCAGGCCATGAACCACCGCCTTCAAGATGCAGGACGGTGCTTCTTCGCGCTTCGATGACAACTGGAATCGTCAAACGCCCATAACCATTGGCACGAACAACAACAATGTATTTTCCCGGCGTCAATGGCACTGGCAATGGGTCCGCGAGAATTGTTCCGGTGTTGTTGTGAACCTTTTGCAATAATTTTCCGCCAGCAGTTAAGATTTTATAATCCGAATACTCCGGGCGGTTGGGGTCGCGCGCATTAAAATCAGCATTCACTTCATAAGCTGAATAAACAATTAGCGTTCCGTTGGTTGAATTTTTTGCGGTCAGTTCTTTCCGTACCGGGCCGACCGTGTCGAGAACAGTCACATTTTTTGCAGTCATACAACCTGACAGAACAAAGGCCGCTACGATTGATGTCGAAAATATAAATTTTTTCATATATTTCCTGTTCTTGCCACAATTTCACCCGCAGACAAAGTTTCTGAATGAATTTTAATCAAGTATTTACGGCCTTTTAATCAACGTTTGGTCTATTCCCTTGTCGAAGTTTGTGGAAATTTATGCGAATTCTGCTTGTTGAAGATGAAAAGAAAGTGGCCGACATCATCACACGCGGCCTTAAGGCCGAACGGTTTGCAATAGATGTTTGTCACGACGGCCAGAGTGCTTGGGAGATTGCCAGTGCTTATGATTACGATCTAATCATTCTTGATTTGATGTTACCCGGATTGACCGGCACGGAAATTCTCGAACGCATCCGGCGCCGAAATCAACAGGTGCCGGTTTTGATTCTTACCGCACGCGACGGGATGGCCGACAAGATCAAAAATTTTGAGACTGGCGCGGATGATTATCTGACCAAACCGTTTGCTTTCGCGGAATTGCTTTTGCGTGTCAAAGCGTTGTTGCGCCGCGGCCCGGTGAATCGTTCCAGCGTATTGCGCGTGGGCGATTTGGAAATTGACCGTCTTTCGCAAAACGTAAGGCGCGCCGGCAAAAAAATTGAGCTTACGGCCAAAGAATATTCTTTGCTCGAATATCTGGCAACACACCCCGGCCGTGTTTTTTCGCGCACAATGATTATCGAACACGTTTGGGATCAGAGTTTTCAAGGGCTGACCAATATCGTGGACGTTTACGTGCGGCATTTACGGGAAAAGATTGATGATGCGTTTTCAATAAAATTGCTGCGCACGGTGCGCGGCGTCGGTTACAGCCTGAACGACGAGGCGGGAACATGAATATACGTTCCATCAGTTTCCGTTTGGTCGCATGGTATGCCAGCCTGCTTGCCGGGATTTTTTTGATCTTATGCACGGTGTTATATCTCAACCTGCGGCATTTCCTGGAAAACCAATTACGCGAATCTCAAGCGCGCCGGGCGCGTCAGGTCGCAAACACCTTGCTCATCAACGTCAAACACACCGGTGAGGCTTACGTCGCGAGTCAGACGAAGGATTGGTATGAGCCGGAAATCAACGATCGTTTCATCCGCATTACGCGCGCCGACGGCACGTTGGTTTACGCTTCCGACACGCCCAAAGATGGAAGTTTCAACACGCAGGAAATACCGATTCTTTCACCCGCATCACAAACCGAGTTTTCCAAAAAATTAAATTTGTCGGACGGCAAGACGATGTTGATTGCCGGGTTGAATTTTAAATCTTCCGGCAATCCGACGTATCTCGTGGAATTCGGCGTCCTGCTTGATCCGGTGGAAACCATGCTTGACCATTTGTTCCTGCAATTGGCCCTGGGGTTTCCGCTGGCGATCATCATCATTGCCATTGGAGGATGGTGGCTCGTGCGGCGCGCATTGATGCCGGTAGCACAAATCACCAATGCTGCCGAACGCATCACGCAACACAATTTAAGTGAACGGCTGCCGGTTGCCCAAACCGGTGACGAATTGGAACGGCTGTCCGTTTCGTTGAACCGGATGATTGCGCGATTGGACGACGCTTTTCAAAATTCAAAACGTTTTGTGGCTGATGCCTCGCATGATTTACGAACGCCGATCACCATTCTGCGTGGCGAATTGGAAAGTTTGGCGGAAACGCCAGAGCTTAATTCAGAATTACGTGAGCGCATCATCAGTTTGCTGGAAGAAATCATTCATTTGGGAAAAATCGTAGAACAACTCTTCACGCTCTCGCGTCTTGATGCCGGCGAAGCGCAAACTGAATGGACGCGCTTTGATTTGGCTGAATTGGCCAAAACCACGGCCGAACAAATGACTCTGCTGGCGGAAGACAAAGGCGTCTCAATTTCTTGCAATGCCAGCCAGTTGTTGCCGGTAAAAGGCAATCGTGTGCGACTAAAACAAGTTATCGTGAATCTGCTCGATAACGCCATAAAATACACTCCCGCCAACGGCAGAATTCAATTGCGGATTCAACCAATCAATGGCCACGCGGTTTTGGAAGTGGAAGATACTGGAATCGGGATTCCACCCGATGCGTTGCCGCATGTTTTTGATCGTTTTTATCAGGTAGATCAAGCTCGTTCAGCCAATTCAGAAAGCGCTGGATTGGGGTTGTCCATCGTTAAATCCATTTGCACGGCGCATGGAGCGGAAGTGGAAGCGCAAAGCACCTTCGGCAGCGGCAGCCGATTTAGTGTCAAGGTGCCTTTGGCAAAAAATTAAAAATAAATATCTATGAAGTTCAACATCGTAAAATTCTGTTTTGGCCGTCAATTTCACATCGTCGCGGGAGTTTTTATCGTCAGTTTGTGCGTATTGTGGGCGACGCGCCATGCGCACGCACAGGCTCCTGCGAACGAAAGCTCATTAACGTTACCCGTCGCGGGCATCGCCAAAGTGACGCGGGAAGATTTATTCAAACAAGTGACCATTCCGGCGGAATTCCGACCGTATGAACAGGTCGAGTTGCACGCCAAAGTTTCCGGATACGTCAGCAAAATAAATGTGGATTTTGGCGACAAAGTAAAAGCCGGCGAATTGCTCGCGACGTTGGAAGTGCCGGAATTGAATGATGAACTGGCCAGCGCACAGGCCGCTGAAAAAAAAGCCGAGGCTGATTTTAAGAATGCACATTTGATTTACACGCGCTTGCAATCGGTTAATCAACAACATCCAAACCTCGTCGCGCAACAAGACCTCGACACCGCGCAGGCAAATGATTTGACAGCGACCGCCGCCATCGCCGCCGCGAAAGCCGAAGTCGAAAAATATCAGACGATGCTGGCCTACACGCAAATCACCGCGCCGTTCGATGGTGTTATCACGAAACGTTATGCCGATCCCGGCACGCTCATCCAGACCGGCATTTCTTCGGACACGCAGTCGCTGCCGCTGGTGCGCGTGTCGGACAATTACCGGCTGCGTCTCGATTTTCCCGTGACGGTGGATTATGTGAAAGACGTTCAAGTCGGCGATGCGGTTGAAGTGCGCGTGGATTCGCTCAACGGAAAAATTTTTCCCGGGAAAATCTCGCGTTTCACCGGCAATGTGGATGACGACACACGCACGATGACGACAGAAATTGAAGTGCCAAATCCCGACCTGCAACTCGTGCCGGGAATGTATGCGACCGTGGCTTTGAAAGTGGAAAAGCGCCCCGGCGCGTTGGCAATTCCGATTGAAGCCGTTTCCAGCGGCAATGCGCCGGTCGTTTTCATCGTGAACAGCAACAATGAAATTGAGAAACGCGCGGTGCAACTTGGTTTGGAAACGCCGGACAAATACGAGGTGCTGTCGGGTTTGCGTGAAGGCGACCGCGTCATCGTCGGCAACCATTCGGATTTCCAGGTCGGGCAGAAAGTCGAACCGAAACTCGTCCAGCTTTCGATGGCCGATGAAAATTAACATCTTCCACGCCAAACCGATTTGCTTTCATGTCACGCTTCGCCATCCGTCTGCCCTACCTCATCATCGTCATTTGCCTGATCACCTGCGTCGTCGGTGTGACGTGTCTGACGCGGATGCCGGTGGATCTATTTCCGCCGATCAAAATTCCCGTCGTCGTCGTCGCGACATTTTTTTCGGGAATGCCGCCGGAACAAGTCGAAACGGACATCACCGGCCGGTTTGAACGTTTTTTTACTTTAGGTAGCGGCATTGATCACATCGAATCCCGCTCGTTGCCCGGCGTCAGCCTCATCAAAGTTTATTTTCAACCCGGCATCAATCCCGATTCCGCCGTCACGACAATTGCAAATCTGGCAATGGCGAATTTGCGCCGTCTGCCGCCGGGCACATTGCCGCCCGTCGTTTTGAAATTCGATGCTTCCAGCCTGCCGGTCTGTTTAATCACCTTGAAAGGCGAAGGCTTGAATGAAGCGCAGTTACGCGATCTCGGCCAATATAATGTTCGCAATCAAGTCGCGAATGTTCCCGGTGCTTCCGTGCCGCAACCATTCGGCGGACGTTATCGCCAAATCATGGTCTATGTGGACCCGCTAAAACTAGAAGCGCACCAGTTGAGCGTGATGGATGTCGTGCGTTCGGTCAATCAGGCCAATTTGATTTTGCCCGCCGGCGACGTGAAGATCGGGCCGTTCGATTACAATCTTTACGCGAACAGCCAGATCAACGACATGAAGGACATCAACGAATTGCCGTTGAAAACCGTTGGCGATGCTTCCGTGTTGGTGGCTGACGTGGGCAAGGCCGCCGACGCTTCGCAAATCCAATATAACATCGTGCGCGTGGACGGCCAGCCATCAGTTTATCTGCCTGTGCTCAAACAGGGCGGCGACGCGAACACCATTTCGGTCGTCAATGGAATCAAAAACGCCGTGGCACATTTGCTCGACGTGCCAAAACAACTCGTGACAAAAGTGGTTTTCGACCAATCCGTCTTCGTCAAAAACGCGATTGAAAATCTCATCCACGAAGGTTTGATCGGCCTCGTTCTTACCGGCCTGATGATTTTGATTTTTCTCGGCAGTATGCGCGCGACCATCGCCGTCTTTCTTTCCATTCCGCTTTCGGCGCTTGCGGCGTTCATCGCGCTTTCATTGGGCGACAACACCGTTAATGCGATGGTGCTGGGCGGATTGGCGCTGGCATTTTCGCGGTTAATTGACAATTCCGTCGTCGTGCTCGAAAACATTTTCCGCCACATCGAAATGGGTGAGCCGCCCAAGGTCGCCGCCGAACGCGGTGGCCGCGAAGTCGCTCTGCCCGTTCTCGCCGCGACGCTGGCGACCGCCGTCGTCTTTTTTCCCGTCACATTTCTTTATGGTGTCAGCAAATTTCTTTTCACCGCGCTCGCGCTCGCTGTTGTGCTGTCGTTGTTCGCGTCTTATTTAGTGGCACTGACCGTCGTGCCGCTGTTTTGCTCAAGATTCATCAAATCGCATCACGGCCACGAAGCTGGTGAAATCGAAATCAAAAAGGGCTTTGGCCGCCGATTTAACATCTGGTTCAACCGTAAATTTCATCAAATGTTGGATCGCTACGAATGGTTGTTGCACAAATCGCTGCTGCGTCCGTTAGCGACCGTTTTGGGCATCACCGGAATCTTCATCTTGAGCCTCGGCCTTTATCCGCTGGTCGGCGAGGCGTATTTTCCGCGCACCGACCCCGGTCAATTTGTCATCAATCTCAAAGCGCCCACGGGCACGCGTTTGGAATTGACGGATCAACTTGTTCAACAAGTCGAAAAAATCATTCGTGAAGTTGTGCCGAAAGAGGATTTGAAAATCATCGTCTCGAACATCGGCGTCACACCGGGATTTTCTTCGATTTATACGCCGAATTCCGGCCAGTACACGGCGTTCGTGCAGGTCGGATTGCAAGACCACCGCCACGCCAGCAGCTTTGCCTACATGGATCGCGTGCGTGCGCGGCTGCAAAAAGAATTACCGCAGGTTGCCGCATATTTTCAGACCGGCGGACTCGTGGACGCGATCCTCAATCTCGGAATGCCTGCGCCGATGGACATTCAAGTCAGCGGTTCGGACATCGAGCAGACGCACGCGACGGCGATTCAAATCGCGCACAAAGTCCGCGCGTTGCCCGGGGTCAGTGACGTGCTCGTGCCGCAAGACGTGGATTTTCCGGCGTTGAAAATTGACATTGACCGCGAACGCGCCAGCGAACTCGGTCTGGACGAAAAAGAAGTCGTGGACAACGTCATCACCGCCCTCACGTCCGATCAAATGATCGCGCCGAGTTATTGGGTGGACCCGAAAAGCGGGAACGATTACATGCTGACCGTCCAGTATCCTGAAAACTTCGTGAAAAATTTCGCCGACCTCGGCTCAATTCCGTTGCGGGCCGCGCAATCGCCGTTGCCGACGGAACTTTCCACGGTCAGCACGATCCATCACATCGAGGCGCCGACTGAAGTGGATCATTATCAATTGCGCCGTGTGGTGGACATTTATGTCGCGCCGTCAGGCGAAGATTTGGGCGGTGTCCTGAAGGGCGTGAATAAAATTCTCAAACAAACGCAATTGCCCGAAGGTGTGCGTGTCAATTTACGCGGCTCGGTTCAGGGAATGCGCGCGTCGTTCACCAGCTTCGGTTTTGGACTGATTCTTTCGGTCGTTCTGGTTTATCTGATTTTGGTCGCGCAGTTCAAATCGTTTGTGGACCCGCTCTTGATTTTGCTCGCCGTGCCGACCGGTTTGAGCGGCGTGCTGCTGATTTTGTTTTTGACCGGAACAACATTAAACGTCATGTCGCTCATGGGCGTCGTCATGATGGTGGGCATCGTCGTTTCAAACAGCATTTTGATCGTCGAGTTCACCCATCGTCTGCGTGAGGAAGGAAAACCGTTGCGCGAAGCCGTCGCGCTCGCGTGCCGCGTCCGTTTGCGTCCGGTGCTGATGACTTCGCTCGCGACGCTGATCGGCCTGATTCCCATGGCGCTCGCGCTCGGTGCCGGCAGCGAAGCTTATGCGCCGCTCGCCCGCGCCATCATCGGCGGATTGGCTCTGTCTGTCGTGCTGACTGTTTTCATCGTGCCTGCGGCATATTTGCTGGTTTATCGAAAAACGGAAAAGTCTCCGCTGCCGCCACAAAATCCACCCATCGCATAATTTGAGATTTTATGCCGCGTTTTGCCATTCACTATCCGTATTTAATAGCCGTGGCATGTCTGATCACGTGCGTGGTAGGCGTCACAAGTCTGGTGCGAATGCCGGTGGATCTGTTTCCAGCCATTAAAATTCCCGTCGTCGTCGTCGCGACGTTTTATTCAGGAATGCCGCCAGAACAAATTGAAAATGACATCACCGGCCGCTTTGAAAGATTTTTCACCCTGGGCAGCGGCATTGACCACATCGAATCCCGCTCACTGCCCGGCGTCAGCCTCATCAAAGTTTATTTTCAACCCGGCACCGATCCTGATTCCGCAGTGACTACCATTGCAAATCTCGCCGCCGCGAACCTGCGCCGTTTGCCGCCGGGCACGTTGCCACCCGTCGTTTTGAAATTCGATTCTTCCAGCCTGCCGGTTTGTTTAATCACCTTGAAAGGCGAAGGCATGAGCGAAGCGCAATTGCGCGATCTCGGCCAATATAATGTTCGCAACCAAGTCGCGAATGTCCCCGGCGCTTCCGTGCCGCAACCATTCGGTGGACGGTATCGCCAAATCATGGTTTATGTGGACCCGCTCAAACTTCAAGCCTACCACTTGAGTGTGATGGATGTCGTGCGGAAGGTGAACGATTCCAATTTGATTCTGCCCGCCGGCGACGTTCGCATCGGCCCTTTTGATTACAACATTTATGCCAACAGCCAACTCAATGACATTGACGAAATCAACCGGCTGCCGCTCAAAACCGAGCACAATGCTTCCGTGTTGGTGGCTGACGTGGGCAAAGCCGCCGACGCTTCACAGATTCAATACAGCATCGTGCGTGTGGACGGTCAGCCGTCCGTTTATCTGCCCGTGCTCAAGCAGGGCGGCAGCACCATTTCGGTTGTCAACGGAATCAAAAACGCCGTGGCGCATTTGCTCGACGTGCCGAAACAACTCGTCGCAAAGGTCGTTTTTGACCAATCCGTTTTCGTCAAGAATGCAATCAAAAGCCTCGTGCTCATCGGTGGACTTGGCCTGTTTTTGACCGCCGCATTGATTCTGATTTTTTTTGGAAACCTTCGCGCCACGCTGGCCGTATTGCTGTCCATTCCGCTTTCCGTGCTGGCCGCGTTCATCGCATTGGCGTTGAGCGACAACACCGTGAACACGATGATCCTCGGCGGTTTGGCGCTGGCATTTTCGCGCCTCATCTTCAATTCCGTTGTCGTGCTCGAAAATATTTTTCGCCATCTGGAAACGGGCGAACCGCCGGAAATCGCCGCCGAAAAAGGCGGCGACGAAGTCGCTCTGCCCGTGCTGGCCGCGACACTCGCGACCGCCGTGGTTTTTTTTCCGGTCGTTTTTCTTTACGGTGTCAGCAAATTTCTGTTCAGTGCGCTGGCCGTCGCCGTCGTTCTGTCACTCGCCGCATCTTATGTCATCGCGCTGACCGTCGTGCCATTGTTTTGCGCAAAGTTGATTCGTTTGCGCAAAGTTTCCGAACACGCCAATTCATCCGCGAGCCGGCGTTTTTACAATTGGTTCAACACCGCGTTCAACCGTTTCCTAAAAAAATATGAACTGGCGCTGGATTGGTGTCTGGCTTGGCCGCGCACCACCATTTTTTGCGCGCTTGGCGCATGCACGTTGAGTCTCGCGCTTTATCCGTTCACCGGCGTTTCTTATTTTCCCAAAACCGATCCCGGACAATTTGTCATCAATCTTAAAGCGCCGACCGGCACGCGACTGGAAGATACGGAAAAGCTCGTCCAACAAGTCGAGGCCATCATTCGCGAAGAAGTGCCGCCAAATGATTTGGACGTGATCCTCTCCAATATCGGCGTCACGCCGGGATTTTCCTCGATTTACACCAGTAATTCCGCCGAACACACAGCCACTGTCCAGGCCAGTTTGAAGCCCGGCCATCGCATCAGCAGTTATGATTGCATCGCGCGCGTGCGCCGGCGGATTCGCAAAGAGCTGCCGCAACTGAACGTTTACTTTCAATCCGGCGGCCTGGTGGACGCCGTCATCAATCTTGGTTTCCCATCGCCAATTGACATCCAGGTCAGCGGTTCTGATTTGGAAAAAGATCATTCTGTCGCGCAGGAAATTTCCCGAAAGCTTCATGCCTTGTCGATGGTCAGCGACGTGCTCGTGCCACAGGACGTGGATTATCCCGCGCTCCAATTGGACGTAAATCGTTTGCGAGCGAGCGAACTCGGTTTGACTTCCAGGGAAGTCATTCAAAATGTCATCACCGCGCTCACGTCCGATCAAATGATTGCGCCGAGTTACTGGGTGGATCCGAACACCGGCAACGATTATCTGCTCACCGTTCAATATCCCGAAAATGCGGTGAAAAATTTCGCCGATCTCACGGACATTCCATTGCGTGGAAACGGCCGGCGATTCCCGACGCAATTGAACGCCGTCAGTTCCATTTCTCATATCAAATCGCCCACGGAAGTGGATCATTACCAATTACGCCGTGTCGTTGACGTTTATATTTCACCCGTCGGCGAAGACCTGGGTCAATTGACCAAAGCCGTTCAAAAAATCATCGCCCGAACGCATCTTCCCGAAGGCGTGCGTGTCAACTTGCGCGGCGTTGTTCAAGGAATGCACGTCTCGTTCCGCAGCTTCGGCTTCGGGTTGATTCTCGCTGTCCTGTTGGTCTATCTCATTTTACTCGCGCAATTCAGATCGTTTCTCGATCCGCTGTTGATTTTGCTCGCCGTGCCTGCGGGACTGGCCGGTGTGCTCACGATTTTATTTCTGACCAAAACCACGCTCAACGTCATGTCGTTGATGGGCGTCGTCATGGTGGTCGGCATCGTCGTCGCGAACAGCATTTTGATTTTGGAATTCATCCAGCGCCTGCGCGCCGGAGGCATGACCGTCAACGCCGCCGTGCGCGAAGCCTGTCGCGTGCGTATGCGTCCCGTCCTGATCACTTCGCTAGCCACGCTTGTCGGCCTATTGCCGATGGCGGCAAAACTCGGCACAGGCAGCGAAGCCTACGCGCCGCTCGCGCTGGCCATCATCGGCGGCTTGATGTTCTCCGTTGCGCTGACCGTATTTGTCGTGCCCGCGGCTTATCTTTTGATTTACGGCAAATCTGAATCTCCGATTAAAAAATGAAAAAAATAATTTGCTTAAATTTAGCGCTGATTTTCGCGCCGGGCATTTTTGCGCAAACAAACGCAAACGTTTCAATGGCAAGCCCGGCTGCTTCAGCAACAGCTTCATCAGCCAAAATCACGGCGTTGACACTTGCCGATGCGGAAAAAATCGCGTTGAAAAACCATCCGCAAATCGCCGCCGCAAATTATCGCGCGCTCGCGGCACAGGAAGCCGTGAAAGAAACGCGCGCCGGTTATTTTCCGACCGCAAATCTTTACGCGAATGCCGTCGGCGCGAACGACGAAGGCACGCGCATCATGGCGGGCGGATTGAACAATCCCAGCATTTTTGACCGCGCGGCGGGCGGGTTGGCCATGAACCAACTTATCACGGACTTCGGGCACACGGCCAATCTCACCGCAAGCTCAAAACTTCAGGCACAGGCGGAAAATCAAAATGCCAGCGCCACGCGCGAACAGGTTTTGTTGCAGGTGGACGTCAATTATTTTGGCGCGCTGCAAGCACAGGCGATTTCACGCGTCGCGCAACAAACTTTCGATACGCGACAATTGTTGCTCAACCAGGTCAGTTTGCTGGCGTCGAACAAACTTAAGTCGGAATTGGACGTCAGTTTTGCGCGGGTCGCTGTTCAAGAAAGCCGGCTGCTTTTACAAAAAGCGCAGAATAACGCGGACGAAGCGATGACTTCGCTTTCCACCGCCCTTGGTTACCGTGAACCGCGCCAGTTTCAATTGATGGAACAAACTCAATCAACCTATTCATATACCACATATACCAATGATGTCTCGCAGTTGGTTCAAACGGCGCTGGCCGAACGCCCTGAATTGTTGAGCTTGCGCGACGAACGCGATGCCGCGTTACATTTCGCAAAATCTCAACGCGACGCGCGGCTGCCCACCGTTCAAGCTGTGGGCGTCATCGGTTATGCTCCGATCCATGACGACAGTTTGCCGGATGATTACGCGGCCGGCGGATTGCAATTAAGTTTGCCGCTTTTTGCCGGCGGACTTTACAGCGCGCGCCAACGCGAAGCGGAATTGAAAGCGCAATCCGATTATGAATTACTCCGCGACGCCGAAGACAACATCGTGCGCGATGTGCATCTGGCCTGGTTCAACGTCAGCAACGCTTTGGAGCAACTTAAAACGACCGAAGAATTGGTGGACAACGCCACGGAAGCCGATGATTTAGCCCAAGCGCGCTACAAAATCGGCAGCAGTTCCATCGTGGAATTGAGTCAGGCGCAATTGAGTCTGACCTCGGCGCAAATCGCCGAAGCCAACGCGCGTTATAATGTTCTGATTGAGCAGGCGAATTTGGATTATGAGATTGGCGCGCTGCATTGAACCTTCAATTGTGACGATTTGCTGAACGAATTTTAATTTGGCTTTCAAGACGCCTTAATGCAATACAGGTAAATTTTTTACGTGAAAATTAAATACATTATTTGTCTTGGTGCAACAGCCTTGCCACTCCTGACCGGCTGTGCTTCCAAGCCGCTTTCTCTTTCGCCCGTCGGTCCCGCGCCGGTCAGTCATACAGCTTACGGCGCTCAAGGTTATTTACAGGTTTTCAGCGCCACTGAAACACGCGTGGTTGGCGATGGCCCTCCTTACTACATTCACACCGGATACAGCATCCATGACGAATCCGGTAAGATCGTCAAATTCGTCGAAAACCACATCGGCGACATGGATGAATCTCCGAGCATCGTGAGTATTCCAGCAGGGAAATACCATATCGTGGCGCAATCTTCCAGTTACGGGCGCGTCACAATTCCGGTGCTGATTCGCGAAGGACAAACAACGAGCATACATCTGGACAGAGATTGGAAACCCTCGTCGGATAGTTCCACCAATGAATTGGTTTATCTTCCCGACGGAGAAGCAATCGGCTGGAGCGGTTCAATCGCAAAAGCGTCCGAATAAAAACTAAAGGCACGGCGAACGGATTGAGTTTCATAATTTAAGTGGATTCGCGACGCAAAGGAGTCTGCTTAAAACTAACATGGTAGTTAGTTAAAAGTGCGTGAGGTTCCTCCGAACGGGGGAACCTCATTTCATTTTCGTATGGTATCAAAATAGAACTGGCGCATCCGGCAGGATTTGAACCTGCAACCTCATGGTAAATTGATGCTGAACACAACTAGTTCACCAGTCGCAAGCGGAAAAAGCGTTGCTGCGCGTTGCCGAGATCGTTGGTGATGGTCAGTGTTCCGTTCGTTCCCATGACTGGATAATTCAATGGCGTCCAATCCGGGTCCATAAGATTATCCTTAAATTCGAGTTGATAGCTTTGACCTTCGGTGGCCTGCCAGTTTAGAAGGAAATTGGCGCCTGAAATTTGAACGCTCAACGACGGCGGTGGCGGGGCGGTGGCGGAAAAAATCAAATCATCTATGCCGAGACCTTGAGCCTTTCCGGTGTCATCGGTCATTTGCCACACCAACCACAAGGCCGCGCCCGGCGGCCAGTTGGTGATGATTTGATTCTGCACAAGCAGGTTGGTCTGATTGGCCGGCGAAGTGCCGTCCACCGCGACGCCGCCCGAATCCGCCGCGATCGTGGGAATGCTCACATCCAACGCGGGAATAAACGCCGTCGCATTAGTCGGAAAGGCCGCAATGCCGGTCGAGTCCACAAAATAATAAAATTGCAAGGTTTTGGGCGTGTCAGATTGCCGCCACACTTCTCCGGTGAACTGAAGATTCATTTGATTCAAAGTCAGTCCCGTTCCGTTGATGAATCGGACGCCGAAAGCGGTCTTGCCGGTCGAACTGGTGGCCAGCAAGCCCAGTGCGCGATTGGAATCGTTGGGCCGACCAAAACTGATTTGGCCACCCGTGGTTTGGTCGCCGTCGGTCGCGCCGAATTTGGAACCTGAAGCGGCAAAACCATACCAGCCATCCATGGCGGAAATGCCCAGTCCTCCATTGTCGCCGTCGGGGCTGATCGGGTAAGCGAAGTCGAATGGATTGGACAACGAGTAAGTGAGGCGGTTGATTTTCACCGGATTGTTGGCGTTGACGGAGTTCGTTCCTGGGTCAGGCAGGGAATCAAAATTTTGCGAGTAGGTCGAGCCTGCCTGAAAATAATCCACGAACGATGGCGATGGAAGAGCGGTTCCATCATTTGGAGCGCCGGGCGTCGCTTTGGAAAATTCCTGCCGGTTGAAACTCTGGCCGTCGGGAAATGAGCCATAAGAATCGTCGGGGCTGATGTTTTCGTAGTCAACATAGTCGAGCACTTCCTGTTGGCCGTTCGTATCGAGCCGGGTCAAAGCAAGCGAACCCGTGCCGCTCGGCAAAATAAAATTGGCGTGCAATTCATCGGGCGTCGAAAGATTTGTTTCGCCGTCGGCAAAAATCACTTCAAACTGGCCGGCGTTGATGACGGAGTTGCTCGGAAACGCCCATTGCAAAAGGTTGGTGTAATTGTCGGCCAGATAAAGTCCGTTCAATGAAATCGCATTCGCGCCGGGATTGTAAATCTCCAGCCAGCCGGCGCGTTGACCCGCGCTGTTGGTGATGCCGGTTAAATTGTCCGCCTGCACTTCATTGATCCAGAGCGACGGAAATGGCGCGAGCGAACCGGCAACGCTGTTTATCGCGCCGGGCGTGGCGGAAAAGGGCGCGACCGCCCAATTGCCGACGCGCCAGTTGTCCTGGAGCGGGTCAATCAGCTGCAAAGACGCGCCAATCGCATTGGTCGGCCACGGCAGCGAGTCGTCATATTCCACTTCAGCCACGGTCAAATTATTTGCGCCGCCTCCTCCGGGTCGAACCAGCGAAAGGATTTGACCCGGTTGCAATGTTCCGCTGAACGTGTCAAACACGGGAATCGTCGCTCCATAAGCCGCCGCAAACGCCGCGTTGTTCGACGCCAAAATCAAAAAGCTTTCCGGTCCAATGATGGCGCCGTTCGGGAACGTGTAGGACAAACCCTGCAACTGCCAGCCGGACAAATCGAACGTCTCGTTGGTGGAATTGTTATATAGTTCGATGAATTGCGCGCCGTCCACCGGCGGGTCATACATGATTTCGTTGATGACAATTTGCCCGATGGGCGAAGGCGTCATTCCATCATACGTCACGGAAACCGCGCCGCTTTCACCGGAAATCGGATTGCCATGGTCATCCACGCCGACAACGTTCAATTGATTGGTTCCCATGTTCAGCGGCACGATGGCTACCCAGTTCGTGAGGCTGGTCCAGGTCACCGGATAACTCGCGCCGTTGATCCAAATGGTTTGCGCGTTGACCGGCGCCAAACCGCTCACATAAACCACGTCATTGCTCACGACGGCTGCAGTCACGGTGAAATTTGTCGTGTTGACCGCCGCCAATTGTGAAGCGATGCTGCTCTGCGCCTGCGAAAGCCAAGGTTCGATATTGGCCGTGGGATTTTCAACACCGCTGAAGCCGTTGGCGATGAAAGCATTGTATTTTGCTATCAGCAGCGGCCCACTATTGGCAACATTGAGCGAACCATTAACCAGTTCCTGCAACGCGCGCCAATACATCCGGCGGAAAACCGGTGTGTTGTAAATATCCACCAAATAAGGATTTGTTCCATCTATGGTGAACAAATTTTGTCCCGGCCCCCATGAGTCGCTGTTGCCAAGCACAATGTTAAAATCCCACATCAACAACGAATACTTGGTCCCCTGCGTGCCGATGTAACCATAGAGGTTCTGCCCGTTTTGCGCGCCGAAAGAATCCCAGTTGCCGGCGGCGTGGTTGGCGGCAAAGACACGCATCCAATTCTCCATGTCGGCGATGTTCTCCATGTTGGCCACATAATTCGCTGTGCCATAGGAATTCGCCGCGTCAATTAGAGAATAGACATTGGTGTAATCGTTGTCCGAATCCGGCGTGCGGCGGATTTCGTAATTGTAGCGATAGCGCGCCATTTTTTTCACGCCGCCGGTCGTGGTGTAATTGTTGAGCGTGCACCAAGATTGATTGTCAAAGCCCATGGTGTCGCCGGAAAGCGCCGGGGCAAATTCAATCCACGGCTGCATTTTATAGAGAAACCCGTCGGAGTCATTGGGCCAGTGTTCTTTCACTACGTCACCGCCGGGACATTGGGCGTCTTCCATCACATTGCCGCGGCGGTTGCCGTTGACATAGACAACCACATAACGGCGATTGAGCCACGGCACGCCCAACGCGCGCAAAAATGTGTTCGCCAGTTGTTCCCGCTGCAAACTTGCGTCGTCGCCCGCGCTATTTCCCGGCTGGTGAATTTTGTTGAAATCCGTCGCGCCCAGAAACTGGTCGTCATCGTTAAATTCCCATTTGTAATTGCACAGCGCGTTGTAAGGTCCGGTGTAATTTTGATGATAAGGGCTGCCGGCAAATCGTCCCTGCATGTTGTAAATCACTCGATTGCCATTGACGAAGGTGCAATCATTTCCCTCGTTGCTCAAATTGCCGAGATTCGCCCAGCGCATCGCGTTGCTCTGCGTGATCCATAAATGATAAACGCCAAAGCTGCCGACGGGATTGCCGTCGCCGGACATGATCAGACATTCGCGCGCCGGCTCGTTATCATTGGAGCGCAACGCTGGAAAGCGCGTCGCTACTGAATTGCTGTCTGTCGCGGAAATGTAATAGGCGACCAACTTATTGGCAGCCTGACCGGGAATGGTCGCGCTGAAAATGCCATCACGCGGAACGGCGTCGCCGCCCGTGCCATCGTCTTTCATTGTCACCGCCGTATAAGTCGTCGCCGGGTCAATGCGATAATACAACGTCAGGCTTTGCACGCCATCGGGGTCATGCACTTGCGCCGTCACCACCGCCGCTTGATTCGCCGCCGGCACGGACGGATTGTGGGTAACGTTGTAAATCGCCGGGCCCGCGTTGGTGACATATTGGCTATTGGGCATTCCCGGTGAACCAAGATTTTCTGGAACCGGCAACGCGTCTGCTGCTTCCAGCCAGTTGCCATTCAAACGCAATAGCGCTTCCGGCCAGCCATGCAGCCAGCGCGCCTTGAATCGCAGCGTCGCGGTCTGACCCGCCGCGAGCGAGTTCGCGTTCAGGGTGACCTGACAGGAATTATCTCCGGTCCAAATCTTATCACTGGAACGGATGTGCAACGAATGGCTGCTCTGATAACCGGAATTTTCCAAACTGGAACGGGTCATGCAACCCTGAAACGACCAACCGTTCGTGCCGCTTTCAAACGTGCCGTTGGAGACATAATTCACGCCGTTGTAATCCACTTCAATGTTGTCCACCAGACATTCTCCTTCATCGAGCAACCCTATTTGGGCGTGCTGGATGCCCGATTCATAATTCGCGCCGTTGTCCAGCACTCCGGTGGTTTCAATGTTCGTCCAGGCCGATTTTGACGTGTCGTCACTGTCCGCCCAGTTGGCCGCCAGTCGATGATTGGCATGAGGGTCAATCAATTCCAGACTGCTGCCGCCGCCGGCCGACCATTCGCCCCAGCGCCCGCCCGTGCCGTAAGTCACTTCATCTTCCTCGACATAAATTGTGTTTGTGCCGTCAAGTGTTTCCGGCTGCGCCAACGCCAACAGCTCGCCGTTGTGCGATAATTTTCCGCTGTAATTTCCCACGGTGTTGCCGTCGTTCAAATTTGGATACTTCGCAAACAAATTGGTCATGTTCCGCGCCACCACCAAATAACCATTCGGCGCAATGGACACATCTGGAAAGGTGAACGTGACGCCCGCAGTGAACTGCCAGCCCGACAAATCCACTGTGTTTGTGCCTTGATTGTAAAGCTCGATGTATTGGTCATCGTCATTGCCGCTGATCGGGTCATACATCAATTCGTTGATGACAATGTCGCCGATTAAAATGGAACTGTTGTTTGTGCCCGGCGTGTTGGTCGTGAACGCATAAAAATCGTTCGCGCCATCCGGCCAGCGGCCATAGGAAACACCATCGGCCTGCGCCCCGAATTGCACCGCGTCCAGAATCCGGCTGCCATCCGATTGAATGAAATAAAGCGTTTCACCCGCGCCGTTGAGCGTGAAACCAAATTGTGATTGCGTGAATGAAATGAAACCCGCCGGACCCATGATAGTGCCTGAAGGAATCACAAATTTGTTTGTCGTGGGATCATCGGTCAAAATGCAGCCGGAAATGTCCACGGAATTGGTGCTGTGATTGTAGAGTTCGATGAATTGCGGCACGGCGGGATTTTCCGAGTGCGGCAGAATTTCATTGATGACCACGTTGCGAAGCGGCCCCGGAGTGAACGTGTCCATTTGGCCGGGCGAACCGCCGATGACATCGCTGATGCTCCATGCGCGCGGATCGCCTTCGCCGTAAGTCGGATTGGCCAAAATAATCGAATGTCCCTCGCCGTCCGCTCCGACCGGCCACGGATAAGTCGCCGAGTAGGGCACGGTCAACAGCACCGCGCCCTGCTCATCCAACAGTTCCAGCGTTTCAGATTTCTTCAAGCTGCCTGAATAAGGCCCCATGACGTTCGTGATGCCATAGACGCTCTCAATGTCGGCTGGCGCGGCGGCGACAACGATGAAACTGTTGGACGCAATGGTGGTTCCTGTCGGGAACGTGTAATTCATGTCCGCACAGGTGATTTGATAACCGCTGATGTCCTGAAACCACGGATTGGAATTGTAAAGTTCGATGAACTCCAGATTTTTCCCGTCCGTGCGCGGTGCGGGCTTATACATGATTTCTGAAAATACAATCGGCGTTTTGCGACTGGAGGGACCTAAAACGTCGTGGGGCGCGGCGGCGCGGGAAAATTCCGCGACGGCTAAGAGCGACGCGATAAAGGAAAGCGCCATGATTTTTGTAACTTGATGTGTCATCATAATTTTTATTTGCCGGAAATTGGTTTGGCGGAATGCCTTTTATTTCGGCCTTTGATTGGCAAACGCAAAACCGCATTTGAAACGGCTGCCGGCCGTTTTCAGGTTTTCAGAGATGTCGAACTAAATTTTTAAGATTCAAAACCGCTAACTGTTGCAATCCAACAGCGTTCAAATTGGAAGGGAATTCGCCGCCCGATTTGTTCGAGCGACTAACCTGCGAAAATCAAACAAGCATGCCGCGTGGCGGCGGAAGCAAAGGCCTTTGAAGAAGAGATTTGTGAGCGGAATTTGTCAGTGGCGAAAATTCAAATTTCAATTCTGCGGTTGAAACAAAATTCTCCTTCAACGGCAAAGACCTGACTTTGTGCAAATGGGCTGCAAATATTTTTATTTCGGCCCCATTTACAGCGACGACAATTTCAGCATGGCCGTCGTGATTTTTGCCATCGGAAACTTCCTTCAACACAATTTGAGAATTGCCACCGACCGCGCCCATTTTCGTGATTGAGAGCAACGCCGACCGGTGGACGTTGAGTGTCACCGCAAGCAAGACGATCACAAATACTTTGACGAGCCGCGCGAACATAATTAACAACCTTATGATGCCATGCGTTCAAGCCGAAATGCCAATTTCAATACTGTCTCCCGGCCGCTTGTTATGAATTACACAACCAAAGTTTCCATACAATACTAATACTGTGAAATTAAGACGCCGTGTTGAGCGGTAAAGTTTCAAATATTTCACGGAGACCATTATGAAAGTCTTGCAAAGCTGGAACACATTCAGCTGCGAGTCATCTGGCGCATCCGGCAGGATTTGAACCTGCAACCTTCTGATCCGAAGTCAGAAGCTCTATCCAATTGAGCTACGGATGCGCGCGCGGACATTGTGCAAAATTTCGGGACGACGATAAAGCGGATTCGCGCCGGTTGACTTCGCGCTTTGGTTTGTTAGCGTGCGGACGGCATGGCGAAGGAATCTTTTTCGCGTCTGATGAAAATTCTGTCCGGCGCGCAAACCGGCGCGGAACATGAATTCAACCGGCTCGAGCGCGTCGCGCATTTTTGCGTGATGGTCGGAAAGAGTTTTGTTCAGAACCGTTGTTTGGTTCGCGCGTCAGCGTTGTCTTATTCCACCTTGCTGGCGTTGATTCCCCTGCTCGCCGTGGCGGTCAGCGTCACCAGTAGTTTGTTGAAAACGCAGGGCGAACAAGAAATTTATCAGGCCATTGATAAATTCGTTTCCAACATCATGCCGCCCGCAACACTGGAAACAAATCATCACTCGGTAGCTTTGAATTTAAGTCCGATTTCCGTCCAATTGACCCGGACCAATTCAGTTGCAAACACTAATTTGACTTCGACGATGGCGTCAACCGAAGATTCAGAGGGCAACGAACGCGTCGTCACCGCGCAAAAAGAAGCGGCGAAGGAAATCCATAATTTCGTGCAAAACACACAAAGCGGCACGTTGGGCGTGGTCGGAATGCTTTTGTTGGTGGTCGTCGCCATTCGGATGATTGCCAACATCGAAACCACGTTCAACGATATTTGGGGAGTGACGCGCGGACGCAACTGGCTTTGGCGCACCGTGCTTTATTGGACGACCATTACACTCGGCCCGCTCGCCATTGTCGGTGCATTGGGTCTGGCCGGCAGCCTGCAAGTGCAAAGCGTGCGGCATCTCGCGGAACACATGCCGTTCATCAGCAGTTTTATTTTTGAACTGCTGCCGCTGGCATTATTGTGGCTCGTGTTCGCGCTGCTCTATCAATTGGTGCCCAATACGAAAGTCAATTTCACCTCGGCGCTGGTCGGCGGAATCGTTGCTGGTTCGCTCTGGCATTTGAACAACATGTTCGGGTTTCTTTATGTTTCGCGTGTCGTTTCCAACAGCAAGATTTACGGCAGCCTCGGCCTCGTGCCTGTGTTTATGATTGGATTGTATTTTTCATGGGCGATTTTGCTGCTCGGCGCACAAGTCGCTTATGCGTTTCAAAATCGCGCCGCGTATTTGCAGGAAAAAACTGTTGAAAACGTGAATCAACGCGGACGTGAATTCATCGCGTTGCGATTGATGGTGTGCATCGGACGGCATTTTCAAAACGGCAATCCGCCCGTTTCGCTTCAGGAAATTTCCCGCGAATTAGCCGTTCCCGCCAAGCTCACGCTGAAAATTTTGCAGACGCTGCTGGCTGCTGGACTCATCGTGGAAGTCGCGGGCAACGAAATACGTTATTCCCCTGCCCGACCGCTTGAAACCATCAACGCGCACGACGTTTTGCTCGCGATGCGAACCGGTGGAAAACCGGAATCAGTCGCAAACAATGAATTTTCCCGCGCGGAATTTTTTGGTGAATTTGCAAAAATTGAACAAGCCGAACGCGTCGCCGCCGCGTCCGTCACCATACAAACGCTCGTGAATCGCCCGATTGCCCGGCTGGAAATCACAGAATCGTCAGAAACCGGTAAACTTCAATCTTCCTGACAAACCGCGAGCGTGATTGCCCAAATCAACGAAGTCATGACCGACAGCACCAGCACCCACGGCAACAAAATTTTTGAATTAAGTGAAAGCAAAGCCGCCGCGTCCGGCAATTGCAGATTTTCCCACGGCAACCATAAAACCGCCAGCACGAATCCAATCGTCACCACGCTGACTAAAATAATCTGACGCAACGAAAATTCAGCGCGTCGTCGCGGCAACGCCGCCACCACGCGCGCGGTGAAACCGTTATCTGCGACATATTGATTTTGCCCGCGCAACAGCGCGTCCAGCGGATCGTTGGTTTCAGGCGGATTCATAATTTTTGTAATCAAGCGCCAGCAGGCGTCGTAATTTGTCTCTTCCGCGCAGCACGTTCGTTTTCACCGTGCCGAGCGGACAATCCAAAATCTGCGCGGCTTCCTCGTGCGACAAACCGTTCTGACAGCACAACACAACTGCCGCCCGCTCGTTTGAATTTAACATCTTCAATGCTTCGGTCAAATCCAGCCGCAATTGCGGATTGGTGAATGTCGCCGGTTCATCGGGCAGATTTTCCACATCATCCAAAGCCAAATCGGTTCGCTTGCGCGCCACGCTGCGAAATTCGTTGAAGGCGATGCCGAACAGCCACGTCGAAAATTTTGCGCTGCCGCGAAAAGTCTGCAATTTTTGCCACGCTTTCAAAAAGGTTTCCTGCGCCAAGTCGTCGGCCAGATGCGAATCGCCGCGCGTCATGCGCGCCAAAAATGCGCGCACCGGCGATTGATGGCGTCGCACCAATTCGCCGAACGCGTTCTGGTCTTCGCGCGCCAGAACGCGCGCGATGAGGTCGGCATCCGTGAAGGCCACGTTAAACCTTCGGTGGTTGTACGTCGTCTTTGTTTTTTTGCAAAATTCCTGAAATCATAAACGCGATGCCCATGAATAAAACGATGAATCCCGCTTTTACCGCAGTGACCAACAGGCCGACGCCGACGCCGATGCATATCAAACCGATCCGCAAATCGTTGCGCGGACGTCTTGGCCTTCCAAATCCCAGCGAGTCTGAGTCTGCCTTGCTAAATAACTCCGGCGGAATGGGCGCGCCTTTTTCCACTATGGTCTGGATGGTTTCGTGCAACATCTTATTTTTGCGGTGACGGAAATAAAGCTGTAATCCGACGATGACGATGGGAATGCTGCAACCCATGACGATGGCTATAATGGGAATCATCACTGCAAGCGTTTGTTTCAAATCTTCACCGGAAAAATGAAAAGACGATGGATTGGCCGATAACGTATGTTCAACGGTTGCCGGCGCATTGGAATTTGCTTCAGTTCCTGTGTTCGTTTGCGCGCACAAAGGTGTAAGCGCAAGGCCGAGAAACAAAGCAGCGACTAAAAGTTTGTTCAAATTTAATTTCATAGGGATTGGTTGGTTTAATTGTGAGTGGATTCGATTTTTTGCTGATTTTTTGCCGCCGCACATAAAATGTCGTTCAGCATCTTGCTTTGGCGATAGTAAAGTTCGGTGATGATAATAATGGCGCCGGTGAAAACCAGCAGCATCGCCAACGGCACGATGGCGTTTTGCAGCCAAATCCATGCGCTGGAAATGCCAAGAGTAGTGTTAAGGTCGCCGTCATTCATGCCGGCGGATGAATAACTTTGTGCCTGCGCCGAAACGACGGCTGCCAGCAACAGGCCGGTTATCATGAATTTTATCAGGTTATTTTTCATAGTTTGGATTATGTCAAACGGTTCATAAATGAGATGCAATGACTCGCCGTTTTGGATTCAAAAATTTTAATTCTCTTAAAAATACATGGCCAGACCATTTGCAAACGAGAACTTGCCAGCGGCTCGGCAAGGCTTTAACTAAATGCCATGCAAATTCCTTTGGTGATGACCATCATCGCGCCGGACCGCACCGGCCTCGTCGAATCCATCGCGCGCACCGTCGCCGAACACGGCGGCAACTGGCTGGAAAGTCGCTTCTGCAAACTCGGCGGCGAGTTCGCCGGCATCCTGCGCGTGGAAATTCCGGCGGAGAAAAAATCTGCGTTGCTCGACGCGCTGCAAAAAACCTCCGGCCTCAACGTCACTGTTCGTGCGGACGAATCAAAAATCGCTCCGGCGAATCTGCGCCAGACCAAATTGGAAATCGTTGGTCACGACCGGCCGGGAATTGTCCGCGACATTTCCGCCGCGCTCGCGCGGGCGAACGTGAACGTCGAGGAATTCTCCAGCGAAATCGTCAGCGCGCCGATGAGCGGCGAAGATTTGTTCAAGGCGCAGGCGCGATTGCAATTACCCGAACGCTGCGACTTGGCGGCGTTGAAAAAAGATTTGGAAAAAATCGCCGCCGATTTATTGGTGGATGTTTCGTTTGCAGAAATTGAGCAATAATTCCGCGAATTTGGCCTCATAAAAATGAACTTGAAAGATGCAGAAAAGGAATTTCGACTCAGAGAATACGTCTGGGCTAAATCCGAGTGGGAAAGGGAAATAAATGAATCCTTTCCGCATATGCGAATGTTCAAAACTGGTCATGCTTGGGACATCTATCAATTCATGCAAAAACTAAATAAAGAAGAACAGTTGGCTTTAGCGATGGGCCGCCTAAAGCAGCAAAGCCCCGAGTTGACATCAAAATGGGGTGACAATTTGTCCGAAGAAGAAAAGTCACTTTGTAAAAAATTCCATGCCTTTTGGAGCATTAGAGGTCAGTTTTACGAGTTCAAACAACTGTGGAATAAAGAAAAAAATCCAGATGTTAAATTTCTTTTTGATGGTTTATGTGAAGGAGCCGCAAAAATCTTTTTTGACAGAGACTCCGACAATTCCGAGTTTTTAGTTGCCGAGCTTGAAAAGTTCTTGAGTCCTTTGTCTTGGGGAGAACAAGTCAAAGCCAGAAAATTGGCCGGAGAAAAGATAAAATTTATTAGCAAAAAGAAACTTCAAAAAATCGTAACGCAAAAAGGTAAGGATTTTTTTGGAAACCAATGCGAGGAATGTCGCGTTAACGAAGGCTACGCAGGCCATTGGACTTCATTTGATGTTAAATGTGGCGGTTGGATGATCACAACGCAGTTTAATTTTGGACGCAAACCCGGATACCAACAAAGCGTGCTTGGACACTGGCACAATATTTGTAGTCAGAAGAAAACTTTGCGTCCTGCGATTCCTGAGTATGGGATACCTGAATTCATGGATACGATCGCGTATTTGTGCAGATGGGTTCATTGGCCTTGTGCATGGGAATGGGAGTTTCTTACGGAAGATGATGTTGAATTAGCTTGCGAAGAAACTTTCAAATATTGTCGCCGATTTTTCGAGGCAGCTCCAAAATTGTTGAAAGGCTTGGATGTTGAAGGCATTTCTGAAAATTAAAATGACTTTTGAATTACCCTTTGCCCGATGTTTCAACTTCTTAAAACTGATTCACAGACCAAAGCGCGCCTCGGCAAATTGACCACCGCGCACGGTGTCGTGGACACGCCCGTGTTCATGCCCGTCGGCACACAGGCTAGCGTCAAGGCACTCGACCCGCGCGAGTTGCTCGAAATGGGCACGCAAATCATTCTCGGCAACACTTACCATCTGAATTTGCGTCCGGGTCTCGACATCATTCGCGCGGCGGGCGGCTTGCACAAATTTATGAATTGGGAAAAACCAATTCTCACCGACAGCGGCGGTTTCCAAGTTTTCAGTCTCGCCAAAATCCGCAAAATCAAACCGCACGGCGTCGAATTTCGTTCGCACATTGACGGCTCGCTTTGTTTTCTTGGCCCGAAAGAAGCGATGGAAATCCAGCGCACGCTCAGCTCGGACATCGCGATGGTTTTCGACGAATGTCCGCCGCACGACGCGCCCGCGCGCGAGCAACGCAACGCCGTCGAACGCACGATTCGCTGGGCGCGCGAATGTCGCGAACAACCGCGCGCCGATGGACAGAAAGTTCTCGGCATCGTGCAAGGCGGTTCAAATCCCGAATTGCGCGAGCAATGCGCGAAGGTGTTGGTCGAAATGGAATTTGACGGCTACGCCATCGGCGGCGTAAGCGTCGGCGAACCGGAACCGGAAATGTTGAAGGCGATTGAACTGACCGAGCCGCATTTGCCTGCGCACAAAGCGCGTTACGCGATGGGACTCGGCACGCCGGCGCAAATGCTCGAACTTGTCGCGCGCGGTGTGGATATGTTTGATTGCGTCCTGCCCACACGCGTCGCACGCAATGGCACGGCCTTCACGCGGCGCGGCGCATTCGGTTTGAAAGGCGGCGCTTACAAAGCCGATTTCGGCCCGATCGAAGAAGGCTGCGACTGTTTCGCCTGCAAATATTTCACGCGCGCCTATCTGCGGCATTTGCTGAACGTGAATGAAATTCTTGGTCTGCGCATGGTGAGCGTCCACAACTCGCATCTGTTCTTGAAAATCATGGCCGATGCCCGCGCGCATCTGGCCGCTGGAACATTCGCGGAATTTTATCGCAACTTCATCGCCAATTACGTTCCGTCACAAAAAGTTTTGGCGGCGAGAAAGGCAGCGAACAACGAAAGATAAAATCAGACACGAATTTCACAAATTAACACAAATGATTTTTGAATTAGTGAAAATTCGTGCAATTCGTGTCTAAAGAAAAATTGCAGCGCGCCGCAAGCTGTGGCATTATTTTGTCATCGAAAACAATTTTGAAATTATGAGCAAACCGAAAATCATCGCTTATCTGAAACCGACTTGCGGCTGGAGTCAGGGCGTGCGCGCCGTGTTGCGCAAATACGACCTGCCGTTTGAAGACCGCGACATCATCAACGACCCGTTGCAACGTCAGGAAATGATCGAGAAAAGTGGCCAGATGTTAAGTCCGTGCGTCGAGATTGACGGCAAAATGCTCGCCGACATCAGCGGCGAGGAAGTCGAAGCGTGGATGCTCGCGAATAACATCGTGACGCAAAACAATCGCACGCCGGACGCGCCCATCAATCAGCCGTGCGCGCACGAAATGCCGCAAAGCGCGCCGCTAAATTTTGTGACACGCTAAAAAATTTCAGTAAAGCAAGAGCCGCATGGAAGCAATCCGTGCGGCTTGTTTGTTTTTAGAAACGTAATTATTCTGTTGCAATGCAAATCGTCAAATCCGTCGCCGCCATGCAATCGCTCGCCAAAAAATGGCAGCGCGCCGGGACTAAAATCGGTTTTGTGCCGACGATGGGTTATTTGCACGACGGCCATTTGAGTCTCGTGCGCGCCGCGCGCCAGCGCGTCGGCAAAAACGGCAAAGTCGCCGTGAGCATTTACGTGAATCCGACGCAATTCACGCCGACGGAAGATTTGGCCAAATACCCGCGCGATTTGAAACGCGATTTGAAATTGTTGCGTGAATTGAAAGTTGATGTCGTTTTCACGCCGACAGACGAAGAAATGTATCGGTCAGATTCGGCTCGCGCGGACGCTCGCCCCACCAATTATTCCACTTACGTCGTTGAAGAAAAATTGGCGCGTGTGATGGAAGGCGCGTCGCGTCCAACACATTTTCGCGGCGTGACGACGATTGTCGCCAAATTTTTCAACATCGTTTTGCCGGACGTGGCTGTTTTCGGCCAAAAAGATTTTCAGCAAGCGGCGATTATCAGGCGCATGGTCGCGGATTTGAATTTCCCCGTGCAAATCGTCGTCGCGCCGACGCGCCGCGAAGCGGACGGCTTGGCGATGAGTTCGCGCAATAAATATCTCGTCGGCAATTTGCGGCAACAGGCGACCGTTTTGTGGCGCGCAATTCAAACCGCGCAAGCCGCCGTGAAAAAATCGAAAGTAGTTTCCGCGACAAAATTGAAGGCCAATTTGAAAACGCTGATTGAACGCGAGCCGGACGCGAAATTGGATTATGTGGAATTTTTCGATCCG
Source organism: Verrucomicrobiia bacterium (assembly GCA_035546095.1). Classification (GTDB taxonomy): domain Bacteria; phylum Verrucomicrobiota; class Verrucomicrobiia; order Limisphaerales; family UBA11358; genus UBA11358. The sequence goes on along the minus strand of DASZXB010000070.1, from coordinate 4,971 downwards.
GAAAATTTGTCGCCGGTAAAAAATGTTACGCGCGGCACACAAATCGCGCTGGCCGTTTTCATCGAAAAAACGCGGTTGATTGATAATGCGCTGCTGTAATTGCTGAACTGTAGCAACGCAAAGGGCAGTGTTTCAACCGCGAAAGACACGAAACATCTCCCTCTCCTCGCCAAACGAGGAGAGGGGAAGGGTGAGGAGTAAAATAAAATGCCGTGCTTGTGGCGACCGGAAAATATTCGTAACTTGAACATCCAAGAGCAGATTAAACGAACAAAAAAATTCGATGAAAATTTCAAAAGTTTTGTTGCGGTGGTATCGGTCGTTCAACATCAATTACGTCGGTTACGCTGACCGGCGTAGCACAGGAGTTGGACGTCCGTGGAATCGGAAACAAAAACGCAGACGCTTGGCCAAATGTTGGACTCGAATTTCAATTAGAAACCAAAACTGAATTTCAAAACATTTTGACTGCAATCGGAGTTGCCGTTGCTCCTGCTCATAATGAGAAAGACAATCGCGTAGTGCTCATCCTGACGACAGATCAAACGGCTCTGATTTATCTAGGTTTGAATGATTCTCCAACGTCACTTGATTCAAAAAAGCTGGCTGCGCTGCGAAAAGTTTTGCCGACAATAAAATTTTTGGACTCAAGTGTCGCGATGGCTGACCAAGTGCCGCTGGTAAATCTTCTTGCGGCTTATGACTCGTCGAAATACAAAGCCAAGCCGCTCTACGATGAAGCTACGTCGCAGAAGGCTGCTGAGGTTTTGAAAACTTTGAGCTTCAACAAAGGCCAACCGTTGCCAGATTTGGAATTCGATAAACTAGCCACAGCAAAAAGTGAATTGGACAAAGGCCGCTTGGATGTGAGTTCAGCCGGAATGTTGGAAGCGATGCTGTTTCGCGATATTTTGGGGATTAAATTGGAAGCTCTGGAAATTCTTTTGAATCTGAATGCGACTGAGCGAGGATATGCAGAAGGACTTATCAGTGCGTGGAATGGTGAAATTGCTGAAAAACTGAATTTATCCCGCTATTGGCAGCAAGACGACCAGTTTTCACTTCAGCTTAATTACAAGGACGGCGTTTTGTATTTTGAAATTAAAGACAAGACGAAAGCTACATACACTTTCAAAGAACGAAGTTCAGGACTGAAATTTTTCTTAAGCTATTACATTCAAGCGAAGGCACTCGAACTTTCTCAAGGACATCGCAATTCGATTATCCTCATGGATGAGCCAGACAGCTTCCTGTCCACTTTGGGACAAAAAAACCTGTTGACGGTGTTTGAATCTTTAATTAGTCCCGACACGGCGATAGGCGCATGTCAGTTGATTTACACGACGCACTCGCCATTTTTGGTAAATCGCAATTTTCCGCGACGCATCCGCTTACTACGCAAAGGCGACGCAGAAGAAGGAACACAGTTTATTGATCAAGCAATGGTGCGACGTTACGAGCCAATTCGTTCGGCGTTGGGAATTGATTGCGCTCAAACTTTATTCATGGGTGCTACCAATCTCGTTTTGGAAGGCCCAACTGACCAATTTATTCTAACCGAAATGGTAAGGCTGTTTAGCACGCAGGAAACGATTGCTGATTTGATTGACTTAAATTCGCTAACCATCGTGTCCGCAGAAAGTGCTCCGGGAATCGAAAAGTTATTGGAGGCTTCAAAATGGGGAGATGAACCTGTTCCTGCAACGGTTGTTCTACTGGATTCAGATGCAGAAGGTGACAAGACCTTCAATCGAATTGTTGGCCGAGAAAAGAAAATCAAACAGATGATTGAAGAGCAATTTGTTGCTCGCATTAAAGATTGTTTTAGTGGAGGCCAATGCGTGCCAATCACGATTGAGGACATGATACCATTACCACTTTTTGGAGAAGCGATTTGCGCTTACGTCAAGCACTGGTATCCAGATTCAGCATCCGAGGCAGCATCAAAAATTCGTCAAGCCATTGCAAAACCAGACTTCAATACAAGAGGTCTAGTATTTGGGGCGCAAAATCTGTTCAAGGAACTTGATTTAGACGGCGGCGGCTATGACAAAATGGGCGTGCTGCAAGAACTGGTCAAAATTGCTGAAAAATTATTACGAGAAAAGTCAGACGATGAAAATCTCAAGTTGCTCGAAGCAAATACACTGGCAATCTGCTCGACTCTCAAGAAAAAAATCGAATTGAGTCGGCAAATTGCCAAACGCCGTTCTGGAAAACAAGCGGTTCAAAGAATCATCCACGACTTTTTAGTTACTCATAAACAATCTGTGGCGACGTTTGAGTTGCAATCACATTTCGAGCGGCTGCAAGGTGAAGCAGATTCTTTGGGACAAGACGGTGAAAAACTGAAAGCCATGCTTGTCTCTTGGAATAACGAAATTCAGCAGTTACGAAATTCAGGCCAGCGACGTTTGAATATTGAGCAATGGAAAAAGTGGGAAGCCATTTTGGATGCAACACATCACAATCCGCTCGATCCTCTCGCTGCAATGCAAATCAGTTTGCCGAAAGAAGCAATTCCAGTTGAAGTCAAAGAGTCTTACACAAACTGAGTAAAACCTTTCAATTTTCTCCTCACCTTGCCCCTCTTCTCGTTTGGCGAGGAGAGGGAGAAAAATTTCGTGTGGTTCGCGGCTATTTGTTCTTCGTGTCTTCGTGCCTTTGCGTTAAATTTTTTTGTCCGCATGAAACAATTTGATTTTCTCATTCTTGGCAGCGGCATCGCGGGGCTTTCGTTTGCGTTGAAGGTCGCGCCGCGCGGGCGCGTGGCCATCGTCACGAAAAAAAATCGCGCGGAGTCGAATACGAATTACGCGCAGGGCGGCATCGCGTCGGTGACGAGCAAGGAGGATTCGTTTGAGTTGCACGTGCGCGACACGCTCGAAGCGGGCGCGGGGTTGTGCAAGGAAAATGTCGTCCGCACGATTGTCGAGGAAGGGCCGGCGCGGATTCAGGAGTTGATCGAGCTGGGTATGAAATTTTCCGAGCGAGAAATCCCGAAATCGCACGGCGCGCATGAATTGGATTTGGGGCGCGAGGGCGGTCATTCCAAACGCCGGATTTTGCACGCGAAGGACGTGACGGGACGCGAAATTGAAACCGCGTTGCTCAACGCAGTTTCGCAGCAGCCGAACATTTCCATTTTTGAAAATCATCTGGCGATTGATTTGATTACGAGTCAAAAGCTCGGTTACGTCGGCGAAAATCGTTGTCTCGGCGCGTATGTGTTCGACAAAAATTCAAATCGCGTGGAAACGTTTTCCGCACCAGTGACGTTGCTGGCGACGGGCGGTTGCGGCAAGGTTTATCTTTACACGACGAATCCCGACATCGCGACGGGCGACGGCGTGGCGATGGCGTTCCGCGCGGGCGCGACGATTGCGAACATGGAATTTGTGCAGTTCCATCCGACGTGCCTGTATCATCCGAAAGCGAAATCGTTTCTCATCAGCGAAGCGGTGCGTGGCGAAGGCGGCATTTTGAAATCGCTCGACGGACGTGAATTCATGGACGGCGTGCATCCGTTGAAATCGCTCGCGCCGCGCGACATCGTGGCGCGCGCGATTGACAGCGAGATGAAAAAATCCGGCGCGGATTGCGTGCTGCTGGACATCACGCACAAGCCCGCGAAATTCATCATCGAACGGTTTCCGAACATTTATCAAACGTGCCTCGGCTACGGCATTGACATCACGAAAGAGCCGATTCCGGTCGTGCCTGCTGCGCATTATCAATGCGGCGGCGTGACAACGAACGTGGACGGCGAAACGGACATCGCGGGATTGTTCGCGGTCGGCGAAGTTTCCTGCACGGGTTTGCACGGCGCGAATCGGCTGGCGAGCAATTCACTTTTGGAAGCGCTGGTCGTGGCGCACCGCGCGGCGGAAAAATCAATCGGCAATCGGCAATCGGCAATCGGCAATTTACAAATTCCGCTCTGGCAATCCGGCCATGCGACGAACGCGGACGAGCTCGTCGTCGTTTCCCACAACTGGGATGAAATTCGCCGCCTGATGTGGGATTATGTCGGCATTGTGCGGACGAACAAACGCTTGCAGCGCGCGCAATCGCGGCTCGCCTTATTGCAGCAGGAGATTCACGATTATTACTGGAATTTCATCGTGACGGCGGATTTGCTCGAACTGCGCAACATCGCAACGGTGGCGGAATTGATTGTGAATTGCGCGTTGCAGCGACCGGAAAGTCGCGGACTGAATTACAATCTAGATTTTCCGAATCTGAATCCCGAATGGGCGCGGCGCGATTCCATCGTGCGAAAATCATTTTGAAGTTTGCAGGGAATCCAGCGTGCTTTTTGCCTGGCCGACCAGATTTTCAAATTGCGCCATTTGGTCGGACGAGAGCGGGATGCGCGGGCCGTTGTTGTATTGCAGAAAATTCTGGATGCCGCCTTGCCGTCGCGGACTGAACGCGACGACGCGCAAACCGGAGCGCGTGGTGTAGGTCGCTTCAAAACTCGGCAGCGAAGTCACGTTGTAGGAAATTTTTCCGAGGTAATCAATGCTGCTGGTGAGCGATTCTATCTCATCATAGTCCACGTAGGCGATATCCGTGTGCTGGCTCGTTGTGATGAACGCAGCCAGTCCGTATTGCTTGTGATTGGAACTGGCGTCAGTGGATTCCTTGCAGCGCACCGAAATTGTTGCGCCGTTCGCCGTCACCGAACCGATTTCACCGAAACCTTTGACGACGACCGTTCCGGTTCGCGCTTCAAAATTACCGATGGACGTTTTCAACGCGTTCGTGTCCTGTGCGCGCGCAACGAAAGCAAACGAGCAAATGGCGATTAAAGTTGTCAGGGATTTTAGCATAATCATTTCTCCGATGGATGGATTTTGTTCATGCGGCTTATTGCATCAAACTCCGATGGCGCGGAAAAGTTGCGGAATGGTGCGCGATAAAGGGTTCGAACCTTTGACCCCCACAGTGTCAATGTGGTGCTCTACC
>DASZXB010000069.1:0-18767 GCA_035546095.1 Verrucomicrobiia bacterium | reverse complement strand
CTCGTTGCCGGGAGATCAAGTCCGCCCCGACGTGGCGTTGAACACCAATGGCGGTTTCGTGGTCTGGCAGGATAACATCACCGATGGCAGCGGCATCGGCGTCAGCGCGCGACAGGTGGACAGCACGTTATCTGGAAAACTTGGCATCTTCCGCGTCAATCAAACAACGACCAATAATCAGGAAAATGCGCGCGTAGCTTTGTTGAAAAATGGCGGCGCGGCGTTCGCCTGGCAGGGCGGTCCCGTTGGCCGGCAGCATATTTATGCGGCTTTTGTCGGCTCCAACAACACCTTCGTTAGCAACACTGACATTTTGGTTAGCACCAACAAAAATAAATTTCAGATTACGCCCGGCGTGGCCGTACTCAACAACGGCAATGTCGTTTTTGTCTGGGCCAGCCTCAATCAGGCCGGTTCCAATACTTTGGAAGACGTTTACGCCCGCATTCTTTCACCAACTGGCAAATCCATAAAAGGCGAATTTTTGGTCAATCAATTTACAAGCCATAACCAGCATTCACCCGTGGTCACGGCACTGAGTAATGGCGGTTTTGCTGTCGCCTGGGTGTCCGAGCAGGAACCGCTGCCATTCAATCCTCCCGTTGGTGGTTACGCTTATGCAAATCAGACAGTCGCACCCAGCATTGATGTCTATGCAAGAATTTATGATGGAAGCGGCAATCCTCTGATCAACGAATTTCCAGTGAACACAGATGCGAATTCTTGTGCGTCGCCGGTAATCGCCGCCGCATCCGATGGAACATTTATGATCGCCTGGAGTGCCAAGGATTTGGCCAACACAGCCAACGGTCTTGATATTTTTGCGCGAACATTTTCCAACACCGGCGTGGGCGGCGCGGTCTTTCGTGTCAATTCATATCTTTACGGGGACCAATATGCCCCAACCATCAGCTCGCTCGGAACGGATTATCTGATCGCGTGGACAAGTCTGGGTCAGGACGGTTCGTTTGAAGGCGTCTATGGCCAGTTTTTGCAAAGCAACGGCTCGTTCAACGGTGGCGAGTTTTTGGTGAACACCACCACGGCCGGCCATCAGATTCAACCCATCGTGGCTTCCGATGGAAACAGTCAATTCATCGCCGTTTGGAGCACGTTCACCAGCGGAACCATCAATTACGATCTGCTGGCGCAACGCTATATCAACAGCGCGGATTATCTGCCGCCGATGAACGCGCCGTTTGTTTACGCGCCCTTCATCGTCAGCAATGGAGTCTATCAGCCGCAATTGCAGGTTTCATGGTCGCCATTAACAGGAATCCCTATTTCCGGTTATGAAGTTTATGTGGACGGCACCAGCTCGCCGGCGTTTGTCACCACCAGCAACATCTGGAAGATGACTGCGGCAGATGGCCTGACAACCAACAGCACTCACTCGTTTCAAGTGGATTATGTGACCGCGTCTGGCCATAAATCGCCGCGTTCTCCAATTGCAATCGGCATGACTTGGAGCGGTGCGAGCTATTACGGCATTCCTTATGAATGGATGGAATTGTATTACGGTTCCGATCCCGCCAACTGGCCGGCCAATGTGAATGCGTCGCTGGTGCCCGGCGGCTTGAGCCTCGCGCAAGTGTTCTTGAGTGGCGGCGACCCCACGAATTCTGACACGTGGCTGAAAACAACGCTGACCAATACCCCGCAGGGCATGTTTTTAAGCTGGAATACGCAACCGGGACAAACTTATCAGGTTCAAGTGACGACCGATCTCACGACGTGGACGAACCTTGGTGCGCCGCGTTTTGCCGCTGGCGATACTGATTCAATTTATGTTGGCGGCGCGCCTGCCGGTTATTACCGCGTTGTGTTTTTACGTCAGTAAATTTATGTATCAAATGATTAAACGATCTTCGTGGATTCTTTTGCTGGCCTTGGGTCTGCAAACGTCATGGGCGTTTTCGCTTGGCGGGCCCATCGGCAATGGACCTGATGCCTATCAAATACCCGCCATCGGTTATGGTTTGGCCGGCGACATTGTCGCGCCCAAAAATTTGGGCGAAGAATATCGCCGCAATATCCCGACAAATTATTACGCTTTTGACGCGAACTTTCTGGATTACTTCGGGTCAAACGGTGTGGTGGCGGTGACGAATGCTTTTTTCATCCTGAACAACGCCCTGACCAATCTTGACAGTTACAACTATACCAATCTCAACGGCACCAATCTGGTTCCTTTTAGTGCATTGCAGGCAAATGGGACAGCCGGTGATTTGGGTTTAGTTGACGTGAAATCGTGCACGTTATACGCGATGATGGAACAATTGGGATTGGCTTCATCCATTCGCTACGATTGGGCTTTGCATGACCGTTCCACGATTCCGGGCGCCACCAACCCCTGCCCGGCCAACATGGAATACATTGTTATTCAAAGGAATTTTGACCCGATTACCTGGCGTCCAACCAATTCGGTCAATGGTGTGTCTTATGGTTATACAATATTTGAAGATTGCGGCATGGGACCCGATCCGCAAGCCGGTTTCATATTAAACCCAAGCCCCTCTTCGTATCCGGTTACATACGCGATTTGGATAGGGAGCTTTTTTGACAGTCTGACTTGGGATGACATCGGTGGTCTTCGCTATCTGATGACCACCAATAATCTCAACATGGAAAGCCCGCCGGCCGGGTCTTTGGTAACCACCTTTAACACAAATGCCACGACCACGATCACCACGTCCAACCTGACGACCTTGTATCTCGCGTCGTTGACAAATAACCCAACGGCGTTGCAGGCGCTGTTCCCCACTTTGGAAATCGCCTCGGTTGTCACCAACCTTGACGGCACGTTCACTTATTCATTTGCCAACGTGGTCACCAACAGTTATTCCACCACGACCAAGGTTAAAATCATGACCATCACCATCGCGCCGCCCATCGGCGCGCCTTATGGCAGCCCGGGCGTGCTCACGACGAACATCGGCGGGTCAATCACCACCAATCTGGTCTCCGGCGATTATTTCATTTTCCCGACCAATACCTGTGGATTTGAGATTGTCAAGACCAACGCCACACTGATCACCTCCTCGACCAATCTCGTGGCTGTGGGGACAAATTCGGCGGGCGAGCCATTTTCCCAAAGCCTGATTGTGAGCTTTACCAATCATACGCTGCAGGTCGCGCCTTGTTCTTCCAGCGCTCCCGGCGCTGCTCTGTATCAAGGCACCGGCAAAATCCAGTTTGTCCGCGCGGATTTTGATTCCTTGATCGGCCAGTTCTGGCAGCCGCTCACAAACCAGTATAACATGGTCATGATCACGAATAACCAGCGTGTCACCCAGACCATTCAGCGCACGGTCACGCAACCCGATTTCACCTTTTCCGCTGCAGATATAACGGTCGGCAACGTAATCAATGTATTCAGCCGCAACGTCAACTTTGATCAGGATAACATTGGACAAGGGTTGGCGGGGCCGGGAACAATCAATCCCAGCAGCACAATCACCTTGACCAAGATTGGAACAGCTTTCATCCAAAGCTACGCCGATGATACAAATGCTGTTTTGTCGAGTGAAAATATGGTTTCTCCCTACTATTCGGCGAATTTTATCTGGGGTTCATTTGACAGTTCCACCAACATAGACATCTATCCAAATAACACTGACATTCAAGGCATACTGGATCAGATGTTCATCCAAGTCACTCCGGCCGCCGGAAATCTGCCCAACGGAACCGTGAACGCGGCTTATACGCCGGTGGTGTTCACAGCCAGCGGCGGTTCTTATACGCCGCCTTTCATCTGGTCGGCACCGGCAGGACTACCGCCGGGACTAATTTTAACACCCGACGGGACGCTCTCCGGCACCCCAACACAGGCGGGAACATTTGATTTTACGATTCAATTGACTGATGTCCTGTCGCGTTCCGCTTCATGGAATTATACCCTGACCGTCCAATAGGCGAAACCTCGCGGGAAAACCGCAAACAATGAAAGTTTGCGGCTTAACGGGCGGCGTGGGCATGGGTAAATCCACTGCTGCAAAATTCCTGCGCGAACGCGGCGTGCCGGTAGTGGATGCTGATGAACTGGCGCGCGAACTGGTCGAACCCAGCCAACCAGCGCTCGCTGAAATTCAAAATATCTTCGGGAAGAATCTCGTCGCTGCCGATGGCCAATTGCGCCGCAATGAACTCGCCAAAATCGTTTTTGCCGATGCCGCCGCGCGCAAAAAACTGGAGGAAATCCTGCACCCAAAAATTCGTGAACGCTGGCTCGCACAGATTGAAAATTGGCGGAAAGAAAATCGCCCGCTGGCCGTTGTTGTCATTCCGCTCCTGTTTGAAACGAACGCCGAATCGCATTTTGACAAGGTCATTTGCGTTGCCTGTTCTGCAAATCTTCAGCGCGAGCGGTTGCGCACTCGCGACTGGAGCGGCGAGCAGATTTGCCAACGCATCGCCGCGCAAATGCCGATTGAAGAAAAAATCGCGCGTTCCGATTTTGTCATTTGGACCGAAGGCGATTTGCAAAATCACGAGCGGCAGTTGGATTTGATTCTCAAAAAATTGTAGCGGAAGAAAGTTTCGCTTCCCGAAAACTTTTGTTAAACTACATCCGCATGATTCTGTCGTCGGACGAACTTCGCGCCCTTGCCGAACTGAAACATCAGTCGCCGCACACACTTTTGGGAATGCACCCGCTCGGCGATAAATCGGGAATCGTCGTCCGCGCGTTTTTGCCCGGCGCGAAAAAAGTGGAAATCCAGCCCGTCCACGAAAAAGACAAACCTGCTTTTGAACTGGCGCGGATTCCGAACACGGACGTTTTTGAAGGCGTCACGAAATCCGCCGACAAAGTTTATGCCTACGATTTGGTCGTGACTCAACACGATGGAAAAACTCGCCGGATACGAGACGCCTTTTCCTTTTTGCCCACGCTCGGCGAAGCCGATCTGTATCTTTTCGGCAAAGGCGACGAACGGAAAATTTACGAAAAACTCGGCGCGCAACTGCGCGTGATTGACGGCGTTCACGGCACAAGTTTCGCGGTTTGGGCGCCAAACGCGCAACGCGTCAGCGTCGTCGGTGATTTTAACCACTGGGACGGACGTTTTCATCCGATGCGCCTGCTCGGCTCGTCCGGCGTCTGGGAAATTTTCATTCCGAACGTCGGCGAAGGCGCGCATTACAAATTTGAAATCCGCGACGCGCACGGCCACGTCAAATTGAACACCGATCCGTTCGGTTTCTTTTTTGAAGTGCCGCCGAAACAAGCCGCCATCGTTTGGAACACCAAAAAATTCAAATGGACGGACGACACGTGGATGAAAAAACGGCGCGAACGCGACGCGCTCCGCTCGCCGATGAGCATTTATGAAGTTCACATCGGTTCGTGGCAAAAAAAATCCGCGACCGAATCGTGGAGCTATCGCGAACTCGCCAAACCACTTTGCGAATACGTTAAACGTATGGGCTTCACGCACGTCGAATTTTTGCCCGTCGCCGAGCACGCGTTTTATCCGTCATGGGGCTATCAAGTCACCGGCTTTTTTGCGCCGACCAGCCGTTACGGCACGCCGGACGATTTTCAATTTCTCATCAACGCGCTGCACGAGGCCGGCATTGCCGTCATTATTGACTGGGTTCCCGCGCATTTTCCGCGCGACGAATGGGCGCTGGCGAAGTTCGACGGCACGGCGCTCTTCGAGCACGAAGACCCGCGCAAAGGCGCGCATCAGGATTGGGGCACGCTGATTTTCAATTACGGACGCAACGAAGTTTCCAATTTCCTCGTCGCCAACGCACTTTACTGGTGCGACCGATTTCATATTGACGGCTTGCGTGTGGACGCCGTCGCCTCGATGCTTTACCTCGATTACTCGCGCAAACCCGGCGAATGGATTCCCAACCAATTCGGCGGACGCGAAAATCTCGAAGCCATTGAGTTCCTGAAAAAATTCAACGCCATCACGCACACCGAATTTCCCGGCATCGTCACCATTGCCGAAGAATCCACCGCGTGGCCGCAAGTCACGCGCCCGCCGTATCTCGGCGGCCTCGGCTTTTCCTTCAAGTGGAACATGGGCTGGATGCACGACACGCTCGGCTATTTCAAACACGAACCCATTCATCGCAAATACCATCAAAACGATTTGACGTTCGCGATGCTCTATCATTTTCACGAAAATTTCATCCTGCCGCTTTCGCACGACGAAGTCGTTCACGGCAAACGCTCGCTGCTCGGACGAATGCCCGGCGACGACTGGCAACGCTTCGCCAATCTGCGCTCGCTGCTCGGCTATCAATGGTTGTTCCCCGGCAAAAAACTGTTGTTCATGAGCGGTGAATTCGGCCAGAGCAGCGAATGGAACGAAAACGCCCAGCTCGATTGGTGGTTGCTCGACACCGGCCCGTTCCATCGCGGCCTGCAAAAATTTGTCGCGGACTTGAATGCGCTTTACGCGAAATCATCCGCCCTCTGGCAGGCGGATTACGACACCGCCGGATTTTTCTGGATAGACTGCAACGACCGCGAAAACAGCGTGCTGTCATTCGTCCGCCAAAATTCTGATTTCACCAATCAACTCGCCGTCATTTTGAACCTCACGCCCGTGCCTCGCGAAAAATACCGTCTTGGCCTGCCGCGCGCTGGAAAATGGCACGAAGTCTTGAATAGCGATTCAGGAATTTATTGCGGCAGCAACAAGGGCAATTACGGTGGTGTTACGGCGGAAAACATTTCCAGTCACGGACAACAGCAGTCGGCGGAATTTTATCTGCCGCCGTTGAGCATTTCCGTTTTTCAGTTTGAAGGTTGAGGCAACCGGAGATTTTGCAAATCCGGCACATTGCCCTGACGCGCGTCCGCCCGAAAATTCGCCGTGAGCCAATGCAGTGTAATCGTCGTTTTGCCCGCCAGCGCAATCGCTTCCAGCATTTCTAGTTCGTTGAGATTTTCGGCGACGAAACTGTGCCGGTAAAAATGCCACGATTCCGTCGCGCCGGAAAACGGCCGTAAGCCGACGCTTAATTTTTTGTTCAAAACCGCGCGCACGCTGTCCCAATCGGCATCGTTAAAGACAATTTTTCCAACAATGATTTTTCCGCGCAATTTCTTCGCTGTAGATTCATTTTTGATTGTGGCAAATCCGTTCAGTGAATCTTCTGTCGTGTGGAGCAGTAAAAACGGTGCGCAAAACGTCGCCTGAATGTGTGTTTGGTTGGTCAGTGCGGCAACACCATCGAGCAGCGAAGGATTTGAATTTGTCAGTGTCGCTTGAACGCGCCGGAAAAAATAAATTTCGTCCGTCGCGCCCGGCATGAAAATCAAAGCCTTCACGACGCCGTTTGATTGAAACGCATCAAGCAACAAGGGCACGCAATTGGTGCGATTCAATTCCATGATGTTTGTGGTTAACGGCATTTGGCTCAAAGTAGTCTGCCAGCCTTCATCGGCAAAAACTTTTCCGCACAAACCGCAAATCCAAATGGCAAAAATAAGTCGCGCGATTTTCATAATTGCAGCCGGACGATGCGTTCCTGAATCTGATTGTTCCAGCGGTTGAAATAACCGAGCAGGCGATAAATGTCTTCCAGTTGCGGTAACAATTCCCGTTTCGATTCCGCGTTTGTTTCCATCCATTTCGCGTCAATTGATTTGAGCTTGTCAATCAATTGGCCGCGCAAATCATTTAATTTTATTTGCAAGGAATTCAATCGTTCAATCCATTCCTGCGCGCGTTCAAAAAATTGAACTTGCAACAACGGCGAGGTGGTTTTCGCTTTTTCGACGAGAAAATTGTCCGCATTGCGGCAATTCGCGGCCACTTCGGCAAATAAATCCGCCAGCACAGTGGGGATCTGCTGGATTTCCTTCGGTTTTGCGCCCAGTTCGAGTTCAAGCAAATGAAGCAGCCGGAACTTTGGTTCGGCCAGACAATTGTAAGCGGCGTTCAATTCCGCGAATTTTTTTGTGGCGGCAGCTTTTACAGTTTCATCGGTAGAAAGGATTTTGTCAGGATGTGTTTCGGCGGACAGGGCAAGGAATTTTTTCTTGAGCGAATCGGAATCCAGCCACGGGCGGCGCGGTTCGCCAAGCAATGCGAAATAGTCGGTCACGCGCTGAAACTTTCGCCACAGGAACAACTGGTTGCGGCGTTGGGATTTTTCACTTTGAAGCCGCCGTCGAGTGCGTCGAGATAATCCAGTTCGCTGCCGGTGACGTAAAGCGCGCTTTTGGGATCAACCACCACACGCACGCCGGATGATTCGACCAAAATGTCGCGGTTCGCGGGTGCGTCCTGCAAATCCATTTTGTATTGCAATCCGGAACAGCCGCCGCCAACCACGGCCACGCGCAGTACGCCGTTGGGCCGGCCTTGTTTGGTCAGCAGTGAAGAAACTTTTCGTGCAGCATTGGAAGTCAATTTCACCAGCCGTTCGTCGCCGACGCGAAAATTGGGTGCGGTGGCGGATTGATTTTTGGCAACGGCGGCAATCATTTTGCTGAAGTAAATTAGCCGCCCGCGCGTTTGCCGTCAACGAACTCGCGCCGGTTATTTCGTTTTGCGCACATCCGTCAATTGTTCGTGATAATCCACGACGCGATGCAGGACGACCGCGCGGCCTTCGAGATGCCAATTGACATTGCGCACAAACCACAGCCCGTCATCGGTGCGTTCGCGCTCGAACGAGTAGTTGAATTTCCAGACTGCGCCGACCAAGCCGCCGAGGACATTGACTTTTTGCGTCAAATGCAAGTCGGCTTTTACCATCGCGTAATCAGATTCATCCAGCCAAACGCGTCCGGCGGCGCGGTTGATGAAACGGTCTTTGATGCTGGATTCGGGCAGGTTTCCGTTCTTGGGCGCGAAGTCCACCATTAGCGCAGGCCGGCCATTGATGGTTTCGCGTCCAGCCAGAGTGATTTGAAAGCGATTCAACAAATCGGGGTTCAGCAAAAAATCGCTGCGACTAAAAGCCTTGCCATGAACTTTGTCGCCTTGAATGGTTGCGCCCGTTGTCGGGGCAGGCAAATTTTTTTGTGTCACTTGGCGCGTCGTTGCGCGCGCGGCATTTGGCTGGTGCGAATCTGTCTTTTGCTCGCGATCTTTCAAATCGCCATCGGCATCCCGATATTCGGTGGTGCGCGTGCGCGTGTAACTGTATTGTTGTTTGAACGCGCGGTCTTGATCTGTCTCTTGATTTGCTTCCGCCACGGCGCGTTGCACCACTAAATCTATTGGCGGCAATGAAGCGGAAATGACATTGCTTTGCGCGACCGAGCCAATCGGCAGCAGCGACCAAACGGCAAGAGCAATGAATCGCGCGGTTTTAATCATAAAGTTCCACCCATAATGACGGTTCGCCTTCGTGAAAAGTTTCGGATAATCTCGCGCCGTGAAATTGATTTCGTGGAACGTCAACGGCTTGCGCGCCGCGTTAAAAAAGAATTTTCTGGAATTTCTGGAGATGGAAAAGCCCGACGTGCTTTGTTTGCAGGAAACCAAATGCAGCCCGGATGACGTGGAACAACTTTGGCCGGCGCGCTACACGACCTATTGGAATTCCGCCGAAAAAAAAGGTTATTCCGGCACCGCGATTTTCACTAAAAAGCGTCCCATCAAAGTCGTTCCACACATTGACATCAGCGAGCATGACAAGGAAGGCCGCGTTTTGGCCGCCGAATTTGAAGATTTTTTTCTGGTGAATGTCTATGTGCCTAATTCCAAACGCGATTTGTCGCGGCTGACCTACCGGCAGAAATGGGATCGCGATTTTCTGGCTTACCTGAAAAATCTGGAAAAGAAAAAGCCGGTGATTTTTTGCGGTGATTTGAATGTGGCGCACACAGAAATAGATTTAGCTAATCCGCGCGCGAACATTCACAATCATGGTTTCACCATCGAAGAACGAGCCGGCTTTACCCATTTCGTGAACGCCGGATTTCTCGACACGTTCCGCGAATTTGAAAAGGGCGGAGGACATTACACCTGGTGGAGCGTGTTTAGCGGCGCTCGCTCGCGCAATGTCGGCTGGCGCATTGACTATTTTCTCATCTCGAAATCGTTGCGCCCGCGTTTGAAGAAAGCCTTTATCCGCTCCGATGTGATGGGCAGCGACCATTGCCCGGTCGGAATTGAAATCATTTGATTTCTATGGCGGCGAGCGGAATGACATTCAAATCTGCTGTGGCTGGCGGCGGCGGATTAAATGTCGTTCACTAAATCACGAACCTTTATTTTCAAGGCTTTGGCGATTCTAGCCAAAGAATCCAGTGAGATATTCACTGTTCCTCGTTCAACTTCACCAACATATTTGTAACTTAATTCTGCTTTTTCCGCCAATTTTTCTTGGCTTATTCCAGCGCGTTTTCGATAAGTTAAAATTTTTTGGCCGACAATTCGGCGATGCAAAGTTGCCACAACATATTACCAGAGCAGTCGGACGTTTTATAAAACCCGATATATGTGCTATTTTTCTCTTGCATTCTATCGGCGTGTGATGTAGAAATGCGGGAACAAATCAAGAAAGGCGAACGGATTATGAAAACATCTGCCCTGATTCCTGCTGTGATTTTGTTTTGTTCAATTTCAATCCATGTCCACGCCCAGGAAAGTCCGACGGATTTTGAAGTAGAATTGCAGGCGTTGGAACAGACCACGCCATTGCCGGCCAGCCAATTGCCGGAAAATGCCACAATTTTCTATTCGGCAGCTCACCCGGAATGGCCGCCGCTCCCCGGCGATTATCTCAACCTGCCATTCTGGGTGATTGGAAATGGCGTGGTAGTGATTGATGATGTGAATTATGACTACGCAGCGGTTTCAGCCGCAGCGCAAGCAAAAGCCTTGTCCAGCAGTCAATTCAATCGGAATGATTTTAACCCTGATTTCTTGCTTTCTCCTTCCAATCTGGGATTCCAGATTTCACAACAATCAACCAACATCGTGCTTCAATGGATGAGTGGAACCAACCGGCTTTACCTGATTGAAGACCGGCCAACATTAACCAGTGATTCCTATTGGAATGAGTTTGAGAATTACATTTTATCCCCAAGCCACACCAATCTTACGTCCATTATCCTTACCAATCAAATTCAAGCGCAACCGATGGATTTCTTCCGTCTGATTGACGTGACGCCGATTGCGGCAAATGATTATTTCTCCATAGATCAGGACAGTTCGGACAATCAGTTGGACATTTTTGACAATGACACAGACCCGAATGGCGACAGATTTTACATTGCCAATCTGGTGGCGGCGCATCATGGGGATATTTCGTATTCGTTGGATGCCACGACGTTTCAATACACGCCTGAAAGCGGTTATTACGGCATAGATACCTTTCAATACAACATCACCAGCGGTTACGGGGAAGTTTCTTCCAATGCCACGGTAAAAGTATTTGTGAACAAAACGGGGAACAATCAGCCTGTCGCCACCGCGATTATTATTTCGCTTCCTACGAATACATTCACCACCAATTTCAACGGATTGGCCAATGTCACCGATGCGGATAATGACACGCTTTCAATCTATGCTTTTAACACGTTGCCGACTTTGGGAACGGTGACGAATGATTTAAGCGGTAATATCACTTATACGCGCAATTCCAATTTGTATGGGAAAGACACTTTTAGCTACATTGTGACGGATGGGAACGGCGGATTTTGCGAATGTAGTGTGGTTATCAATCAAGACGATTTAGATGCTGATAATATGCCTGACCAATGGGAATTAAAATACGGACTTAACACGGCGACAGATGATTCGGCAAATGACCCTGATGGCGACGGACTGCCGAATCTTGCGGAATTTATTTTGGGAACGAATCCAAATGCTCCTGATAATCCGTTAAACTTGTCTGTCGTCACCAACGGAATGGAATTTAGTGATTTTGTTCATATCCCTTTAATCGGCGTTAAACAATCAATCCAAAATCTGCCTGTCATTTTATTAATAAATGGAGAACCAGCCGCTAATTCTGTTGTGTCTCAAGCGGCGGATGGGACATGGCAGATTGATTGGGATACTACGTTTCTGACAAATGGCAATTATGACATTCAGTTGCAGTTTAATTACAATGGCGAAGCGGATATAACAAGCGGACAAACCGGCGTATGTTATGGTCAAGTCAAAACAATTTCCATCAACAATCCAATTACCTATGACAAGATAACAAGCACTTTTGGAAATCAATTATTTATTGAAGGCACATTGGCGGATACAAACTAGACTTACGATGTTTACTTGTATGACGAGGATGGAAATTTGCTTGTTTATGCGACTGACTTGTCTGCTCCGAACGGACAGATAGCAATTTCTTGGGATTTGACAGATGTGCAAGGTCACCAGATTTCCTTCGGAAACATTCAAGCGCAATTTGTTTTGCATCCGACTGGATTTCAACCTGCTTTTTCTGGTAATAGTTCGAGCGGTTTGAACCATTGGTTTTTGAAAGATTCTCCGGCGGTGGATACTAAAACTTTTGCAATTGCTTGGGGATTTGATAGCTATGCAGGATACTTTAACAATTGGCGCACAGAACTAATGCAAGATGGCGTGATTAACATTCTTGGAACTCCTGCCGATGAAGATTCCTATTTCTTGTTGCCCGCTGCCAATGCCCCTTATGCAGGAACGGCTTTTCGCTTCGACGATGCAGAAGATCAGAAAATTCTTATGAATCCATATAATAAAAGCTTTGGAGCATTTGCAAACAGCGGAAATTTTTTCTGGTTCGGACATGGATCAAATATTTCAATCGCGGGAAATCCGAAGAAAGATGAGCTATTTTGCACAGAAGTAGGAAAGTTTTTAGGAAATACAGGATATTTACCGAGTGACGTTGATCCTAAATTTAACCTTCACCCATATAGTCTAGTTATATTAAATGGCTGTGAAACTTTTTCTACATTATGGGCAGGTGCATGGGGCATTGAGTCTACTCCGGGAGCCTATAGTGAATATAGTTATATCGGCAGAGTTCCAAGAGCATTTGTCGGGTGGACAAAAGAAGTTGGTGTTCCAAGTCAACTTAAAGATTTTGTTTTTGATGGAGTTCTGGACGAGGAATATGGAAATTGTCTTGGGTCAATGTTTTTAGCTTGGATGGAGGGTTTTCCACTAGACCAGTGCATATCTATATTTTCTTACGATGCAACCACTACAGAACCACTTTATTTTATAAATCAAGATTCCTGGGAAATATCCGGTTGCGTTGATTTGGAGATCTATGACCAATGAAAACGGATGAAAACAAACCGAAGTCTGCATATTCAACACGGATTACAATCTGCGTCTGGCTCTTTCTCCTACTGCTTTTGATAATGTTGTCTCCGACAACAGTTCCCTGGGATGGAGAACCCGCCGAATGGATGATAACATTATTGCCAATTCTCGGAATCATACTGCTGCCCACGGTAATTTTGCAGGGGAAAATAGTTGAAAGGATTGTTGCTCTAATTTTATTGGCTCCTTTTGTGTGGCTTGAAATTCTAGGAATTGGATCGCTGCTTGCCCGATATGGTTTTAGGAGTTTTTTATGACAAATTCTGCTGCTGCTCTCGCTGCCGCCAAAACCAAGCTGGCCATTACCGCCGCCTACAAGTTTGTAGCACTGGCCGTGATGCTGACAAATTGTAACTTGTTTATTGAGCAAACCGAACTGCCGGTAAAGCAGCCGCCAACCTTAACCAACATTTCAAAAATTTTTGTTGCTCCACCTAAAATGAAAGGCTTCGGAGGAAGTGTTGTCTATTCAAATTACTTTTTTGGGTTCGTAAATTCTTATCTTGCCAATTTTGCGAATGTGGATATTCGCAGAGAAACAAGAGAAAAGCAGATTGAATGGGCAAAAATATCTTCACAGATTGATACGAACCAAGTCCATACACTTGCGGTGACTTGGTTAAATAATCTTGGCGTGGATACGTTAAAATTGGATCAAGATTATCCCTACAAAATCAGCCAAAGATTTTATTACAAAAACACGGGCGGACAAATAAAGACGATGGACAGCATCAAAGCATTATTGCCCATTTTTGACATTTCTTGGGGTTCAATTCCCATGCAAGGCCATCCCGAATACACGTCTCCCGCCGTCAGCATGACCATTTTTGGCCCCACAAAAGAATTGGCGGAATATCATTTGATGGACAATTCTTTAATGAAGAAACCGAAACTGGATTTGATAAACACGGAGAAACTTTTGCAAATCCCCGATTCGGAATTTAGAAAATATACGCCCGCGCAGAAAGATGAATTGGTCAAAAAGTATGGGTTTTAATTTCTGATGCTCCATTTCGTCAGCGTAAAAATGAATGCAGACGACAATCCAGAAAGCAAGAAGCCGGAATTTTCTTACAGAAATAGAATCAGAACAAGTGCGCTGATTTTTCTAGCAGTTATTTTATCAATGATGCAGCCCTCAACTGTGGAAAATCAAGTTGACTGGCTATTGGCAATTTTACCAGTTCTGGCAATCGCATTGTTATTCATGCCGATTTTGCGCGGAACAATTCTTGAAAGAATTATTGCCCTTTTCTTTTTTATATTGTTCGTATTTGCCGAGTTTTTTGGAGCTTCAGAATTACTTGGGCATTATTTGGGGATAAATATATACTTGTGACAAATGCCGTTGATTTCAAAATGGCCGGCTGAGAATGAATCTCTGGATTGAAATCGGTTTCGCTGTCCTGTCCGGGATAGCCGGTTTCGCGTTGGGACAATTGTCTTCACGGCTGCCGAAAGGTTGGTGGCTGGCGGGTTATTTCGTTCCGTTGACGGTAATTTTATTTTACGGTGTTGCCATCCATTTTCCCGCGATGCTGCCAAATGCGCCTTTCGTTTCGTGGTTGTTCGTGGGGCGCAAAAAATTTGATGTCCTCGGTTTCGTGACGGCAATGGTGTTGGCCGCGCCGCTTTCCCGAATGCCGCAAAAGCGGGATCGCCGGGTCATTATGCTGCTCATGGTTGCAGTCGTTTTTGGGATTTCCGTCTGGCCATTTATTGCGCCGCTGTTTAATCGCAAGGAACTCGCGCGGCTGCACACGCGCATCAATCCTGACGGTATTTGCCTGCAAAACACCGGATATACTTGCGGCCCGGCGGCGGCGGTCACGGCGTTGCGGCGACTTGGTTTGCCGGCGGAAGAAAGCGAAATTGCGATTCTTTCCCAAACCAGTTCATTCACCGGCACGCCGCCGGATTTGCTGGCCGAGGCGTTGCGGCAGAAATACGCACAGGACGATTTGACAGTGGAATATCGCTTTTTCAAAAATCTCGATGAATTGCGAAAAGCCGGCCTGACGCTCGCAGTGATTAAATTTTCGTTCATGGTTGACCATTACGTCACCGTTTTGAAAGTGGATGATTCCACTGTTACTGTTGGCGATCCGTTGAACGGATTGACTACCATTCCCCGCGAAGAATTTCTCAAGCAATGGCGGTTTTGCGGCATCGTGCTTCAACGAAAAATATGACAAATTCAGTTGATATAGTTGCTGCACACACTTTGCCAATTTTTGAAATTTCTTGGGGATCAATCGCATTGAAAGGGCATCCTGAGTACGTTCATCCAGCAGCATCAATGACGATTTTCGGTCCCACGAAGGAACTTGTTGAATATCATCTTTATGACGATTCATTGATGATGAGGCCAAAATTGGATTTGATAAACACGGAGAAACTTTTGCAAATCCCCGATTCGGAATTCAAGCAATACACGCAGGCGCAAAAGGATGATTTGGTGAAGAAATATGGATTTTGATTTTACTTCACATTCAACTCACGCTGGATGCCGAATTTCTCGATTCGTTTACGCAAGGTCGCGCGGGTGATGCCGAGCAGTTTCGCGGCGTGAACCTGATTGTTGGCCGTTTCTTTGAGGGCTTGAATCACCAATTCGCGTTCAACCGCAGGAATCACTTTCAGTTTTGGATCGCGCTTGGCCCATTGAAACAGTTGTCGCGCGAGCGCGGCGGCATCTGTTGTGGCAGCGTCGCCCGCGACGCCGGAAGTTGGCAGCGAGGCGCTGCCTCCACCTTGACCGGAAATTTCCGGCGGCAAATCGGTCAGCAAAATTGCATTACTCTTGGCCATGACGTGCGCGCGGCGGATCGCATTTTCCAGTTCGCGCACGTTGCCCGGCCAATGATATTTTTCCATTGTTTTAATGACACTGGAAGCGATGGATTTAGGCGGCTGCTGCTGTTCGCGTCCGATTTTTTCCAAGAAATAATTCACGAGCAGTGGAATGTCTTCACGACGGTCGCGCAACGGCGGAATCGGAATGCGCACGACGTTGAGACGATAAAATAAATCTTCGCGGAATTGTTTGGCAGCGACAGCGGCTTCAAGCGGTTTGTTGGTCGCGGCAATGACGCGCACGTCCACTTGAATCGGCTGATTGCCGCCGACGCGCTCAAATGTGCCGCTTTGCAGCACACGCAAAATTTTTGTTTGTGTCGCGGGCGTCATGTCGCCGATTTCGTCGAGAAAAATTGTGCCGTGATTGCACTGCTCGAATTTGCCGATGCGTTGCATGGTCGCGCCGGTGAACGCGCCGCGTTCGTGACCGAACAATTCGCTTTCGAGCAATTGTTCGGGAATCGCCGCGCAATTGACGGCCAAAAACGGTTGTTGATTGCGTTCGCTGTGATGATAAATCGCGCGGGCGACGAGTTCTTTGCCCGTGCCGCTTTCGCCGGTGATGAGCGCGGTGGCGTCGCTGGCGGCAACTTGACCGATGAGTTTGAAAACCTGTTGTATCGGTTCGCTGCGTCCGACGATGCCGAGTTCGTAATCTTCAGATTCCAACAACGGCTGATAGGACACGACCTGTTTCATGTCGCGCGCGGCTTTGAGCGCGTTGCCGACGATTTCCTTGATCTTGACCGCGTCGAACGGTTTGAGCAGATAATCATACGCGCCAAGTTTCATCGCTTCGATAGCGGTTTGCGTCGTGCCGTAAGCAGTCATCAAAATGACGAGCAATTTCGGGTCGGTCGCGCGGATTTTGCGGAGCGTTTCAAGTCCGTTCATGCCGCCCATGCGCACGTCCATGAGCACGAGGTCGGGCTTAAGTTTGGGAATCAGCTTTAATCCTTCTTCACCCGATGAGGCGACGGACAATTCAATTTCCGGTGAATTAAAAATCCGCTGGAACGAATACCGCACGTCTTCTTCATCATCAATCAACAGCAACTTGCTCATTTTGCACGAAAATAGCGGATTTCAGCCAAACGGACAGCGAATTTTGATTGTTTGACCTCAAGGTGTTTAACACCTAAACTCGCCGCTCTTTTGAACATGAAAATTGTCGTTTGTGACCCGATTTCGCCGAAGGGAATTGCGTTGCTCCAGCAACGGCCTGAATTTAACGTCGTTGTCCTGCCCAAAAGATTGCCGGAAGCAGAATTACTGCCGGTCGTGGCGGATGCCGTCGCGCTCGTCGTCCGCTCCGAAACCAAAGTCACGAAAAATGTAATTGCAGCAGCGAAGCAATTGCGTGTCGTCGGACGCGCGGGCGTGGGCGTGGACAATGTGGATATCGAAGCTGCCACGCAACACGGCACGGTGGTGATGAACACGCCCGGTGGCAACACGGTGACGACAGCGGAATTGACCTTCACGATGATTCTTTCGCTGGCGCGTAAAGTGCCGCAGGCGCACGCGACGATGGTCGCGGGCAAGTGGGACCGGAAATTATTTCAAGGCGTGGAACTTCAGGGCAAAACACTCGGCATTTTGGGAATGGGACGCATCGGCACGGAAGTCGCCAAGCGCGCGATTGCTTTCGGAGTGAAAGTGATTGCCTATGACCCGTATTTGACCGAAGAACGCGCGAAGGCCGTCGGTGCGGAATTCGCTGCGAACGTAGATCAAGTCTATCTCGCGGCGGATTTCATCACGGTTCACATGCCGGTCACGCCAGAGACAAAAAATATGTTGAACGCGGCGGCGTTCGCAAAAATGAAACCGGGCGTGAAAATCGTGAATTGCGCGCGCGGCGAAATCATTTCTGAAAACGATTTAATTGCGGCGTTGGAATCCGGCAAGGTGGCCGGCGCGGCGTTGGACGTTTTTGCCGTTGAACCATTGCCTGCCGACCATCCGTTTCGCAAGCAGCCAAACTTGATTTTGACGCCGCATCTCGGCGCCAGCACGGAAGAAGCGCAGGAAAAATGCGGGATTGAAGTCGCCGAAGTCATCGCGGGCTATCTGCTCACGGGCGAAGTCCGCAACGCGGTGAATCTGCCGTTTCTCGACGCAAAAACTTACGAGCAGGTCAAACCGTATTTGCCATTGGGCGAAGCGTTGGGAAAATTGCTCGCGCAACTTTCACCGGCAGTGGCGGACCGGATTTACATTACCTACGGCGGCAACGCGCGGCAACTGCCAAACATTGACCCGGTCACGCGAGCGGTGTTGCGCGGATTTTTGTCCACAAGCAATTTGAAGGACGTAAATAATGTGAACGTCCGCAGTGTGGCGCAAAGCATCGGCATCACCGTTGAGGAAAAAAAATCGGATGAGCCGGTGACATTTAACGAATGGGTTCACGTTCAAATTTTCAACAGCGGAAACAAGTTGATTTCGGCGGGCGGGACGTTTTTCGGTTCGCCGAACAATCCGCGCATCGTGCGGTTGTTCAGTTCGCCGGTGGAAATTCCCATCAGCGGCACGCTTTTGCTTTTGAACAACAAAGACCGCCCGGGCATCGTCGGTCATCTCGGCACGTTGTTGAGCAAACATCACGTCAACATTGCCAACATGAGTTTGTCGCGCGACACTGTGGGCGGGTCGGCG
>DASZXB010000068.1:0-17981 GCA_035546095.1 Verrucomicrobiia bacterium | reverse complement strand
CGTTGAGGCGCTGCTGAATGCCGATTTGGTGGTGGCAAGCGGTTGCGGTCTCATTACCGACGCCTTCAAAATCAATGCCGGAAGATGGCTGGATATGCTCGGCGTGGCAATCCGATGCGGCATTCCGACCGCCATGCTGGGACAAGGGTTGGGTCCCATTCAAGACCAAGAATTGTTGGAACGATTTGTTCGCACCGTCCCACGCGTGGACGCTATTCTGATTCGCGAAAATGGAGCGGGCCTAGACTTGCTAAAACAAGCGCGCGTGGCGGAAACAAAAATTTTTGTCACTGGCGACGACGCGGTGGAACTGGCCTATGGCGAAAAACGCGCGTCGGGCGGCAACCAGATTGGCATCAATTTAAGAATTGCGCGTTACGCTGAATTGGACGAAAAAATTCCGGAACATTTCCGAAACTTGCTGGCCGAAAAAGCCCGTCAGCATCAATGTGTTTTGACAGGAATTCCCATTTTGCGCGATGGCGGCGCGTCCGACCTACAAACCTTGCAACTCCTGCTGGATGCCAAAAATACAGGTGAAGAACTTGACACACCGCTCAAGGTCATCCGTCGGGTGTCCGATTGCCGCGTTGTGGTCACCGGCGGTTATCACGCCGGCGTTTTTGCGTTGGCACAAGGTGTCCCGGTGGTGGCAATTATTCAATCAGTGTATTACCGTGACAAATTTCAAGGTTTGGCCGAACAATTCGGTTGCGGCTGTATTGTGTTGCGGGCGGACGACGCGGAATTTCTGAAAAAACTTGGCGCGGCGATTGATGAATTATGGGCGCAAGCCGGGGAATTAAAACCAAAATTACTTGCCGCCGCCGAACGGCAGATTCAGTCCGCGCAATCGGCCTACTTAAAATTGCCAGCGTTACTTCGGATTTGAGCAGGTCCGCTTTGAAGATTTGCATCCGCTCCTGATCGAAACCACAACGCCTCCCAAGCAATGCCCGTCACCCGCACGGCACGTTCGAGAAATCTGACGGCTAATTGGCCGTGCTTGAATGGCCACAGAAACATTGCTCCCAGCAAATTGATTCCGCCTTGAAAAGGAAATATCAACAAACGCGTGCAGCGGAAAACAAAATTGGAAAACAGGTTTGGTCGGCTTTTCAAATGCCGGATTGTGCCTGACCGCCCATAATTAAACGCGCTCCGCAAAATATATTTCAAATTTACGCGACCGGCCGGAAAAAAATCCCGCACCACCGCTCCCGGCAACCACCAGATTTCGTAACCGGCATTTTGCAAACGGAGGTTCAAATCCGCTCCTTCCCCAAAACCTGACCGCTTCTGCGTGTGCCCCAAACGTTCGTCAAATAACCCGGCTTTGATGACTGCCGAACGCAAATACGCGCAATTACATTCCGGCGTGCTGCCACCATGAGCCAAACGAAATGGCGACGAACCCAAATCAAATGTGTTTCTTTTAGAAGCCAGCCAGCGAGGCGGCGCGGATTCATATTCCGGAAAATGCCCGCCGGCGACTACGGCAACCTGTGGCGACGATGATTTAAGAAAACGACGATAGGTTTCAAGCCAACCGGCATCAGGAACTGAATCATCATCCATAAAAAGCACAAATCGTCCGCTTGCCTTCGAAATTGCAGCATTGCGGGCGACCGTCCCGCCAATCCGGACTTCTTTATGAACTTTCAGTTGCGGGCAGGAAGCGGCAAACTTTCGAATCAATTCCGGTGTGCCGTCCGTTGAATCATTGTCCACGATCAAAACTTCCACATCATCAGTGAATTGCGCCAGAACACGTTGCAGCGTTTTGGTCAATAAAGCCGCGCGGTTGCGGGTGCAGATTGCCACTGTGATTAAAGGTTGTGAAGGTTGAACCGCCATCGCTGCAAACGATTTTAAGTGATTGAATCATAAGTGCAATTTTAATGACCGAAGATGAAACGGCACTTGTTCATCGCTTAAAACTCCGGCTTAATTCCGACGTGACCAAGCAACGCCTACCCGTTTCCGTTTGCATGATCGCCGCCAATGAAGCGCAGCGCATTCGGCGCGCATTGGAAAGCGTCGCGGGCTGGACCAGTGAAATCATCGTCGTGCTCAACGACGACGTGGCCGATGGCACGGATAAAATCGCGGAATCTTTCGGCGCAAAAATTTTTCGCGAACCGTGGAAAGGCCACGTCGCGCAAAAAAATTCCGCCGCGCAAAAAGCTGCGCAGGAATGGATTTTGGGATTGGACGCCGACGAAGTCGTCACGCCGGAATTGCGCGCGGAGATTCAATCACTTTTCGCGGAACCGCAAAAATTAAAAAACTTCGCCGCGTTCAGTTTTCCACGTTGCACGTTTTATTGCGGGCGTTGGATTCGCCACGGCGACTGGTATCCTGATCGAAAAATCCGGCTTTGGCGGCGCGGGCAGGCGCATTGGGGCGGCATTGATCCACACGACACGGTCATCGTGGACGGAAAGGTCGGCGGCTTGAAAAGTGATTTGCAGCATTACAGCATGGAAAATTTGAATCATCATGTCCGCAAAATCATGAGTTATAGCGACATGTTTGCGCAGCAACGCGCGGAACACGGGCGCAAAATCAGTGCGTTCACGCTTTGGTTCCGGCCCTGGTTCCGGTTCATGCGCGGTTATTTTTTGCGGTTCGGTTTTTTGGACGGCTGGCAGGGTTACACCATCGCGCGCATGACAGCGTTTGAAAATTTTTTGCGTTACACCAAACTGCGGGAAGCTCAATTGGCCCAATCAAAATTCGACCAACCGGCTTGAAATCAATGGATTCGCGCGAAAACATCCTGCTCATCCGGCTGAAATCCATGGGGGATATTTTGTTCACTCTGCCCGCCGTTCATGCCGTGCGCGAGAATTTTCCGGACGCCCGATTGCACTTTCTGGTTTCGCAGGAATACACCGAGATGCTGCGCGGTTTTTCCGAGATAGACGAGATCATCCCGCTCAATCGCGCGCTTTTCCATTCAAAAAATCTGCCGGCGCTCTGCCGGGAAACGGTTTCCTTTCTGTTTCTTTTGCGACAAAAGAAATTTTCCCGCGCCATTGATTTTCAAGGTTACAGTGAAACAGAAATGCTCGCGTGGTGGAGCGGCGCGCCGGAACGCTGGGGACAGGTGTATCGCCCGTTGCGCGGCTGGACTTACACGCGCAGCCTGTCGCGCCTGCACGCGACACATCCGGCGGAACAAAACCTCACCCTGCTCCAACGCTGCGGCTTGCGCGTCCAAAAAATCAGCAACCAATACAACCTTCCAGCTGAAGCCGCCACGCAAGCCCGGCAATTTTTCGCGGCGAATAATTTGCAGATCGGCAAACCGACGTTGTTCCTTCAGCCGTTCACCAGTGCGGCGCGTAAAAACTGGCCGCTGGAAAATTATCTGACACTGGCGCAGCATTATCATTCCCAGGGCGTGCAAATCATCTTTGGCGGCGGGCCGTCCGAATGTCACGCGCTGGAATCTGCCCGTTCATATAATTTTTGCGTGGCCGCCGGTGCTTCCCTTGCGATTTCCGCCGGACTGATGAATTTCTCCACATTAATCGTTGGCGGCGACACGGGTTTATTGCATCTGGCCACGGCGATGGGCCGGCGCACTGTGATGTTGATCCACGGCAATCAACCGGGCTATTCACATCCGTTTCAGCGTGCGAACTGGACTATTCTGCCTCCTGCAAAAAAGACTGTGCCCGAAATTCAAACCCATGCGGTCATCGAAGCCTGCGCCCAGGCTTTCAGCGAACCAATTTGTAATGTTTCTTGTTGAAATGAAAACCGAACCATTTTTCCAATTTCAACATGCGGCGATGTTTCTTTTCGCGTCGGCTTAATTTGTAATCCGGGTCAGCCTTAAAAATCCCCTCCGCTTTGGGCAGCCAATTTTTCATCACGGCGGGATGCGTGCCGGTGAACCGTTTCAATATTTCCGGATCCACTTTTGAATAATCCGCCGCCGGCAACGGTTTATCGTCCCAAAATTTGTGCGTGGCGGACGTTTTCAAATCCATCTGCGCCTCGCTGCGCACCCAGCCGTAATGAAAAACCGTCGCGCCCGTGTGCGCCGCGCGGGGATAACGCGACTTTTTTTGCGTGTCTAAAACGGTGAAGAATAATCCTTTCGGCCCCCAAGCGGGAATCGTGTTGCGGATGATCCGCACTTCACTGCGATACCAGCCCGGCGACCACGCGTAAGTGTTCGCGTTGCCATAAAAATGCAGATAATCAAATGCCAGCGCCTCAACCCGCTCGTCGCCCAGATATTTTTTCATCGCCGAACGGATTTTTGGCAAATCGTTTTCGTGAACCACCTCATCGCCTTCAAGATAAAACGCCCAGTCACCGGTGCAGTTGAACAGCGCGATGGATTTCTGCTGGCCATAAATAAAGCCTTTGATGCTGTAATCATTTCGGATGCGCTCGTTCCATTGCGTCGGGATGATACGGATTTTGGCATCACCGATTTCGCGCAGCACTTTTTCCGTGTCGTCGTCGCACGGGCCGAGCGCGATGACAAATTCATCTACAATCGGCAAAATGGAACGGATGGATTCAACAAACGGATAGCCGAGCTTCTGCCCGTTGCGTAGAAAAGTGAACCCACTGACTTTCATGCACTGATGCTAACGTGTAAAATTTCAATCGCCGAACAATTTTTTCAACTGTTCGCGCGCGGCGGCTTCGCGGGAATTGACTTCCGTTTTTGGCGTCCAAACACGGCGGGCAAATTCAAAGTATTCGCAAAAATTACCAACGGCTTTTTCCAACACCGGCTCCGCGCGGCGCTCGCGGCATTGCTGCGCGACGTTGCGATCATAACTCTGGCAATTCAAACACACACGCAAATCCGCGCGGCATTTCATGCATACCTCGCCGCGCCCGGGATTGCCCGAAAGCGTCCACGGTTCGCCGCAGTTATGGCAATGGCGCGTCATAGTCATTTACGATTGGCGATTTACGATTTACGATTTCAACCGCAAATGCAATCCATGAAAATAAATGAATCCGTTTTGCGTCAGATTTTCGCGCCTGCCGTCATCGTCGGCGCGCTCGGTTATTTCGTGGATATTTACGATTTGATTCTGTTCAGCATCGTGCGCACGGCGAGCCTGAAAGACTTGGGATTTTCCGGCGACGATTTGGTCAGTCACGGCATTTTTCTGCTGAATCTGCAAATGATCGGAATGCTCGTCGGCGGCATCGTTTTCGGCATTCTCGGCGACCGGCTGGGGCGCATCACGCTGCTGTTCAGTTCCATTTTGCTCTATTCCGTCGCCAACATCGCCAACGGCTTTGTTCATTCGCTCGAAGCCTACGCCGCGTGGCGTTTCATCGCCGGATTTGGTTTGGCGGGCGAACTTGGCGGCGGCATCACGCTCGTCACGGAAGTGTTGCCGAAGGAATTGCGCGGCTACGGCACGATGATCGTCGCCACCGTCGGCGTATTCGGCGCAGTCATCGGCGGACTCGTCGCCGATTTGATGCCCTGGCGCCATGCCTATTTTGTCGGCGGCGGACTCGGCCTGCTGCTTTTGATTCTGCGGATGAGCGTGGCCGAATCGGGCATGTTCAAAAATTTGAAAAAATCCGACGCGTCCGTTTCGCGCGGAAATTTTCTCGCGCTGTTCACGAACGCCAAACGATTCCGCAAATATCTTTGCTGCATCCTCATCGGTTTGCCGACGTGGTTTGTCATCGGCATTCTCGTCACCTTTTCGCCGGAATTCGCCAAGGCGCTGAACATCAAAGGCGCGGTCAACGCCGCGCACGCTGTCGCGTTCGCTTATCTCGGCATCACGTTCGGCGGCTTCGCCAGCGGCTACTTGAGCCAGCAAATGCGCTCGCGCAAAAAAGTCGTCCTCGGTTTCCTGCTGTTTTCCGCGCTGTGCCTCGCGGCGTATCTGCTCGCGCGCGGCTGCGCGGACGGCACATTTTATCTCATCATTTTGCTGCTCGGCTTCGGCATGGGCTATTGGACGGTGTTCGTGACCATCGCGGCGGAACAATTCGGCACGAACATCCGCGCCACCGTCGCCACCACCGTGCCGAATTTCATCCGCGGCTCGCTCGTGCCGATTGCGCTGGCGTTCAATTATCTCAAACCGCAAACCGGCATCCTCGCCAGTGCCGCGATAGTCGGCGCGATTTGTTTCGTCATCGCGCTCTGGGCATTGCGCGGACTGGACGAAACCTGCGGCAAGGATTTGGATTATGTCGAACCGGCTTAAAAATAAACAGATTTGCGTTAAAATGAACATCGGCATTTACGGCGGCTCGTTCAATCCGGTTCACCTTGGCCATCTGCTCGTCGCGCAGGCAGCGAGGGAAGAACTCGGACTGGACAAATTATTTTTCATCCCCGCCGCGCAATCGCCGTTCAAAACGGAAAATGAAATCGCGCCGGCGGAAATCCGATTACGACTGCTCCGGCTCGCGCTCGCCGGCAAAACGCATTGCGAAATTGACGAACAGGAAATCAAGCGCGGCGGCGTCTCCTACACGATTGATACGCTGCGCGATTACGCCAAAAAATTTCCGAACGCAAAATTGTTTTATCTCATCGGCGCGGACAACATCGCCAAATTGAATGAATGGCGCGAAGCGGATGAACTGGCCAAGCTCGCGGAATTTGTCGCCGTGCCGCGACCGGGTGAAATTCCAACGGAATTTCCCAAACCGTTTCGCGGAAGAATTTTGAAGGGATTTCCGGTGGAAATTTCCTCGTCGCAAATCCGCGCCCGCGTGAAAGCCGGTTTATCAATTGAACAGCTTGTGCCGCTGTTCGTGGCGGAGGCCATTCGCGCGGCAAAAATTTATATTTAAGCTTTCGAGACGCGAATTACCACCCATTTTCCATCGTTCAGTTTCAAATTAAATTCGTGCTAATTCGTGTAATTCGTGTCTAAATTTCTCTGTAGAAAATGAATTCAAAAAAACTGGCTCAGCTTTGCCGCGACCTGGCGGAAAATCGAAAGGCGGAAAATGTTGTCACCCTTGACGTTCACGATTTGTCGTCCGTGACGGATTATTTTGTCATCGCTTCCGGCACAAGCGAACCGCATTTGCGCGCGATTGTGGACGAAATCACCACCAAGTTGCGCAATGAATATGATTTGCGACCGAATCGCATGGATGGCTCGGTGCAGGGCGCGTGGGTGGTGCTGGATTTTTTTGACGTGATTGTCCACGTCATGCGCACGGACGCGCGAGAGCGTTACGATTTGGAAAGTCTTTGGGGCGACGCGGCGCGGATGAAGCCGAAGAAAAAATCTACGAAAGCGAAAAAGAAATAATTAGAGGTCACAAAAATTATTTAATCTACAGCCAAACAGTCCCAAGCAAGAACATCGCCGCAATAACGAGCGCGTAAGCCAACCAATACAACTTCCGGTGAAATGAGCGCAACGGTTTCGGACCAAATGTGAGAAACTTTCGCTGACGGTAAAGTGGCAAACGCGCAAAGAATAGAATCATAATTCCCAAACCGCCAAGTCCCAATCCGCTCCAAAATAGGCTCTCAAGACTTGCTGTTTTTAATTCACTCAACACAGGCAACAGCATCCCCGCTAAAATGGCAATTGTGGGCATGATTACAAAAATCCCGAAGAGAAATGCCCAATCGGATGGAATATGCCAATCTGATTTTTTCTTGTTCATTTCCTATTGTGATTTCTCCGGAATTTCCGACGACGCCTTCACCATTTCATCAAGCAGCCTTTTGAAATCTTCCAAACCGGTGGCAGGGATGATGACATTGTCGCGGCGACCGCCAACGTCTTCGGTGATGCGGAGAAACCGTCCGCGCGGATTTTCCTTGAGCGTGAAAATAAACGTCTTACGCTCGATTTCAATCTTCTCGGACTTGAGCGTGTCCTCGTTGGATGGCGGGCGCGGCTGACCGTAGGGTCGCCGTCCATAAGGCGATGGTCGTTCGTTTGAAATCATGATAACCCGCTGATGACGCGCCGGGCGTCTAACCAGCAATAATAAATTCCGGCGGTGGCGGCCATTTGTCAACAGGTAAAATAGCTTCCGTCGGGTGTGACAAAATTAAGAGGCGCGAACCAGCTTTTTGTTCCCGTGTGTCAGGATTATCCGCACAAATTTTCTATCGTGATCACAGGATATTTGCCGCGAGTTCGGCCAGTTCGGAACGTTCACCTTTCTGCAATTCCACGTGCGCGGCGATTGCCTGATCGCGAAAACGGCTGACGAGATAATTGAATCCGTTCGACGACGAGTCCACGTAGGGATTGTCAATCTGGTAAGGGTCGCCGGTGAAAACAATCTTCGTGCCGTTGCCAACGCGCGTGACGATGGTCTTGGCTTCGAGCGGCGTGAGATTTTGCGCTTCGTCAATAATCATGAATTGATTGGCGATGCTGCGTCCACGGATGTAGCTCAACGCCTCGACGACGATGCTGCCGTTGCGCATCAAATCGCCGCTGCGCCGGTGGTCATGCCCCATGTTCAAATCGCTCAACATTTCGAGCGCGTCGTGAATCGGCTGCATCCATGGTGCAAGTTTTTCTTCGAGCGAACCGGGAAGAAAACCGAGTTCTTTGCCCATCGAAATCGTCGGGCGCGCGACGACGAGCCGGCGAAATTCGCGGTCGTTGACGACGCGTTTCAATCCGGCCGCCATCGCCAGCAAGGTTTTTCCCGTTCCCGCTTTGCCCATGAGTGTGACGAGTTTGATTCGGTCGTCGAGCAGCGCGTCGAGAGCAAAATGTTGTTCACGATTGCGTGGCTTGATTCCCCAAACACCGTCGCGCGAATCAATGATGGGAATCAATTTTGTGCCGGTGGCGTCCACTTTCGTCAGCGCGGCTTTCTTGGTGTTCGCTTCATCGGTAAGCGTGCAGTATTCGTTCGGCGAATACTTTTTGCCATCGTCCAAATGCAATTCACCTTTGGCGCGGAACTCGGTAATTTTCTCCGTCGGCACGGACATCTCTCTCATGCCGGTGTAAAGGTCGGTGATAAAAACGCGGTCAGTCTCGTAATCTTCTGCCGCCAAACCCAGCGCATCGGCTTTGATGCGTAAGTTGATGTCTTTGGAAACGAGAATGGTCGGATTTTTCGGCTGCGCTTTTTGGATCGAAGCCGCAAGCGAAAGAATCCGGTTGTCAACCGAGTGCGCCGAATGTCCGTCGAACGTGGTTTCGCCGTTGACGTGGCCGTTTTTGTAAAACGCGATTTTGAGCTGGCCGCCGTTGGGCAATTTCACGCCTTCGCTCAAACTGCCTTCGCCGCGGAAACTGTCGAGCATCCGCGAAACCTGCCGCGCGTTTTGGCCGAGTTCGGTGGACTCGCGTTTGAACCGGTCCATTTCTTCGATGACTTCGATGGGAATCAGCACGTTGTTTTCGGCGAAACTCAAAAGCGAGTTCGGGTCGTGCAACAAAACGTTGGTGTCAATGATGTAATTTTTCACAACTCAACTTGGACACAAATTTCACGAATTTTCACAAATTAGATTCGCGCAATTTACGTCGAAAAACCTGCGTTCATTTGCGGTCGAAATCCTTGATTTTTATTTTCGTCATTCGTGCGTGCCATTTTCGCACTTCCTGGTGGTGCGCCGGCAATTTGTAATGGCCGGAATACAGAAAATTTTCCAGCATCCCGAACAAATCGAAATCCACAAAACGCGGACGCGCATCCAATAAAAATGGCTGGTGCGACAAAATGATTTCAAACGGAATCAGGCGTTCCTCAAGTTTTTTGAGCCAAAGTTTTTGTTCCTTGCGCCACTGGTCAATGCAGCCGCGTCCGAATTTCCTCTCCTTGAACCGGAGAAATTGAAGCTGCTCGTTCGCCGGAACATTTTCCCGCCAGTAAATGTCGTTGAGCCGGAACGTCGCGCCTTCGATTTCATTTTCGATGAATTTCCAGAGCACGGATTGCACGCCGCGCCATTCAAAGGGAAACAGGCCGAGTTCCAATTTCCCGTCAAGATATTTGGCGACGACCTGCGAATCCTCGCTGACTTCAAAAATCACGTTGCGCCCGTCCTTGATGATCGGCACGCCATAATAACGCTGGCGGGTCAATTTCCAGACAAGCGTGCGGTCTTGGTTGGGAATGTTGATGATTTTGAAAGGAACACCGGAAAATTCCAAAATACGCCGCTGCACAATGCAGAACGGACTCCACGGAAACTGAATCAACTCAATCATGTCAAAAAAATTTCGCTGTCTGACGGATGAACATTAGGACTTGCGCCGGTTCGTGACAAGCGCAAACACCACTTTACACAGAATTGTAACAGCGTTACAGTCGCCACATGGCTGCCGATTACGATGCAACGGAATTTATAGACACCGATTTCCAAGCGCACAAAGTGCCGACGTCCGCCAGCGATCCGCTGCGCGCGCCCACGCGCGAGGAAGTGGACCGCAAAGTCGTCGAAGCGCAACAGAAACTCGCCGAACTCAAACGCGCGCAGGACGATTTGGAACGCGAACGCGCCACGCTCGAAGAATTGCGCCGCCGCCAGACTGAATTTCAAACCGGACGACAGGAAATCGTTCATAATCTCACGCGCGGACTCGGTCTGCTCGAAGAAGCCGAATTCAACGCCCGCCGCG
The DNA here is from genome assembly GCA_035546095.1 of Verrucomicrobiia bacterium. GTDB lineage: Bacteria > Verrucomicrobiota > Verrucomicrobiia > Limisphaerales > UBA11358 > UBA11358. The sequence continues at coordinate 7,395 of DASZXB010000068.1, read as the reverse complement.
ATGCCGAACAAATGGTCAAGACCATCAACGATTTTCGCGGCGCGCTCGACAAGATTCAGGCCATCCATGACCAGACGTGGACGAAGGAAAATTTCAGCATCGAATTGACCCGCGCGCTCACCACCATCGAAAACGCGCGAATGGAATGGAATGCCGCGCGCCTGAAAATTCCCGCCCTTTCCGGCGAAGCGCTGGAAAAGAAAGAAATTGAAAACGCACCCGCACCCGCCGTTTCACCTTTTGCCGACGTGAGTTTCGGCCAATTGTGCAAAATCGGACTCGCGATAACGTGGCCGCTCGTGCTCATCGCTTTGGGCGCGCTTGGCGTGTTTATTGCTATTTTATTGCGCCATTAAGATTGAATCATTATGGCGACCGCGAAGAAAAAGGACAAAAAACACGATCCGATTTCCGAACGCGCCCGCGCCTTGAACGACCAGATCGCCGCGCTCGAAAACGAAATCAAAAAACTCGACTCGCAATTGCACAGTTCGACGGCGAAACCCAAATTGCGTTCAACCGCCATTCCGCACGGCGCAACCGTCACGCGCAAACTCGAACCCGCGCCTGCGCCAGTGGTGCATGAACCCGTGTTCGAGGAAATCAATCCCAAATCTATCCAGACAAAAACGGAAACCGCGTCGCCCGACCAATTCAACGAACTTGGCGTGCGCAAATACGATTTGCCCGCGCTGCTCGGCCGCATCCGCAATCATTTCACACGACCGACCACGAACAATCCACGGCTCGTCACTTACCTTGCCGCCGGCGGCGTGCAGGGATTGCGTCCGTTGCGCTACGAAAAACGCGTTGCGCGCAATCGCTTTATTCTGCTCGTCGTCGTTTTATTTGTGATTTTGCTTGGCGTCATTTCCATTTTTGTGCGAAATCATTGATGTGAACACAAAAAGCAAATCCTCTCTGGTCGAACTGCCCATTTCCACCAACGCCGGACAATTTCTCGCGCACTATTCCGAAAAAGGTCTGGTCGAATTAAATTTTCCAAATGCGAAAACTTTGGTGGGGCGAGCGTCCTCGCGAGCCGAAAAACTAAAAAACATTCCCGCTAAAATCCGTGCTTGGCATCGCGCCACCGAAACCGCGCTCAAAAAACTTCTTGCCGGAAACGAACCTAAAGCATTTCCGCCGTTGGATTGGAACGGCGCGACCGAATTCCAAAAATCCGTCTGGCAGCAAATGTTGAGAATTCCTGCCGGTAAAACTAAAAGCTACGGCGAAATTGCGACGGCAATTAAAAATCCAAAAGCGGTTCGTGCGGTGGGCGGCGCGTGCGGCGCGAATCCAATTCCGGTTTTAGTTCCATGTCATCGCATTCTGGCCGCGAACAAAAAAATCGGCGGCTTCTCCGGCGGATTAGAATGGAAACGGAAGTTATTGGCAACAGAAGGAATTAAATTATGAATACAAATATTATTCTCGATTCAATTCAAATTATTGGCTTTGCAATTCTTGCTTGTGCGCCACTGGATCAAAAACGAATTCGCGCGCGTTGGGCAAATTCTATTTTTGTTATTTGCGCAATTATTGGAATTGCAAAAGGAGCAGTTGGTTTAGCTTGGAATATGGGATTATTTATGCTGGGCAACGAAAACACCCGTCGTCTTGACGGTTATCTTTCGATGGCAGGTGGTCTGTTGTTGGGGTTTTTATTTTCGCTAATTCTTTCAGGTCAATTAATGGGCACGAAACGAACAAACAACGAATTAAGAACTTAACTTAATCATCACTTTTCTGCCGTGAGTCGAATGATTTCACGGAGCGGTGTCCGCGGTTTGAATTTCACGAAACGTTCCAGTTTTTTCACCAGCGGTTTGCGGCGGCGCATGTCGTCAAAGCCCGGCGCATACGCCTTGTCGTAAGGAATCAATTCAATCTTCGATTTTGAGCCGAGCGTTTTCACGACGAGTTTTGCCAGTTCTAAAATGGAAACTTCTTCCGTGCCGCCGATGTTGAAAATTTCGCCGCGCGCTTTTGGACAATCCTGCAAGCGCACGAGCGATTCTACAACGTCATGCACAAAGCAAAAACACCGCGTTTGCTGGCCATCGCCAAAAACTTTCAGCGGCGCATTTTTTTTGGCGGCGGAAATGAATCGTGGCAGCACCATTCCGTAACGTCCGGTTTGTCTCGGTCCGACCGTGTTGAACAGCCGCGCGATGATGACGGGCAATTTTTTTTCGCGCGCGCACGCGAGCGCGAGAAATTCGTCGGTCAATTTCGCGCTCGCGTAGCTCCAGCGCGATTGTGTTGGCGGGCCGATAAGCAAATCGTCGTCTTCGGAAAATTCCGCCTTCGCGCTTTTGCCATAAACTTCGGAAGTCGAAGTCAGCAAAACCGGCGTGGCATTTTTGGCGGCGGCGCGCAGCAGAATCTCGGTTTCGTGAAAACTGGATTCCAAAACCTGCAACGCGGATTTAACAACGAGTTCGACGCCGACAGTTGACGCGAGATGAAAAACAAATTCAGAATTTGCGACGAGCGACGAAAGATTTTCGCACTCGGAAATTTTTGTTCGGATGATTTTCAATCGCGGATTTTTTTTGAACGCGCGCAGATTTTCAAGACTGCCGGTCGAAAAATCGTCAATGATGACAACGCTTTTGCCGTCGTTCAGCAATCGCTCCACCAAATGCGAACCAATAAATCCCGCTCCACCAGTGACGAGGATGTATTTCCCCTTTTTCATTTTAGCGCGGCGGCGAAGGCTTCGGCGAGTTTCTGGCGGTAATCAGCACTTTCAATCAATTTGGCCTCGGTGGGATTCGACAGATAGCCGCCTTCAATCAGAATCGCCGGACATTTTTGATTTCGCAGCACCTCGATATATCGCACGTGGCGCACGCCGCGGTCTTCCATGCCGATGGCGTGCAGCAATGCGCTTTGCATTTTCACGGCGAGCTGGAGATTTTGCGCGTCAAAATCGTCGCTCGATAATCTTTCCGACCACGGATCGGAATAGCCGCGCGTGAGCGTCGAGGGCATTCCGGCGGGCGTGAAGCAATAGGTTTCGAGTCCGGCCTGTTTGGTGTCGGGCGCGGCGGAATTGAAATGCAGGCTGATAAATAAATCCGCGCGATGCGCGGCGGCGAAGACGACGCGATTGGCGTTGGTCACATACGTGTCGCTGTCGCGCGTGAGGAAAACCTTCCAACCGTTTGTTTCGAGCAGCGGTTTGATGCGTTTCGCCCAATCGAGCGTGAATTCCTTTTCAAAACGCCCGTCCAAAACGCTGTGCGTTCCAATGTTGCTGCCGCCGTGTCCGGGGTCAATCACGATGACGCGATTGCCTTGCGGAAACGTCAGCGGCGGTTCGCACAAAAGCGGTTCGAGATTTTTTTGCAAATCAAGGCCGTGCAGATAAATCTCGCCGTCAATGATTTGCGGGTCAAAACCGAGATTGATTTCAACCCCATTCCAAGTCGCGCTATGACTGCCAATGGTCAAAATCATCACGCCGTTCGCCGAGCCAATCGCATAAGAACTTACCGGCGTGCTGGAAATCAAATGCGGTTTGCCGACTTTGTGTTCCGCCGCCCAATTGGCGAGCGAAGTCCACGTCATCACTGGCGGAATGGATGGTTTGACCGGCGCAATGGGCGTCGGATTTTGCGGCGACAATTCCGACGGCTGATTCGCTTCAAATACGGACGCCTTGCCGCTCGACCAGTTTAATGCAGACACGCCATTGGCCGCCGGCGTCGGCTCGACGACTTCTTGCGGCACATTGGGCGCGCTCGCGCAACCGGCCAGAAAAAGCACCGCGACAAAAATGATTCCTGCGTTCTTGAACACGCGCCAATTTTGCGGAACACGAAACCAGACTCAAGTTGTTTCGGCGAACTTGTTTGAAATTCCAAGTTCGGACATAATGCGGCAAGTGAAAATTCTTGTGGCCATCACCGGAGCGAGCGGTGCGATTTACGCGCAGCGTTTGCTCGACAATTTGAATCCGCGCGAGCATGAAATCCATGTCGTGCAAAGCAATTATGCCGCGCAGGTTATTTCCGAAGAATTGCCCGGTGGATTGAAATTGCCCGACGGCGTAAAAATTCACAGCTTGAAAAGCATGAACGCGCCGTTCGCCAGCGGCTCGAATCCGCCCGACGCGATGGTCGTGATTCCCTGCACGATGGGCACGATGGGACGCATCGCGCACGGTTACAGCGAAGATGTTTTGCTCCGCGCCGCCGATGTGACGTTGAAGGAAAAAAAGAAATTGATCCTCGTGCCGCGCGAAACGCCCTTGAGCCTCGTCCACGTCAAAAATATGGAATTGCTGCTGCTCGCGGGCGCGACCATTTTGCCGGCGAATCCAAGTTTTTATTCCGGCGCGAAAACGGTAATTGAAATCGCGGACACCGTTGTCGCGCGCGTGCTCGACCATTTGGGAATCAAAAACAATCTCGCGCCCCGTTGGAGTGAAGAAAAGGAATGAAATTTTTACCACAGAGACACCGAGTTACAGCGTTTTCAAAAAGAATTTCTCTGTGTCTCTGCGCCTCTGTGGCTAATTCAAAATGATTTCTGTAATTCAAAAGTGGGGAAGTTTCGTGCGGTTTTCGCACACGGTTTTCGCGCTGCCGTTCGCGCTGGCGGCGATGATGGTCGCCGCGCGTGAAAATCGCGGCTGGCCGGGCTGGAAAACGTTTGGACTGATTTTGGCGGCGATGGTTTGCGCGCGCACGTGCGCAATGGCGTTCAATCGCATCGTTGACCGGAAATTCGACGCGCTGAATCCGCGCACGGCAAATCGTCATTTGCCGACGGGACAAATTTCGTTGGCGAGCGCGATTTTGCTTTGTGTGATTTCAGCGGCGGGTTTGGCTGCTGCAAGCTATTTTCTCAATCCACTTTGTTTTTATCTTTCGCCGATTGCGCTGGTGGTCATTTGTTTTTATTCGCTGACGAAACGGTTCACGGATTACACGCACGTTTTTCTCGGCATCGCGCTCGCACTCGCGCCGGTTGGCGCGTGGCTGGCGGTGCGCGGTGCAAATGTTTCGTCGCTCGAAATTTTGCAAATGGCGATTCTCGCGTGCGCGGTGATTTTATGGCTCGTCGGTTTCGATATCATTTATGCGTTGCAGGATTATGAATTCGACAAATCGCATGGACTACGTTCGCTTGTTGTCGCGTGGGGACAGAAAAATGCGTTGACTGCCGCGTTTCTCGCGCACATGGTCATGTGCGGATTGCTGTTCGGATTTGGAATTCTCTGCCGGTTTCGTTTCGCGTATCTCATCGGCTGGTTCATTATCGTCGGCTGTCTCGTGCTGGAACATTGGATTGCGCGCCGCCGCAGTTTGAACTGGATCAACCTCGCATTTTTCCGGCTGAACGCGCTGGTCAGTTTTGTTTTTTTAATCGTGACCGCTACCGAAGTGATTTTTCAAGGCGGCTTCAAATTGCACTGAACATCACTGCAATTTCAGCGGCAGATTGAAGATATTGCCATAAAGCCGCGCCAGTGTGTCGCCGGTGTGTTGTTTGGTCACGTCCTGACCGAATTGAAAAGTGGCGGCGGCGTTGAAATTTTTCAATACGAGACAATAAGTGCCGTTCACCATCACGCCGAGTAATTCGCCGGAACGGCTGAAAACGAGGTCGCCGCTGGACGGATTGAATTTTCCGAACAATCCCTTGAGCAAACTGCGGTCGAGTTTCACGTAATTCGGCGTTTCTAAATCCACCTGAAAACCGCACTCGCCGTAATAACCCTGTTGCGCGCCGACCAGCACCGCGTCTTGAAATTTGTAAGGGTCGGAAGAAATTTTATAGACCTTGCCGCCCAATTGCGCCGCTTCCGCCGAAGTCAGCGGCATGAACACCACGCGCGGGTCCTGCTGGTTAAATGACAAGGAATGAATCGGCACTTGCGCCGAGCCGTGGCGCAGCGTTCCGGTGAGACCGTCCCAATCCGTGCCCGGGTCCCACAATGTCAACGGCGTGTCCTGCACGTGACACAGCGCGTAAATGTTTTTTCCATCCGTCGCCAGCGCGGTTTGAGACGATTTGCTTTTGCTTGCGTCCATACCGAGAAAGCCGGTGCGCGCCGCGTTGAAACTGGCCTGAACCTGATTGGCCGTGAAATCGTTGAAAATGGCGTTGGCCGTCAACGGACGATTTTCGCGGATTTCCCGCGTCAACGCGCTGGAATTGGTCGCCAGCGAATTGAAACCTTCGGCCAACTTCAAATTTTCGGCGTGCTCGGCCTGATATTGTTGTTGCATCAGGGCAAATTTTTCGCCGGCGGCGCGTTTCTCCGCTTCGGCCAATTGCAGTTGGTTCGACAATTGTTGTTTTTCCGTTTGCACGACTTGATTGCTTTTGGCGAATTGCGCGAGCTGTTGTTGCAATGAGTTTGCCAATTGCGCCTGCTTTTGCGCTTCCGCTTCTTTTTCCGCAAGTTGCTGTTTGGTCAACGACGCCTCGGCGGAACTGTTTTGCAACTGCTGATTCAAATTTTTGGCGCTGACTAAAGCGGCGGCCAGTTGCTGTTGAAGATTCGCCTGCTGTTGTTGCAATTGCTGATTTTGCGTCGCGCTTTGGTTCAATTGCGTCTGCTGCTGTTGCGCGGCTTCGCGGGCTTTCGCCAGTTCCGCCTGCAATTGCGCGCGATTCTTTTGCTCCTCGGTCAGAGCCATTTTCATGACATCCGCAAGGTCTTTGCCGCTCGTGTCAACCTGATTGGTCGCCACGTCGGCCTTGACCGTCGGTTGCGCGCCTTCGCCCTCGCCGGCCATCTTGGTGAGGTCGGTCGAAAACGTCAGCAGACTCAACAACAAAAAGTCGCAAATGACGATGAGGATGCTGCGGTTCATGATTGCGTCGCTAACGTTGGCTGCGAAGATTCCGTGGCTTCGGCTTCCAGCAATAATCTCCGGCGCGCGGGGCGCAGATTGAAGATTTTGAAGATGCAAACGAAGACGATGCCGAACGACGTGGACGAATAGGCGGCCATCAGGCTGAATTTAATCACGCCCATCGAGACGAGAATCAGCGAAATGATGGTGCCGACAAATCCCAGATACAATCCGGCGTCGAACAGATGCTCTTCGTTTTCGAGCAGTTTCAATTTCATGCGCGGCGGGATGTTTTGCCGGCGGATTTCCGCCAGCTTCACCAGACAGGCGATGTAAATCAATCCCTGCAGCACGAAGAACAGCAGCAGTGTCAGTAGAATCAGGTTATTCATAAGCGTTGGATGCGCATTGAGAAATCCCGTTGTGACCGCGCTGCCCGTCGTGGGCAAATGCAGCCGAAATGAAAACGTCTCTTTCTGGTTTTCTTGCGCGAGAAACGGCTCGCTCAAGAGCAACACCACCAACAGGAAACCCAGTGCAAACAAAATTTCGCGGAACACATGAAATCCGC
>DASZXB010000067.1:0-4489 GCA_035546095.1 Verrucomicrobiia bacterium | reverse complement strand
GGGACGTAAATGAGCGCGGTGCGCGCCGCGCCGTCCACAATGAAATTCATTTGTTGAAGATTTTCCGCCGCGCGCGCGAACAACGGACTCGCCAGCGCCAGCAGCGAAACCATGAACAACCACTTCTTTTGCATGAACTTTAAGACGTGAGGGCGGACGAAATGTTACTTCAAAATAGGCTGGAAAATCCGCCGTATTTCAACCGAGTGCGGAAAAAGATTCATCCAGAACTGCGAGCAGAAAATCCGCGTCGGCCTGATGGATGCACATGGGCGGCACGAAACAATGCTTTGTCCCCATAAACCGCCTTTGCCGATGAGCAAACCGAGTTCGTGCGCGCGTTTTCCAAAACCCGCTGACATTCGGCGCGCGCGGGAACTTTCGCCGCGCGGTCTTTCACCATTTCGCTGCCGGGCATCAAACCCTTGCCACGCGCTTTGCCGGAGGCAGCGGGATATTTTTCATGTTTCAAAACGCAATCGTATTCTGTTTGTTAAACGAGTTTGACGATTCCACACCAAATGTCCGACGAGGAATGGCCGGAACAATGAAATGATGTCGGTCGCTTCCATTTTGAAATGGTTCAAATCGAAAAAGCGTTTCATCGGATACGGATATAGGTTCCAGACTCATCCACGGCTTGATAGCTAATCGTCTGGCCGGCCGTCATGGACGTGACTGCCGCGTCCGCAAACGAACCGCCAGTCACGTTCATTGAACTCACGGCAGACTGGCTATGAATCTTAAATACCTGACCGTTGACAGTGTCCGATGAGGGCAAAGCGATGGTAATTGAGGAAATCGTGGACGGACTGGATAAGTAAGTTGTTTCACACTGGTATTGAGTAGCCACCGCCACCGTGCCACTCGTTGCCGCGCTCGTCGTCGTGTGTAAAATGTTGATGATGCCTCGTCCATCGCCGCTCGCTGTGCCGAACCATGAAAGATTCCCACTATCCAAATTCGGGATAGTGACCGAATTGTTTGTGTCAATAATGATAGCATTCGGCACTCCGTTAAAATCGGGAATCAATGAAAATACTCCCGCCGGATAATCGCCCGATGAGTAACCAATCATCGCTTGCGTCCCGTCATTCCGAAAAGCAAAGTCGGTGAGATTGGTGTTCCACACGCCACTGCCCTGACCGCCAATCGCGGTGACGAGGTTCAGATAAGCGTTGGTCGAAGCGGAAGCACACCATCCCGTCGTGCCGTCCGGTTTCGCTCCGTGTTCCGCGCCAATCCAGTTGATTAAATATAAACGTCCATCTTCGCCCAGGTGGAACATATCGTTTCCGTAGGGCAACGCAGCATTGGTCAGGTGTCCGTCTCCATTGTCATTAACGGCGTTTCCGAACATGTCAATAACACCCGTGTCCCACGGACCATAATAGATATTTCCAATACCGCGAAATCCATACGGCACATCAGCTTGGAATCCCATTAGACCTACGAAATGGTCAAGATCATGCCAAGCATTATCGGTGATGAGAGATAGATATCCACCGGAAATAATGCCACCGTCTGTCTGTAACTGAATCCCTGAAATCCCTGCTGTGCCGTTCCACGAAATGTAAATGTTTCCATTATTTGTTTGATTGCCATTCACCGTCAGCGCGTAAGGCGCGTCCGTGGAATTAGCGACGGTGATATTTCCATTGATGTCAAGACCGGCCCCGGCAAAATAATTTGCGCCGTTGGTCATGTTGGCCGGCGCCGATTGTCCGTAATTATCCAAGGCTGTCTGCGCCGCTCCCGCCGCATCAAAATCCGCGGTATTGTTGGTTGACGCGCTGCCGAGAACTCCGGCCGGTGAATTTGCCGCGACGGACGCCGACGTCGCAAAATCGGCATTCGCGGCGTTCGGAGCGTAGAGTGCATACGGCACGGACGTGATGGGCTGTCGTGGCGTGAGCGTGGCAAAAACAGAATCACCATTCGTCTCGACGGCAATTTCCAGCCAGTAATTCGAGCCGGTGAACGCGGCGCCAAAATCCAACACCGTCGTGAACATGCCATTGGTCACATCCACGGCATTGTTGGTGAGCGCGCCAATGACCGTGCCATTGGTCGGAGCGTCATATAACGTAAATATAAAATCATAACTGCCATTGGCAACGCCGTCACCGTCGTTAAGCCTGCCTTGATAAGTGAACGCCGCGCTTTGGGCATGAACGGTTGCGGATAACAAATCCAGTGTTATTAATATCGCCAGTGCGATGCCTGCGTTTTGAATTTTCATTTTCATGAGTTTTTCATTATTATCGAGCTAAAATACAAACTTCACGGATGGCACCTCATGGAAGATTTGCGCTGTCCAGTTGTAGTTTACCTCTTTTTTTCTCGGAGAAAAAAACTTAACCACCGCTCCCGCCGATTTGTCAACAAGAAATTCTGCCAATTTTTGCCGTTTTCTAAATTCAGGAAATTTTTTTAGAAAAAGAATTAATTTACTTTAATTTTTCGTCAAAGATTTCTAATGCTACTTCGCATTTATTCTCAAGCTGTATGACGAACGCCTCTCTCAAAAATCGTGCAACAGAGACCGGTGACGAAAATGATGCGCAACGTGTCGCGTTCACGCCGACGTGGATGAAAGCACGCGAGCGATTCACCAAAAACTTTCCGAATTGCCCGTCGAAATTCATCGCGACGCCGCTGGAAATCTTTGGTCAACGTTGCGTGGCAAATCGGAAAAATGTTTGCTCATCACCTGCCGAGCGGTCCGTTGCACGACGCGGCGGAAGTCGCTGCCGTCGGAATTCCGACCGTGATGATGCTTGTTCAAAGTCTGCGCGGCATCAGTCACAACAAAATCGAAGATACACGAAAAACATCTGGAATTGGCTGTGATTGCGCTCAACAAACTTGCGGACAAAACGATGCGAGATTGATTGGTTTTGTTCAACGGGATTCTTCCAGCAAAAGTTGCCGGGCTTTCCCGATGTTCGCTTCATTTCCCAGAATCAATATCTGGTCGTTTGCCTGCAGTTCGTCGTCGGGATCGGGATTGACAATGGTCGTTCCGTTGCGCTCGATGGCGACGATGCTCGCGCCGGTGCGGGTGCGCAATTCCAGTTCGCGGATGAGCCGGCCTTTGGCGGGCGATGATTCGGCGATGAGCAGCGTTTGCAATTTCGCTTCTTTCAAAAGATTTTGCAATGGCGCGGGCGCGGCGATTTGCTTGGGCAGCGGAGTCGAGGCCAAGGTTTCCTGAATGGCGATTTGCGCTTTGGAATACACTTTCACAAAGGAGCGCCAGAACAGAAAGGTCAAGCCGATGATGATGGCGAGCAGCGCGATTAAAATTTCTCCAGACGGCAGCAGCGGCGCGCTCAAAGTGAAGATGAGCAGTCCCAATCCGATTGCGCCTCCGAGCGGCACGGTGGTGGAAATGATGGCTTTGATTTCCCGCGCGCGCGTTTCCGCGGGAAGTTGTTTCACCCGCAAATCAGCGAGCAACATGCCGAGCGCCTGCAATTTCCGGTAAATGGCGATGAGCAACGGCAGCGAAACGAACACGGCGGCGAACCACAACGCGGCATTCACGCCGGCTTCGTTCAACGGGATATTTTTCAGCCACGCGGGATGTCGTTGGGCGATGAAATCCACGCTGATGAAAATGCCGGCGACAAGCGTCACGTTCAGCGCGATTTGAAAGCTCCATTTGCGGATGAGTTGCGTGGCCAGATTCGCCCGGCCTTCACTGCGTTGGCCGAGCCAATGCGTGTAGAGTTGCAGCGAATTGGCGAGCCAGCGCGGAGCGAAACGGTCGCAGACGGAAACCACACTGTCCGAACTGCGGATGAGATAGGGCGTCAGCAAGGTCGTGATGACAGAAACCATGACGGCGATGGGATAAAGAAAATTGCTCGTCACGCCGAGATTCAAACCGAGCGCGGCGATGATGAATGAAAATTCGCCGATTTGCGCCAGTCCCATGCCGACGCGCAACGACGTGCGCGTGTCGTTGCCCGCGATGAACGTGCCGAACGAGCAGGTGATGACTTTGCCGATGACGACCGCAATCGTGATGACCAGAATCGGCAGCCAGTACTGGATGAGCAGTTTCGGGTCAATCAGCAAACCGATGGCGACGAAAAAAATCGCGCTGAACATGTCGCGCACCGGCGCGATGAGTTCTTCCACCTGATGAATCTCGCGCGCTTCGGCGATGACCGCGCCGATGACGAACGCACCGAGCGCGATGCTGTAACCGAATTTCACCGCCAGCAGCGATACGCCGAAACACAATCCAAGCACAGTGATGACCATCATTTCGTTGCTCTTGAATTTCGCCACGTAACCAATCAGGCGCGGTACAATCAGCAATCCCACCACCAGCACCACGACCATGAAAACGCCGAGTTTGCTCAACGTCAAAGCGACTTGCCCGACACTCAACGTGCCGGTCATCGCGATGCCGGACAACAGCGCAATCATCGCGATGCCCAAAATGTCCTCGATGATTAAAATGCCGAAAATCAAT
>DASZXB010000066.1:0-13615 GCA_035546095.1 Verrucomicrobiia bacterium | reverse complement strand
GGTCAGTTACGGGGTAACCGCGTTGCGTGCGCATGGCTTTCACATCCAAGCCGATAAATTCACCACGCCTTCCGTATCCGGCAGCCTCAAGCACGCGCACTTGATTGAAAGCGCCGCGTAAATTAGCGCCGCCAAAATTTTTGTCTTCATCGAATTTCAATCCGTTTTGATCATTCAGATGCACGCCACCGAGTTTGTCGTGCGCCAGAGCAAAGGCCATTTCGTCACTCGGATCAAGTCCGGCCAGCAATGCGTGAGCGCTTTCAATTAAACCTTTTACGCGCCGGTGATCATCTGACGCATAAGCCAGGGCAATCGCGTGACCAATGGTCGGCGCATAAGCTTGATCAGTAGGCTCATTTGGTTTTGGCTCAATCCATACCTCAATCTCACGGTCATAAGCGAGCATTCGGTTGATGGTTTCGAGCAGCCGTTCGTAAGCAAGCCGCGCATCCTTCGCTTCTCGAATGTATGTGCCCTCACGACTTAACCATAGCACAATGGCTTTGCAGTCAATGGCGCGGGCTATGTCAATCGCCTTTTGTGTGCGCTCCCAGGCATATTCACGGTCAATCCGGCTGTTTGATGTATAGGCTCCATCAATTGTTTTTTCGTGGAACCACAAACGAGGCGCGACAAATTCTGGAATCAATCTTTGTTGAGTCAGCATGGATTTTACTTCATGCGCCTTGCGCAACATTTGTTCGGGAGTTAAATCATCCAGTCCGGGCACGACATCGTCGTCATGAAATTGCACACCTTCAAAACCAAGCTTTCGATAAAGCGCAAACTTTTGTTCGTGTGGAAATCGCGCCCGAACGTCGGGACCGAACGGATCGCCGCCTTCGTTGATATTCCACGGGCCAAATGAAAACCGGTATTGAGTTGGAGTGCTCACAGATTAACATTGAAACACAATGCCAAGGCGTTCTTCTATGCTTTTTGGCTCAACAAATAGCACCATCGTCTCAATTTCTGCATTGGCTCTTGGCAACGGCGCTATTGTGTTATCTTTTTCAACGCGTTAATTTGGTCATCAACCTGTTTATCCAACTTTGCAGGATATGCAAACGCCACGCGAAAACATACATCTTAGCGCCGGACAAACTTTCCGGCTGCTGCGCTGGCAACGGAATGTCAGCCGGGTTGAGGAAGTTCAATCATCAAACTTGAGTGTTCCTGTCCAAGGCCACGGCGCTCATTGGCATTATCATCGCGAAACCGAGTTGACATTTTTCAAGCGAGGGTCGGGAACGCGTTTTGTGGCCGACCACATCGAATTGTTTGAAGCCGGAGATATTGTTTTGATTGGCACGAACGTTCCACATTACTGGCATCTGCGCGGATTTTCGGAAGGGCTGTCTATTCAATGGGATTTTCCGCTGGAACACGGAATATGGACTTTTGGCGAAGCCGCTCCGCTTCGTGCGTTGGCTGAATCTTCCCGACGCGGCCTGCATCTCTCCGGTCGGACGGCGGATGTTGCGCGTCAACGAATGGAGTCACTCACCACTTTGTCCGGTTTGCATCGTCTGGCGGCTTTTTTAGATCTCCTTGGCGAACTCGCCACAGCTCCCGCGCGAGATATTCGTTTGCTGGCGGCCCAACCATTTTCACTTTCAGGCACTGACGAGCATCAGGAAGCCGTCCAGCGAGCGGTGAGCTACATATTGGCAAATTACCGCGAACAGGTGCGATTATCGGAATTGCTACGTTTGACCGGCATGAGCCGGGCAAGCTTCGCACGACAATTTCGATTCCACGCGGGGAAATCCTTCTCAACCTTTCTTAACCAAGTTCGTTTACAGGCAGTTTGTCGCGCTTTGCGCAATAGTATCGAACCTGTCAGCAGCATTGCGTTGAACAATGGATTTAACCAGCTTTCCTTTTTCAATCGCCTTTTTCGTCGTGAATTTGGCATTAATCCCACCACATATCGCCAGACCGCACACTTGAATTCATCCGCATTACCGCTCAATCAAACACACGAGCATGAACATATTGATTGACGCCTTCGTTCGGTTATGTCCCGGATGTCCTTGAATGAGATGATAGTGTGACGAATTGAGCCATGAGGCGTAGCGACTTTTACGCTGCCACGGTTAGCGTTTAAGTAAAAGAATGTTAAGTCGCAAACATGGCTGGTTTTGTCTCGGTTTAGTTGAATGCTTCGATTCGCACAATCGTCCTGTTGCGATTATCATTTTGAAATGTGCCAACCGCTCATAGTTATGTCATCAATCTTTACAAGTGAAAGTGCAAATGTCATGCAACGCCTCGCCACTTATTTATTCAGTTGTCTTCTTGAAAAGTCGTTATGAGCAACGTTGCACGTCATGGGATAGTGGCTGGAGGCAATTGGATTGTAGATCGCGTGAAGGTTATTGACGAATGGCCCGCGCAAGATTCCCTGGCAACCATCATCAAAGAATCGGATGGCAACGGCGGATGCCCTTACAATGTGCTGAAAAATCTGGCCAAATTAAATTGCGGATTTCCATTGTATGGCATCGGGCTGATTGGGCATGATGCGGATGGGGAAAAAATTATTTCAGATTGTGATTCCTATCAAATAAATCGCAACGGTCTATTGAAAACGCATGATGCGCCAACGTCCTACACCGATGTCATGACTTCGGCGCAAACCGGGAGACGTACATTTTTTCACCAGCACGGGGCAAACGCGCTTCTCGATCAGTGTCATTTTGATTTGGACAAAATTCCAGCCAAGATTTTTTTCCTGGGTTACATGGGGCTGCTTTGGAAGCTGGATCAGATTGACCGGGAAAACCGCACCGGAGCTTCAAGGTTGTTCGAGCGTGCCAGAGAACTTGGCTTTATCACGGCAACGGATTTGGTCAGCAACGAACTGATAGATTTTCGCGCCGTGGTAAATCCCAGCCTGCCGTATGTGGATTATTTGTTTCTAAATGAATTGGAACTTGCGCTCCTGACAGAAGGCAGATTTGACAAGGAGGATGGATACCAGCCCGCCCGAATGGAAGCGCAAGCTGAAGAACTTTTGCAAAGAGGTGTCTGTAGCGCGGTGGTTGTCCATTTTTCAGGGGGGGCGATGTGTGTTCAGAAAAACCACTCTTCATGTATGCAATCGGCTGTTCGTATCCCTCAAAGCATGATTTTGGGCGCGGCAGGAGCCGGGGATGCTTTTAGCGCCGGTTTTATACTTGGAATACATGAAGGCTGGGAAATACCGCGTTGTTTGGAGCTTGCAGTGTGCGCGGCTGCAACATCGCTTCGAGACCCGACTTGTTCCGCGTCCGTGGAAGCCTGGCAAAACTGTTTGGAATTTGGCTATCACAATGGATTTCATGAAAGTTTTGAAACTGCCAATAAAACGAACGGGCTGATTGATCAGGTTGTCCAATGATTTTCATTTGTCATGAAATCCTTTCGACTCAATAGATTATTCAATGCGAAATCCGGTCGCTGTTTCGATGTGGCCGTTGACCACGGCTTCTTCAATCAACCTGGATTTTTGCAAGGCATTGAAAACATGCCGCGCGTAATCAAGACAGTCGCGGATGCTGCGCCGGACGCCATTCAACTCACCATCGGACAAGCGCACCATTTGCAAAATATCCCCGGCAAACAAAAACCTGCTCTCGTATTGCGGACGGACGTGGCGAACGTCTATGGCAAAGAACTGCCTGCAACTCGTTTCAGCCTTATGCTTGAAGATTGCATGTTGCAAGCGGTGCGTCTGGATGCCGCCTGTGTCTGTGTGAACTTGTTTCAAATTCCTGGTGCGCCGGAAGTTCACGCGCAATGTGTAAAAAACATCCTCCGTTTGAAGTCACAGTCCGACCACTTCAACATGCCGATGATGATTGAACCGCTTGTATTTCAGCCGAACGAAAAAGCCGGCGGCTACATGGTGAATGGCGACGTGGTGGAAATTTCCCATCTCGTTCGCCAAGCTGTTGAACTCGGCGCCGATGTCATCAAGGCAGACCCCACAGACGACGTCAGCCTATATCACAAGGTGATTGAAATTGCCGGCGATGTGCCGGTGTTAGTGCGTGGCGGCGGGCGTGTTTCCGACCGCGAAATTCTGGAACGCACATCCGGTTTAATACACCAAGGTGCGCGGGGCATTGTTTATGGTCGCAATGTTATTCAACATGCCAATCCGACAGGGATTGTTCGCGCGTTGATGTCCGTAGTGCATGACAACGCCAAACCTGAACAAGCTTTGGCCGCTTTGAAAGTTTAATCACCGTCCTCATTTTTCCAATTCTTTATCAAAATTGAAACCTGTTAACATCGGAATCATTGGCGGCGGCCTCATGGGCCGTGAAATAGCCAGCGCCTTTGCCCGTTGGTGCGCGCTGACTGATATTTCTGTGCAACCGAGATTGGTCGCTGTGGCCGACTTGAACCCCGCGACGCATGAATGGTTCAAAAACATTCCCACAGTCACGCAATGCGTTACCGACTATCACGCGTTGCTCACCAATCCCGAAGTGGAAATTGTCTATGCAGCGGTGCCGCATCACCTGCACGAAAAAATTTATTGCGATGTGCTTGCGGCGGGAAAAGATTTGTTTGCTGAAAAACCATTTGGCATTGACCTTGCCTCCGCCCGCCGCATTTACAACGCTGTCAAAACAAGCGGCTGCTTCGTGCGTTGCAGTTCGGAGATGCCTTTTTTCCCCGGAGCACAACGCGCTTTTATGTTTGCCAAGTCCGGCCAAATCGGGCGCGTATTGGAAGTCATTTCCGGTTTTCATCACTCCAGCGATTTAGACCCAACTAAACCCGCCAATTGGAAGCGACTCAACACGACTTGCGGAGAAATTGGTGTTCTGGGCGACCTTGGAATGCACGTCTGTCATATTCCGTTAAGACTTGGCTGGAAACCGAAACGCCTTTTTGCTCAATTACAAAAAGGTTATGCCACGCGTCCTGATGGAAAGGGTTCGCAGATTGAATGTGATACCTGGGACAACGCCATCATACATTCCTGGGTGGACATCAACGGACAAGAAGCGCCTTTGCGACTCGAAATGAAACGACTGGCTCCCGGCGAAACCAATACCTGGTTCATTGAGATTCTCGGCACTGATGGCGGGGTTCGTTACAGCACGGCCAAACCGAAAACACTGTGGCTATTTGAGCGCGGCAAGGAGCAATTCTGGAAATGCACCGACTTGGGCTTTGAAACTCAATTCAAAACGATTACCGGCGGCATCTTTGAACCCGGCTTTCCCGATGTGATTCAACAAATGTGGGCTGCCTTTCTGGTCGAGCGGGAAAATCAATTGGGCAATCGTTTCGGCTGCGCCACTCCTGAAGAAGCCGTTGTTTCTCACGAAATTTTCGCCAGCGCCCTTAAATCGCACTGCGACGAAAAAGTAGTCGTTTTAGATTGATGTTGGTCTGGGTTTTATGTCCTTGCCAAATACCTTCCTCAATGAGCTTACAAGCATATTAGGTGAACGAAATTTATTGCGGCACACTGAAGATTTAATTCCGTATGGTTTCGATGGCACGGCGACGTTAAAAGGAAAAGCAAGGGCGGTGGCGCTGCCCGGCAATACCCAACAAGTCAGCGCTTGCATGGAGTTAGCTTCAAAACATGGTGTGCCGGTTGTGACGCGAGGTTCTGGAACCGGTTTAAGCGGCGGCAGTGTTCCCGTTGAGAGCTGTCTGGTTCTTTGTCTCGTCGAAATGAATAAGATTCTGGAAGTGGACACGCGCAATCTAACCTTGCGCGCCCAGGCGGGCGTTATCACCGAACGGATTGATGAAACCGCGGGACGACACGGATTATTTTATCCGCCCGATCCCGGTTCCCGGCGCATCAGCACCATTGGCGGTAACGTCGCGGAAAATTCCGGCGGTTTGCGCGGCTTGAAATACGGAGTCACGCGCGATTATGTTCTGGGATTGGAAGTGGTGCTGGCCGATGGAAATCAAATCCGTCTCGGCAACAAATGTGTCAAGGACGTGGCAGGTTATGCGCTGAAGGATATTTTTATCGGCTCGGAAGGCACGCTTGGGATTATTACCGAAGTATTGTTAAGACTCCTGCCCCGACCTGAAGCGCGGAAGACGATGTTGGCCAGCTTTAACCATGTCCAAGATGCGGCTGAAACCGTGAGCGCCATTATTGCGGCTAAAATCGTGCCCTGCACTCTGGAGTTTCTTGATCAAACCACAATTCAATGCGTGGAGGCTTACGCTAAAATCGGATTGCCAACCGATTGCGCGGCGTTGTTGTTGATGGAAACAGACGGCCATCCGGCCGCAGTCAACGATGAATCCGCCCGCATGGAAGAAATTGCGCGCCGTCAAAACGCGCGCGAAGTAAAAACCGCCCGCGACGAATCCGAAGCGCTGGTATTGACCGCCGCCCGGCGAAATGCTTTTTCAGCGCTCGCACGAATGAAACCCACGACTATTCTTGAAGACGTGACCGTGCCGCGCAGTGAATTGGCTCAGATGGTTTCGTTCATTGCGGAAACAGCCGCGAAATATCGGGTTCAAATCGGAACTTTCGGTCACATGGGCGACGGGAATTTGCATCCCACGTTTCTTACGAATGAACGTGAGGTTGAAGAAATGCAACGCGTTCATCAGGCGCTCGACACCATTGTCGCCAAAACATTGGAATTGGGCGGAACGATTACAGGCGAGCACGGTGTTGGTCTGGCCAAGAAACATTGGTTGCGCCAGCAGATGGGCGACGCGCAAATGACGTTAATGCGAAAATTAAAATCGGCGCTCGATCCGGCCGGCATTTTGAATCCGGGAAAAATCTTCGACTGAAAGATGGCTCAGAACCTTTCTCAAATTGACTATTCAATTCTGCAACAGTGTATGCACTGTGGCATGTGTCTGCCGGTGTGCCCCACTTATGACGCCACTCGTCGTGAACGGCACAGTCCGCGTGGGCGTATTTCTTTGATGCGGGCTGTTGCTGATGGGGAATTAAAAGTTTCACATGAATTTGCCGCAGAAATAGATTACTGCCTCGGTTGCCTCGCCTGCCAAACGGCTTGTCCCGCCGGTGTCAACTACGCTGAACTTTTTGAAACCGCGCGCTTTGAAGTGGAACA
Organism: Verrucomicrobiia bacterium; assembly: GCA_035546095.1. Taxonomy (GTDB): domain Bacteria; phylum Verrucomicrobiota; class Verrucomicrobiia; order Limisphaerales; family UBA11358; genus UBA11358. The sequence goes on along the minus strand of DASZXB010000066.1, from coordinate 6,533 downwards.
GAAACGCGTGGTGAAAAGCGCATCACGCTGGTTCTGGCGCACTCTCACACTGCGATTTTTATTCATGCGCCCGCGACTGCTACGCTTTGCCGGCAGGCTGCTCGGTTTTTATCAGCGCAGCGGTGGACAAGCCATATCGCGCAAACTTCATCTCACGCGTCTATTGCCAGCCAAACTTCACCGACTCGAACCGCAAACACCAACGATTGCCCGCTATTATTCCTCACAACTTATTGCTTCAGATGAAAAACCTATCGTCAAACAACGCTATCGCGTGGCATTGCTCACCGGCTGTGTGCAGGATTTGGTTTTTTCAAATGTCAATCGCGATACGGCTGACGTGCTGTTGGCCAACGGTTGTGCGGTGCATACGCCGCCAATACAACCGTGTTGTGGCTCGCTCCATGCACATAACGGTGAACCGGCATTGGCTGCCAGTCTCGCCCGCCGCATGATTGATCTTCTGCCGCCGGAGAATTTTGACGCCATCATTACCAATGCCGGCGGTTGCGGCGCTCATCTGCATCGTTACGGTCATCTTTTGCAGGATGATCCACATTATGCGGAAAAAGCACGCTGCTGGGATTTGAAGTTGCGCGACATTCACGAATGGTTGATTGAAATTGATTGCCGCAAACCATTGTTCTCTCCCTTTAATCAACAAGCGACAGTGACTTACCATGATTCGTGTCATCTGGCGCATGGACAAAAAATAACGCGCCAGCCGCGTCAGCTTTTGAAGCTTCTTCCTGAAATCAAATTTATTGAACTAAATGAAGCCAATTGGTGTTGCGGCAGCGCCGGCGTTTACAACATCACGCAACCCGATCAATCAACTGCCTTGTTGAATCGTAAAATCCACCACATCCAGCAATCAGGCGCTGAAGTGCTCGCCACAGCCAATCCGGGGTGTCATCTCCAAATTATCCGGGGAATGCAGGAGGCCGGAATTAAAATCAAAGTTTTACAACCAGTCACACTGCTCGCAATGGCTTATCGCAGGGAACAATTTCGTGGATAATGCCGGTTCACCACCGACAATAAAATTCAGGGCTGCGCCGTATTGTCATGAATTTGAAACGGCTGCGGACTGCTGTTTTTAATCCTAAATTTCCCTTTTATCACATTGTCAGAAATCACAGCGCGTTGAACATTCACACCCAAATCAATTTGCGCCTTGTCTTGCTGAAACTCGCAACCACGTATCAAAACCGTTCCGCTGGCAACTTGCAACGCGGCGCGACCTTCGTCAGTTCGATCCCATTTGCAAAAAGTGCAATCCGAAAATCCGACGGTTCCCATGCCGGCAATTTTAGCGATTTGGTTGCACGGTCCCCAGAACGAGCAATTGGAAAAACGCACGACGCCACGATTGTCTGGCCCTACGACCACCATGGTGGGGTCTGGTCCGTTAAAAGAGGTGAATTCACCATTGGCAATCAGCAGGCCGAAATTGGCGGATTGTTCGACCAGAACAGCCGTGTAACAATTATCCGCGCCAATCCCAAGAAAGTTTCCGTTGCACACTCCGCGGTCTGATTGGAAAAATTTGTAGCCGACTTTGTAACCGTAACAGAAAGTGTTTAATACGTATTCCCAATCGCTCCGCCCGAAGATAAACGCTTCACCATTTTCCATTTGCCATTTATAAGCCGCCGTCTCGGTTCCGCTCCACCAGGGATTGAAATGCACATTTTCAATGCGGCCAATGTCGAAAATGTTTTCCATATAAATTCCACGGCGCAGCGGTTGGCCGGAAATGTTGCGCAACAAATGTCGCGGGCTATCAGAAACATCAATGCCATTGTAGGCATTGAGCAATTCTACATCGAGCACGGCCGAATTCTCGCCGCGCGTGGCAATGGAATAAGGATAGGCCGCAGGCGTGTTTGTTTTTTTCTGTCGCGGATAAAACAACACAACGCCGCATAATGTGCTGTTGTTATTGAGCTGGATGAATGGATTTCCATTTTCACGCCCTTCATTCTCCGTGATCAGAAAAGTTGTGCCTTCGTCCATTGCTTTCGGCTGGTCAGCGCCATTAAATCCAATAGGGTGTGACGGGACGGATTTCCACGTTCCCTGCAAAGTCACGGCATCGGGAACATTCAGATGGCCGGCAAAAAAATAATTCCCACGATTGGCGATGACAGTTCCGCCATGTGCCTGGCCGGCAGCGTCCAAAGCTTTTTGAAAGGCCGCCGTGTTGTCGCTTAAGCCGTCCCCTTTTGCGCCATAATCGCGAACGTAATAAACGTCAGCTTGTTGTGATTGAACGCGGATGACGCAAAGCGATAAAACAATCAGGCAAATCGGATACCGTAATTTTAGCATAACCGTTTTAGCCATCATTGCCTAATGCAACTCCAGCTCATCGCGGGATGGCAATGGCGGAAACTTTTTGTGCGGTTCCATCTGATACCAAAAAGCCACCGAAGCAATATCATCTTGAAGTGGTAGATAACGACCACCCGATTGCCAACCCAATGCCTGAATCGTGACTTTCAAATCTTTCTGGAAACGGATTGGGTCCATGATGTGCCAGCGATATAAACCGAAGGCTTGCACGGCGTCCACTTCTCCATCCGGGCGAATTACTTGAGGCATTCCGCTATACGGGGTGCTGAATTCCGTGTAATGTTGCTTGCCATCCTTGCCGACGAGAACGAAACCATACGAACCGCAAAAATAATCTTCTGTTCCCGTTCCACAAATTGTCGGGAAATCCTTATCACCATCTATGAAAAACTTGATTTCACCTTCACCCCACCAACCCCGGCTGTGAACTCCCCAGGCCAAATAAGTTCCCACATATTGTCCTGTGCCTTCGACGCCATCCAATATGGTGTATGTTCCTTTCTGTTTGAGCGGATTCTCGCGACGGAATTGCGCGTGAAAATAAGCCGCATCCGCCGGCACATCCGTCAACGTATAATCAATTTGGTAATAAATCGTCATCGCTTTGTCATCAAGGTTTTCCAACGTGATTTTGCATTTTTTGCGGAAGGGCATTTGCCAGTAGCAATTGAACGCGCTGCTGGGATTCACGCACACGGGCAAAGAATTGATTTGGCAAAAACGTCCCATGCCGCAGGCAAAAAAATCTCCCATCGGACATTCAACGGAAGGGTCTGTTTCATCGTCCCAATAGAATCGTAAAATGAACGATCTGGTTTTGTTCAACGGCGCGGGCGTCATCCAGATATGTTGAATCGCTCCCGACCCAGTGATTTCGGCCAAAGTAAAGGTCGAATGAGCCGGAACGTGGACATAAGGGGAAACTTTCCAGCCTTGACCGAGATCGCGCGCCGCACTTTGCGCCGGTCCATTGGTGGACATGCCCGCCTTGCCTTTTTCGCCTGTGAAATTTTCCGGGCTGATTGAACGGCTCTCCGCCTTGGAAACACGGCTGAGGTTGCCCAGGTTTAGGTCAAGACCATTGAATTGGTCCGCGCCGGAAATATTTTCTTTGATTCCGAACAGGAGTTGAGCGGCAATAATGAGTGTGATTTTGAATTTCATATCAATGTGAGTTGTTCAAGTGTGGAAATTTTACGCGGATGGGTTGTTAATATGCCTAAATCAGTTTCAGATGAACCAATACTTCCCGTGGAGGGCCGTCGAATTGAGACAAGGCAACATTACCAATGTATTGCAAGTCTTTCCAACCTTGAGAGGTTGTATAAAAACCTCCCACGGTCAGATTCCGAAAACGGTTGAAAAAATTTGCGGCTTCCTTGAATTCAGGTTTTGCTTTGGTTTCGCAGCAAATATCCTCGCAAATCCCGCCCTGTTGGACTTCGCTTAAATCAGCGAAATCCTTCTTAAAGCGTTTTAGGGATTCATCGTTGAGCCAGGTCAATCCCTTGAGAATTATATTTCTGTCTTTTTGTTGTCTCGGATAGGGCGCGCTGATCCATTCATCAATAAAATTAGTGACACCCACTTCGTTTGCCGCCGGTGATTTTTCATCTGCCGGAATAATTGTGTTGCAGAGCGCGGCGGCGATGCGTCGTTGTGTTTCAGTAAAGGTGAGCGGCCACAAATCGCCCGGCTCATAAGTCTTCAACAAATCAGGATCGCTGCCATAGCCTTGAGCCGCGTTGAGTGAAGAACCGAAACCCTGTACTTCGAGCATCGAAATTGTGGCGCTGGCTGCCATCATCCATTTGATGGCCGTTCGCCGATCCATTTGTTGCGATTCGCTCATACATTTCCTTTCTTCATTTCATCGAGCAGATAATCACATGCGCGCCATGCGTTGGCCATGATAGTCAGAGTCGGGTTCTTGTCGGCGTTCGACACGAACGGGCCGCCGTCGGTCACAAAAAGATTTTTAACGTCCCACGACTGACAGTATTGGTTCAACACGGACTCTTTTGGATTATCCCCCATGCAGGTTGTGCCGACTTCGTGAATAATCATTCCTCCGGGCGCAATAGGTTTTCCGTCATAGATTGAGCGGCCGATTACCCGTCCACCCATCTGCTCAACAATCTCGGTAAAAGTTTTCTGCATGTGCTCGGTCTGTTTGATTTCGTGATCGGACCATTTGAAGTGGAACCGCAACACCGGGATTCCCCATGCGTCTTTTTTTTCAGGATCAATCTCGCAGTAACTGTCTTCATTTGGAATCATTTCACCGCGACCCGAAAAGCCGAGGAACGATCCGTAATATCGTCTCGCTTCCTCCTTGAGTTTCTTTCCGTAACTGCACGTGAAATTTTCGATGCCGTTGAACATTCCCATTGTGGGCATGGTCCGGCCACCACCAAACTCGATGTGATAACCGCGTGGAAAATCCAGTTTGCCTGCAAACTGTTCTTTATAGAGCCACCACGGCATATACAAGTGCATCGCAGAAGACCCTTCTTCATTATGTGGCGGGCAATTTTCCAATGCCGGGATTTGAGCGGACACACTGCTGCCTACGGTGTCCATCAGATAACGACCGACTTTTCCACTGCTGTTGGCGAGTCCATCTGGAAATAATGAATTTTTTGAATTTAACAGGATTCTAGCTGATTCGCATCCGCTGGCCGCGAGAACAACAACGCGCGCTTTCGCGTGCAGTTGTTTGCCTGTGGCCTTGTCAATGTAATGCACGCCCGTCGCTTTGCCGTTGTCGTCAATCGTGACTTCCCGCACCATCGCGTCGGTGATGACATCGAGATTTCCCGTCGCCAGCGCGGGTGGGATATGCACCGTGGTGGATTGGTAATTGGCTTTAATCGCGCAACCGCGTCCGCATGGCGTCGCCCAAAAACAGGCAAGCCGTGTCCGCATGTTGTCCGCGAGCACTTTTGCCGCCTTCGGATTATCCGGGTGTAACATCGCGGGAATCCGTTCGGCGTCTTGTTGTTTGCTGAGGATGGCCAGATGCGCCGGAACCATCGGAATGCCAAGTTTGGAACATGCTTTCTTGATTAGCAGTTCGTAACCGCGAGGTTTGGGTGGCGGCAAAAGGATTCCCCGCGAAGAATCCGGCGTGTTTTCCAAACCTTCATTGCTGCCATAAACACCGATGAGCGCCTCAACCTTGTCGTAATAAGGCGCGAGGTCTTCATAAGAAATCGGCCAGTCAATTCCTAGCCCGTCACGTTTTCTAGGTTTGAAATCATACGGCCCCATGCGGAACGAAAGACGTCCCCAGTGATTGGTCCGGCCCCCCAACATTCGTGGACGCCACCACATAAAATCCTGGTTGCTTGATCCATCAGTAGCGGTCGCTTCCTGCCAACTGGATTCCGTGCCGTTGCGTTTAACCATGTATGGCTCGTTTGGGATGTGCCATCCACCATTCACGGTTGCGTCGAAGAAACCATACGGTTTATCCGGCGTGCTGACTCCGCGAAGAGGCGCGAAATGCGGAGTATTGAACATCGGCGTTTCGTTCACCGGATCGTATTTTCGCCCGGCTTCAAGCATCAACACTTTTACTCCCGCAGCGGCAAGGACATAAGCGCTTTGTCCACCAGCGGCTCCTGAGCCAACCACAATAACATCATAAACCGGTTGTATTTTACTGCTTGTAACAAATGGCATGACAGGAAATTAAATTGAACAATTGGAATCGTAAAAACATATTGGCAACTTTTGCAAAGTCATGATGGCTTGAGCAGACATTAGCCGTCACGGAAGAAACGATGCTACGCTCCATTGCTCAATTCCTGCCACTATCATCTCAAATCCAATGAACCAACGATGGAAAACAAGACTTTCACATAATCAGCTCGGTTATCAGGCATCATGACATCTTCGTTAGATATCAATTTGAAGCTTAATAGGTAATTCACCTTAAATTATAGTTCGGAATGATGCACGAACAGGAAATAGCCAAAATCGTGATTCGGCATAATGTCGTTTTGATGACATAAATACAAACAGTCGGTTTGATTGAGACGATTGTCTCATCCATTGAGACGAAAGGCGTAGAAGGTCGCTTTCGAACTGTGCTTCAATGCAAACTATGCACAAGCCGACTGAATACCAATTTGCATTTGGCCTTTTACGCACCACAAACCTTGTTTTTC
>DASZXB010000065.1:0-20018 GCA_035546095.1 Verrucomicrobiia bacterium | reverse complement strand
ATCTCAACTCGCCGCCGCAATTGCTGAAAAAGCTGAAATTTCCAAGAAGCAGGCGACGGAAATTCTCGAGCACATCGCTTCGCTCGCTTACAAACACGCCAAAGATACTTTCACCCTGCCCGGTATCGGCAAGCTCGTTCTAAAAGACCGCGCTGCCCGCACCGGTCGCAATCCGAAAACCGGAGAAACCATCCAGATTCCGGCCAAGCGCGTCGTGAAATTCCGCGTCGCCAAAGCTGCGAAAGAAGCCATCCTCGGCAAAAAGTAATTTTCCCGTTCTCAATCGGGCGCTTCGATTTTCGGAGCGCCTTTTTTATTTTCATCCGTGTTCAATCTGTGAAAATCTGTGGCTGAAATAAAAATGAAACCTCGTGTCCGTTTTGCTCCATCGCCCACCGGCTACCTTCACATCGGCGGCGCGCGCACCGCGCTGTTCAACTGGCTTTACGCGCGGCACACCGGTGGCACGTTCGTTTTGCGGATTGAAGATACCGATGCCGCGCGCAATTCGCAGGAAGCCGTCGAAGTCATTTTAAATGGCCTGCGCTGGCTCGGCCTCGATTGGGACGAAGGCCCGTTGACCGCTGACGCCACCGGCGCGAGCAAAGGAAATTGCGGCCCGTATTTCCAATCGCAACGCAAAGAAAATTATCAACGCCGCGTCGAAGCCTTGCTTTCGCGCGGACTCGCCTACGAACACGAAGGCGCGGTGAAATTCAAGATGCAACGCGAACCGATTTTGATTCCCGATCTGGTCGTCGGCGATGTGTTGCGAAAATTGACCGACCGCGAGGAAGTTGATCCTGACTTTGTGATTTTGCGTTCCGACGGCCAGCCCGTTTTCCATCTCGTCAACGTCATTGACGATTTGGAAATGGACATCACGCACGTCATTCGTGGCGAAGACCATTTGAGCAACACCGCCAAACACATCGCGCTGTTTAACGCCTTTGGCGTCAAACCGCCGCACTACGCGCACATCCCGCTCATTCTGAACGGCGACGGCAGCAAGATGAGCAAGCGCGACAAAGGCGCGTCGCTCACGAGTTATTTGGACGAAGGATTTTTGCCCGAAGCCGTCGTGAATTATCTTTGCCTGCTCGGCTGGTCACCGAAGGACAATCGCGAAAAATTGTCGCTCGCCGAAACCATCGAACGCTTCGACCTACCGCAAATTCTCCGGCACAACGCGCGCTTCGATTACGAAAAACTCCTCTGGCTACAAGGCGAATACGCCCGCGAAATTGCCGATAACCGCTTTTACGAACTCGCCGTTCACGCGTTTGCGAAAGCCGGAATGGACACCAACAAATTTCCGCTCCCCTATGTCAAAGCCGCGCTCGACACCTGCAAAGGCAAATTCAAAACCTTCGCCGAACTGCCCGCGTATGCCGGATTTTATTTCCACGACGAAGTAATTTATAACGCCGAAGCCGCGCAAAAAGATTTCATCCCCGAAAACAAACCGCGCCTGCAAAAACTGCGCGATAAATTTGGCGGATTGCATTCCTTCACCGCCGCCAATTTGGAAACCACGCTCAAAGAAACCGCGAAAGAACTTGGCGTAAAAGTTGGCGTTTTGGTTCATCCCACACGCCTCGCCCTCACCGGCAATACCGCTGGCCCCAGCCTCTATCACCTGCTCGAAGTTTTGGGCAAAGAAAAATCACTGGCGAGGATTGAACAGGCGTTTGTAAAGTTTGGAAATGAATAATTCGGATTAGAATACGCAAAAATCACGCGAACACGAAGTTTTGCCATCTAGTAAAACAGTAATTCGCGATCTTGACACAAGTGGAATACTCCTTCGCGAGCAACATATTTATGGCATAGTTGATATTGGAATTAGTTATACATTCCGAAATGGCGTAAAAGTTGAAGAGACTTATTTTCGAAAAAGCGGCTGGCAAGTCGAAAAATCCATGAGAAAGCGCACAGCAATTAAACATCTTTCGCATCCTTCATGCAGCACTTTGAAAAACAATTCGCGTCAGAAAAAGTTTTCATTTAATTTCGTGGAAAAATGAAAACCTCCTTGAGCATTCTCTTAATTGTCGCTGCGATTTGTTTTCGTGTTGACGCGCAAACAAATTCCACTTCTTCAAATGCAAATCAAACAGTGGAAACGCTCGTTTGTATCCGGCATGGCGAGAAACCGCCCGGCGGTCTGGGTCAATTGAATTGTCGCGGATTGAACCGTTCACTGGCGTTGCCGGATGTGTTGTTGAAAAAATACGGAACACCGCAATTCATTTTCGCGCCCAATCCGACGCAAAAAGTGGACGGCAACAAATACTATTACGTCCGTCCGCTGGCGACCATCGAACCGACAGCCATCCGTTGTAAATTGCCGGTCAACACCGAATACGGCGATGAAGAAATCAAAGGTCTCGAAAAAGAATTAGGCCAACCGAAATATGAAAATACCATGATTTTCATCGCGTGGGAACATGGATTTCTCGACCAGTTTGCCAAAAATCTTGTTAAACATAATGGCGGCGACGCAGCGCAGGTTCCGGGCTGGCCGGAAGAGGATTACGACACCATTTTTCTGATTAAAATCACCCGTTCAGGAAATGAAAAAGCGGTCACGTTCATGATTGACCATGAAGGGTTGAACAATTTGAGCGACCAATGCCCATAAAAGTTTGACGCAAATCGCGCGAATTTTACAAATTGAATTCGCGTTCGTTTGAAGAACACGCATCCAAAATTTTCGCCGGGCGAGTCGCGCTTTTTCTCGCCCGCACCCGACACAACCACTAAAGTTGCCGCTTAATCATGTCCCAGAAATCGCGGGCTCAAGAACAATCCAAAGGTGATTCCGGTGAAAAAATCGCGGCGGGATTTCATTGGCTGTTTGCGTTTTTGTTCGTCGTGGCCTTTGCCATTTCGGTGGCAACATTCTTTGCGCCGCTGAATTTTTCTGGCAGCTCCGGCTGGCTGGAAGCGACGCTATTGATTTTGACGACCCTGATCACCCTCGCTTCGGCGGCACAGCAATTGCCGATGCAAAACGTTTTGCTAGCGGCGGTTGTCATCGCGCTCATCGGCAGCGCGGCGCACGCGCTGAATGTCATTATGGAAATTCCGTTTGGCCCGCTCACTTTCACGGACAAGACGGGACCGGAAATTTTCAAGACGTTGCCGTGGGCGATTCCTTTGCTCTGGGTTGTCGTCGTCCTGAATTCGCGCGGTGTGGCGCGGTTGATTTTGCGGCCGTGGCGCAAAACCAAAATCTACGGTTTCTGGGTGATAGGTTTGACAGCGGCGCTGGTGTTGCTGTTTGACCTCGCATTCGAACCGTTTGCGGCGCGCGTGAAACATTATTGGATTTGGACGACGACGAAATTGCCGGTGGCGTGGTATGGCGCGCCGGTCTTGAACTTTTTTGTCTGGGCGCTGCTGACGTTGTTGATTCTGGCGTTCGTCACGCCGGCGCTGATCAAACGAAAACCGAGCCGGAAAAAATTGCCGTATTTTTATCCGTTAGGCATTTGGTTGTGCGCCATTGCCTATTTTGCGTCCGGTTGTGCGGCTCATGGATTTTGGCCGGCGGTCGGTGTGGACGCGGGCATCGCCGTGGTCACGGCGGTGTTTGCGATTCGCGGCGCATCATGGTAGTCGCGTCTTCCGGCTCCGTGAATTTGGTGATTTTCAAGCGCGCCACGCGCAAGCCGTCCATTTCTTCGACGCGCAGTTCGCAATTTCCGAACGTGAATGTGTCGCCCGTTTTTGGAAAGCCGCCAAGTTTTTCCGTCACCCAACCGCTGGCGGTCGTAATGGCTTCGTCGTGTGGAACTTCGCCGGTAATCCTTTCCAATTCGTGCAACGGCAATGTGCCCGCGACTTCCCAAACATTTTCATTGACGCGGATGAATTCAGATTTTTCGGAATCGAATTCGTCCTGAATCTGGCCGACGATGGCTTCGAGCACATTTTCCAAGGTGACAATGCCGACCGTGCCGCCGTATTCGTCCACCACGATGGCGAGATGAAGTTTTCGTTCCAGAAACAACCGCAACAATTTTTCCAGCGGCGCGGTTTCGGGAACGTAAATCAATTTTTTGGCCGCAGGCAATAAATCCGCCGCCGTCTTGGCTTTGTCATGCAACGCATACAAATCCTTGATATGTACGACGCCGAGCGTTTTGTCCAGGTCGCCGTCCGCACAAACCGGAAAACGCGAGTAACGTGTTTTTTCAGCGAGCGCGATGCAGTCGGCAATCGTCGCTTCCGTGTCAAGCGCGGTGATTTCGTGGCGCGGGCGCATAACTTCGCGCGCCGTGCGATGCCGCAAATCCAACGCGTTCAGGACAAGATTGCGCCGATGCGAAGTGCTTTGCGCTGCTGCCAGCACCAAGCGCAATTCCTCCTCCGAATGGCCGGCCTTGGTTTCCGCGTCTGAATCAATGCCGATTTGCCGCAACAACCAGCGCGCCGAAAAATTCAGCAGCCGGTTGAACGGATAAAATGCGAGGTAAAACCAGCGGACGGGATATGCCGACCACAATGCCACGGACAACGGCTTTTGGATGGTCAGCCATTTCGGCGTCAATTCGCCGACGACGATGCTCAAAAACGTCAACACCGTGAAGCCCACGGCAAAAGAAATGGAACGCAACAGCGTCTCCGATTCGATGCCGAGCAAATGGAACAGCGGCGTGAACAACGCGGCGAAAATCGGCTCGCCAATCCAGCCCAATCCGAGCCCAACCATCGTGATGCCCAATTGCGTCGCGCTCAAATAAGAGTTGAGATTGCGGACGATGTGCCGCGCCATTTTTGCGCCGGGTTGTTTCCGCAAAACCAGCGCGTCCAATTGCGTTTCACGGACGCGGACCAGCGCGAATTCCGCAGCGACGAAAAAGCCGTTCAACAGCACGAGCGCAAATACGCCCAGCACTTTGAACGCGATCAAAATGGCTTCGTCCCAATTCATTTCACAATTTCACTTCACCGAACATGACTTTGAGAATGTCTTCCAGCGTCACGACGCCGATTTCGCGACCGTCGCGCGTCAGCACCACCGCCAGCCGTTCGCCCGCGCGCTGCATCCGGCGCAACGCGGCTTCGAGGCGTATGTTCTCGGTCAAAAACAAGGCCGGGCGCAAATGCGCCGAAACCAGGTTTTGCAAATCCAAATCGGTGCGGAACAATAGCGGACCGAGCGTCAGCAAACCGGCGATGCGGCGGCGACCGTCGCGCGTTTCCCAGACCGGCAGACGCGAGAATTGTTTTTCGCGCGCCAGCCGCAAGGCTTCGGCCAACGACGTTGACGTTTCAACGGTCACGACCTGTTCCAGCGGCGCGGCGATCTGGCCGACGGTGAAATTTTGCAAATCCAGCACGCGATTGATCATCGCGCGTTCGTCGCTGGTGAGCGCCTGCGCCGATTCCTGCATCACCGCGCGCATTTCTTCGCGATTGCCGAAAAGCCGGCCCGTGAACGCGTGCCCGCCCGTCCAGCGCAGCAACGCTTTGGATAAATCTTCGACAATCAGCACCAACGGACTTAACAGGACATTGACCGCGCGAAAAATCCGCGCCATCGAAAGGCACAATTGATTGGGATAAGCGCGGAACAGCATTTTCGGCAACAAATCGAAAAAGGTGTAAAACAAAAACACAAACGTGGCGAAAATGGCGATGCCCGTGAGACGTTGCCCCCAAAACCATTCGTGAATTTTCGCGAGCGCGAAACCGAGAACCAGAAAATTCGCCAGCGTGTTGCCGACCAAAATTGTCCACAAAAATCGCTCCGGCTTTTCCAGAAAATTGTTCAGCAATTTCGCCGACGGATGACCATCGTGCGCGAGCCGGCGCAAGCGCAAACGATTGAGCGCGAACACGCCGGCTTCCATGCCCGACAACAAAAAGGAGAGCAACAGGCAAAAACCCAAGGCGATCCAGTTGATAATCCCGGTGTCCATTTATTTGATGCGTTGCACGAGCAATTCGCGCACGCGGCGTTCATCCGTGATTTGCGCGGTCAATTTCAGATTCTGAAACGTTGCGGAATCGCCGGCTTGCGGCACGACGCCCAGCAAATGCGTGAGCAGGCCGCTCATCGTTTCGACCTCCGGCATGTCACCGAGCGCGGGAAATTCGCGGCGAAAATCCTCCAGCCGCATCGTGCCATTCACACGCCAGCGTCCCGGCGCGAGTTTTTCCATCACAAAACCTTCCGGTTGATTTTCCACGCGGATTTTCCCGACAAGCTGGCTCAAAATGTCTTCCATCGTCGCCAGACCCGCGACGCCGCCAAATTCATCCAGCACGATGGCCAGCCCGCGATGCTGTTTCTGCAAACTTTTGAAAAGCTGAAGCAGATTCATCGTTTCCGGCACGAATGACGGAAATTCAATCACTTCCGACACATCAATTTTCGGATCGAGCAATAGCGCGCGTGTGTTCAAAATGCCGACGATGGTATCTGGCGTTTCATCGTAAATCGGCAACCGGCGATGTTTGGATTTTTTTGCCGCCGCAATCATTTCTTCAACACTTGCGTCGTCCGAAACACATGCCATGCCTGCGCGCGGACGCATCACATCACGCGCCGTATGGCGGTCAAGGCCGATGATTTGCAGGATAATTTCCTTTTCCGATTCCGCGAGCGTGCCCTGCCGGTAAGCCATTTCGATCAATTCCTGATATTCTGCGTCCGTGAGCACGCCCGGATTTGGCGACGGCGCGGTTTTCAAAATCATCGCGTTCAATCCCTGCGCCACGCGATGCAGCGGACGGGAAATTTTCTGAAAAAGCGAAAGCGGCAGCGCGACGCGCAACGCCCAGCGTTCCGGCGCGCGCACCGCCAGCGTTTTGGGCAGCACCTCGCAACCGATCAGCACCAGCGCCGCCAGCGCGAACATCGTCAACGCCAACGTCCAATGCGCGTTGAATACCATCCGCAAGGCGACCGCGAGCATCGCTGCGTTGGCGAACGTGTTGCCGAGCGCCAGCGTCGCCAGCAAATCCTGCGGTTGCTCCAGCAGACGCGCCACGGTTTTACCCGCAAACGGATGCTGTTCGGCCAACTGACGTGTCTGCCATTGGCTCAACGAAAACAACGCCGTTTCCGCCAGCGCGAAAAAGAAACTCGCGCCCGCGAAAATCAAGATCGCCACCACCGACGGCTCCATGTGCAAATTGTGCCGGAAAAACCGCGCCGGAAAAAGGAGAAAGCTTAATGCGAATTTAGCCATCTCTAAGAATCAATCATAGGAACAAACCAATCAGGCAAATCAGTTTATCACGCATTGGTGCTTAATTTGAATGCCAATGCAGCAGCAGCGACTAGTGAGAAAATATTCGTCTTGCTCATCAACAACAAAAGAAAAATACTTTTGAATGTGTCTTCTTCTGTATCTTTATCAGCCTGTGTTTCCGTCGTTTTGATTTCGTGGGTTGACTCGTATTGTTCTTTAGTAATCTGACCGTTGGCAAGCTCTCGATATTCCGGCAGTTGGTTCTCACGAAATTCTTTTACATCATTTTCATCAAAGTCGGCAGGATTGATTTTTACGCCTGATTCATCGGATTGCTTTGCAAGAAATTGGCGTATTTCCATATCTGAACCTGTCGGAATCATTTTTACCGTTTCTTTAGCTTCGACAACAGCGTTTGCATAAGCTGATTGCGCGTATTTCAACCTTTCATCAAGAACTTTGTGCCACAAACCGAGTGCGACAAAATATTGCGCTCCAATTACACCCGCCAAAACCAAAACCACCGTGACGCCACCCAATTCCTTGCTGCCTTCGCCTTTGCCCATCAATTCTGCGAACCAGCCAGCCAAACCTCCAACACCCAAAGCCAACAACTTGAGGTGTAATCCCGTGAACTTGTATATGAAAAAGTAAATGATGGAACCAACCAATGCTCCAATAAATCCGCCCAGCAAACCCATTCCAAAACTGGTTTTTTTAGGCTGGCTTGGAGATACAGTTGTTGCAAGCGGGCGTTTTGGGCTAATCGTAGGCGGTGGGGAATCATCAGTTGTTGATGGTGACGGTGGCGGAATTGTTTGCGCAGTTCGGCTGATTCGTAATCCACCCGACGGAGATGTAACAATTGTGGGAGTGGCAGCGGCAAGATTTTCAGCAATCAACAAATTGGCCTTTTCTGTCCCGTCAGCATTGCATACGGGACAATTGACTGTGAACGGCATTCGTCCATTCACCGGCTCCGCATCAAATTTGAATTTCTGGCCGCAGTCGCACAGAACTTTGAGCTCCATAAAATTCCTTTCTGAATCATGCTATTAATCGGGTGACTTCTTCAGGGATATTACGACGGACAAAAACTCTGTCCACAACTTTTGGCGACGACAATTCGGCTTTTCTTTTGCGCGGCGCACCTTAACTTGCGCGGACGCAAATGGGATTCAAATTGTTCAACACGCTTTCGCGTTCCGTTCAGGAATTTGTGCCGCTCGCGCCGCCGCGCGTCGGCCTGTATTGCTGCGGGCCGACCGTTTATGATTTCGCGCACATCGGCAATTGGCGCACGTTCGTCTTCGCCGACCTTGTGCGGCGTTATCTCGAATTCAAAGATTTTCAAGTCACGCACGTGATGAACATCACGGATGTCGAGGACAAAATCATCAAACGCGTCCGCGAAACCAAAACTTCCCTGCACGAATTCACCGGCAAATACGAAACCGCATTTCTCGAAGATTTGAAAACGCTAAACTGCCGCGAACCGCACGTCAAACCGCGCGCCACCGAACACATTCCCGAAATCATCGCGCTCATCGAAAAACTATTGGCGCGCGGCATCGCTTACCAAGCGAACGACGGCTCGGTTTATTTTTCCATCGAGAAATATCGCGGCTGCGGTTGCAATTACGGCCAGCTTCTCAAATTGAACTTCGACGAAATGCGCGCGGGCAAACGCGTCAAAAGCGACGAATATGCGAAGGAAGCCATCGCCGATTTTGCGCTCTGGAAATCGCGCGTGCCGGAAGACGGCGACGTTTTTTGGCCGAGTCCGTTTGGCGAAGGCCGTCCCGGCTGGCACATCGAATGTTCCGCGATGAGCATGAAAGTGCTCGGCGAAAGTTTTGACCTGCATCTCGGCGGCGAAGATTTGAAATTTCCGCATCACGAAGACGAAATCGCTCAAAGCGAAGGCGCGACGCAAAAACCGTTTGTGAAATACTGGCTGCACGGCGCGCATTTGCTCGTCGAAGGCAAAAAAATGAGCAAATCGCTCGGCAATTTTTTCACACTGCGCGATTTGCTGGCCAAAAATTTCACCGGACGCGAAATTCGATTTCTGCTTTTGTCAGCGCACTATCGCGAGACATTTAATTTCACGCTCGACGGTTTGTCCGGTGCAAAAACCGCGCTGGCGCGAATTGACGAATGTGTCAACAAATTGCGTGAGATTATAAATCAACCCCTCACCCGACCTTTGGCCACCCTCTCCCCGCCAAACGGGGTGAGGGGCAAATCAAAATTGCTCGAGGATTTTTCATCCGCGCTCGATGACGATTTGAACATTTCCGGCGCGTGGGCGGCGGTTTTTGAATGGGTACGTGAAATCAACAAACGTATTGCCGAAAACTCCTTGAGCACGAGTGAAGCGACAGCAGCTTTGGTTGAATGGGAAAAAATTGATTCTGTTCTCGGAATTAGCTCAAAATCGGAAACAGAAATTCCTGCGGAAATAAATTCCTTGCTCGAAGCTCGACAAGCCGCACGCAAAGCGAAAGATTTCAAAAAATCAGACGCCATTCGCGATGAATTGAAAGCGAAAGGCTGGGTGATTGAAGACACGCCGAAAGGCCCGAAGTTGAAAAAAATTTGAATGGGCGCAACATGAAACCAGATAAGTTAATCTGGGAAGCAAGGGCGAGAATCATTTGGGGCGAGTCGCCTTCATCCGTTCGCAATTTTTTAATCTCGAATGGCATCTCGGAAATGGATGCTGATGCAAAAATTGGGGAATTTATTTTTGAGAAAAATGCCGAGCTAAAAAATGATGCGGTCAAAGAAATTTTTAGCGGCACAATTCTCTTGATCGCATCGGGCGGCGTTTTGCTCTGGATTATATTCGCAGGCGGTTTGGAGCACACATATTTTTTCGCTAGAATCGCAAGCATATTAGTATTCATCGGTTTATATGGAGTTTGGAAACTGATAAACGGATTGATTTCTCTTGTCCAAGCACAATTCAAATATCAATCTTCCGACAACAAACAATCGGATGAATTTTTCGACGGTAACACAGAAACAGTCGCGGAAAAGTCGAGCTTTCACGACATGCTCGGTGTTTCTCCTTCATCTTCTCTGAAAGAAATAAAAACAGCTTACAGAAATCGCATCAAAATGTATCATCCTGATAAGTTCGCTAATCAGCCGCCAGAAGTGCGGCAATGGGCTGACGAAATGTCTAAAACCATCAACCTTGCGTATGAAGCATTGGTTAAAGGGGCAAAAGACCAGCGATGACACTGCAATCAATCATAAATGTCGAAAGGCTCGTTCATTTCATTTGAAGGCGCGGAAGGTTGCGGCAAATCCACGCAGGTGGAATTGCTGGCGCAACAACTTCGCACGTTGGACCACAGCGTCCGCACGTTGCGCGAACCCGGCGGCACGCCCATCGGTGAGGAAATCCGCCACACGCTCAAACACAGCAAAGACAACCACGCTATGACCGCCGAAGCGGAATTGCTGCTGATGAACGCCAGCCGCGCGCAACTCGTCCGCGAAATCATCCGCCCTGCCCTCGCCGCCGGCGCCATCATTTTGTGCGACCGGTTTTACGATTCCACCATCGCATATCAAGGTTACGGACGCGAATTGGATTTGAAAATGGTTCGCGCGGTGGTTGAAACCGCCGTGGGCGACACCAAACCGGATTTGACGTTGCTGTTGCAATTGCCGCCGGAAATCAGCCGCGAACGTCTGCGTTCACGTCAGGCCAATCTGCCGTTCGTCCGCGACCGCATTGAAGAAGCCGACCAAGCATTTTTCACGCGCGTGGCAAAAGGTTATGAGGCAATCGCCGCCGCCGAACCAAATCGCATTCGCGTTCTGGACGCTTCCGGTTCAGTCGAAAACGTCCGCGCCAAAATCTGGACAATCGTTCAAACAGTTCTGTCGAAACTCAAATGAACACAAACCCACTTGCAGAATTGCCAACAACAATTATTTTTGAATCATGATTGAAAAAACCATCGGCGAGATTGAGGCGAAAATTCGCGGCGCGAGTTCCATTAGCGCCGAACACAGAAACGAATTGCTGCAATTGCTGGAACAGTTGAAAGCGGAAATCGCGACGGGCGAAAAACAAAATCTCAATTCGTTGCGAAGCTCCGTGGACGAATTGCGTTTGTCCATCGGCGACTTCGAGCAATCGCATCCCAAACTCGTACAAATTGTCAACGGCATCAGCAACACGCTGTCGAATCTGGGGATTTAGTTGAGACAGGATTCACAGGATTAACCGGATTAAAAATGGTTTGGAAAATAATCCTGGAAATCCTGTGAATCCTGTCTAATCTTTTTTCGGCTCCAGTTTTGCAATTTCGGCCATGATTGCGTCGGCGATTTCCTGATAAATCTCCTTGAGCCGCGCCTTGTCGCACGTTTTCGTTTCCACGCGCAATTTTTCAAAATTCAGCGGCTGGCCGAATTTCACGGAAACTTTTTTGGGCCGCGGAAATTTCACGTTGCGCCCCATCGCCTCGAACGTTCCAAACGTCCGCACCGGCACGACCGGCGCGGTGGATTTGACCACGATCAATCCAATACCCGAACGCGCCGGTTGCAAATTCCCGTCGCGTGTGCGCGTGCCTTCGGGAAACAAAATGATGCCGTTGCCTTCTCCGAGCCGGCTCAAAATGATTTTCAACCCCGCCGCGTTGCCGCCGTCGCGATCAATCGGAATCGCGTTCCATTTTCGAAACAGCCAGCCGACAACTGGAATATCGAACAGCGTCGCGCGCGCCAGATAATTGATTTGCCGGTTCAACGCCGCGCCCACAACTGGCGGATCAAGGATGCTCGCGTGATTGCACGCCAAAATCACCGCGCCCGTTTGCGGCACACGCTCAACGTTGTAATAACGCCAGCGCAGCCACGTCCAAAAGGACACGCGAAAAAAAATCCAGCCAAGTCGGTAAAGAAAATTCATTTTTCCAGCCGCTTTTGGATTTCTGCAATCAAAAGTCCGCTCGTTTCTTCCGAAGTCATGTGGGAATTGTTGATGACACGCGCGCCAAGCGGAATCATCAACGGCGCGACGGCGCGCTGGCTGTCGCGCTGGTCGCGGGCAGCCAGATTTTCTTCAATGCCGTCGGCGGCGCGGCGTTTCGCGCGTTCCTCTAATTGCGCGTCCAGATAAAATTTGAAATCCGTTTCGGGAAAAACATTCGTGCCGATGTCGCGGCCTTCCATCACCAGATTGCCGAATTGAATGCAATCGCGCTGCGTCTTCTTCATCCATTCGCGCACCTTCGGCACGGTGGCGACGTGCGAAACCGCCGCACTCGTTTCCGCCGTGCGAATTTCCTTTTCAGGATAATAACCGTCCACGAGCAGATGCACCGCGCGCAAATGATTTTTTTCGACGCACTCCAATTTCGTTTTCCATTTGCGGCACAACGCGGCGACGGCTTTGGCATCGTCCACGTCCACCTTTTGTTTCAGGCAAAACCACGCCAGCGTGCGATACATCGCACCCGTGTCCACATAAACATAGTTGAGCGCACGCGCGACGAGTTTGGCGTTCGTGCTCTTGCCGCTCGCGCTCGTGCCGTCAATCGCAATGACAATCGGATTTTTTTTCAATTTCAAAAAATTTTTGACACGAATTACACTAATTTTCACAAATTAAATCCGTGTTAATTGGTGAAATTCGTGTCTAGTCCGCAAATAATTCCTCGTGCGATAATTTCTTTCCGGTTCGCGCATCCAAAATCGTCGCGCCCAAACCGTTCCGCGGCGGCGCGGCGAGTTTTTGGAAAAAATTCGGAAACGTTTTTTTCACGCAGGCCGGATTTTTAATTTTAATTCCCCGAACTTTCAATCCCAGAATCGCAAAACACATCGCCATGCGATGGTCGTTGTAAGTTTCAATCTCCGCGCCGCGAAGCTGCGACGGATAAACCGTCAGCGTATCGCCTTCCTCGACCACTTTCGCGCCGCAATTGGTCAATTCCGTCCGCAACGCGACGACGCGCTCGGTTTCTTGAAGACGCAAACGGCCGAGGTCGGTGAATTGAATTACATGATTTTCAAACGGAGCAATCACTATTGCCGTCATTATGCTATCCCCCAAATCATTTTTTCGAGAAATAGAATTCCGTCCTTGGGACATATCTTCAACCACTAAAGGAAATTTTCTATCTATCTGCCAGTCTTTGATCGGCCAATGATTTACTTGAATTGGAAAAGGTAGCTTTTCTTTACATAAATGACCAACAGCCCAAAAGTAACTTCCACTTGAAGTATCTGCATCAACGGGAAATATGTTTCCAAATTGAAGGAAATCATTTTGTATCCCGTTTGTCATCGCCACATACGGCGATTCCTCTGCATTTTCGCCGACAACTTCAATTTTCCATCCACCAACTTTCGCGCACAGCAACAGCGCCGACGCAAATTGCGAACTTTCATCAATGCTGACTTTGCATTTTTTGGGGAGGGACGGCGTGCCGCCGTCCCTGACTTTATTTTGGGACACCGACACGGCATCCCTCCCGTAAATCACCACCGGCAATTTGTCATTTCCCTTTTCCGATTCCACGCGATAACCCAATTCGCGCAACGCCTGAAACAGCGCCGCTTGCGGACGTTCGTGCATTCGCGGCACGCCGCTCAAACGATAAACGCCATTCCCCAGACAAACGAACGCCGCCAAAAATCGTGCCGCCGTTCCCGCGTTGCCGACGAACAGTTCCAGCGGCTTCTCCGCCGTGCCGCCGTTCGGAATTTTTCCGCCGAGACCTTTGACTTTGATCGTCTTGTTGCAAATTTCTTCAGGGTCATCGTCAACATGAACTTCAAAACCAAGTTTCCGCAGACACTCGACCATGATCTGCGTGTCCTCGCTCCACAATGCGCCGCGCAAAATCACTTCGCCGTCCGCGAGCGCGGCGAGGATGAGTGCGCGGTTCGTGATGCTCTTGGAACCGGGCACGGTGATCTCCGCGCGCACCAGTTTGTCGAGCGGCACAATTTCGATGAGGTCGGGAAGCGCCATTTTTATTTAGCCACAGAAAAAACACAGATTGAACACAAATGCAGAAAACCTTTGACACGAATTTCACTAATTTTCACAAATTGAATTCGTGTTAATTCGTGAAATTCGTGAAATTCGTGTCTAAAAAATCTGTGTTTCATCTGTGTTAATCTGTGGCTGAAATTCATTCGGAAGAAATTGAAGTTGATTTGATGCGCCAATTATCACGGCGCGATTTTGCCGTTTCAAAAAATTTTGAGATCGCGTTAACATCCACACTTTTCAATGTGCGTCGGAATTTTTGCAGTTCAGAAATGAAGGCGTCTAAAGATTTCATGATATTTTTTTGATTGGCCAGCGCAATGTCGCGCCACATTTCGGGCGAGCCGGACGCGATGCGCGTCGTGTCACGAAAACCTGTCGCACAAAGCTGCGATTGCGTTTTCGGATTTGCTGGATTCAACACCAAATTCGCCAAAGTTGCGGCGACGACGTGCGACAAATGACTGGTGCGGCTGACAAATAAATCATGTTGTTCCGGCGGCAATTTTAAAACGCGCGCGCCGAGTGATTTCCAGAATTGTTCCAGTTTTTTTACGACGGTGGAATTGGATTTGCGTGTCGGCGTCAAAACACAAACGGCATTTTGAAACAAATCCGCGCGTGCAGCGGCGACGCCGGTTTTTTCCGCGCCGGCCATCGGATGACTTCCGACAAAATGCGCACCGGATTTCTGAATCAAATTTTCCAATTCGCGCACGACATCTGTTTTCACGCTGCCAACGTCGGTGACAATCGCGCCACGTTTGAGTGCGGGCAAAAATTGTTCGGTCAACGAACTCATTTGTGCGAGCGGCGTGCAAAGAATCACCAAATCGGAACCGGAAACGGCGGCAAGCAAATCCGTCGTGGCAAAATCGGTCGCGCCAAATTTTTCGCAATCGGCGATTGATTTTTTGCTGCGGACGAATCCGGTAATTTCTCCGGCGACGCGAAATTTTCGCGCGGCGAGTCCAATCGAGCCGCCGAGCAGACCGACGCCGATGATGGTGATCTTCCGAAATTGCACGCGCGCAGAATAACAATTTTACAAATTTGTTAAACCATGAAATACGCGAGGGACACAAAAAATGAAAAAGCGACGCGAATTGCACTAATTTTCACGAATTGTTTTCTAAAACGAAGATTCCGTTTCAATTCGTGTTAATTCGCGAAATTCGTGTCTAAATTTTTTGCGCGGCTTCCAAGCAGGCGGCCAAAACCTGCTGCGTTTTCAGCGCCTGCATCGGCCAGTCGGCGTTGAGTTTGCCGGAGCGGATTTGATTGGAAAAATTGCGAATCATGGTCGTGGCCTGCGCCAAATCTTTTGGAAATTTGCCCGGGTATTTGGTTTTGATTTCTTTTTGATTGAGTTGAAAAACCGGTTCGGGGTCGCCGGTGGAATGGACGAAATCATCCATGCGCAATTGGCCTTTGTCACCGCTGACGTGAATCCAGTTTTGATATTGCGCGATGAACGAACAGTAAAAACTTGCGGAAGTCTGGTCGTCAAAAATCAGTTCGGCGGAAAAATCCACCGGCACAGGCGCGAGATTTTTTCGCGCGCGGCGTTCGGATAAAATCGTTCCGCGAACTTCGCGCGGCATTTTCCAATTCATCGCCCAGAGCGTGAACCGCAAATTATACCAGCCCAAATCGCCGAGGCAGCCGGCGGGTTCGAGAGCGCTGTTGATGCGAACGTTCGAGCCATAAGCCTTTTCGTCCATGTGAAAACTGAAATTGGACGTGATGCGTTTGATTTGGCCGATACTTTTTTTGTCGTCGAGAAATTTCCGAATTCGCATCATTCGCGGATTGTGCATGAACATCACGCCGTCCATAAATTGCACACGATTTTTTTTGCAGGCGGAAATCATTTCCTGAACGTCGGCGGCGCTTACACCGCACGGTTTTTCGCAAATGACGTGCTTGCCCACGCTGGCCGCGCGCAAAACCCATTCCTTGCGCAAAGCCGTCGGCAACGGAATGTAAATCACATCCACGTTTGGCGATGCAAGCAATTCCTCGTAACTGCCGAGCGCTTCCGGCGTTTTTTCAAACGGCACTTCGGCTTGAAGCTCTTTGATGAATTGCCGCGCTTTTTTGACATCGCGGCTGGCAACTGCGGCGATGACCGCATTGCCGCTGTGATGAATTGATTTCCAATTTTTGCGCGCAATATTCGCAGCGCTTAAAATGCCAAAACGAACTTTTTTCATAAATCATTTTTTGCGGTCTCGCGCACTTGCTCCAAAATTACGTCAGCGATTTCCGGCGCGCCACCGACGGCGGGCGAATACCAGACGAGTTTGCTGCTGTGTTCCGTCGGATTTCGCCATGTCGGCTGGCCCTTGGCAAGCCGTTCTTTCACGATTCGCTCCGGCGCGCCGAGCAAAACGGGAATGTCTTCCTGCGTGTGCAAACCGTCGCTGATGAAAAATGGAACGATAATCAAATTTTTCGTCCGCGCGAGCGAATAGCAATCGGCGATGCGCGGTGATTCTTCGAGAAAAATCGCGTGAACGTCCGCGAAAATGTTTTGCGCGCGAATCAATTCTGCCTGTCGCTCAATTGGCTGGTGCGAATTTTCATTTTTCTCCGTGCCGTGGCCAGCGATGAACAACGTCGTCTCAGAATTTTTCGGGGCGCGTGGGAATGGAAATTTTTCCATGACTTCTTTCGCGCGTGACAAAATCACTTTCGTCATGGAATCGTGCGAGCCAATTGGTTTGCAATAAAAAATTTCCGAGTTTTCAGTTTTCAGTTTCAAGTTTTCAGGAAAATTGAAGCCGAGTTCCTTTGGAATTTTATCGGCGGCAAAATAACCTTCGCTGATGAACAACGGTGCGATGAAAATTCTTGGCGCGGAAATTTCCGCCAACACTCTTTTGATTTGCGGCTCCTGCTTCCAAAACGCTTCGCGGACTTCGCGAAAAATTTTCCGGTGGCGCAATTCCGCGGCGTGCTGCAATACCGGCGTAGCGGAATTTTCGTTCAATTCCGTGCCGTGGCCGAGCACGACCAGTGCGGCAGCGGAAAAATCTTCATTGTTCACGCGGCAAGATTGGCGCAATGACCCGCCGCCCGCAAGCTGCGGAATTTGCTTGAAACTTTTTGGCGATTCAGGCGTCTTAATTCGCGACAGACAACCGCCAAAACTATGAAAGCAAAATTAATAATCACTCTGGCCGCAGTTTTTGGAATCACGACCGTAGTTCTGGCCGACGACGCCAAACTGCCACCGGCTTCGACTAAAACGGGCGTAACCTTCGACAAAGACATCAAACCGATTTTTGACGCCGCGTGCCTGAAATGTCACGACAGCACGAAACCGAAAATCGCCGCCAAGCTGTCACTGGACACGCTGGCGGGCACGCTTAAAGGCAGTCGCGACGGCGCGGTCGTCAAACCCGGCGACAGCGCGCACAGCGATTTGGTTTTGAGCGTCGCGCACGTTGGCGATCCCGACAGCTTCATGCCCAAAGGCAAAGGCGCGAAAAAATTGACCGATGAACAAATCGGTTTGATTCGCGCGTGGATTGATCAGGGCGCGAAATAATTTTTTCAAACAGATTGCGCGGACAAAGGCAAACGTTTTTGTTCGCGCAATTTAATTTGTTCGCGCAACGATTCAATTTTCTCCATTTCCGAAATTTGCGGCTGGCTCAATTTTTGAACGAGCAATGTGATTTGCCGGTCGAGAAATTGATTACGCAATTTCAAAACCACATCGGTCAGTTGCGTTTCAGGATTTGGAATCTTGCGTTCCTCGGCAGCGATTTCCGTAACCAAGTTTCGCATTTCCGATGAATCACATTCGTCCAAAAACGCCGTGAGATTTTTCCACGTTCCATTTTTTTGCGCGGACAAACGGTGTTCGATAATTTCGCGAGCGAGCGGATTTTGAACCCAATCCAAGTTCAAATGCAGCGCCGTCCAAGCCGCCAATTCGTCGTGGAGCAAAAGCAGTTTGAGTAAATGAATTTCGGATGGCGGCGGACGAACTGATTCAATTTGCCCGACATTTTCAGAAGATTCACCTTCATTTTCTGCAACTGGAATTTTCACTGACGGAATTTTTTTGAATTCCGCGCGGACGGATTCGGTGGAAACGCCCAATCGCAGCGCGGTTTTTTGCGCGTAGGTGTCAATCAAAACCGCGCTGCTGGTTTTGTGGACGGCTTCGGCCATCGCGCGCAAAATGGCAATCCGGCCTTTGTCGCTGTTCGCGTCATTTTGTTTGCAGAGCCGATTCAAATAATAATCGAAAAATCCCTCGGCATTTTGAATCAGTTCGCGGAATTTTTCGCCGCCAAAAGATTTGATGAAACTGTCCGGGTCGTGCGGCGCGGGTACGACAGCAACGCGCACGGCCAAACCGGACGCAAGCAAATGGTCGAGCGAACGGACGGCGGCGTTTTGTCCGGCGTTGTCGGAATCAAAACAGAGCACGACTTCGTTGCCATAGCGTTTCAAAATCCGCGCGTGTTGCTCGGTGAATGCCGTGCCTTGCGGCGCGACGATGTTTTGCACGCCGGCCATGAAACAGGCAATCAAATCCAATTGACCTTCGCAAATGATGGCAAATCCGGCGTCGAGAATCGCGCGTTTGGATTTGTCGAGGCCGAAGAAAATTTTGCTCTTGGTAAAAATCGGCGTTTCGGGCGAGTTGACATATTTCGCCGTTTTCTCGTCGCCGGACAAAATTCGTCCGCTGAAACCAACCACCCTACCCTGCTCGTCGCAAATTGGAAATATAAGCCGTCCGCGAAAACGGTCGTAATAATTTCCGGTTTCTTCCTTGCGAATTATCAATCCGGCTTTTTCGACGAGCGGCAAATCGTAACTTTTGCTTTTCGCCCAATTGACGGTGTCGTCCCAATTTTCCGGCGCGGCGCCGAGACGAAATAATTTTATCGCGTCGGCGCTGACGCCGCGTTTGGCCAAATAATTTCGCGCAACTTCTCCGGCGGATTCGTTGAGCAGACAATTTTGCCAGCGTTGCGTGATTTTTTCGTGAATTTCCAAAAGCTGGTCTTTGAGGTGACGCGATTCCTGCGCGGCGGGATTGTTTTCAAATTCGAGCGGAATTTTGGCGCGCTCGGCGAGGCGGCGCACGGCGTCCACAAAACCGATGTTTTCGTATTCCTTGACAAAGGTGAACACATCGCCGCCTTTGTGGCAGCCGAAGCAATGAAAAATTTGTTTATGCGGATTGACGTTGAAGCTGGGCGTCTTTTCCTTGTGAAACGGGCAGAGCGCAACGAAATTCGCGCCGGCTTTTTTCAATGGCAGATAGCCGCCGATGATATCCACGATGTCACTGGCAGCGCGGATGCGTTCGAGAGTTACGGATGAAAACCCAGCCATGCGCCCAGATTACCGCACGCGTCAAGGGTTCGTCGAAACAGATTTACGCTGCGTTTGCACCGTGTCAACGGTAGTAATCAGCAGCGGGTTCAAGAAATTTTTGATTTGCGGGCCGGTAAACGATTTCACAAAAACGTCGTCTTGAATCGTAAAAAGATGCGGGAAATAACTGCCTTCGTAAGTGCCGCCGCCGAAATTAGTTTTGTCGTAGTTCTGCTGATTGATGATTTGTTGCTGGCTGTAAAATGGTGCGTTCAACATGGCAAGTACGAACAGCGCCATGCACGCAAAACGAATCATGCCGCCCAACATGCCGAGATAAAATTCGAGGTTGCCGAAAAAATTGCTGACCGCGAGTTTGTCGGTGTATTTGCGTTTCAAGTAATTGAACGGAATGAAAATGACGACGG
>DASZXB010000064.1:0-27728 GCA_035546095.1 Verrucomicrobiia bacterium | reverse complement strand
CAAAGTAAATACATTGCATGGGCGTTTTATTTACAGCTAACTCGTTATGGAGTTCGATTGGAATAACCCGCCTTTTGAATCGGATGGTTCTTTGACTCAACGGGAAATTGAAGAATCCTTTGAAGACCCGTTCGCAATTCGGTTGTTGCCCGACTCGTCCCGGTTCAGCGTGCAGGCGCGCTTTTTTAATCTGGGAATGTCGGCGGGCGGCGTTGGTATTTTTAGCGTTTATCGGACCAACGGCCGTCTGGTTCGGGTTTTGAGCGCGCGCGCATTTGAACCGGAAGAGCGGTTTTTTTATCAGCGTAAAATTGACCAAAACCTTTTGCAATGATCGGTCCAAAGGAACCAACGATAATTTATGGCCGTGCGAACTTTTGCCAGTTGGGAAGACGTGCCGTTGTTTGACGATGAAAAGGCCGAGGCGGATTTCTGGCTGGAAAACCGGCCCGACTTGCGGTTGATGGAAGCCGCGACAGCGGGAAGCGCGGAAGCCGCCGAATCCGTGACCATCACGCTGCGGATGGACCCGCGGATGCTGGCGCGCATCAAGCGGCTCGCGCGGTCGCGGTATCTGAATTATCAAAGCATGATCAAGCAATGGTTGAGCGAACGGATGGAAGACGAATTGCGCGAAAAATGAGAACGACCGAAATGAAAAAATCAGACACCAAAAAAGACATCCTGAAGGTTCACGCGTTCACCCTCGTTGAACTGCTTACCGTCATCGCGGTGATTGGCGTTTTGGCGGCGTTGCTTTTTCCTGCGTTTGCGGCGGTAAAAAGGCACGCCATCATCAATCGCGCCGAAACTGAAATGGCGCAGATTGAGACGGCAATTGACCGTTACAAGGCTGCCTATGGTTTTTATCCGCCAAGTAATACAAACACTTTTAACGACGTTATTTGGGCGCGGACCAACCAACTTTATTTTGAATTATCTGGAACTACTAACAATGGCGCTTTTTTTCAAACACTTGAAAACAGCGCGCAGGTTACACCAAATATTGTCAGCTCCACATTTGGCGTTGGCGGGTTTATCAATTGTAATAAATCAGGAATGAGCGAAGATACGCCAACTGCGAAAAATTTCCTTCCTGACTTAAAACCGAATCAGATTGCCACTCTTTTTACCAACGCTGATGGCAGCGTGGTAAACATCATTGTAGGTTCGGACGATTCTTACTCTCCCCTGGGGACGACACCACAATTGCAAGGTGTAAATCCGTGGCGCTACAATTCATATAATCCGGTGAACAATCCCGGCGCTTATGATCTTTGGCTTCAGGTTGTCATCAGCGGAAAAACCAATCTCATCTGCAACTGGAGCAAGCAGGTGCAGATTAACGCGCCGTTGCCCTGATATTATGTGCCATCCCTGCAAATCAAAAGATTCGCCGCACAACAACATCGTGCCGGTTGATTGGAGCGAAAGCATCTGGCGCGCTTCCATCATGGTGCGGCCAGCGATTTCAAAGCGCTCTGCAACACCGATAAAACATTTGCCCGGACGTGCCCAAATTTTGCATCATTCACAACGCCATTTAATGTCCCTGAAACCCATGAAATTGATTTCGCTGCCCGCCGGTCGCCACCGCGCTTTTACGCTGGTCGAACTACTCACTGTCATCGCCATCATCGCCATTCTAGCGGCACTGTTGTTACCTGCGATAGTGCATGTCAAAGTAATCGCATTAAAGACAAAAGCAAAAACGCAAATTCATGACATTGCGACCGCCATTGAAAATTATGAATCCATTTACAGCCGGTTTCCGGTTTCAAGCAACGCGCAGGCCAATGCCATCAACGGATGTTACACTTATGGCGGTTTTTTGCCGGATAACAATGGCGGTGGAATGTGGCCAAGCGCGGTTCCGGCAAATTTTCAACCCACAAACACAGAGGTCATGGCCATTTTGATGGACATCACCAATACCACAGTGACTTCGGTGAACCAAAATCATCAGAAAAATCCGCAGCGCACTCTTTTTCTGAACGCGCCGCTGGGCGATGCCAACAACACCAATGGCGTGGTCGGCCCGGATTTGGTTTATCGCGATCCGTGGGGAAATCCTTATATCATCAGTATGGATTTGAACGAAGACAATCAATGTTTGGATGCGTTTTACTGCTCGTCAACTGTTTCAGGTCCTAATAATCCTGGCATAAATGGGTTAAATAATCCTGATGGCAGCGGAAATAACTTTCGTTTTCACGGCAACGTGATGGTCTGGTCTGCCGGACCGGATGGCAAAATTGATTCGGGCAAGGCTGCCAATCAAGGCGCGAACAAGGACAACATCGTCAGTTGGGTGCAATGATTGGTTCATGAGGTTTTTGTGAATGCTTTCCGTCGTCAATCCGGTTTTACGCTGATCGAGTTACTCACTGTCATCGGCATCATCGCCATTTTGGCGGCGCTAGTCGTGCCGGCGATCAAAAATGTCGGCAACGCCAATTCCTCCGTCAGTGCGACGCGGCAATTGCTCGACGACGTGGCGCGCGCGCGCCAACTGGCCATCGCCAATCATACGACGGTTTATATGGTCTTTGTGCCGACGAATTTTTGGACCATTAGCGGGAGTTTTCCTAATAATTGGTGGAA
Organism: Verrucomicrobiia bacterium; assembly: GCA_035546095.1. GTDB lineage: Bacteria > Verrucomicrobiota > Verrucomicrobiia > Limisphaerales > UBA11358 > UBA11358. The sequence continues at coordinate 25,124 of DASZXB010000064.1, read as the reverse complement.
CAATCTTACTTTGGCTCAACAAACCGCCGCCACCAATCTGGTTGACAAACAATTGTCCGGTTACACGTTCATGGCCAACGGCGCGGTGGGTGATCAGCCGGGGCGTCATCAATGGCATTATCTCGCGGCGTGGCAGAATTTGCCGGAAGGCAGTTTCATTGCGACCAATAAATTTGCCGTTCCCGGAGCGGTTGTGTCCTCCACGGCTTCGCCGTTTTTCAATCAATGGGATCAAGATTATCCTCATTCTGACAACAACGCCATTTATGCTTTCACCAATACGCCCGTTCCTTTTCCAACCGTGGATGCCACGAATCTCCCGCTGCCTTACATCGCTTTTAACTATCTCGGTCAATTGACGACCGCTGATTTGACCCCGCAACCGTTGACGCGCGATGAATACATTCCATTGACGAGAGGAACGGTCGGTTACGGCCGGGACCCGCAAACCAAAATGCTGCAATTGACCACAGTGACCATAAATGACATCGTGGAAAATCCGCCGGGCAACAGCACCAATTCCTATAACATCGTCCACATTGACGCGTTGACCGGACGCGCCACGCTGGAATATCCGAGAATGAAATGAGACTTCGCGCGCAATCCATTCGCCCGGCGGAATCGGCCTTCACAATGATCGAGATTGCCATTTCACTGGCGGTCATCGGCATCGCGCTGGTGGCCATCATCGGCGTGCTGCCCATCGGCATGAACACACAAAAGGACAATCGCGAGGAAACCATCATCAATCAGGACGCGACCGTGTTGCTGGAAACTATCCGCAATGGCGCGCGCGGTGTGAATGATTTGACCAATTATGTCTATGCCATCACGAATTCATGGATAACTTATGCCAACCACTCCCCCGGCGCGCCGCAGGTGAACGGTTACACTTACTCCAGCGGTTCCATCGCGTCGGGATATCCCGGATTTGCGGTGCCGATTAACAATGGCACAAACATCATCGGGCTTTTGAGCACGCCTGAATTTACGAATCCTGGCAATGGTGGTCCGAGCGATAGTCAGGCCATCCTCAATGGCAATTATATCAGCAATCACGTTGTCGCCTATATCCGTTCCCTCAGTGGATCGGCGGTGGAAAAGCCGCCGCAGGACAACGATATTCTGCGCAGCGATTCTTTTAGTTACAAAGTCTTTCTCCAGAACACGCCGGTGGCGATCGACACCAACAATCTTTCGCTTTACACAACCAACTTGACCGCCAACCTGCATGACTTGCGGCTGACATTTCTCTGGCCGTTGCTGCCGAGCGGCAACACCGGCGCCGGACGGCAAACGTTCCGCACATTGGTAGCCGGGCAAATTATTCAGGCCACAAACAACAATAGCTTGTATTACTTTCAACCACAAACTTTCACCAACATTCCTGCATTTTGAAGCTCATTTCCATCCATCCTGATTTTGCAACGGCGCGCGCGCGACGATGGCTGGCGTTTTCGCTCATCGAAATCCTTGTGGTGATGGCGATCCTCTCGTTCATTGTGGTCGCGTTGATGGCCGTGTTCAACGGCACGCAAAAAGCATTTCGCGCGGGATTGACGCAGACCGACGTGCTGGAATCCGGTCGCGTGGCGATGGATTTGATGCGCGGCGATTTGGAAACAATGACGCCGTCGGATACGCCCAGCAATACGATTGTAAATGCTTTCACTGCCGGCAGCATCAGCAACAACGTGAATTTTTACGTCGCCGTATTGAATAATCCGTCGCTGCCGTCGCCGTTTTTTCAAAATCTGGCCGGCAGCGGTCAGCAGCGCACCAATTTATTGGAAACGATTTTTATTTTGAGCCGCGGCAACATCAATGGCAGTCAAAGCTGGGTCGGCACGGGTTATACGGTGACCAATTCGCCGGACGGCGGATGGTATTCGCTTTATCGTTTTTACGAGACGACCAACATCATCACCGGCACGCCCGCCGCGCTTTACAATAATTTCACCTCGATTGCATTGACCAATTCCACCTTTTGGAGTCACTTGATGGATGGCGTCGTGCATTTGCGCGTGCGCGCGTTTGACACCAACGGCGTGTGGATGAATCTGCCGAATTGGCAAAACGGACAGGTCGCCACCAACAATGTTCTTTATTTCACCTACACGCCGCAATTCGGTGAAACCGGATTTTATATGTTCAGCAATGTGGTTCCCGCGACCGTTGAAATCGAGATGGGCGTGTTGGAAGACCATACTTTGCAGCACGCGGAAGGCTTGAGCGGATCAGCCGTCACCAATTATTTAAGCGATCAAGCCGGACAGGTTCATTTGTTCCGGCAGCGTGTTCCGATCCGTAATGTTGACCCGACAGCTTATCAATAAGTGATATGTGGCAATTGAAAAGTGAAAAGAAAACGACGAGCGGCGTCGCGCTGGTCATCACGCTCATCCTGCTCGCGGTGGTGACGGTGATGGCCGTGGCGTTTTTGGCCAACAGCCGGCGCGAACGCGGCGCGGTCACGACCACCACCGACACCGCCAACGCGCGGCTTGCCGCCGATGCCGCGCTCGCCAGCGCCGAGTCGCAAATCCTCGCCAACGCGTTCGCCACGACCAATCCTTACAGCTTCGGCCTGCTGGTTTCCACCAACGCGAGCTTCTTCACCAATATGCCGGTGGATTTAACGAACCTGTATGCTTTTCCACGCACGCCGGTGTTCGTCTCGACCAACACCGACAACACGAAACCGCTCGATTTCCGTTTTTATCTCGACCTCAATCGCAACGGCCAATTTGAAACAAACGGTTGGGTGACTAATCTGGATAATCTTGGCAACGTGATTCTTGTGAATGGAAATCCTTCCACAAACCTGCAAGTGGGCGACCCGGAATGGATTGGGCTTTTGGAACATCCCGACCAGCCCTACGGACCGAATAACCATTTCATCGCGCGTTACGCCTTCTTCGCCGTGCCGATGAGCGGAAACACGCTGGATTTGAATTATATTTACAATGACACCATGAGACCGGACATTTCCATGTCAGGCGGAAACGACGGCTTTCTCCGCAATCAAGGTGTTGGTTCTTGGGAAATCAACCTTGCGGCATTTCTAGCTGATTTGAATACAAACCAATGGGATCCGCCAACGATTGAAAATGTGGCAAACAATCCTTACGCATATCAGGAATGGCAGACACCGAATAATATCAATCGCGGTCGCGCTTTTGAAGATGCGCTGGCATTACTAAAATACCGTTATGGTGGTGCTAATGGCACCTACGGCAACCTTACCGCTGCTCAAAATCTGTTTCTCAATGGTTTTGCAGGATTCAGGAATGATGGCATTGACGGTTACAGCGATGGACCGCTGCAAACAACCTTTAATACCAACGCTGATTTTTTTGTCGGTAACGATGATCCCAGTCTGCCGTGGGCTGGCGCGGACAACACCAATCATTTCTTTGACCTTCAGGATTTGTTTGATCCAACAAAAACTACCAATGGCGTTCCCGTAGCTAATTTCAACACTGGCAATTATCTCAGCGGCAGCCTGCTTTCCGCCGGAAACGGTGTTTCCACTTACGACCGTTACACATTTTACCGGCTGGCGGGACAACTTGGCGTGGAATCCACTCCGGAGCAGGGCAAGATGAATCTCAATTATTCCAACGCGGTGGCGCTCTTTGATGCCAACGGCGTGTTGACCAACATTGTCTATTCTCCCGGCGCGGAAACGAACCTCACGCCGTGGCAACCGCTGCAATTTTTCACCATCGCCGCCGATCGGATGTTGCGGATGTATTCGGCGGACTGGCTGGCGCGCGACCCGTCGAATTACGTGGCGAGTTACAACCTGACCAACGCTTTCAGCATCACGAACATTCCTGTGCTAATCAGCAACAAGTTCGTCTATTCCTCCGCCATCAACCGCGTGCTGCAACTCGCGGCGAACATCTACGACGCGACGACGAATAACACTTTTGTGATGGGAAGAAATTATCCGTCGGTATTTCGCCCGACATTTTGGGTAGTCACCGAAAATGGTTTCAAAAACGTTTACATTAACAGCTATCGTCAAGTCTTGCCATTTGACGCGGCTGACTTATCGCTTAATGAAAGTTTTGGTGGCCTGCTTGCGCAACCGACCAATGCTACCGATCTGCCATTTGGGTTCAGTGATAGCTTAAATGTTTATGGTGCTCCATGGATTATCGGCGCGAAAAAAAGCTTTCCCAACTTCAATGAATTTTCGCTGGAGAGTATTGTTGGTATGACACGCCGATTACAAGTCACGCGCACAGCCACCAATCAACCACCGCCAACGCCTGTCAATTTTGCGAATTTTCATACCAATCAAATGTATACGATGGTTGTCACCAATTCGTTAGGCGTGGAGTGTTGGAATTCCTACAACGATACATATTCCAACAATGTCCGGATTGTTGTTCGGGACAATCTCATCATGACCATGACAAACGATGATGGAATGTTTACGACCACTAATCTCATTATTAATAATGCAGTCACTCCACTGTTTTGGCCGGGGTCAGCGCCGTGGTATGCCGATAATCCTAATTCAAATTCTTTTGACATTCCACTTTTTGTTAACATTCCAACACCGTTGAGCGCCGATTCTTCTGCGCCACCGACGCCCAATTGGTGGGTTTATCGCACGCCTTCTGCGACTGGCCCCACTATCCCATTAAGTTATGGCGGCACTATTCCGGGATTTGTGGCCGATTCTTATTTTAATCCTTACGACACCACACATTCGCTTCAATCATTTGAAACCAACACCATCGGTTTTCCTTTTCCGCATTTCCAGTTGATGATAACCAACCGATTGCAGGTTTATATGCTGGATTTTACAAATAACGTTTATCACGTCATTGATTACGTCAATTTTGCTGGACCGGACAGCAGTCGTGATTTAAACGCGGAAATTTTCACTGATGGTAACGCCGGTGTATGGAATACCAATTTGGCCACGAATTCATCATACCTGAATGTGCCAAATGGAATCCTCAATCAAATCAGTATTTCCAGAGGTTCAAAACCTGTGGACATCGCTGAAGACGGTCCTTGGCATGCCGACCCATCGGCATCTTCGCTGGGTGGGACTGTTTCGCAACAGCAAGCTGCTTTTGATGCTTTTTTCAAACCCGGAAACATCAGTAGTGCTTCTGGTGTAACTGCAACGAATGTAGAGTTGAGTGTTCAAACACCCTACTCGCCAACACGATACTCCGTGCTCTACACCACATGGCAGGCAAATGATCCGTTGGTCCATTATGTCGCCAGTGATTTGAATTATTCTTTTGCGGAAAAAGGCTCAACTATTAGGTCCGGCACAAATAAGTATGATCCGCCAAATGTAATTCCCAGCTTAACCAGCATCAGCATTGGTAAATTAAATGACCATTATGCGCCGTGGGGTGGAAATCCTAATCAGGGAAACAATGTAAATACGCCGGACGACCCCAACTTCATCAACCAATACAATCTGGCGTTAAAAGATCCGCTGGTGTGGCAATCAGATGATTGGGATTTCCCGACCAATAAGATGCCGACGGTCGGCTGGCTGGGGCGCGTGCATCGCGGTACGCCGTGGCAGACGGTTTATCTGAAATCGGCCAATGTGTTTGACCAATTGACCGCCGCCGGTCCGGGTATCACGTTATGGACAAACTGGACGGGCAATCGGAATCCGGTGGATGCCATCAGCGAGGGGCCGGTGCAGGACCGAAAATTGTTCGACCTCTTCACCACGGCGTTCAATGACAATGCGACGCGCGGACAGCTTTCCGTGAATGTCGGCGCGAACAATAATATCAATCTGGCGGCGTGGTCGGCGTTGTTCAGTGGCATGGTCGTGCTTTCAAATAACGCGGCGGCCGCGGGCATCGGCTTGCCTGCTTTACCGCAACACAACGGTTCATTGACCAATTATACATGGAACATCATCAATCCCGCCGGCTCGGACGGCACGAATTCCGCGCTGGGACAATTGGTTATCGGTATCAACAACGCCCGCGCTCTTTTCACAAACAACGATGGTCTGGTCGGTTCTTTTGAGCATGTGGGCGATGTTTTAAGCGCGCCGCAATTGAGCGATCAATCGCCTTTCTTGCATTGGGCCAACGGCGCTGTGTCGGACGCAGCCCAGCAACAGAACGGCATCAGCGATGAGATGTATGAATGGCTGCCGCAGCAGATGATGTCGCTATTGCGTCTAGGCGGTTCGCCGGAATCGCCGATGCGTTATGCGATTTATTGTTACGGCCAGACGCTCAAGCCCGCGCCGAATTCCATCGTCACGAGCGGAACGTTTTTCGGGATGGTCACGAATTATCAGGTCGTATCGGAAGTCGCCACGCGCGCGGTGGTGCGGTTCAACAGCACGCACGTCGAAAACACATTTCAAGCGACCAACAGTTTTAACGATCTGGTCTGGACCAACATTCCGGCCATCAGCAACAACACGGCGGTAATCGAGAGTTTCAACGTATTGCCGCCGAATTGAAAATTGTGCCGTTGTGATTTTGAAATAATTTGATGAGAGCGTAGTTTGAACAAACAATAAAAAAATTCCGCCGCTGATTTTTGGCGGTAAAAAGTCATTATGCGTGCGCGTCGTTCAATTTGGATTTTGTTGTGCCTGTTGTTTCTGGCGGGCGCGTGGTTGCTTTGGCATCATCCATCCGCCAGTAAAAGAATCACGGTCAAGCCGACGGTCGTGACGACCCGGGCGGCTTCGACCGCGCCGGGCATCTTGGCCAAGTCGGGCATTTCCACAAACGCGGCAAAAACCGCCGCGATTTCGGCGAACACAAACAAATTCGCCTTTCGTTTGAGCAACACCTCGAAATCGCTCGGACAATTGACGCGGGATGAGCGGGCGATTCTGCTGGAGAATGCCTTTATTGATACGCGCAATCCGCTGAATTTTTCCATTCCGCCGAACCTCAAATCGAAAGGCGATCCCGGCGCTTACATCGTTCAGGCGCACGGGCCGATTGACAACGCGTTTCGCGCCCTGCTGGCGGCCAACGGCGCGGCCATCGTTTCCTACATTCCAAACGACGCGTATCTTGTCCGCCTTTCCGCCGACGGGGCAAACAGCCTTGCGTCCGCCGGATTTGCGACCATTCCCTACGAGCCGTATTACAAAGTCCAATCGTCATTGCTGGCGTTCGATGAAAATTCTTTGCCGCAGGGCACGTTGTTGAATCTGGGATTGTTCGGCGACGACGTGCCGGCCACGGTTCAGCAGATAGAGAATCTTGGCGGCCAGATTTTTGCGGAAGACACGTCGCCATTCGGCAAAATCGTGCGGGTGATTCCGCCAAAGGATTGGACGGCGCTCGCCAATCTGCCGGGGGTGCAAATTGTTGAGCCGTATCACAAACGTGTCGCGGCCAATGATTTGGCGCGGGTCACGCTCGGCATTTCCACGAACACGACCGCGACGGCGAGCTACATGAATCTCACGGGGTCAAATGTGGTGGTGGAAGTGAACGATTCGGGCATTGACGCGACGCATCCTGATTTGGTCAATCGCGTTTTTGGCGACCCTAATTATGCGAGTTTGACGGACACCAATGGCCACGGCACGCACGTGGCGGGCATCATCGCCGGCAGCGGTGCGGAATCTTCCACCATCAATCAACCGCCCTATCTTCCGCAAGGCTCGGTGACCAATGCCTATTTCGGCGGCAAAGCGCCGAACGCGACGTTGTTCTCCGTCGGTTTTTTGGGCGCGGGCGGTGAGGTGAACAACGTGCCGGACAGTCATTTGCAAGAAGCCGCCGCGTTGACCAACGCGCTCATTTCCAACAACAGTTGGGGTTCCGAAGGCGACGCCACTTACAATCTGGAGGCGGCCAGTTTCGACGCGGCGACGCGCGATGCGTTGCCGACTGTGACCGGCTCGCAGCCGGTGCTGTTTGTTTTTGCCGCCGGCAACAACGGCGGCGGCCAGAACGACGGCACGGGCGGCGAAGCCGATACGATTTCCGCGCCGGGCACGGCCAAAAACGTCGTGACCGTAGGCGCGCTGGAACAGTTGCGGAACATCACAAATTACGTCACCGCGCTCGACGGTTCTTCCAATCAAGTTTGGCAGCCGATGACGGACACGAGTTTTCAAGTGGCCGATTATTCCAGCCGCGGCAACGTGGGCATCGGCATCGAAGGCGTGGGCGGACGTTTCAAACCGGACGTGGTCGCGCCGGGAACGTTTGTGGTTTCCACGCGGTCACAGCAATGGGACACCAATGCGTATTACAACCCGACCAATTATTCGTTTCAGGCATACACCGAACAAATCGTGAACAGTGGTTCGGCGAATTATTACAGTATTGATTTATCCACGATTCCCAACGCCGTGGGCGTCACCATTCAGGTCGTGCCAAATTTATTTACGGTCGGGGATTTGAATCTGCCGATTTACATCTCGCAAACGCCCGATCCGCTGAATAATTACCCTGACCCCAACAATAATTCCGGGGCGGGCGCTTATTTCGTGCAGGCAAACCTCTTCACGATTCCTCCTGATCCGGGCGGCAACGGCGTGGCCTATCTAGCCGCCGCCACCGCCAGCGGCGGATTCAATTACGCTGTCGGCAACAACGGCGCCGACCCGGTGGATTACGACCTTTACGTCACCCTCACCACAACCAACGACAACGGGAATTACGATCAGGTGTTGCAGGGTTTGAACGATGCATTGGGCGCGACTCCGCATTATTACCGTTACGAGAGCGGCACAAGCATGGCCACGCCGGCAATTTCCGGCGTGCTGGCCTTGATGCAGGATTTCTTCACCAATCAATGGCAGACGCTGCCCAGCCCGGCGTTGTTGAAGGCGATGCTTATCAACGGCGCGCGCACCACCGGTTTTTATGATTTGGGCATACAAAATTCCATCAACTTTGAAGGCTGGGGACTGGCCAATCTGCCGGATTCCCTGCCGTTCGGGATCACCACCAACCTGAACACGCCGTGTTCCAGTTTCATTCAAGACCAGAATCCGACCAATGCGCTGGCCACCGGCGACAGCCGGACGTTCAACGTCACGTTGAACACGCCGCAGGCGCAGGCGCAGCCGCTCCGGGTCACGCTCGTCTGGACGGATCCGCCGGGCAATCCCGCCGCCGCCATCAAGCTGGTCAACAACCTGACGCTGGTCGTCACCAATCTTGACAACCCGTCCATTGTCTATTACGGCAACGATATTTCATCGGGAAATTTCAATAATCCCGAAACCACCAATTCGCAGCCGGCGCTCGACGTGATCAACAACGTCCAGAACGTCTATCTGCCGGCGGGCGTGGGTACGAATTTTTCCGTGACCGTCTTCGGCACGCGCGTCAACGTCAACGCCGTCACGGCGCAGACGAACGATGCCGCGGGCAATTTTGCGCCCAACATCGTGCAGGATTACGCGCTGGTCATTTCCAGCGGCAACGGTGCGACCAGCAACAGCGGCGCCATCACCGTGACAACCGTTCCGCCGGCGTTCGCTTCCAATCCCACCGGCGACCAGCAGATTACCTATGTGGCCAACGGCGGCGGAGAATTATTGAATCAATATGTCGGTGCCAATTCGCCGTTGCCGGGCACAAATACGCTTTCATTTACCAATGCCGCTGTGTTCACGAATTTCCCGCTGTTGAATTTCGGCACGAACTGGCAGGTGACAATGGGCCAGACCAACCAATGGCATTTTTACGTCGTGACCAATCCGCCGGCCGGCGCTTCGGTGACCAATTCCGACGTGACCAATGCAGCGTTTATCACTTACGCGCCGCCGACACTTTCGATTCCGCGTGAAGGCGTTTTTGCCAATTCGCAGGACAACGCCACGCGGGCGGAAGCGGATATTGACCTTTATGTCAGCACCAATGCCGCGCTGACCAACCTGGACCCGGCGGTGATCTACGACGCCATTACCAACGGAACCGTTTCATTGGGACGCGGCGGCACGGAATTTGTCGCACTCACCAATTCCGCACCGGGCGACGTTTACTATGTCGGTGTGAAATCGGAAGACCAGATGGCCTCGGAATACTCCTTCTTCTCCGTGTTCAGCGCCACGCCGTTTGACACACAATCAAACGGTGTCCAGACCATCAATGGCGTGAATGTGCCGCTAATGGTTCCAGGTGGAAATCCGGCGGTGCCGGGCTTCACCAATGTGGTCGCGCTTTCCACGTTCCCGATTGAATTGCGCCGCGCCATCGCTTCCGTCGCGTTCAACGCGCAAAATCTGGGCGATTTGGTCGGCTCATTGTCGCACAGCCAGAACAACGGCCTCGGCTCCGGCAATGTCATCTTGAACAACCACGCTTCGCCGAATTCTCCGGGGTTTGCTTCATTTATCTATGACGACAGCGGGGCCAATGACATCGTCGGCTCGCAGCCTTCCGATAGCCCCGGCAGTCTGAACAGCTATTTCCGTCAAGAGGGCATCGGCCCATGGATTTTGCACGAAGCCGACAACGTTGAAGGTTTCACTAACATCATCCAGAATTTCAGCATGACGCTCCAACCGCATCAGGCGGGCAACGGCCTGACATTTACGGTGACCATCAATGGCGGCGCGTGGTATTACGATTATGTGGATGTGCCGGCGGGCGCGACCAATCTCACCATCACGGTGACCAATCTCACCGGCACGGCCGTGCCGCCGGTGGAATTGTTTTTGAAGCAGGGAGCGTTGCCGACGACCAATGACTTTGACGAAATGACCAACATTGACACGCCGGTTCCGCCGCCGCCGACGCAAACGGGTTCCATTTCCATCGTGCCGCCGGTGACACCCGGCACTTATTACTTTGGCGTGTATAATCCCGGCGGCACGCCCCAAACCGTGTCCATCACGGTGACCTATGCTTTAGGCTCGGTGCCCGCGCAGATAGATTTCACTGCCAACGGCTCGACGCCGATTTTGGATGATGCGGTTTCGACGGCAACCATTTCCGTGCCGGTGAACAAAATCATTTCGTCGGTGGAAGTGGGCATTGCGGTGGAGCATCCGCGTATTTCGGACTTGGTGTTTCACCTCACCGCCCCCGATGGCACGCGCGTGTTGCTGATGGAAAATCGCGGCGGCGGCAGCACCAACGGCGCGGGAGAACTTAGCCCAACCACCAATACGGTCTGGCAAAATGGATTTGAAGATATTGTTGGCACGCCTCTTTTCTATACGGGAGATTACTTTAGTGATGGATGGCACGTGGATGCCGGTAATATTGAAAGCCGCGAAAAAGGAGATTCGTTTAATTCTCAACCTTACGAAGGAAATTATTTTATTGATCTTAATGGAAACGCTCCGGATGCGGCTGGCGAGATTTCCACCAACATCCCCACAACTCCGGGTCAAAGTTATGTACTTAATTTTGCTTATGCCCGCAACCCTGATAGCGTGGCAGCGGGTATTGTCCCCAGCGCCAATGTTTTGATAAACGGCGCTTTATTAACATCAGTGACCGCTGACTATACCTCCGCAAATAATTGGTCTAATCTTGATTGGCAGCTTGTGTCGGTGCCATTTACGGCGGCAACCTCATCAACACTTTTAACATTCCAATCAACGACTCCTCCTACTTCAAGCAGTGGAGTCTTACTGGACGCCGTAAGCATAGCCACAATGGAAACGAATTATTCGTATCTTGTGTTCACCGAAGACACGAACAAAACCACGACACCGATTAAATTTGCCGTGCCGCCGTTTGTTTCAACCAATGGAGATTTATTTTATCTCCCCGAACAATCGCTCGACGCACCGGATGGCGAAAATGCGCAGGGCAATTGGACGTTGGAAATCCAGGATGACCGCGCGGGAGCCGGTCTCACCAACACGCTCGCGAGCTGGCAGTTGCGGTTCAATTTCACCACGGCGGTCGGCACCATCACTAACAATACACCCATCACCAACTCAATTCCGCCCAACAGCATTGATTATTATCTGGTGCATGTGCCGACCAATGCCGATTTGGCCACGAACTTTTTGTTCACGACAAGCGGCCCGCTGAATTTCTGGTTCAACCAGACCACGTTGCCCAGCGGCACAGGCGCGCCGGGCGATTCCCTCTTGTTCGCCACCAGCACAAACAATTTCACGGTGTTGAGCACGACTTCCACGCCGACCAACATTGTGCCCGGCGGAACATATTATCTCGCGGTGCAAAACACGAACGCGTTTGCCGTGACCAATTACTCGGTGCAGGTGACGTTCGATCTGCTGCCGACTTCGCCGATCACAAATTGGCCGGTTTCCGGCATTACCTTCACAAACATCGGCGGCACGAACGGCATCCTGCTCACGTGGTATGCGCCGTCCAATTATCAATTTCAGGTGCAATGGACGACGAGCCTTTCGCCCGCGCCAATTTCGTGGACAACCATTCCCGGCCTGTTATTGTCGCCGGTGGCGCTCACGCCAACGAACGGCATCTTTCAGTTCTTCGACGACGGCTCGTTGACCGGCGGATTTGGGCCAATCAAATTTTACCGCCTCATCGCGTATCCACCGGGCGTGGCGGTTCCGCCGTCATTTGTGGTCAATGGCATTGAGGTGCTGCCTGCGGGCGGTTTTCAAATCCAATGGACCGGCTCGACGAATTACAATTACGAAGTTTTGTGGACGACGAATCTGGCGTTGCCTACGGCGAGCTGGCAGGTGCTGACCAATCTCAACAGTCCGCCGTTGACGTTGAGCGTCAGCAACAGTGTATTCACGCTCGACACTGGCACGCTGACCACCGGCGCGGCCAGCGCGTTCTTTCAAGTGATTGAACTGCCGTGACGGAGGAAATGTTTATTTATGAAATGTTCCGTCTGCATCGCAGCGTTGATGTTGGCGGCGAATTGTCCGCGCGCGGAATTGGTGTCCGCCGAAAGGACGCAAGTCTTCAATCAGCGGAATTTTCCCGGTAGCTGGACGCTCACGACCAATCAGGACAATGCCGTCACCGCGACGGAAAACGTCATCCGGCGACAGGGCGACGAGGTGTTTCGCCGCGTGCTGACATTGCGTCAGGTTTCCAGCGGGCGATTGACGGACAAGCAATTGTCCGAGGCGATGACGACGTGGCCGTTGAATGATTTTGCGGTGACGCCGGAATTGTTGAATGAGATGCGCCACGCCGCCGGCGAAACGGACATCCGGAATTTCATCAAACAATATCATCCGCCGGCCATTCCTTACACCAGCGAAACGGCGTCAAAAAAGACCGGCGCGGAAAAATTTGAATGTGTGGAATTCGCCGAGGATTTGGTGGCGCAGGCGCGGGCAAAAAACATTCCGGCGGAAATGGTGGGCATTCTGTTCGACGGGCAGGCGACCGGCCATGCCTGCGCCGGTTTTCCGACCGCCGACGGCAGGATATTGTATTTCGACAGCACGCCGGGCGCGGGACAAATCAGCCGGCGCGCGCGTGAATCGTGGGTTGAAGTCGGGCAACCCTATCGCGAGGCGGGCGGCGGCGAATTGGCCGGCGCGGGAAAACATCCCGTCGTTCAAATCATGCCGGATTTGAATCAATTGGAAAAAATCGTCGGTATCAATTCCGCGACGGCGGTGGCGCAGCCTTTGTTGGTCGTGGCGGAGGAAGCGGAGGCGCAAGTAACGGGCGTTGAATATGCGGGAACAAACACATTGCAGGTTTCGGCGGCGCAACTGGCGAAATGGAACCGGGCGGCAAAGAGAATGGCGGATGACAATGCGATTTCGCAGAAAATTCAAAAGCAATGGGCGGACAACGCCTCGCAAAAAGCGGCGGCAAAAGCATTACAACAGGAAGAAAAACTGGCGGCAGCGGGCGATACTTTCGGCCTGTTGCGCATGGGCGAACGTTATTCAAGCGGCGACGGCGTGGCGAAGGATTCAGCCAAAGCGCGGATTTATCTGCAACGCGCCGCCGACGCCGGCAGCCCGACGGCGGCGGAAGATTTGCAACGGCTGGCTCAAGCGGTGGCGGAATAATTTTAGTGGTTCGTCAATTCATCGGCATTCATTCCGAAATTTTTTCTCTTAACGGCGTCTCTTTTTTTGCTTTCACGGAACTTTTACAGTAATCTTGCCGGTTCGGTTTAACGAAAAATTTTGTATCTGTGAGCAAGGAATTCATTCGCATCGGCGGCGCGCGCGAGCACAATCTCAAAAATCTCACGCTGCAAATCCCGCGCGACAAACTGGTCGTCGTCACCGGCTTGAGCGGCAGCGGCAAGTCGTCGCTCGCGTTTGACACGATTTACGCCGAAGGCCAGCGCAAATACGTCGAGAGCCTTTCCGCCTACGCGCGCCAGTTCCTCGACCAGATGCAAAAGCCGGACGTGGATTACATCGAAGGTCTTTCGCCCGCGATTGCGATTGAGCAGCGCAGTTCCGGCAGCAGCCCGCGCTCCATCATCGCCACGACGACGGAAATTTACGACCACCTGCGTTTGCTTTACGCGCACATCGGTCAGGCGCATTGCCCCGAAACCGGCGTGCCGATTTCCACGCAAAGCACGAGCGACATCGTGGACAAAATTCTTGCGCTGCCGCCGAAAACTAAAGTCATGCTACTCGCGCCCGTCGTGCGCCGGCAAAAAGGCGAATTTCGCGACGTCTTCGAGCGGCTCGCGCGCGAAGGTTTTGTCCGCGCCCGCGTGGACGGTGAATTGATTGAACTCGGCGAAAATGTCGCGCGCGCCAAATTGGACAAAAAGAAATTCCACAACATCGAAGCCGTCGTTGACCGGCTCGTGATTGACGACAAAATCCGCGTGCGGCTGACGGATTCCGTCGAAACGGCTTTGCGCTGGGGCGAAGGCGTGATGTTCACGTTGCATCAAACGCCAATCGAAAATCGAGAGTCGAAAGTCGAAGGCAAGAATCCGCGTCCGGCTCTCGACCCTCGACCCTCGACCCTCGACTCCACGGAGTGGATAGAAACTTTGCATTCCAACAAAATGTGTTCGCCCGCGACAGGCAAAAGTTTTGACCCGCCGACGCCGAAACATTTTTCGTTCAACGCGCCCGCCGGCGCGTGTCCGGTCTGTCACGGCCTCGGACAAAAAATGGTTTTCGACGAACATTTTGTCGTGCCGAATCCCGACGAACCGCTCGAAAGCGCGATTCAACCGTGGCGTCGTGCGGGCAAGCGGATGAACATTTATTACAAGGCGTTATTGCGTTCGGTCGCCGCGCATTTTGACATTGATTTGCAGACGCCGTGGCGCGATTTACCCGAAGATTTCAAAAACGTTTTACTCAACGGCACGGGCGAGGAAAATGTGGAATTCAAATTCTGGCGCGCAGGCAAAGTCAGCAGCATTGACCGTCCGTTCGAGGGCGTGCTGCCGAATCTGGAGCGGCACGCAACGGAAAGCGAAAGCGAATTCATCCGTAACCGGCTCAAGCAATACATGAGTCCGCAACTATGCGATGCGTGTCGTGGAAAAAGATTAAAACCGGAAATCTTGGCTGTCACTTTGGGGAGCGGACAATTTTTTTCTGAATTAAAAGTTAAAAATTCAAAATTAAAAATTCCCGGTTTGTCCATCATGGACGTTTGCAGTTTGTCCGTGGAAAAAGCGGATGAATTTTTTGCGACGCTCAAACTCACGGAGTTTCAGCAAAAAATCGCCGCGGAAATCATCAAAGAAATTCGTGCGCGGCTCGGTTTTCTCAAAAACGTCGGACTCGGCTATCTCACGCTCGACCGCGAGAGTGGCACGTTGAGCGGCGGCGAAGCGCAACGCATCCGGCTCGCGACGCAAATCGGCGCGGCGCTCGTCGGCGTGCTTTACGTTTTGGACGAACCGAGCATCGGCCTGCATCAGCGCGACAACGACCGTTTGCTCGCGACGCTGAAAGGTCTGCGCGATTTGGGCAACACCGTTCTCGTCGTCGAACACGACGCGGACACAATTCGCGCGGCGGATTATATTTTGGATTTGGGACCGGGCGCGGGCGTTCACGGCGGCGAATTGGTCGCGGCGGGCACGTTGCCGGAAATTCTCGCGGGCAAAAATTCGTTGACCGGAAAATATCTGACCGGCGAATTGCAAATTCCGATTCCGAAAAAACGCAATGCGCCGAGCGAAGAACGCGGCTGGCTCGAAGTGCTCGGCTGCAAGGAAAACAATTTGCAGAACATTGACGTGCGGATTCCGCTCGGCACGTTGACGTGCGTGACGGGCGTGAGCGGCTCCGGCAAAAGCACGCTGGTCAACGACATTTTGCAGCGCGCGCTGTTCCGCAAATTTTACGGCTCGAAAGAAATTCCCGGCGCGCATCGCGCGTTGAAAGGATTCGAGGCGCTCGACAAAGTCATCGTGATTGACCAGACGCCGATTGGCCGGACGCCGCGCAGCAATCCGGCGACTTACACGGGCATGTTCAATCACATCCGTGATTTGTTCGCGAAATTGCCCGCCGCCAAAGTGCGCGGTTACGAGCCGGGGCGATTCAGTTTCAACGTCAAGGGCGGTCGCTGCGAAAAATGCGAAGGCGATGGCGTGTTAAAAATCGAAATGAATTTTTTGCCCGCCGTTTATGTGACCTGCGAAGCGTGCGGCGGCAAGCGTTACAATCGCGAGACGCTGGAAATCTCTTACAAAGGTAAAAACATCGCGGACGTTTTGGACCTGACAGTGGATGAAGGCGTGGAATTTTTCCGCGCCGTGCCGAAAATTTATGACCCACTGGCGACGCTGGCGGAAGTCGGTTTGGGTTACATCCGGCTCGGCCAGCAGGCGACGACGTTGAGCGGCGGCGAAGCGCAGCGCGTGAAACTGGCGACGGAACTCGCGCGCAAAGCGACCGGGCGCACGCTTTACATTTTGGACGAACCGACGACAGGTTTGCATTTTCACGACGTGGCGAAATTATTGGAAGTCCTTTTCAAATTGCGCGACGCGGGCAACACACTCGTCATCATCGAGCACAATCTGGACGTGATCAAAACGGCGGATTGGCTGATTGATTTGGGACCGGAAGGCGGCAGCGGCGGCAGCAAAATCATCGCCGAAGGCCCGCTGGAGAAAATTATTGAATCAGCGCAAAGTCACACCGGCCATTATTTGAAGGGCGTTCTGAACGGAAGTATTCAGTCGATGCGGCGTTGAAAAGCCGGTGCTGGTGAAAAATCCCTAAAACTCCTGACGGGTGTTTCCGGTTTTGCGGCGGCTTTCACTTTGGCGCGCTTGCAAACACCGCCGTTCAAACTGACGCTCAAACCCAGCCAGCCGCAGAAATAAGCCATGTCACTTTGCAAGCCGCCAAAAATGAACAGGAAGAAAATCACACGCGCCACAAAGACCGCCAGCAAAAACGTATTTATCATTTTCAAGGACGGATCGCCATACCGATAATTCCGGTGCAAAATCCAAATGCCGGCGATGATGAACCAAAGGAACGCGATGACGCCCCAAATGCCAAAAGGAATGATGACGGACAGCGGGCCATTGTGAAAATCGTCCGACAAGGCCAGCGCCTGATCTTCGGCAAAACCGCCGCGGACGGAGGCGTCCCAACCCATGACGAAATTGTAATCCTGCGGTGAAATGACGTAACCTTTGCCCAGCCATAAATACTGCGGCACTTGTGGCAGCAGGCCATCCCACATCTTGAGCCGCCATTCCAAACTGTCTTGCGCGTCCGCTTTTGCCGCCTGGCTGACACCCAAAGGCAGAAATGAAATGGCACGCTGAAACGTGTAAGGCAATCGCGACGCCAGCGGAATGATGGCAACCGCGCCCACGAGTAATGCAAATGTGAAAACGGGTAACAATTTTGTCTTGTGCATGCCTTCCAAAAAGAATTGCAGAATAAAAATCAGGGACAAGAAAACCAAATGTCCCCGAAACCCCCCAAACAGACCATATAGAGATACCAGAATTAAGAAAATCCAGCGCCACGGTTTGCCGGACAAAAAGATTCCACGAATTCCATAGCGGGCCAGCATGAAGGAAAAGAATGCCAAAGATACAAATACAGTTCCGGTAAAACGCGTAGAATCTCCTTCCAGGGAATTCGTCGTGAAAAAACTAATGTTAGGCGGAAAAAGATAAAAAATCGGATAAAGTGAACGTGGCGCGAATGAAATCAAATCTCCGATGAACGATGACACGCCGGCGAGAAAAAACAGGCCGACGTATAATTTTCTGCGGTCGGGCGGAATGGCTCTTACGGACAAAGCGAAATATCCCACGATGGCTCCCAGCAATTGAACGTATTTTTTCCCGCCATAAACTTCGTTCCCGAACACCCGCAATCCCAGTCCGGTGAATTTGGCGGTTACCAGCACCACCGCGACGAGGCACAGCATCGGCCACGTGATTTGCGGCACATTGAGCAGGCGGACATTTTTATCCAGTGTTCGTTGCAAAATGGAAAAAACCAAACTGATGCCCGCCAATGCCATCCAAAAGGGCGGTTGCCCCGGCAGAAAAAAGAGGACGCCGGCGAAATTCCAGGTGAACAAAAGCAGTGGATGATGCCATTTCAGCAAAATGGGAAAGGCGAGCACAAAAGCCAGTAATGCGAAAAATCCAAGCGTGGAATAATCCAGCGGGCCGGTCAGCAGATAACCGAAAATCAATGCCAAAGGAACACAGATGGCGTAAATCGCCAGAGTTCTTAAAGCGGCGTTGTGCATGCAAACAAACGGTGTGACAACTTCAGCTTATTTAAGGCAAATCATCCCGATTTTGCAATGAGTTTTATTCTTGTGCAACCGCCTTGCGCTTTTAACATCCAACTGCAAAACGGCTGATGAAAATCCTGATCCATTGCAACCTGCCTTTCAGTTTCACCCACGGCGGACTGCAAACCCAAATCGAACAGACCAAACTGGCGCTGGAGAAAATCGGCGTCGAAACGGAATGGTTGCGCTGGTGGGATGAAAAACAAACAGGCGACGTTCTCCATTTTTTTGGCCGGATGTCTTCCGTTCAAATCCAGATGGTTCGGCAAAATGGCATGAAAGTCGTCATGGCGGAGTTGCTGACCGCGCAAGGTTCTCGTTCGCCGTCGCAATTATGGCTGCAAAGAACCATGAACGCGGCCGTAGCCCGATTCGCGCCGGGATATTTTTCCGCCGCGTTCAACTGGAAATCCTATCAACTGGCCGACGCGTGCATTGCTCTGACACCGTGGGAAGCGCATCTGATGAATTATCTTTTCAACGCGCCCAAAGAACGCACCTACGTTGTTCCCAACGGCGTTGAGGAAATTTTCTTTGAGCCGCTTGAATCTGTTCGTGGAAAATGGCTCGTCTGCACGGCCACCATCACGGAACGCAAACGGGTTCTGGAATTGGCGCGGGCGGCGGTCCGGGCGCAAACACCCGTTTGGATTATCGGCAATCCCTATGCCGACACCGATGCCTATGGACGAAACTTTTCCCGGTTTGCGCGGGAAAATCCCGCGTTCATCCGTTACGAAGGCTCAATCGGTGACCGCGCGCAACTCGCGAAAATTTACCGTGAAGCGCGCGGTTTCGTTTTGTTGAGCGCGATGGAAAGTTTGAGCTTGTCCGCGCTGGAAGCCGCCGCTTGCGGATGTCCATTGCTCTTGAGTGATTTGCCGTGGGCGCGGGAAACATTTGGCGAACAGGCAAATTACTGTCCTGTCACCGCGCCGGAGCGCATGGCCGGATTTTTGAAAAAATTTTACACCGCCGCGCCATCGCTCAAATCACTGGCAAAACCGCTGACATGGATTGACGTCGCACAGCAACTTAAAACTGTTTACGAACGGGTTTTGAACACTTCACGATAGATTTCCAGATGCCGTTGCGCGACAGATGCGGGGTGATAACGCTGCACAAATTCTGTCGGCGGGCTGGCCGGACGCGGCAGGCGGTCTCCGCCGGAAATCAGCCATTGGCGAACAGACTGTTTTAATCCATCCCAATCGTTCAAATTAAAGATTTGGACGCGTTCCACGCCTTTGGCCATGTCACGGACTGCTCCGACATCCGATGCAAACAAATACAGTCCCCGGGCAATGGTCTCGCCAAAAGTAAGACCAAAGGATTCTTCGCTGGAAAAATGAATCATGGCTGAAGCTCGATCATATAATTGACAGAATGCCCCATCATCCAACCGCGATACATGTTCAAAGCCTCCATATTTTTGATTTGCCCGGTTTAATCCCGCATCGAATTCTGCGGCATAAGCTGAGCTGGCAGGAGAAACGCCGACAAACAGGGTGTCAAATCGCAATCCTTCCGCCCGAAGCGATTCCAAAACGGCCAGTAATTGTTGCTGGCGTTTTCTTTCGCCGATCACTCCCACGTTGACGAGCAATGGCTTTGCGACGGCAACAGAGTTTGTTTTGGGAAAATCAAAAAACATTTTTTGGACGGCGTTGGGGACTAGCCACGTCGGAACTTCATAATCCTTGACCAGGTTTTTCACATAATCGGAAATGCAGATGATGCCGTGCGTTCGCGGCAGCGTAAAATTTTCCAACCGCGCCGCACACCAACTGAAAGTGCCGATACGCGCATGAAACAGACGCGCCAGTTCAGCCATCTTTCCATGAACGGTGACGATGTTTGGAAATCCGGAAAACACGGCGCTGATGGCGCAATCACGCTCCGTGCCCTGACCATGAACAATGTCCGGCTGGATTTCCTTCAATTTTTTGCGGACAGCGCGGATGCAGCCTTGATAACCTGTCCGCATCCAGCCGATTTTTGGAACATGCAAGCCATGAAACCATATATTATTTGCCAGTTTTTCCGGCGAATTCACCGGTCGTTGCAGACAAGATACAACGTGAACTTTAATTCCCGGCAATAAGGTGAGTCCTTGTAACAAGGCTTCCGGGGCAGTGCCGAAATAAGGTTTAGGATTGGCATAATCCCCAAAATGTTCCCGGCTGTCAGTTGTCAGAATAGCGATTTTCATTTAACTGACTTTTTGAAAAACCCGATTGTGTCCCACATGCAAAATTTCACGGAACTGGTCCTGATTGATTTCTTGCGCCAATCGTGATGGCCCTGGATGACCACCGGTGGCAAACAGTGGCGGGCGATAAGCCGTTGCAAGCGCTGCATCATCCAGCACAATGATTCCATCTTTTTGTAAATTCTGTGAGCAGGTGCCCCAGTCTTGTCTAGCGATTTCATAATCGTGATTCCCGTCAATGTAAATTACCGACCATGAACGTGACGCAATCAATGCCCGCGCCGATGCGTCAGTCGAATACGCTTTCAACAACGCAGGGGCGGGCAAGGAGAAACGGGCAAAATTTTTTAATGTGTCGTCATAATAATTAACATTTGCCCGATAATGGGAAACGGCGTCTCCTGCCGGCGAAAAAGGCGAAATGCCTTGAACAAAGCAATTCAAATTGAATTGACGGGACAACATGGCAGCCAAGCTCAAGGTCTGTCCCCGGAACACGCCAATTTCAAGAAAGTTAATCGGGTGAAATTCCCGAAATAAAACAAACCACATAACATGAAAAGCATCTTCGCCAAAACCCCGCCGTTGCCGCTTGAAATAGTCACGATGCTCCATGAGTTCACTTGGAAGACGTTTGTCAAAGTAGTGACAACATCGGATGTAAAATGCGGTCGGATCTTGCAGACTCTCATTCCATTGGCCGCGTGTGATTTCATTTACATCACCACGATATTGCTGACGCAATTGCCGCCGTGCCTGGGCAATTTTGAAAGCGTGCAACCTGCCTTGCAAAAAGCGGACAATCTTCATTCACCGGAAAATTAACGCAGTCGGGGCAAAATTTGAAGGATTAACATTTAAGTTGTAAAATCATGCGGTTTTATCCCATGCTACACTTTCTTGGATTAACTTTTGGGCTTTGCACATGGATGGATATATTTGCGAAGTCTTGCAGTAGAAGCAGCATCATCGTAACATGACGAAGCGGTTGAAAGACCGACTAAATGTTTTATGAGTTCTTCAGAACAGTTGCGCACATATAACTATCCGACAATAACTCCGAAAGGCGCTTTGAGAAAAAGCACAACCCGAATTGTGAACTGGTTGTTACTTTTGCGTGGCTTGAAGTTTCCGCCTTATTTCAGTCTTCGCGATAGGCTGGCCCATTTGACGAAAGACGCCGAGCCGGACATCCAGCATTTTTGCGCGCAATTTTTGAAGCCTGGCATGGTAGTGATGGATGTCGGGGCAAACGTGGGCTTGCTCACGCGTCAATTTTGCCGATTGGTTGGCGAAGACGGGCGGGTCTATTCCTTTGAACCCGATCCTTTAACCTTTCAGTTTCTTGAATTCAACACACAATCCCTTGCCAACAAGGAACTGACTCAATGTGCCGTTTCCGACAATCAAGAGCTGGCGATGCTGCATCTCAATTCCACCAGCGGCGCTGGCAACAGTTTGCTTAACAAGACTCATTCCACGGAGTCCATATCCGTTCCCTGCATCAGTCTGGATGAATTTTTGAAACAACGGGGCAATCCACGCGTGGATGTCATCAAGATTGATGTCGAAGGTGCTGAACTCGGCGTCTTGCGCGGCGTGCGGCAGACAATCGCGCGCCTGCCCGACTTGAAATTGATCATCGAATACTGCCCGGCGAATCTAAAAGGAGCGGGCGTCGCGCCGCGCGCGATTTATGATGAACTGCGCTCGCAGAATTTTAATCTACACGCCATATGCCTCGACGGAAATTTGCAGGCAATCCACAGGCTTGAGGAATTGGACGGCCATTTGAATGCCGCGGGTTACCTCAATCTGTTTTGCGCCCGATGATGGATTGCCGCCGCCGTCATTGAACAGAGTTTTCAAATCAATCAGGCAATCGTTTTGTCAATGCCCGCTTGACCGGGCCATTGACTTGGCTTCAAACTGCGTGGGTTGAATGAGCATCCGACGGCCAGCCTTAAATCTCAAAGCGTTTCTTGATCGTTTGCACCGTTCCGCAGTTGTCTGGTCCTGGATTTTTCATGCTATTAGACTGGTTTCCGGTATCGTCATTTTACCGCTGGTCTTGCGAGAACTGTCACGGGCGGATTTGGGGATGTATTATGTTCTGTTAAGTCTTATCGCATTGGCTCCCATCATTGACTTCGGATTTGGGCCAACCGTCGGGCGGTTCATCGGTTACGCCATGGGCGGGGCCAGGACTTTGCAGGCGCACGGCGTGCATAAATCGGGCGAAACTGCGGCGTCGCCCAATTATGTTTTGCTCTGGCAATTATTGCTGACCACCCGCGTGTTGTATCGTTATCTCGCCGCCGGAGTTTTTGTCATCATGGGAATTTGGGGAACATATATGGTCGAATTGCGCATTGATGAAACGTCTTCCGAATTCATCACGCGACTGGCGTGGGGCATCACGCTTGTGGCCACGGTATTCGATATTTACTGGAATTGGTGGTACACCTTTCTTGTCGGCATGAACGAGGTCAGGAGCGCCGCCCGCATCGGATTATTGGCTGTCTTGGTCAGATTAATCGTGACCAGCGTCTTGTTGTTAAGCGGGGCCGGGCTTTTAAGCGTCCCGATTGGCAATCTGATTGGCAGCGTAATTTGGCGGAGTTTGGCGCGATGGAGATGCTTAAAATTGTTGGATGGCCAACCCCGCCCGGAGAAGATTGATGTCTTGGAAAATTTCAAGATTCTCTGGCCTAACAGTTGGCGGTTGGGCGTCCAGTTCATGAGCGGCTATCTGACCATCAACGCCAATACGGCCATTTGTCTGGCTGTTTTCGGTCTGGCGGCCAACGCCAAATACGGATTGTCCGTTCAATTGATGAACATTGCCGCCGATTTGGCCGCCGTGTGGACGAGCACGCGCTGGCCGTTGATCACCCAATACCAATCGCGCCACGAATACCTCTCCATTCAACGGGTTCTATGGCCGCGCTTCTGGCTGCAGAATGTCACGTTCCTGATTCTGGCCGGCGGAATCATTTTTTGCGGCCCCGCGCTCTTGCGATGGTGGGGAAACGACAAAGAAATACTGTCCGCGTCGTGGCTTCTGATTTTGACGTCATACGCTTTTTTGAACATGCAATTTACGATGTGGGGCACTTTGATTGCCACCGGCAACCGCCTCTCTTATCTCTGGCCCACGGTTGCGACCAACGCCTTGAGTCTGGTGCTGTCGCTCGCGCTGGTTCATTTCACGACGCTGGGACTGGGCGCGCTGGTCTTGGGGCCGCTGCTGGCGGGTCTCATCTTCAATTATTGGTATTGGCCGCCGTTCGCGGCCAGGGGAATCGGCACGACCTTGTTCCGCTTCATTTTCTTCAGGCCGGCAAGCCGGGACGAAATCCGCACTTAAACTTTTCTTTTTGCGCCGGGTTTTTTACGCTCCCGTCATGCCAAGTTTCGACATTGTTTCGCAGGTCAACTCGATGGAAATCGAAAACGCCGTCAATCAGGCCAAAAAGGAACTGGCCAACCGCTTCGATTTCAAGGGCAGCAAAGCCGAAATCGTTTTGGAAAAAACGGAAATCAAATTGAGCGCCGAGGACGATTTCAAAGTCCGCACGCTCAACGAAATGGTCGTCGGCAAACTCGCCAAACGCGGCATCAGCTTGAAAAGCGTCGAGCAATGCGAGCCGGACATTTCGCCGCTCGGCCATGCGCGGCAGGTCATCAAAATCAAAAATGGAATTGAGACGAGCGTCGCCAAGCAAATCACCGGCTTCATCCGCGACGGCAAGTTCAAGGTGACGACACAGATTCAGGGCGACGAAGTGCGCGTGAACAGCAAGAGTCGCGACGAATTGCAGGCCGTCATCGCTGCCGTGCGCGCGAAAGATTTTCCCGTGGCCGTGCAGTTTGTGAATTTTAGGGATTAAGCTTCCATCACCTGCTTGTATTGCGGCGCGAAGACTTGGGCTTTCGGTTTCATCCCGCGCAAGGTCTCGACGTGAGCGAGGCATTGGGATTCTTCGCCGTGGATGCAGACGATTTTTTTGATGTCGCCGGAAAGTTTCTGGACGTAAGTTTTCAATTCATTTTTGTCCGCGTGGCCGGAATAGGTGTCGAGCGAAACGACTTTCGCGCGCACGTTGAACGGCTCGCCGAAAATGTTCACGGGCGATTGGTGCGCGGCGAGTTGCGCGCCGAGCGTGCCTTCGGCGCAATAGCCGATGAGCAGCACCAGATTTTTCGCGTCGCCGACGTTGTTCGCCAGATGATGCCGGACGCGTCCGGCTTCG
>DASZXB010000063.1:0-17595 GCA_035546095.1 Verrucomicrobiia bacterium | reverse complement strand
GCGCGTTTTGGCGATTTGCTCTTCGGCGCGCTGCTCCTGCAATTCATCGAGCAACCGCCGGATTTTTTCGGTGCTGCTGTTGATTTGACTGCTGGCCAGCCGGCGTTGCATCGCCTGACTGACCGCGCTGCGAATCGTGGCTAGATCGAACGGTTTGTTGAGATAATCGCACGCGCGCAACCGCAACGCCTGCCGGATCGTGTCCGTCGTTTCAAACGCCGTGATCATGATGGCCTCGATGTTCGGGTTGACGAAGCGGATGCGTTCCAGCACCTCGATGCCCGACATACCGGCCATGCGGATGTCCAGCACCGCCACGTCCACGTGATTTTTTTGGACCAATTCAATAGCTGTCGGTCCGTCTTCAGCCATCAACAAATCATAATCGTCCTTGAAAATGACCCGCAACGACTGCCGCGCGCCGTCCTCATCGTCCACAATGAGCAAGGTGCCGCGGCGTTTGCGAAATCGTGTGCTGTCACTTTCAGTCGTTGTGCTCATGGTCAAAATCTCCGGTTAAATTGAACATCAAATAAAATCCATACGTTGACGCGCGCAAAAAATGTCGAGGCGCTTGAATCTAATTCAAAAAGCAACGCTCTCAAGCCGAAAACAAATTCGCCCGTAACAATTCCAGTGTTTGCCACGCTGTAACTTGCTTGAATTTTTCGCGCGTGAACCGATTCAATTTTCGCTCAACCACCGTTTCAAACGCGCCGGCCAGCGCGATAAAAACCGTCCCCATTGGCTTGCTCTTTGTGCCACCCGTCGGTCCGGCAATGCCGGTGACTGCAAGAGCAAAATCCGCGCCGAATTTTTTGCGCGCGCCCTCGGCCATTTCCCGCGCCGTTGCCGCGCTGACCGCGCCAAAATTTTTCAAGGTTTCGCGACGGACGCCGAGAAATTTCTGCTTCGACTTGTTGCTGTAACTCACCACGCCACCAAGGAAAATTTTCGACGCGCCCGGCACATTCGTGATTTGATTGGTGATGAAACCGCCGGTGCAGGATTCCGCCAACGCCAACGTCTGCTTTCGCTCCGTCAACAAACGCGCAATGAGGAAGGCGATATTTTTATCGTCAGCGTGAATGGATTTGCGGCTCACCGCGGAAGAGATTAACAAAACCGTTGGCGAAAACCAACGGCTTCAACCCGCCTTGAATTTCGGAGTTTTGACCGGAAATGACACTGCGCGTCTTGTCCGCAAAATCAATTTCGTCGTCGCGCCGGTGGGCGCTTTGGGAATAAGGATTTGCTGAAAGCAGGTCGGGCATTGCATCGGCAGCCCGCCCAAAGCCGGGTCGCACGCGATATGCTGGTCGCAAACCGGACACGCAAATTTGATTTCGCCAACGGTGGTCATGTCTTTTAGACAGAAATTCCCGTGCCACAATTCAAAACACAGCGAATGCAATGTTTGACAGTGACTTTCTGGACAATTCGGCGCAAATTTCGGCATTGAGCGCATGAAAAAGAAATCTCCAGTTTCCCGCAGCGGGCGTTTTGCAACCAATGTCAGCGCGGACGTCGCGCGATTCGCCGAATCCATTTCCTTCGACTGGCGGCTGTGGCGGCATGACATCCTCGGCTCGATGGCTCACGCCGAAATGTTACACCAAATCGGCGTGCTCAAAAAAAACGAACTGACTGCCATCGTTCGCGGCCTCGACCAAATCGGCAAGGAAATCGCCGCCGGAAAATTCAAATGGAATCCCGCGCTCGAAGACGTTCACATGAACATCGAAGGCGAACTTACGCGGCGCGTTCCCGCCGGCGCGAAACTGCACACCGCGCGTTCCCGCAATGACCAAGTCGCGCTCGACATGCGCCTTTGGCTGCGCGATGAAATCGTTTTGTTGCTTGGCGAAATTGCCGATTTGCAACGCGCCTTCGTTTCGCTCGGCGAAAAAAATTCGGACGTGCTGATTCCCGGCTACACGCATCTACAACGCGCGCAGCCCGTTTATCTCGCGCATCATTTGCTCGCGTATATCGAGATGCTCGAACGCGATTCCGAACGGCTTTGGGATTGTCATTCGCGCGTGAACGTCTGCCCACTCGGCAGCGGCGCGATTGCCGGAACGACGCTGCCGATTAACCGCGAACTGGTTGCGAAATTACTCGGTTTTACAAAACAAACTTTTCTTTCAACAGAAGCAAACAAAGCGAACAAAGAATCTTTGTTATCTTCTGTAAAAAACGTTTTGCTGTCTCAAAATTCGATGGACGCTGTGAGCGACCGCGATTTTGCCGTCGAATTTTGTGCCGCCGCCGCGTTGCTCGCTGTTCATTTTTCGCGGCTCGCGGAAGATTTGATTTTGTGGGCGAGCGCGGAATTTAATTTCATCAAAATCGCCGACGCCTACACCACCGGCTCGTCGCTGATGCCGCAGAAAAAAAATCCCGACATTGCCGAACTCGCGCGCGGCAAATCCGCCCGCGTCATCGGCAACCTCGTCGCGCTGCTCACGCTGCTGAAAGGGCTGCCGATGACTTACAACCGCGATTTGCAAGAGGACAAGGAACGGCTGTTCGACACCGCCGACACCGTGCGTGCCACGACGCGCTTGCTGGCCGCGATGTTGCGGAACACGAAAATCGTCCATGAAAATTGCGCGCGCGCCGCGAGCGACCCCGCGTTGCTGGCGACGGATTTGGCGGATTATCTCGTGCGCAAAGGAATGCCATTTCGTCAAGCCCATCACGTCGTCGGCGCCGTCGTCGCGCTCGCCGAAAAATCCGGCAAAGCGTTGAACGAACTCACGCTCGCCGAATTGCAAAGCGTGAACAAAACGTTCACCCGCGACGCGCTGTCCGTTTTCAATCTGCAAACCGCGATGAGCAAACGCAATCTCACCGGCGCACCGGGAACGAAAGAAGTTGCGAAGCAGTTGGCAAAATGGCGGGAACAACTTTCATTAAATAAATGAGTTACGATCTTCAAATTTACAGTTGCTCTGACCCAAATGTGGAACTTGTGCGACTTGCGGTTGAAGAAGGTTTTGAACGCAATGGCAATGCTTTTTCTTTGCGTGGTAAAAACTGGCAATTAATTTTCCATTCCACCGACAAAGTTGAACCGGAAGATATTCCTGCTTCCGTTTTTCGAGAATTGCCCGGAATAACATATTTAACTGAAGCAAATCTCGAAGGTGCTGCATCTGCCACAGACCGTGCAAAAGTAATTCGCGTTGCGAAGAAATTTGCACGAGCAACACGAGGTGTTTTGGTAAACCCGCAAGAAGATACAATCGAAACTGCTCGTGGATTAAAGCGCGTTGATTTGGCAAATGTTCCAAAAGAAGAAAGCACACTCAAATTATCTTGGTGGTTTGAAGATGCCGACTCATTTGAGAAAACTGGATACGCTCGATTAGTTGAAGCATTTGAATCATTCATGCCTGAAGCGCTTCCACGACGATATGGATGCTGGGAACCGCCACAATTCAAATTTGCAGAAACTGGACGCGAGCATTTTTTGTCATTCTTTCGTGAAAATTTGCGCAAAAGCATTGTTTGGTATGCCAATCATCCATTTTCATATGTGTTTGTTTCTGTTCCTCCAAAAGTCGGAGGAACATGGCAAGGTTACAGATGTTGCGAACTTCAGTTGCAACTTCAAAGTCGTGTTCTTTCGGCAACCGGCTGGCCTTTAGCACTCAAAAGGCTTTGGCTTGCAGTGGCTCAAATCGTTTCTCCGTTTTTTGCAGAAATTAGAGATGGCGGCGAATTCGGTCAATCATGGTGGTGGAATGGGATTCCACGCACGCTCAATTTAGCCACAATGATTGGCGCACCGTATGACAAACTCTGGCCGGATTTTGTTGCCGCAAGCAAATCTGCATCGCCTAATCTTTTTTTCATCGAGACAATTGAAGAACGAAAACCGCTTTCTATAATTCCGCCAGAAGAAATCGCGCAACCCAAAACGCCGGATGAGCCACGAACTTTTACTGCTGCGGAATTCCGAGCTTACAAATCACCAGCAAGGAAATATCCGCCAATTTGGCCATTTTCCGAGCCGTTTGTGAAACAATAATTTTCCGGCATTGAATTCTTTTGTTAATTCTGTCTAAACAAAATGTCACCCGCCTTGAATGAATTGCTCCGCGCCACGTCGCGCTCATTTTGGCTGACGTTGCGCGTGTTGCCGGGCGCGATTCGTCTGCAAATCGGCCTCGCGTATCTGCTCGCGCGCACGACGGATACGATTGCGGACACGGAAATCATTCCGCTGGAACAACGGTTGGACGCATTGCACAAATTGCGCGGGCGGATTCTTGGTTCAAACAATACGCCGTTAAATTTTGGCGAACTGGCCAAACAACAGGGTTTGCCGGCGGAGAAATTACTTTTGGAAAAAGTCGAGGACAATCTGGCCGCGTTGCAAAAATTTTCTACAGCAGACCAAAAATTGATTCGCGAAGTGCTGGCCACCATCACGAGCGGGCAGGAATTGGATTTGCGCCGGTTCGCAAACGCGTCGGCGGAGCAGATCGTCGCGCTGCAAACGGCGTCGGAATTGGATGATTACACCTATCGCGTCGCGGGTTGCGTCGGCGAATTTTGGACGAAAATGTGTCGCGCGCATTTGTTTCTCAAGAAACGATTGGACGAAGAGGAATTCATCAATGACGGCATCCGGTTCGGCAAAGGGTTGCAACTGGTGAACATCCTGCGCGATTTGCCGGCAGACTTGAAAAAAGGTCGTTGCTATCTGCCGCTTGAAAAATTGGAACCGGCCGGTTTGTGGCCGGAAATTTTATTTTCGCCCGCGACCGGGACAAAATTTCTTTCACTTTATCGCCGCTATCTGGATGACGCGCAGGCGCGTTTGGAATCGGGTTGGCGTTATACAAACACGTTGCCTTTTTGGCAGATTCGCGTGCGGCTGGCGTGTGCGTGGCCGATTTTGATTGGCGCAAAAACTGTCGCGAAATTACGGATGGCCGATTTGAACGGTTTGCGCGCGCGGATAAAAGTTTCGCGCGGCGAAGTTTATTGGATTTTATTGGGTTCAATCCTGACGTACCCACTGCCGTTCGTCTGGCGCAAATTATTTCCGGCGCGTTGGAAAGCTGTTGCATCAGAGGCGAATTTGGCGTAAAGAATTGGAAACATTATGCGAATCCCAAAGTTGTTTTTGACCTTTTGCGCCGCGGGCGTGAGCGTTGGTTTTATTTCCGTTCGCGCCGCGGACAATCCGGCGCAAGCCGCCGCGCGCGCGGCGTTGGAAGAAAAAATGCGCGCATTGGACGCGCAACAGCCGCAAACAAATGCGATTTTAGTGGAATCCAATTCCGTGACCGTCGTGGCGCAACCTGCACCTGCGCCCGCTCCGGCGGCACAACCGACTCCCGCGCCGGTGATAACGTCCGCACCAGCATCAAGCGGTTCAGGTTTGTTCATGTCTGCCGAACCGGCAGCGCCAAATCCAAGCGCGCAAGCGGCGGCACAAGCTGCATTGCAACAAAAAATGGCTGAATCGGGTCAGGGACAAACGTCCACGCGACCGACGACGACTGTATCAATCACAACGCCGGCCAATCACACGGTTGGAAGCAACGCGGGTTACACGCCAATTGTCGCGCCGCCGCTACCGATTTCCGCCGACAAGCAGGCGCAATTGCAGGCACTCAATGCCAAATACATGGCCAATCAAATTTCGCCGCAGGATTATTTCAAGCAACGCGAAGCCATCATTGGCCGGCAATAAATCACGGCTGATGACATTTTCCCGCCGGCCTGCGCCGGCGGGTTTTTTATTGTGAATTGAAATTTGAACGCCGGACTCTAAACTCACGCTGTCATGCACGATTTTCATTACGCCGGTAAAAAATTATTTTGCGAAGGTGTCGCGGTTGAAACGCTCGCCAAGAAATTCGGCACGCCGCTTTACATTTATTCGCAGCATACGCTCACGCGGCATTTTCAGAAATTAGACACCGCGCTCGCGCCGCTCGATCATTTGATTTGTTTTGCGATGAAAGCGAACTCGAATCTATCCGTGTTGCGGACGGTTGCGAATCTCGGCGGCGGTTTCGACATCGTGAGCGGCGGTGAATTACGGCGCGTTATCGCGGCGGGCGGCGACCCGCGCAAATGTATTTTTGCAGGCGTGGCGAAAACGGAATCGGAAATTGAATTCGCGCTGCGCCAAAATGTTTATTCGTTCAACGTCGAAAGTGAACCGGAATTGCAGCGCATCAACAAGATTGCGGCGCGCTTGAAAAAAATCGCGCCGATTGCCGTGCGCGTAAATCCGAACGTCGAAGCGCACACGCACGCGAAAATCACGACCGGCACTTACGAAAATAAATTCGGCATCACGTTCGAGCAGATCGAAGGTGTTTATGCGCGCGCCAGCAAATTGAAAAATCTGCGGTTGCGCGGCGCGCAAATGCACATCGGCTCGCAATTGACGCAGGTTTCGCCGTTTGAACAGGCGGTGAAAAAAGTTTTGCCGCTGGTTCAGAAATTGGCCGCGAAATACAAATTGGAATTTTTCAGTGTCGGCGGCGGAATCGGAATCGTTTATCAGCCGGCGCTGGCCAGCGGTTCGGAAAGTTGGTGGAAAACCGCCGCCGGCAAGAAAGTTTTGACGCCGGAAAAATACGCGGAACGATTGCGGCCGTTATTGAAACCGCTCGGATTGAAAATTTTGATTGAGCCGGGACGGTTCATCGTCGGCAACGCGGGCATTCTGGTGGCGCGTGTCGAATACATCAAACGCACGGGCAAAAAGAATTTTGTCATCGTGGACGCCGCGATGAACGATTTGATTCGTCCGGCATTTTACGATTCGTATCACGAAATCGTTCCGCTCACGAAAAAAAGCGGCGCGTTGATTCCCTCGGATGTCGTCGGCGGCATTTGCGAGTCCGGCGATTACTTTTGCAAAGACCGGCCGTTGCCGAAATTTGAAGGGGGCGATTATTTCGCGCTGTTGAGCGCGGGGGCGTATGGATTCGTCATGGCGTCGAATTACAACGCACGGCCGCTGGCGGCGGAAATCCTTGTGAGCGGGCGCCGATTCGCCGTCGCGCGCGCGCGGCAGCCGCTCGAAAACATTTGGTCAAACGAAAAAGTTGTGGCATGGTTAAAGTGAAATGTTGAACACGGAATTTTCAGTAGCGGCGCATTGGCCGGGCGGGTTTGACGAGAACGGCCTGCGCCAGTGGGTGGAAAATTTGCGCGGGCAATTGCTGTCGCCGCAAGTTTCGCTCGGTCTCGTCTTCATGGCGCCGCAATTTTTTCTGCACGCGAAACAGACATTGGAAATTTTGCAGGTTCACGCGCGGATTCCGTTGCTCGTCGGTTGTTCCAGCACGACGTTGATTTGCGGCGAGCAGGAAATTGAAAACGCGTCCGGGTTGGTGCTTGGGTTGTATTCGCTGCCCGGCGTAGAATTGAAAAGTTTCCGTTTCACGCAATCGCAGGTTGAGGAAGCGAATAGCGCGGCGTATTGGCATCTGGAAACCGGCGTCGAGCCGAAGCGCGCGAACGGCTGGCTCGCCTTCATTGACCCGTTTCATCTCGACGCGGAAAGCTGGTTGCGCTCGTGGAATGAAGCCTACGCGCCGCTGCCGACGTTCGGCGGTTTGGCCAGCGGCATTTTTGCCGATCAAACGACGCAAATTTATCTGAACGGCGACGTTTTTGAGGACGGCGGCGTGGCGATTGCCGTCGGCGGCGATGTGAAATTGTCCGGCGTCATTTCGCAGGGCTGCACGCCCATCGGCGAAACATGGACGCTCACGCGCGTCGAGCAAAATCTGATTCATCACATCGGCAATCGTCCGGCTTATGCCGTGCTTTCGGAAACATTTCAAAAGTTGCCGCCCGCCGAGCAGCAAAAAGCGCGTGGCAATCTGTTGATTGGTCTCGTGGTGAACGAATATCTCGAAGATTTTCATCGCGGCGATTTTTTGGTACGAAATCTGATTGGCGGCGACCCGAATTCCGGCGTGCTCGCCGTCGGCGCGTTGCCGCGCGCGGGACAAACCATGCAATTCCAGCGTCGCGACGCCGACGCGGCGAACGAGGACATGAGCGAACTGCTCGCGCGCGTGAAACAACAGCTCGATGGCGCGCCGATTTACGGCGGTTGCCTCTGTTCCTGCAATGGTCGCGGAAAAAATCTGTTTGGCCGCGCGAATCACGATGCCGAACTCGTGCAGAAACAATTCAGGCCGCTCGGATTGACCGGATTTTTCTGCAACGGCGAAATCGGCCCCGTCGGAGAAAAAAGTTTTCTGCACAGCTACACCGCCTCGCTCGCGCTGTTTGTAAAAAAGTAATCGCATTTCGCCATTGCTTTTGTCGGGCGGTGCGTCATGCTCGCTGCGGAATGTCCGAGGAACAACCATCAGCCGAACCCAATCTTCCCGCGCCGCAAAATCCGAAACGGCGAAGGCGCGGTCATCGCGGCGGACGCGGACGCCGCCGTCCGGCGCAAATTTCCTCGCCGGATGCGCCGGTCGCATCCGAACCGGGGCTTGAAACCGCGCCGGTTATCGGCAAAATCGTCGAGGAAGTCCGGCAAATCGTCGAATCGCTCGAACAAACGTTGGAACAAATGGAAGAAGTGCTGCGATTGGTCGAGCAGGCCGAAAGTCAAAAAACCGCCGACGAACACGAAATCGAATCCCTGCGCCGCGCGCTGCGTAAAATCCAGTCGCCGCGCAAAACACCGGACGCGCCAATCCGCGCCGACGGCTGATGATTGGTTTATTGCAGCAACTCTCTGATTTTGTTGGCTTCATTGGTCGGCAGCTGACAGGCATTTCCGGTGCAAACAAAAACCGTCGCTTCATTTTTTGCCGTCAATGTCTTCGCAAACGGCTCGACCGCGCCGGAATTGCCAAGAACAATTTTGTTCGGCTGATAAGTGAAATGTGCAGCGCGCAACAATTCGCGAAAATCCGCGGAATTCATGTCGCCGATAATCACCGCGCGTTTCGGTTCTTGCAACCAGAAATCCAGCGCGTGCAGCATGAACGGCATCGCCTGCGGAAATTTTTGCAATCGCCCGGAAAACAATCGCAATGTTTTTTCGGCGGCCGCGATGAAATTTTTCCGGCCGGAAATTTGCCCGAGTTTTAGCAGCGACAAAACGGCGACGGAATTGCCGCTCGGTTCCGCGCCGTCATAATCGTCCTTCACGCGCAAAATCAAATCGTTCGCGTCTGCCGGACTTTGCCAAAAACCACCGTTTTCGGAATCATAAAATCTCGCGAGCATTGTGTCTGCCAGTTCAATCGCGAAATCCAGATGCGCCGGATTCAATGTCGCCTCGTAAAGTTCGATGACGCCGGAAAGATAAAATGCGTAACCTTCGAGCAGTTGAACTTCATCTCGCTCACCGTCGCGCCAGCGGTGAAAAAGCGTTTTGGATTTGTCGTCCCACAATTTTTCGCGGATAAATTTCAAATTCTTTTCCGCCGCCGCCAAATACTTTTTATCGTCCAAAACGATTCCCGCACGAGCAAATGCGCCGAGCATCAGGCCGTTCCATGACGCGAGAATTTTGTCGTCCAAATGCGGACGAATCCGTTTTGTGCGCGCGGCGAGCATTTTTGATTTGGCCGATTGTAGTAATGGCAAATCTGCCACCGACAAATTTGAATTCGCTACGCTCAAAACATTTTGTCCGCGCAACGGATTTGGGTGGCTGTGGTCAACAAAATTGCCTTCGCGCGTGACGCCAAAAAATTTGGCGGTGACGTTGAATTCTTCGATCGTCAGTAATTTGGAAAGTTCGTCGTGCGTCCAGCAGTAAAATTTTCCTTCGTGACCTTCGCTGTCGGCGTCTTCGGCGGAAAAAAATCCGCCGCCGGAACTCGTCATGTCACATAAAACGTAATCCAAAATGTCGCGAACAACTTCCGTGTGACGCGCATCGCCGCTGACAAGAAATGCGTCGAGATAAAGTTGCGCGAGCTGCGCGTTGTCGTAGAGCATTTTCTCAAAGTGTGGCACGAGCCATTCGGCATCCACGGAATAGCGCGCGAATCCGCCGCCGAGTTGATCGTGAATTCCACCTGCGGCCATTTTTTCACAGGTCGTCAAAACCATTTGCGCAGCTTCGTCGTCGGAAAATCGTTTTGCGGCGCGCAAAAGAAATTGCGGCGTGCCCGGCTGGGGAAATTTCGGCGCGCCGCCAAATCCGGCATGAACCGGATCAAACATTTTTTTGAAAAGTTCCGCGGCGTTTTTTAAAACGGCTTCGGTCAAAATAAAATGGTTTTCGCCGGAATTTCCCGTCGCGAGTTTCAGCCGTTCGTGGATTTCTTCAGCGGACGCGGTGATTTCATTTTTCTTTTGCCGCCACAATTCGGCAATTTGCTGGAGCACCTGCAAAAAACTTGGCCGGCCATAACGATTATCCGGCGGAAAATACGTGCCGCCGAAAAACGGCTTCAAATCCGGCGTGAGAAACACGCTCATCGGCCAGCCGCCGCTGCCGGTCGTGGATTGCACGAACGTCATGTAAATTTTGTCCACGTCGGGACGCTCCTCGCGGTCCACCTTGATACTAACGAAATGTTCGTTGAGAAATTTTCCGATGTTTTCGTCCTCGAAACTTTCACGTTCCATGACGTGACACCAATGGCAAGTCGAATAACCAATGCTCAAAAAAACCGGTTTGTTTTCCGCGCGTGCTTTTACAAACGCCTCGTCGCGCCACGCAAACCAGTCCACCGGATTGCGCGCGTGCTGCAAAAGATACGGCGATTTTTCTTTGGCGAGATGATTCATTTTCAAGACAGGATTAACAGGATTTTGCCGGATTAGACACGAAAGAATTTTTAGCCCGCAAATTCCGCCTAAAAATTGAATCGTTTCCGTTACGCCAACCGGATAAATTCAAATCATGTTGTCCAAAAAACCGTGGCAACCGGAATTGGTTCTCCTGTTTTGCGCGGCGATGTTCATGTCCTTCGGTGGCGCGATCATTGCCGCGATGCTGTTGCGAAACGCAGGCGTTACCGGATTCAAGCAGCCGGATGATTTCGGTTTCGTGCTGCTGGGCACTTTGAGCGTGCAGGGCGTGGCGTGGATTCTGATTTTTATTTTCCTGCGATTGCATGGAACGGGTTGGCGCGACGCGTTCGGCTTGCGAAGTCCGAATCTAAAAAAATCCTTGCTGCTCGCGCTGGTTGTGCTGCTGCTCGCGACGCCGATTGTTTTGTTGTTGCAACGACTTTCCATCACGTTGCTGACCAAATTAGGATTTCCACCGGAAAATCAGGAAGCCGTGCAAATATTTTTGGACGAAAAATCCGTTTGGATGCGCGCCTACTTTGGATTGTTCGCCGTCATTTTGGTCCCGGTCGCCGAGGAATTTATCTTTCGCGGAATGTTATTTCCCTTTTTCAAAGAAATGGGCTGGCCAAAATTGGCCTGGTTCGGCGTCAGTTTTTTGTTTGCGCTGATTCACCATGACGCGGCGGCGTTTGTCTCACTTTTCACCCTCGCGTTGGTGTTCACGTGGCTTTACGAAAAAACCGATTGCCTGCTGGCGTCCGTTTTCGCACACGCATTATTCAACGCCGGAAATCTGTTGTTGCTGATTTTGGCGGAAAAATTTGGCGACAAATTGCCAATCCAGCCATGAACGAATTTGAACTCATCGCGCGCCTGACAAAAAATCTGCCGATGAACAAAAATGTTCTCGTCGGCGTGGGCGACGACTGCGCCGTGCTGGATTTCGGTTTGCCGGAAAAATTATTTCTGTTCAAAACCGATGCCATCGTCGAAGGAATTCATTTCACGCGCGAAACACCGCCGGAAAAAATCGGGCGCAAGGCGCTCGCGCGTTGCTTGAGCGACATCGCAGCGATGGGCGGAACTCCAAATACCGCGCTCGTCACCCTTGCGCTGCCAGAAGATTTTGACGCAAATTTCGCCGAAAAAATTTACGGTGGCATAAATGGATTGGCGGAAAAATTCAACGTCGCCGTTGTCGGCGGCGAGACGACGACAAATCCAGAACGGATTTTGATTTCAATTGCACTACTCGGAACAGTTATGCGCGGAAAACAAATCTTGCGTTCCGGCGCGGAAATCGGCGATGCCATTTTTGTGACCGGCGAATTGGGCGGTTCAATTTTGGAAAAGCATCTGGAATTCGAGCCGCGAATCAGCGAAGCGAACTGGCTGACGGAAAATTTTTCAATTCATTCGATGATTGATTTGAGCGATGGACTGGCCGGTGATTTGCGCCACATCTTGAACGCGAGCAGAGTCGGCGCGGAATTGTTGAAATCGGCGATTCCCATTTCGCGCGCGGCAAAATCGCGAACCAAAGAAGATTCTTCCGCGAAACCAGCGCTAACCGCTGCATTGACCGATGGTGAGGATTTTGAATTGCTGTTCACCGTCGCAGGTTGGGACGCGGTGAAATTGCTCGACGCATGGAAGGAACAATTTCCCAAATTAAAATTAAGTTGCATCGGAAAAATTGTCACGGGTGACGGGATTACAATTCGCGACAAAAACAGTTCGCACAGATTGGACGCACATGGCTACGTTCACTTCGCATAGTCCGGCGGAAACGGAATCGCTCGGCGAAAAATTCGGGCGCGCGGCGCAAAACGGATTTGTATTCGCATTGTCCGGCGAATTGGGCGCGGGCAAAACGCAATTTGTGAAAGGTTTGGCGCGCGGGCTGGGAATTTCCGCGCGTGTTCATTCGCCGACGTTCACGTTGGTCAATGAATACGGCGGCGGACGATTGGAATTGTTTCATCTGGATTTGTATCGGCTCGAAACGCGCGAGCAAATTTTGGCGGCGGGCATCGAAGAATTTTTGCAACCGGACGGCGTAAGCGTGATCGAGTGGGCGGAAAGAATTGCGGATTGCGGATTACGGATTGCGGATTTAAAAAAAATAACGGTTGAAATTGTCAGCGAATCAGAACGGAAAATTATTTATGACGATTTTGGCGCTTGAATTTTCTTCATCTCGACGAAGCGTGGCCGTTGCGCGCGGGAATTCCATCCTGGGTGAGGCGCATGAAACCGGTGGACGCGGGACAAATGCGTTCGGACTGATTGAAAGAGTTTTAGCTGAAACGACAATCGAGCGTGAGGAGGTTGTCGCGATTGCCGTTGGGCTGGGGCCGGGTTCTTACACGGGAATCCGCGCGGCGATTTCAATCGCGCAGGGCTGGCAACTGGCGCGGGGAATCAAGTTGATTGGCATCAGCAGCGTTGAAGCAATCGTGGCGCAAGCTCACGCGGAAAAAATTTTCGGGAGCGTGAGTGTGGTGATTGACGCGCAACGAAATGAATTTTATCTGGCAACGTTTAAAATTTCAACGGGCGAACGGAGGGAAATCGAACCGTTGAAAATTGTGTCGGCAGCGGAAATTCAACAGCGTCCAAACGCAAATGAAATTCTGGTCGGTCCCGAAATTGAAAAATGGTTCGCCGCAGGCCAAACAATTTTTCCCGCCGCGAGGATGACAGCCCGATTGGCGGCGGGAAAGACAGAATTAGGCGAAGAGATTCTGGAACCGATTTACCTTCGGGAAACGAATTTTGTGAAAGCATCCGCGCCCGGAAAATCAGTATGATATTTACCGGCCAAACCGGCATGGCTTTTTTTTGGGATTGAAAGTGTCCAGTTGGGTTTCCAATTTCAGGACATTTTGTAAAAGACCACGCATTTCCTTTTCATTACAAGGCGGATTTATGCGGGCGTTCATGGCATATCAAGTGCTTTTAGTTTCGTGGATTGGTTGAAAGTTAACTCGAAAGCGTTTTGAGAATCGCGGTTTATGATTGTCTTCCTTGGGCAAAATAATGTCGAACGCAAAAATTCCGCCACGTGCGCTGCGTTCACTTTGGCGGAAGTGGTGGTGGCGATTGCCGTTCTGGCTTTGGTGATGGCTGGCATGATTTACGGGTATGTGCAGACCAACCGGCAGGCGGAGTGGAGTTCATTGTCCCTGTCTGGACAATCGTTGGCGTCTCAAAATCTTGAACAGGCTCGCGCAGCGCAATGGGATGTCCACACGACAAATACGGACGAACTCGGCCCGCAGGTTTATACGCGGACAAATTCAATGATTATCAATCCATCAACCGGCAAAACGACAAATGTAATCACGACGGTAACGATTTCCTCGGTCTTCGCGAATCCTCCATTGCGACAAATTCGCGCTGATTGTGTATGGAAATTTCCACGCACGGGACAATCGTTCACCAATACGGTAATTACCTATCGTGCGCCTGACGCATAAACGGATGAAACTTCTAACGAACTATTTTTTAGGCGGACGCTCCGGTCGGTCGGCCTGTGCGTTCACACTGGTGGAGATGATGGTGACCGTGGCGGTCTTTGCCTTGGTCGTGATCGCCATGATTTCCTTGCAGGTTTTTGGTTTGAGGGTGAATTCCATAACCACAGCCAAAACCAGGTTTACCGGTGATAGCCTCAAGTCGTTGGACCAGATTCGCGGGCTGGTTTGGGGCGCGACCAATTCCGTGCAGATTGGGAATTTCAACACCGGCACCGGCAAGTTCACACCCGTCGCCAGCACCAACGCGCAAATCGGCAATGCGCTGCAAATCTCAAACAACGCAAGTGACTACACCACGTTTTATTTGAACACGAGTTCAAACATCCTTTACAAAAAAATCCTTACCAACACCGCCACGCCCATTGCTCATTCGGTGGTTAACTCCCAGCCGTTTCAGGCTGAAGATTACAAAGGCAGCAATATTGTGGCCGGCAGCGAACATTATACAATCCACATGACGCTGTCGTTTTCCAACATGAATTATTCAGTTCCGACCAACGTGCAGGATTTTTATCAATTAGAGACGCGGGCAACGCCACGATCACAATATTGACGGTTTAACAGCGAAAAACATTGGAGGTACTCATGCAAACCAAGAAAAAATCATTTCAGCCGGGCGGTTATGCGTTGCTGATAACGATGGTGTTCATTGGCATCACGTTGCTGCTTCTGGTCAGCGTCATGAGTTGGGCCAACAGTAACGCCAAACAGACGCACCGGAATAATATGTTCAATACCAGTTCGGCGGCGGCGGAAGCGGCGGCGGAAGCTGCAGTCGCCTACATGGAGCGGGACTTTTACAACCAGTCGCTCAACACCAATGCCTCTATTTATACGACCAATCTTCCCAGTCAAACGAGCTGGCCAATTCACTTCACTTTCAGTGACACCAATGGCACAGCGAACCGGATCAGTGTGAGCACCAGCCCGGCGAATTGGACTACAAACATCGTGCTATTAGGCAATCAATATCAAGGACTGTTCGGGGCGGTGGCGCAATGCACGGTGATCGCCACGGCAACCCCGTCCAATCAACTCTATAATGTGCCGGCGACCGTCAAAGAGGAGTTTCAACTGGCTTCCATCCCTATTTTTCAATTTGCCATTTTTTACAACTTAAACATGGAGATTGATCCCGGCGCGGCGATGTCAATTACTGGGCCGGTATTTTCCAATGGTGGCATTTGGGCTGGAACCGGCAATCTTACCTTTAATTCCACGGTAAAAGCGGTTAATTCAATTTATACCAGTTCAACCAATTTTCCTGACCCTTTTGGTCCCAAAAGCAAAACAGACAGTGGCCTACCCACTTTTAACGGAGGCACTCCGCTTGGCGGACAGGATGCGTTGTCAATGCCTATCGGCACTAATACCAGCGCCACGGCGGTCCGTGATTTACTTGGCTTGCCGCCAACCAACGTAGTTGGCACGTCATTGCAGGGGCAGCAATATTTTTATAATGCGGCGGATTTAATTGTTTCCAATTCTTCCAGCGGGGTGATTTCAAATTATTACAGAAATCAAGACGGTTCGCTTTCGTATATCGCTCCCGATGTGGCGACTTATACCACCAATGGTTCCGGTTCCAGTAAAACCATAACAACCAATTACAACAATTACTCGTTTGTGACCAATGTCAGCTTCTACGATTATCGCGAAGGGAAAACCGTGAGCGCCGTGCAAGTGGATGTCAGCGCCTTGAACAAATGGCTCACGAACAATACCACCGGAATCCAGAAAAATACCATAAATAACACGGATAAAGGGCATGCCATTAATTCCATCTATGTTTACAACAATGCCACCGCCTCCAGCACAAAACTTCCGTCCGTTCGGATGGTCAACGGCTCGGTTTTGCCCAGTGCCGGCCTTACGGTAGTTACGCCGGATCCGCTTTATGTGTTGGGAAACTATAATGCCACAGGTTCGGCCGTCGGCACAACGAACACCGCCAACACCGCGCCGGCGGCGTTGATGGGCGATTCGCTCACCATTCTTTCCACGAATTGGAACGACAGTAAATACACCAATGGTTATTCGCTCAGTAATCGCAATCCTAGCGCCACTACGGTCAATGCCGCAGCATTCGAGGGAATTGTTCAATCAACCACAAATGATTACAGTGGCGGCGTGGAAAACTTTCTTCGATTGCTGGAAAATTGGGGCAGTTCCACGGCTTTAACCTACAACGGTTCAATCGTCGTGATGTTCCCAAGTCAATTCGCAACGAATCGCTGGCAACAGACCGGTAATTATTACAACGCGCCCAAGCGCGCCTGGGCGTTTGACCTCAATTTCAAGCAGCAAAGCAAGACGCCCCCGCTCACGCCTTCCGTCAAGGCATTGATCCGACAGCGGTGGAGTGCTTATTGATGGACGTTGGGAATGCGAAATTCAAGGCGTTAGAAACTTTTTCAAACTTTTCTGCATTTTTTCCAAGTCCGGCTGGTTGATATACATCATGTGGCCGGCGTCAAATTCGGCGTAGGTGATGTTTGTTCGATAAGCGGCGGCGAGCGGCATGTGGTCAATCGCGTAACGCACGGTGTCAATCGGGCAAACCAAATCGCAACGACCGCCAAACACCAAAATTTTCATGTAAGGATTCTGATTCATTGCGGACGCGAGTTTGCCGCTGGCGTTGGCGTAATTATTGGGAGTGCCGTAATTCCACGGCTGCACGCCGGCGATGATTTCATAAGGCAAATCGTCCTCGAACTTCAATTCGCTGCGAATGTAGGCATTGGCGGCGGCGGCAAATGGCCCCAGCACCGCCGCGTCTGACGGGTCGAAATCAGGCGACGGTGACGCGGGATCATCGTCGCGTCCGGTGATGCGTGCATCGTAAGCGCCGAGAATCAAGCCTTCGTCATGCAAAAGTTGTTTGCGGAAAACACCTTCGTCAATCCGCAGATTGTTGTCTTCGATGACCTGCGGTTTCAGGCCGGTCAATCGCGTCAGTTCAGCAACAATTTTTTTGCGGTCGTCGGCGGAAAGCGAATCACCTTTTTGCAGCGCGGAAGTATATTCGCCTCTGGCAAAAACGCGCGCTTCGGCCAGCGTTTTGGACAAATCATTCTGCAAGTCCGGCGGCAATTTTTTATGAAAATGCGCCGCTGCTGTGTAAGCCGGCAAATAAAGCGGATACGGCAAGTCGTTGCCCTGATTGTTCCAGATGGTCGCAAAGTCCAGCACGCCGGAAACCAAAATCAGCCCGTTCAAATACATTCCGTAACGCGCGCGCAAATGGTCGGCCAGCCCCGCCGCGCGGAAAACGCCGTAG
>DASZXB010000062.1:0-7852 GCA_035546095.1 Verrucomicrobiia bacterium | reverse complement strand
GTGCTAAAAAAATTTCAAATCGGATTGACAGCGCGCGTGATTCCGCTAGATTTCGCAAACCGTCATCTGAACAAAACAACAATTAAATAATTAGTATCGTATGAAAAGAATCCTCAAACAGAAAAAAGCGTTCACGCTCATCGAATTGCTGGTCGTGATCGCCATCATCGCCATTTTGGCGGCCATGTTGCTGCCGGCGCTCGCCGCCGCCAAGCGCAAGGCGCAACGCATCAATTGTGTCAGCAATCTCAAACAAGTCGGCTTGGCCTTCCGCGAATGGGAAGGTGATAATGGCGACCGCTATCCAATGCAGGTCGCTACCAATCAAGGCGGCGCTTCCATATACATCTGCAGCTCGTCAGCCCTCGCTACCACCTATAGTGCGGGCGTTGTTTTTGGCGTCATGTCAAATGAATTAAGCACGCCGAAAATTTTGACCTGCCCTTCGGACACCCGTTCGCCGGCGACAAACTTTATCACCCAATATTGGACCGGCGTCACAGTAACCGGCGTCACCCCGGCTCCCGGTCAATACACCTACACCAATTATTGTAGTTATTTCATTGGTGGCGACGCCATTGACACTCAACCGCAAGAAATTTTGACCGGCGACCGCAATATTGGAACTGCAGGAACTTCCACTACTAGCAGCACCGGGGCTACCTCTATGATGACCGGAGCTGGCAATGGAATTACTACTGGTGGTGGTGGCACTGGTGGCGGCGTCCAAATCGGGCAATGGGCATGGACAACAGCAGATTTGCATTTGAACGCGGGCAATATCGGCTTGGCTGACGGCAGTGTTCAACAGGTTTCCATCAATGGATTGCGCTCCGCGCTGACAGCCGCCACAAACAGTTCCGCCATTACCACCCTATGGTATAATTTCCCTCAATAATAGGAGTCTTCATTTTCCACGCGAAACGAGGCACCGCAAGGTGCCTCGTTTTTTGTGTAACAAATTCCGATTAAAATTGGGGATTATGTCTTTGACGTAAGAAAAGTGGGGGAGACTGGAAATTTTCTCCCTCTCCTCGCCCAAGCGGGGAGAAGGAAACTTATGTTAATGACATAATTCCATTAAAATTTTACAAACCAACACCGTTTCGCTTCTCAAGTTTTCCAGCTTTCCGCTGCTCGTTAAAAAAGCTTTTTAACAATTCACGGCATTGCTCCATCCGCACACCGGCAGTGATTTCACAGCAATGATTCAAGGTTGGGAATTGCAGCAGGTTCAACGCTCCACCAGCCGCGCCGCCCTTCGGATCGCCAACGCCAAAAACGACACGCGCGATTCGCGTATGCACAATCGCCCCCGCGCACATCGGGCACGGTTCTTTAGTGACATGCAGCGTGCAGTCCATCAATCGCCAGTCGCCGACAGCGTTTTCCGCTTGCGTGAGTGCGAGCATTTCCGCGTGCGCCGTCGCGTCCTTCAATTCTTCCACCTGATTGAACGCGCGCGCGATGATTTTTTCCCCGCGCACAATCACTGCGCCAACCGGCACTTCACCGCGTTCATAAGCCATCGCCGCCTGACGCAAGGCTTCGCCCATAAAATAATCGTCGCTATGCAAATCAATCATAAATCAAATGCAGAAGGAAGAATGCAGAATGCAGAAGTGAAGAACAAACACGGGATGAAAAAATTCTTCATTCTGCCTTCTTATTTCTGCCTTGCCTCATTAAGCGTCCAATCATTTCCGCCGTCCACATGACAATGGCAATGCGCGGCGAAAAATCCGCCACGAAATTGCCAGAACCACGGCCAGATTTGCTCGCGGTCAGTCTGTGGAATTTTCAACGACGCAATTTTTTCGCGCGGGAAAAATTCAAAGCGCCCTTCTTTCATTGGCGGCGGCAACGATTTCACTTTCACTTTCACCTCAAACAAAAACATCAGCCAATGCGTCTGACCTTGATAACCGTGTTCGCTGATAAGTCCGGTCAAATGCAAATCGGACGCTGAAATCTTCAAACCGATTTCTTCTTCCGCTTCGCGACACGCGCAGACGTAAGGCGATTCGCCGGTGTCCATTTTCAATTTGCCGCCGCACGGACTCCAAAAACCGCGATTCGGCTCCTGAGCGCGTTCGAGCAGCAGAATTTCATCACGCTCGTTGAAACAATAAAGCAGTGTGGCGATGCGGAA
This sequence comes from Verrucomicrobiia bacterium, assembly GCA_035546095.1. Classification (GTDB taxonomy): domain Bacteria; phylum Verrucomicrobiota; class Verrucomicrobiia; order Limisphaerales; family UBA11358; genus UBA11358. The sequence continues at coordinate 5,700 of DASZXB010000062.1, read as the reverse complement.
AGGTAAAATCTTTGTCATAATCTCCAAAACACAGTGGCAATTTTGTAGGGAAGCATTTATTGCACCTCGAACAATTCCCGGTCCAATTGCGATTGCCGGATAATGGCGCGCAAAGTGCCGCGATCCAATTCACGGTGATTGGGAACTGGAACGGTAATGGTCGTATCTGGCAATCGTTTTTGCATCACGATATGGCTGCCGCGCTGTCGCACGCCGACAAATCCGTTTCCGGCAAGAATTTTGCAAACGGCAGCGCCGGAAAGAACTTTGATTTTGTTCATACCAAAGGCGAAACGCTTACCTTTTGGAATCTATGCAACGGCAACAGCCAGTGGCGCGATGTAAGTTTCCTTGCTGATGCGTCGCTTGATTTCAGACGGGCTGGCCGTTTCCAAAAATAATTCCACCGCTTCAGTGACGTTGGCGCGCGCTTCCTCGACAGTTTTTCCCTGACTGGCGATGTCCAATTCGGGGCACAACGCCACAAACCATTTTTCGGAACGTTGAATGATCGCGGTGAATTGCGGCTTAACTTTTGCGCTCATGTCCAGACTCTAACTGAAGATTCTGTCCAACGCAACCGCCGCGCAATTTCTTTTCGTGTGTTTCGTGTGTTTCGTGGTTAAACTTGGTGCTCCATTTTATGAAAACTTTCAAAGTTGCAGCGCTCGCCGGCGATGGCATCGGGCCGGAAGTGATGCGCGAAGCCATTAAAGTTCTTCGCGCCGCCGAAAAGAAATTCAATTTCAAACTGGAAATCACTGAAGGCCCTGTCGGCTGGGCGGGCATTGACGCCGCGGGAAAAGCATTGCCCGATACGACGCTCGTACTCTGCAAAAATTCGGATTCCATCTTGTTCGGCTCCGTCGGTTTGCCCGACCGCGACCCGACGATTCCCAAAGAAGAACGGCCTGAACGCGCCGCGTTGCTGCGGCTGCGAAAGGAATTTGGTCTGTTCGCCAATCTGCGTCCGGTCAAATTGCCGAGAGTTTTGTCGCACGCGTGTCCGCTCGCAAAGGAACGACAAGGCGACGGCATTGATATTTTGGTCGTGCGTGAATTGACCGGCGGCATGTATTTCGGCCAGCCGAAAAAAACGGAAGATTTGGGCGGCGGCAATTTCCGCGCGATTGACACGATGGTTTATACCACGCCGGAAATCGAGCGCATCGCGCATGTCGCGTTCAAGACCGCGCAGTTGCGCCGCAAAAAATTGACGAGCATTGACAAAGCGAACGTCTTGGAAAACGGCATTTTGTGGCGCGAAGTTGTCACGCGCGTCGGCAAAAATCATCCCGACGTGCAACTCGAACATCAATTCGTGGATAACGCGGCGATGCAATTGGTCTTGAAGCCAACGCAATTCGATGTATTGCTTTGCGAAAATATGTTCGGCGACATTTTAAGCGATGAAGCGGCGGCGCTCGGTGGTTCGCTGGGAATGTTGCCGAGCGCGAGTTTAGGCGCGGCGAGCGGCGAAAAGGTTTTTGGCTTTTACGAACCGGCGGGCGGCACGGCGCCGGACATTGCGGGAAAAAATCTGGCGAATCCCATCGCGCAAATTCTGTCTGCCGCATTGATGCTGCGTTACAGTTTCAATCTGAATGACGCGGCGGGCGCGATTGAAAACGCCGTGACGCGCGCTATCGAAGCCGGCCATCGCACCGGCGACATTTTTAATCCGAACGAAGCCGGCGCGCGGAAAATCGGCACGCGTGAAATGGGAGATGCGATTGCCGGGTTGATATGATTCGCCCGGTTTGTCCGGATTTTATCGTTCAACCGGATTTAATAAAAAAAGCGCGGGACTTGTCGTCCCGCGCTTTTCGTTTTGAACTTTCAATTTTTAATGCGCCAGCCGGAAGAACATCGCGTTGTTCGTCACCGAATCATAATTGGTGTAGGGGCTGGTGGATGGCACAATGTCCGTCCACGGGCCGGTGGCAAGATTGGTCGTGGATTGCAGATGGAACAATGAGGCGTTCCATGTCACCACCGTATCTGTAGCCGAACTTGGCTGGACTGTCATGGGGACAATCGCCGCACTGCCGGACACGACGTCGGCCGCGTGCAAGGGATACAGTTCATATCCGTTATTCGCCGGGGTGCTGGTTGTGAATTGACCCAGGACGCCGGCAACGGACGCCGCAAAGGCCGGCACACCTTGACCAATCATCTCGCTGTCGCTGGCATAGACGTAGGCAGGCAGCACGCCGCCGTTGACATTGGTCATATTGACGGTTACGCCCGGACCAAACTGCGGGGTGCCTTGCGCGAAGAAAACGTTGCTGACGACGACCAATGAACTTTCAAAATTAGTCTCTATCAAAGCAACGTTCGTCCAATTCGCCATGTCGAAATATTTGGGCGCGGGCAATGGATTTCCCGTGCTGACGGTGGACAGCGAATTCGCCGGATCATACATATCCACTTCAAACTGCAACGTGCCATCGTATTGCCCGATGGCAGCGGTCACCGTCACTTGATCGCCGGGATTCGGCAATGTCGTGTCGTTATACACAAATACCGAGATGCCGCAACCCGTGCTGTCCTGAATATAAAACTCCTCGTCGCCCGAGGAAGTGGTGAAGTTAAACGGCGTGGTCACAATGCCGGTGACAGTGTAAAGATTGGTTGTATCCAGGGGTTTCCAATTCACCGGGTCCTGCTGCATCCGCAAAGCGGCGATATTGGTCACGATGGGAGTGCGTGTGCCGACTGTCAATTGTGCCGGCGAGGAAAAAACATAGCTTCCGCCGGTGACCAGATTGCTGACGCCAAGCATGTAATATCCCGCTTGAGCCGGGTCAACGTAATGCAGCGACAATGACGTCGTCGCCGACCCGGCAATGGTGCCGGCGCCATAGCCGCTGGGTCCGTCGCTTAATGGAACATAAGTTCCATCTTCCCCTGACGAAGAATAAAACCATTGATTGCTCAACGGTGCTTCACCGGATTCAATGGCCGAGAGAGTCACCCAATCGCCCAGATAAACATTGGTGCCGTATGGTTGGGAAACAAAACCGGGAATGGGTGACAGGCTCGAACCGCTGACGGCAACATTGTCAATGCGGGAAGTGCCACCTGCAGCTATTGAACTGCCGTTGATCGCTGTGCCGGAATTGACCACCACCCGGAAATAAACCAACGATTGATCGTTGATGGCCGTTATCGAACTCAAATCGAAAGAAAATGCCGTAGCTGAATTGGAAGTGCCAGAAGACCAACTGATGCTGGCAGGCACTGTGATTGTGTTACCGCTGTCGGTGAACGTTACCCCGTCCGTGCTGTATTGTATTTTGAAATCCCGCGGTCCCGTGGCACTGCCATTGACATTGATGCCAAATTGGATGTTTTGAAATCCAAGGGTGCTGACGGCAAATTGATAATAGTCATTTTGACTCCAACCATTTCCCGACAAAGCCTTGCTGGAACCGTTGCCAGTAATAGTATTCCACGGTGACGATCCGCCAGTTGAATGATAACCTGAAGCGGTGCCGCTTCCGACTTCCGACGTGATATTGGTGATTTGTAAACCGTTGCTCCAATTGGTATAGGTTGAACCAGCGCTGATTGTCAGCGATTCGAAAGTCCAATCGGCAATGGTGGTTTGGGCAGATGCGGCTTGCACCAGAAATAATAATGATGCTGCCGCCATTATCAGGCATTTTTTGTTCATGAGCTTCTCCTTGTTTGTGTTTTTGTGTCTTTTTTGAAAAAATTTACGGATACTGATTGCGATACGCCGGATTCCAAATAATCGGCGTGCCGGAATATTCATAAGCCGAGCTGGCGCTGCTGGGCGTCCCGCCATTGGTGACAATGGTGGTCTTGAAATACTCAACATGGCCGTCCAGAAAGTTGATTTCTCCACCCTTGTTGTGCCGCGCGGCAAATTGCCGCCAGCGCGCCGCCGGGTTCACCGATGCGTATGTGCCGCCCCCTTCCTGGCTCTGGCTGAACAAGGTATCAAACATGAAAACCGTGGCGGTCGGCTTGCGGATGCTGGAGATTTTGGGCATGGCCGGATAGGTATAATCATACTTGGTGCCGTAAGCGGTCGCATCCTGCGCTTTCAAGTCTATGTTCATGTTGTAACTGAAGAACCCCAAGTCACCATGCGCCGGCGAATCTCCATCCAAAGCCGCAAAATCGCTCCCGGTCATCGTTGCGCCGGGGCAATGCCAGATTTTTCCGATGCCGTTGCCGGGAAACGGAAGAATCCGGGAATTTTGCAACGCGTTGTGGACGGCGTTGCTGGTATAGTAAGCCAGCGGTTGCTCGCCAACCAGCGGCGGGAGCAAGGTGAACCACGCATAAGAATCACTAGGCGTTCCATCATTGGCGGTTACATTTGGCCCCGGCCACGTTCCGCCCGATGTCGAGCCGTGAATTGTCCCGCTCATGCCATCGCGCGGGATATTATTGTTGGCGTCGCCGGCATATACTTGCAGCGCGATGCCCCATTGGCGAAGATTGGAGACACAGTTGATTTGAATCGCCTTCTGCTTGGCTCTGGCCAGCGCCGGCAACAGCATCGCGGCAAGGATGGCGATGATGGCGATCACGACCAGTAGCTCAATCAGCGTGAACGCCACCGGGTATTTTTGAGATTTACGACCGTCCATTTTTTGTTTCATCTGATTTTCACACACAAGTTTCACAATGCACGCAACGTTTTGGTGACATTCTTGATTTTTGATCAATGGGAAACGCTCTTCGCCTTCACATTGACTCTCCCCGTCCATGCGGCTTTTTTGTCAAAAAAAAATCACATTGGCAAGTATTTCCGCCAAAAATTATTCACAAATTTCACAGCGATTCACCAATAATGGATATTCCCTCTCCCCAACGGGAGCGAAGGAGAACAAATGGCCGGGGCTTCATAAATTGTTTGTCAAAGACACCATCCAACAAAATCGTTGTCGAATGTGGCGCGGGATGCAAAAATCCGGTTCGCCGATGAAAAAATCAAGCCGCCTTTTCTCCATAGCACTCGCGCTCAGCCTGCCAGCCGTTCATGCCGCGCAAACCAATTCGCCTGCCGATGGCACAAACATGCCGGCGACGGACAAGCATTTAATCGCCACCATCCCCGACGCAGCGCACAAACCGGTGTTCACGACCAACACGGTGACCATTGACGGCGAGCGCGTGACTTACATCGCCGAGACGGGCATGTTGCCGATTTTGAAGAATGACGGCACGAGCCGCGCATCCGTTTTTTACATCGCTTACACGCGACTGGGCGAAACCAATACCGCCGCGCGTCCGGTCACATTTTGTTTCAATGGCGGACCCGGCTCGTCGTCCGTGTGGCTGCATTTGGGCGCGTTGGGGCCGCGCCGCGTGAAAATGAATCCCGATGGCACGTTGCCGCAGCCGCCGTTTCAACTGGTGGACAACGTATACTCGATTTTGGGCGCGAGCGATTTGGTGTTCATTGATCCGGTCGCCACCGGTTTCAGCCGGGCGGCAAAGGATGAAAAAGCGAATGCATTTTTCGGCGACGAAGCGGATTTGGATTCCGTCGGCGAATTCATCCGGCTTTGGACCACGCGCCATGACCGCTGGCTCTCGCCGAAATTTCTCTGCGGCGAAAGCTACGGCGTTTTCCGCGCGGCGGGGCTGGCCGACCATTTGCGCGCGCGTTACGGAATGTATTTGAACGGGCTGATTTTGGTTTCCGGCGTGCTGGAC
>DASZXB010000061.1:0-19157 GCA_035546095.1 Verrucomicrobiia bacterium | reverse complement strand
GGATGTCATGGGGGGCGACCATGGTTGTGGCGTGGTCATTGCCGGCGCCAAGTTGGCGCTTGAATCGAACAAAAAGATTTCAGCCCTTTTCCTCGTTGGCGATCAGAAAGCCATCCATGCGGCTCTGCCTCCGCGCGGTTTTCGCGATCACCGTGTGAAAGTGGTTCATGCTGCTGAAGTCATTGAAATGGATGACAAGCCGGTCGTCGCGCTTCGCAAAAAAAAGGATTCTTCCATAGCCCGCGCGGCGGAACTTGTCAGCAACGGCGAAGCGGACGCACTCGTGTCACTTGGCAATACGGGCGGTATTTTTGCCGCGGCGACATTCAAGGTTGGTCGTATCAAGGGCGTGGATCGCGGTTGCATCGCCACGGTCATGCCGCGGCAGGGAAATGAATTTGTGTTGCTCGATGCGGGCGCAAATGTTGAATGCAAGCCATTGCACCTCGCGCAATTCGCCGTGATGGGCAGCATTTATTCGCGCGAAGTGCTAGGTCGCAAGCGACCGCGCATCGGTCTTTTGAGCAACGGCACAGAAGATTCCAAAGGCAATGAATTGACGCTGGAAGCCTTCAAGCTTTGCAAGCAATTGGATTTGCATTTCATCGGCAACGTCGAAGGGCACGATTTGTTCAAAGACCATGTGGATGTCGTCGTTTGCGACGGTTTCATTGGAAACATCGTTTTGAAAACTTCAGAAAGTCTGGCGGTCGCGATGTTTTCGATGCTCAAGCGTGAATTGATGCACGACGCGCAACGCAAACTTGGCGCATATTTAGCCAAGGACGCTTTTCACGCCATCCGCAAACGCATGGACCCGGAAGTTTATGGCGGTGCGCCGTTGCTCGGTTTCAACGGCCTTGTGTTCAAAGCCCACGCCTCGGCGCGCGAACGCGCCATTGCCAGCGCGTTGCGCGTCACCACGGAGGCATTACAACACGAAATCAATCAAATTATTGCCCGCGAAATCGCGAAGGCAAATGAAAAACTAGGCGGCGACGATTCCGCCAGCGCCATTCCCACATGAGCACCACGCAAATTTTCAAAAATCCCCGCGCCAAGCATAATTTTCAGGGACAAACCTGTTCAATTGCCGGAGTCGGCTCGTATGTGCCGGCCAAAATTTTGACCAACACTGAACTGGAAAAAATGGTCGAAACTTCGGACGAATGGATCACGACGCGGACAGGCATCAAGGAGCGACACGTCGCCGCGCCGGATGAATTCACTTCCGACATGGCGGCCAAAGCCGCCGAACGCGCCATGCAAATGGCTGGTGTCACCGCTGACCAAATCCAGTTAATTGTGGTGGCGACCATCACGCCGGATATGCCGTTTCCGGCGACGGCCTGTCTCGTGCAGCACAAAATCGGCGCGAAAAAAGCGGCGGCTTTTGATTTGGAGGCCGCGTGCTCCGGTTTCATTTACGGGCTTGAAGTCGCGCAACAATTCATCATGTCGCGCACTTATGAAACCGTGCTGGTCATCGGCGCAGAAAAACTTTCTTCAATCATTGATTGGAAAGACCGGAATACTTGCGTGTTGTTCGGTGACGGTGCGGGCGCAGCGGTTTTGCAAAATCGTCCTGATTCGCACGGGCTTTTGACGGCCGTGATGGGCGCGGACGGTGAGAAAGCGGATTTACTTTTCATGCCCGGTGGCGGCAGTCGTTATCCGGCCACGACGGATTCAGTCGCGGCCAAACTTCACTACCTTCAAATGGAAGGCAAAGAGACATTTAAGAACGCCGTGCAAGCCATGTTGTCGGCGGCGCAAGAGGCATTGCGCCGCTGCGAACTCGACATCTCGCAAATCAAATGCATCATCCCGCATCAAGCCAATCGGCGGATCATTGACGCGGTGGGCGAACGGCTCGGCGCGAAGCCGGAACAATTTTTCATCAATCTCGACAAATATGGCAACACCTCGGCGGCGTCAGTTGCCATCGCGCTGGATGAAGCGGTTTCAGTAAATGTGATTCGACGCGGCGACTTGGTTTTGCTGATTGTATTCGGCGCGGGTTTGACGTGGGGTGCGGCGGTGATTGAATGGTGAACGTCGTTTGACGATTAGGCGAAATGTGTTAAAATTGATGTGATATATGAGCGCAAGAAAGATTGGGAACTCCAGTTCTTTGAATCAAAAAGTTACGTTTGAAGGGCGGCAGGCGCGATTGGAACTTTCCGCGGAATCAGTGGCCGTACATAAAAACGGGATTGAATTTCGCAGCCCGACACCGTTCAACGAATGGGCGGAAATGACCGTTTCCATCACTTCACCGCGCGACGGCAGTAAACTGCAATGCAGTGGCGTCGTCATCGCGTGTTCCGGCAACAAACACGCCGGCTACCACGTCTCGCTGGTTTTCACCGGCATGTCCAAACAGGCCGAGGCGCGGCTGAATTTGATGGTCGCCTCCTCGCTGGGGCTGTAATTGCGCCGGTTCAGTTTTCGGAATCGCTCCTGCAATTTTGCGGGAGTGATTTTTTTTGCCCTGATATCCGCGTTTCCCTAAAATTCCCGTTCGATGAAAATTTTGCTCACGACGACCTCGTTTCAAGACACGCCCGGCGCGCACCATGATTTGCTCAAACAAACCGGCTGGGAAATCATCACCGCGCGCGGGCCGTTGAACGAAGTGGACACGCTCGCGCTGGTCGGCGACGTGGACGGTTACATCTGCGGCGACGACGCCATCACGCGCAACGTTTTAGAAAAGGCGCGTCCGAAACTGAAAGTCTTGAGCAAATACGGCATCGGCGTGGACAAGATTGACATGAAATCCGCGACTGAATTTGGCATTCCCGTTTTGTTCACGCCCGGCGTAAATCACACCACCGTCGCCGAACACACTTTTTTACTGCTGCTCGCGCTTGAAAAGAATTTGTTGTTTCACACCGATTCCACGCGCGCCGGCGGCTGGAAACGCAAGACCGGCCACGAACTGTTTGAAAAAACGCTCGGCATCATCGGACTTGGCCGCGTGGGAAAGGAAGTAGCCATTCGCGCGCGCGCGTTCGGCATGAACGTCATCAGCATGAGCCGCCATTGGGACAAAAATTTCGCCGCGCAATACGGATTGAGGGAAGCCACGTCGCTCGACGAAATTTACGCCAAAAGCGATTACATTTCACTGCACACGAACCTGACGCCCGAAACGCGCGAACTGATTGACGCCCGCAGTATTTCCAAAATGAAATCCGGCGTTGTCATCGTGAACTGTGCGCGCGGCGAAGTCGTCCGCACCGACGACCTCATCGCCGCTTTGAAAACCGGCCACGTCGCGGGCTACGGCGCGGACGTTTTGGAACAGGAACCGCCGCCTGCCGATTATCCGCTGCTCGAACTGCCGAACGTCATCGTCACGCCACACATCGGCTCGCGCACTTACGAAAGCGTCGTGCGTCAAGCCACTTGTTGCGTAAAAAATCTCATCCTCGCGATGAACGGTGAAAAACCGATTGCGCAAGTGAATCCCGAAGTGCCGGTGAAGAAAGTGGTTTAAGAAAATAATATATGAATGCTACGACAATACTTTCAATTTTAGGAACGCTTGGCCTTGGTGGTTTAATCTCATCGTATCTGACAATTCTTTGGCAACGTCGAAATGAAAATAAAGCGAAACATCAGGAATACAAAGAATCGCGTTACAAGTGCATAATTCTTTTGATGCACGCTTATATGAATTTTGAGCAAAACAAAGATATGCTCATTAAGCACGGATATGAAATTCAGAGCAAAAAAGATTTGGCAGAATTACTTCGCACCGAGCACATAAACTCTTTTTTGTTTGCGTCAGATGATTTCATTAAAACTTTTCAGATTTTTATTGAAACACCCACAGAAGAAAATATTCGCAAAGTTGCTCTAGCAATTAGAAAAGATTTGTGGGGGCTTAAAACTCATTTGTAATTTTTTATGCCCGAAACCTATTACATCATTCCCAAAGAAAAGCACGATTCGCTCGTCACCAAAGCCTATTTGAAACGCGGTTACGATGCCGCCGAAGCCGCCGCCGGCGCGCGATTTTGCGCGAGCGCGGCGTATTACGGCATTCGCACGCACAATGCGATCAAAGCGCTGCACCTCGACGAATTGTTCGGCAGCAAAGTCGGTCGTTGGACGCCCGGCGCGAAGATTGAAAAATTGCCGTCGCGTTTCGCCGCGTCGGAAATTTGGAACGGCCACAACAAACTCGGTCAGGCCGTGGCTTACGAGGCAATGGACACGTGCATGAAACTCGCCGACAAATTTGGCGTCGGCATGGTCAGCGTGGACAACGCCACGCATTATCTCTGGGGCGGCGGCTACGTTATGGACGCCGCACTCAAAGGCTACTTCGCTTATACGAACTGCACGTCGGCGACATCTGAAGTCGTGCCGTTCGGCGGCAAAACGCCGACGATGGGCACGAACCCGCATTCGTGGGCGTTCCCGACGCAGGACGCGATTGGTTTTCCCATCGTGATTGACTGGGCGACTTCGACCGTCGCGATGGGACGCGTGCAACAATTCAAGCGCGAAGGCAAACCGCTCGGCGCGGGCTGGGCGGTGGACAAGGACGGCAACCCGACGACGGACGCGAGCCAAGCCGTTTCGCTGCTGCCGTTCGGCGCGCACAAAGGTTACGGCCTTGGTTTGATTGACGAACTTTACGCGGGATTCATCGGCGGTTCGCTGCCGGAAATTCGCGGCACATCGCGCGGCGGCGAAGGCGAGAAACGCGGTTCAACATTTTTCTTTCAAGTCATTCATCCCGACGCGCTCAAAGGAAATGATTACGTCAAAGGCCGTTCGCAAATTCAAAACGTGAAAGCGGTCATCGAAGACATTCTCGGTCACGGCAATGAAAAATGTCTGTTGCCCGGCCAGCCGGAAGCGAACTGGGGCAAATTGTCCAAACAACACGGCGGCTTGCTGTTCACGAAAGCGGAGATTGAGGAGCTGAATCATCTCGCGCAAGAAGTCGGCGAACCGGCGTGGAATTTAGCTGATTTCAAATCAACACAAGTTTAACATTCAAAAATCCGAGACACTAATTGCACAAATTTTCACGAATGAATTTTTAATTAGTGGCAATTAGTGAAATTCGTGTCTCATTAAAACTTTATGGCCATTCCATTGCGCGACAAAGCATCCTGCAAATACGATCAAATTTCGCTCGGCGAAATCATGCTGCGGCTCGACCCCGGCGAAGGGCGCATCCGCACGGCGCGTGAATTCAAAGTCTGGGAAGGCGGCGGCGAATACAACACCTCGCGCGGTCTGAGAAAATGTTTCGGCTACCAAACCGCCGTTTGCACCGCGTTTGTGGACAATGAAGTCGGCCATCTCATCGAGGATTTCATCATGCAGGGCGGCGTGGACACGGATTTCATCAAATGGCGCGAGGACGACGGCATTGGCCGCAGCGTGCGCAACGGATTAAATTTCACCGAGCGCGGTTTTGGCATTCGTGGCGCGGTGGGCGTTCCTGACCGCGGCAATTCCGCGGCGTCGCAACTCAAGCCAGGTGATTTTGATTGGGACAACATTTTTGGAAAAATTGGAACGCGCTGGTTGCACACCGGCGGCATTTTCGCCGCGCTTTCGGAAACGACGGCGGCGTTGACGATTGAAGCCGTGAAAGCCGCCAAGAAACATGGCGTCATCGTGAGTTACGATTTGAATTATCGTCCGTCGCTCTGGAAATCCATCGGCGGCTTGAAAAAGGCGCAGGAAGTGAATCGCGAAATCGCCAAATACGTGGACGTGATGATCGGCAACGAAGAAGATTTCACCGCGTCGCTCGGATTTGAAGTGAAGGGCGCGGATCACAATTTGAGCAAAATCGAAACGGACGCGTTTAAGGCGATGATCGAAACGGCGGTGAAAACGTATCCGAATTTCAAAGTGGCGGCGACGACATTGCGCCGCGTCATCACGGCGACGAAAAATGATTGGAGCGCGATTTTGTGGCACGACGGCAAATTTTACGAGAGCCGCAAATACGCAGAACTGGAAATTTTGGATCGCGTCGGCGGCGGCGACAGTTTCGCGAGCGGTTTGCAATTCGGTTTTCTCGAATTTGATGACCCGCAAAAGGCGGTGGATTACGGCGCGGCACACGGCGCGTTGGCTTCGACGACACCCGGCGACACGAGCATGGCCACGCGCAAGGAAGTTGAGAAAACAATGGGCGGTGGCAGCGCGCGTGTGCAGCGGTGAAGCGTTACATCATTGAATTATTGAACCATGTCGGGCAAGCTGTCCGTGTTTCAAATTAAATTATGAAAACTCCAGCGGAACTTTTTTCACTCAAAGGCAAAGCAGCGGTCGTCATCGGCGGCACGGGAGTTTTGTGCGGTGAGATGGCGGGAGGTTTGGCAGCGGCAGGCGCGGCGGTGGCGATTGTCGGACGCGACGAAATCAAAGCAAAGGAGCGTTTGAAAAAAATTTCAGACGCAGGCGGCAAGGCGGAATTCTTTTCCTGTGACACGACCAGTAAAGCCGGATTACAAAAATTGTTGGCCGATGTTTTGGCGAAATTCGGGCGCGCGGACATTTTGGTCAACGGCGCGGGGGTCAATTCGGCCACGCCGTTCTTCGACATTTCCGAGGAGGAATTCAATAAAATCATTACGGTGAATTTGAAAGGCCTCGTGTTGGCATGTCAAATTTTTGGCAAGCACATGGTGGGGCAAAAATCCGGCAGCATCATCAATGTTGGTTCGGCGTCCGGGTTGATGCCGTTATCGCGGGTGTTCACGTATTCGGCGTCAAAAGCGGCGGTGCATAATCTTTCTAAAAATCTCGCGCGGGAATGGGCGACAAGCGGTGTGCGCGTGAACATTTTGGTTCCGGGATTTTTTCCGGCGGAGCAAAACCGCAAAGTGCTCAATCCCGAGCGGGTGGCGCAAATCATGGGCAAGACACCGATGAACCGTTTTGGCGAGGCGCATGAACTCATCGGGGCAACGCTGCTGTTGGCGTCGGACGCGGGTAGCTTTATCACCGGCGCGGAAATCGTGGTGGACGGCGGGTTTGACGCGATGAGCATTTAGCTCATGACTTGTTAAAAAGTTAAAGCGTTGAATCGGAAAACGGTTCAACGCTTTGTCGCTTTAACTCTTACGAATTTCACAAGTCGGTAACCGGTTTATGGTACGGCACAAGCGTTTTCATAATTGCCCACGCTATCAAGTAACTGAACGCGCAAACGATGAACATGATGAGATAAGCGGTTTCTGGCGTTGCCTTGTAATGATCGGTCAGTCCGCCGACGATTTTTTGCACAATGACACCGCCAACGCCACCGGCGGCGGTGCCGATGCCGACCATTGAAGCAACGGTTTTTTTGGGAAACATATCCGACACAGTCGTGAATAAATTCGCCGACCACGCCTGATGCGCTGTTGCGCCGATGCAAATCATGGTGATGGCCAGCGTGGCTGCCATGTTTCCAAACCGGCTCACGTCGCCGAAATACTGCGTCAATAAAACCGCCAGCGGGCAGATGGCGATAATGAACATGGTCGTCATGCGTGCGTGATAAACGCCCATGCCGCGCTTGATGAGCGTCATGGGAATGCTGCCGCCGTAAATGCTGCCGACGATGGCGATGCCATAAACGATAAAAGTCGGCAACATGACTTGCTTGGGCGTCATGTGAAATTGTTTGAACAGATAATCCGGCAGCCAGAACAAATAAAACCACCAAATGCCGTCCGTCATGAATTTGCCGACGAAGAACGACCACGATTGACGGTAGCCAAAAAGCTTCCACCACGAGACTTTTTGCGCCTTGTCTCCAGCCCGTTGGTCCACGGCGGTTTCGTCATCAATATGGATGTAATCGTATTCGGCTTTTGACAATCGCTTGTTTTTATTTGGCGGGTTGTAAAGCCAGAACCAAAAAATGAGCCAGAGAAAACCCGACGCGCCGGTGAGAAAGAACGCCATTTTCCAGCCGAGTTCGGTTCCAAAATGAATAATGCACCACGGCACAAAAAACGCCGCGACCATCGCGCCACCATTGGAGCCGGCGTTGAAAATGGCTGTGGCCAGCGCGCGCTCGCGTTTGGGAAACCATTCGGCCACGGTTTTGATGGACGCCGGAAAGTTTCCCGCTTCACCCGCCGCAAACAAACTACGGATGACGATGTGCGCCGTGACGAGGCTGCCGACAAAGGCATTGCAGATTCCGCAAATGGACCAAAAAATGAGCGACAAGGCCAATCCAAGTTTCGTTCCAATTTTATCAATCACCCAGCCGGCGACCAATGTGAATCCGGCATAAATTCCCGTGAAAAACGAAGTCAAATTGGAGAAATCACCGTTTGACCATCCGAAACCGCCTTTATCAACCGGCGCACAAAAAACGTAATCTTTCAAGTAACCGATGACCTGCCGGTCCATGTAATTGATGGTGGTGGAGAAAAAGAGCAGGGCGCAAATGATCCAGCGATAGTTGCGAAATGCCGACGCGGTTTGATTTTTTTCGTTCATTGAATGGTGAAGCGATAATGGAAAGTGGGGCTGATTTCAAGCGTTGAAATCGAACTTTACAAATAGCGGATGCTTTGGGAAGCTCTCACATTATGTGGAAAAAAATTCTGTTGCCTCTGCCCGTGTTGTTATTGGCCGGTTGCGCCGCGCAGTTCACGCGCGTGACGCCATTGGAACAGCCGCGTAACGCAAACAACCTTTACCCTGTCGAAGTCATCTTCAATTCACAGCAACAGTCGTTGCGCTGGGACAGCATCCGTCCATTTGTCGTGGTGGATGGCCAGTCTTATGAATTGCATTCTGTTCCGATGATCACCAATCGTTGGGAAGGTTATGTGCCGGTGCCGCCCGGATCGCCCGGCGTGAGTTACCGCTTCAAGTTCGATTACCTATACAACAACGTCGGCACGGCACCCAAGCCCAATAGCGCCTACTCGTCACTTTACAATTTAAGAGTCCTTGATCAGTGACGCGGCTTGAGCAGGAGCACTTTCTTGTCCGTGCCGTCCACTTCCACGCTGTGCGTTTGCACGTCGGGATCGTCCTTCAGCGCCTGATGCACGGTGCGGCGTTCAAAGGCATTCATCGGTTCAAGTTCCACTGTGTCTCCCCAGCGGCGGACTTTGTCCGCGGCGTCTTTGGCTTTTTTCACCAGCGCATCACGGGCCTGCGCGCGGTAACCGCCAACGTCCACCGTCACTTTGGTTGAGTTGGCGTCTTGCTGAAAAAGCAGGCGGTTGGTGATGTATTGCAGGTCGGCCAGCATTTGCCCCTGCCGGCCAATGAGCCGTCCGGCTTCTTCGGTCTTCACATCGAGCAAAATGCCATCGTCCATTTTGTGTTCCTCAACCGTGACGGAAAAACCGAGTGTGGCGAGGATTTTTTCCAGAATCTCTTTAGGTTGTGCGGACATAAGATTATTTTTTCGATTTTGGCGCGGGCGTCAATGCCGGAGTTGCTTCGGCGGCGATGGCGGCGCGCGTCAGTTTCGCCTGCACCGCGCTGGCCAGCGTGCTGACGGTCATGTAAAGCGCCATGCCGGACGCGTAGCCGTAAAACCACAGCAGCATCAGCAGCGGCATGAAGCGCATCATTTTTTGCTGTGAGGCGTCCATGCCCGGCGACGGTGGCTGCAAATGCGCCTGCCAAACCATCGCGCCAACCATCAACAGCGGGAGCAGGTTGAACGGGAAATTGAGACCGGGAATCAAAAAGATAGTGTCGGCTTTTGACAAATCCTGCACCCACAGCCAATGCGCGCCGCGTAATTCAATCGCGCTGCGTAGCATCGTGTAAAAGCCGACAAACACCGGCATCTGCATCAGCAACGGCAGGCATCCGCTCATCGGATTGACTTTGTTCTTTTTCCAAAGCTCCATCTGTTTCTGCGTGAATTTTTGCGGGTCGTCCTTGAATTTTTCCTTGAGCGCTTTGATTTCCGGTGCGAGCGCCTGCATTTTTTTCGCCGACCTCATGCTGGTCGCCATCAACGGCCAGAACACGCCACGGAGTAACAGCGTGATGACGACAATCGTCCAGCCGTAACTGATTTTCAAAACATCGTGCAGCCAGTTCATGCCCGAAAGCAGCAACTTGGCAAAAAAAGTGCCGATACCCCAAAAGCTGGTGAAACCCGTGCCGAAATTCATCGCCAAATCCGCGCGATTCTGAAACTGTCCGGCAATGGCCGAGAGTGTGCGAAATTCTTTCGGTCCGGCAAACAAAGTGATTTGCCGTGTCACCGTTGAATTCGCCGCCAGCGTTTGCGCCGGATAAACCAGCGCGGTTTGAATTCCCACCGGCGTCGCGGTTGAACCTTCCAACAGCGCCGGCAAATTGACCGGACGTTCCACCACTTGTTCCGCCGGTTGATTGGTCGCCGTCATGGCCAGCAGCGTGAAAAATTGATTTTGCGCCGCCGCCCAAAGCACATTGTTTGCGCCCGCGCGAAATTCCGTTTTCGGCGTGCGCGGAATAGTTCCCAAAAAACTCGTGTTGGTGTTGAAATACGAAACCGGCGTGTCCGCATACGTTTCGCCGTCATACCACAACGCGCCGAGATACATCCCGTTGTCGTCCGCGTCCATCGGCGTCGCCGTGCCGATAACGATTTCCTGCGCGGGCAACGCCAATGGTTTGTCCGAAGTGTTTTCCAATCGCGTGCTCGCGTTGATCAAATAATTCGAGCTTAAATGAAATTCCTTCACCACTCTCAATCCATCCGGCAGAAGTTTTTCGGCACGCACGCCGTCGTCCGTTTTCGTCAGGGTAAAATCGCCGTCGCCGATTAGATTGGTGTCGCCCAAAATCGCCATCACCGGCACGTCGGCGCGCGTATTTAAAGTGGCGACCGCGTTGGTTTCATTGGAATTTCTCTTCCAGCGCAGCGAAATCGTTTCAGGAAATTTAAGCAATTCGACCAATTTCAATCCGCCGCCACGCGAGGTAAATGTGTAACGTGCCACAGAATTGGAAACGACAATTAGATTTTCAGACGCGACTTTGAAAAGCGTGGTTGAACTTGAAAACGAATTTGAAGATGTAGCATTGGCCGTGATGGTTGGCGATGGATTTTGTATCTGCGCGACTTGGTTGGTCAGGGCAAATTGCGCCCGTTGTTGTTGCAATCGCGCCGCTTCTTTTTGTTGCTCGAAGAACCAGAAGCCTAGCAACACAACGCAGAGCGAAACAAAAAAGATTCCGGTTTTATCCATGAAATTTAATCAATTTTTGCGGCCACAGTTTTCCAATCGCTCGATTTGGGAACCGGATCGTGACCACAACCGCCCAATGGATGACAACGGCAAATGCGTTTTACCATCAGCCCACTTCCGGCGACCGCACCGTGTTCACGGATGGCTTCGATGGCGTATTGCGAGCAAGTTGGCGTAAAGCGGCAGCCGGCATTCACTCCAAAAATGAAAGTCTGCGCCGGCGAAATCGTCCAGCGATACACCCGAATCGCAAAAATCAAAATATGCTGAAACGGATTCATTTAATTTTTCAGCAAGCCGGCGCGATTCAGCGCCGTCAAAAAATCCTTTTCCACGTCGGCGAATTTTTTCCCGGCGATGGAATTGCGCGCGACTAACACCAATTCCACCGGCTGCGACAATTCATTTTGGTGCAAGCGAAAACTTTCGCGGAGCAATCGCCGCGCGCGAGTGCGTTCCACTGCGCCGCCGATTTTGCGGCTTGTGACCACACCGAGTTTGGGTGTTGCGCCTTCGGGCAATTTGTTCCAATTCGCAATCAGGCAACCTTGCGCGAGCCTTTCGCCTTGTTGTCGCAATCGCGCGAAATCACGATTTTGCCCGAGCCGCAGGGCGCGATTCAGGCGCAAACGTTTCGGCGATTCCGCAGGCATGAGCGCGATTAGACCGGCGTGAGGCGTTTGCGACCTTCGCGACGGCGGTTGCGCAGCGTGGCGCGGCCGCCTTTTGTGGATTTGCGGGCAAGAAATCCATGCTGCCGTTTGCGCCGGATTTTTGACGGTTGATACTGGCGTTTCATAAATTCAAATTTGTCCCGATAGCGGGAAAATCCCGTCTGACGGAGCGGTGCAGATTAGCAATGAAACGCCTTGTGTCAAGGCGCGGTTCACGCCGTTCACATGATGTCCGGTAATTTGCCGGATGGCGTGGCGGACGTCGTGTTGGTGGACGACGATTTATGCTGTGGCTTCAAAAACAAATCCAGATTCGTCACGCCCACGACGGTAAGTTGATTGGTGTTGTCCAGCGCAATTTCCGGTTTGTCGTTGTAATTTTTGATGGTGCCTTTGATTTCGATGTTTTTTCCCTTTAGCGCATTCGCATCGCCGAAGAAACTGCTGTGGCCATGAAAAATGACGACGGTGAACGGCGAGTTGGGATATGACTTGTCGAGATTGAGAAACGTCACTTTCTGGCGAATGGTGACTTGCGTGACTTTGCCGGTCACAATCACTTCCTGATCGTAATAATTGGTCGCCTCGTAGGTGCTGATTTTCTTCAGCGAATCATCGGCGGCTTTGGTGTCCGCCGCGAAAGATTGCGTCGCAATCATCGCGGCCACAAGCGTAACAAATATCGTTTTCATTCGGAACATGAGACGCAATTCACGGCGCTTTGGCGACAAAAAAATTCACCCTGCGCGCGCCGGTCAATTATATTTTATCGAAACAATCAAAGTCCCAATTTCTTGAACCGGTTTCTCACTTCTTTGAAATGGAAATCCAGCGAGCACAATTTTTCCAATTCACCTTTCGCAAAATGTTTGGCGATTTCCGGCGTGAATTTCAATTGCTCCACAAAATCCGCATCGTCGCGACCGGCGTGTTTCACTTCCCATGTTTTCATCGCGGCGTCCTGCACCAATTGGTAAGCCGCCTCGCGCGTCAGCCCTTTTTTGATGAGCGCGAGCAAAACCGTCTGCGAGTTCCACATGCCCAGACTCAAACCGAGATTGCGTTTCATGTTTTCGGGATAAACCTGCAAGCCGTCCACGAGCCGGATCAACAGCGACAACATGTAATCCAGCAATGTGCAGGAATCGGGAAAAATAATCCGCTCAACGGATGAATGAGAAATGTCACGCTCGTGCCACAACGCGACATTTTCCAGTGCGGCGATTGCATTTCCGCGCAACACGCGCGCAAGGCCGGTCAAACGTTCCCAAGTGATGGGATTGCGTTTATGCGGCATGGCGCTTGAACCTTTTTGGCCTTTGGTAAACGGTTCTTCCGCTTCCAAAACTTCGGTGCGCTGTAAATGCCGGAATTCCACCGCCCAGCGTTCGATGCTTGCACCGACGAGCGCCAGCGCGGTTTGAAATTCAGCGTGGATGTCGCGTTGAACAACTTGCGTCGCGATGGGCGCGGGACGCAATCCGAGTTTGCCGCAAACAAATTTTTCCACGCGTGGCGACAAATGCGCGCTTGTGCCGACCGCGCCGGAAATCTTTCCGACAGCGGCAACTTCGCACGCCGTTTCCAATCGCCGCAACGCGCGGCCAAATTCATCGTGCATCAACGCGAGCTTCAAGCCGAATGTCGTCGGTTCGGCGTGGATGCCGTGACTACGCCCGATGCTCGGCGTGAATTGAAATTCTTTTGCGCGTTTGGCGATGGATTGGCGAAGCGTTTTGACATCGGCAATCAAAATCTCCGCCGATTGAACCATTTGCACGGCGTAACAGGTGTCACCGACGTCGCTACTCGTCAACCCGAAATGAAACCAGCGCGAAGCGTTGTGATTGATTTTTTCCGCAACGGCAGTGGTAAATCCGATGACGTCGTGATTAAGCGTTTTTTCCAATTCCTTTTGTCGCGCAACGAGTCCGGGCAAATCGGCAAACCATTTTTCCGCGCTGGCTTTGATTTTTTGAAAGTCTTTCGCCGGAACGATTTTTTCTTGGACGAGCGCTTCACTGGCGAGCAATTCGATTTGCAGCCAGATTTTCAATTTATTTTCGTCCGTCCAAATCGCCCGCATTTCCGGGCGCGAATACCTTTGAATCATGTCGCTAGATTAAAACCGCGATGCCGAGGAAAAAAGACAGAATTAACGGGATTTACAGGATTAAAAATCATGAATAATCCCGTTAATCCTGTCTAAAAATCACTGTTTCGTCATTTTGGAGCGGGCTTTTTCAAGGATTTGCCGTTCGCGCGCGGTCAGGCTCTGAATGCCATGCGCGGAAATTTTGTCGAGAATCGGGTCCACTTCATTTTTCAAAAATTCATCGTCAGACAAATCTTCGGTCGTTGGCCAGAAACTTTTTTTGTCTTTGCCGGCGGCGGCAAATTCGCGCGGTTTCTCGCGGCGCGAGGGAAATTTCCATTGCGGCCAGTGCCAGTCACCACGCGAAAACTGTCGCGCAAGAAAAAGACCGGTAAGAATACCACCAAGATGTGCGCCATTGGCGACATTCCCACCAAACAACATAGTAAATATGGAGCTTGGAAACAAAATGCAGAGCACGGATAAACATCCTAATCCCCATGCAAAGTATTTTGCCCGCATGGTAATTGGAAAAAAATATAGAAAAATTGTCAAAGGTTCTTCGGCGTAGAAAACAGCGAATGACGCAATCAAAGCCATTCCACCTGCCGAAGCGCCAACAACGGAAGTTCCAAAATGGCTCGGCCAAAAGAATGCGCCAATCATTTCCAATAATCCGCCGATTATTCCGCCGCAGAAATAAATAATCAGAAATTTTTTTGCACCCAGCCTTGCTTCAATTTCTCGTCCAAAAACATAAATCGTCCAGGAATTAAACAAAATATGCAACAAGCCCGCGTGCATAAATTGAAATGTTAGCAGCTGCCACAGGTAACCGTGTTTAATTCCATTGAGGCTTAAGGCAAAGTAATTATTTTCACCAAAAATTGGAGGATAACCGCAAGTGACACATTCAATTATGAAAATGATCACGTTGACAATTAGCAGCGCGACAGTCAGTGAAATACGTTGTTGTCCGTAGTCCGGTTGGCGCATGTAATCACGATCTTCAAGCATGACAATTCAAATTAAACGTGGGCGGCAATTTTTCAATCGGCATTGTTCGTTTCGCGGATTTGGCCGTCCGCCAGTTCGATGACTCTCGGCGCGCCCGCGGCGATTTTCGCATCGTGCGTGGCGATGACGAGGGTCGTCTGTTTTTCGACACACAGACTTTTCAACAGTTCAATTATTTCGCCGCCGGTGTGCGAATCGAGGTTGCCGGTCGGCTCGTCGGCCAGCAACAATTCCGGCTCGTTGATGAGCGCGCGGGCGAGGGCGACGCGTTGCTGTTCGCCGCCGGAAAGTTCAAACGGTTTATGTTCCAGCCGGTTTTTGAGGCCGACGCGTTCGAGCAATTGGGCAGCACGTGTTTCGGCCTGGGAACTGGAAATCCGAGCGAGACGCGCGGGCAGACAAACATTTTCCAGCGCGGTCAATTCGGGCAACAAATGATACGCTTGAAAAATGAAACCGACGCGGCGGTTGCGAAAATGCGTCAGTTCGTTTTCAGAAAATTCAGCAAGGTTTTGGCCTTTGAACAGGATTTCGCCGGCATTGGGCGAATCCAATCCGCCAATCAAGTGGAGCAGGGTGCTTTTGCCCGCGCCGGACGCGCCGCGCAACGCCAGAAATTCGCCGCGCGTCACGTCGAGATTCACGTTGCGCAAAACTTCGATGGTGCGTTTGCCCATCGTGTAGGATTTTTTTACCGTGCGCGCGGCGAGCAGGGAATCATTCATAACGCAAGGCTTCCACGGGATTCAAACGGCTGGCGTAACGCGCGGGAAACGCCGCCGCGCACAGGCAAATCAAAAGAGAACCACCGCAAATGATGGCGATGTCGCGCGGCACGATGAGCGCGGGCAATTGGGTAAAACCGTAAATTGAGGCGGGAAACAATTCCATGCCGGTGAGCCGCCGCATCCAGTCGAGAAATTCATTGCGGAAATGCAACGCCAACATTCCGCCGACCAACCCGACGATGATTCCGAAAACGCTGACGACCAGACTTTGCCCCATGAAAACCCACATGACTTGGCGATTGGACGCGCCGAGCGCTTTCATCACGCCGATTTCGCGCGTTTTCATCACGATGAACGTGATGGTGGTGCAAGTGATTCCAAACGCGGCGACGATGACGATGAAAAATAAAATGTAGAGCATCACATTTTTTTCCACGAGCACGGCGGCGAGCAACGGGCTTTCGTCCAGCCACGTGCTGACCTGATAATCCGCGCCGAGTTGTTTCTGCAATTGTTCCTTGACCGCCGCGGCGTTGAACGGGTCGCGCAACATCACCATCAATCCATGAACGCTGTCGCCCAGTTCATACATATCCTGCGCGTCTTCCAGCGAAATGGCGATGAACGAGGAATTGAATTCGTAATAGCCCACGTCAAAAATGCCGCGCACTTCGTAATCATCCAGCAAAACGGCCACTTCTTCGTGATTTTTATGTTGTTCGCGAATCTGCCGCAGTTCGCGCGGACCATAAAGCGAAACGTGGTCGCCCACTTGCAGATTCAGATTGCGCGCGAGAACGTCGCCAATCAGCAAGCCGCGGTCGCTTACGTCCAATTTCCCCTCCTGAATGCTTGAGGGCAACGTGCTGACGTTGGTTTCCGCCGCCGGATCAATTCCGCGCATCGTTGGTGCCCAGACCAGACTACGTCCGTCCTGCGGCTGCGTTTCCAGCAGCACCGGCCCGCTCACGTAAGGCGCGACGCCCTTGACGTTTGGATTGGTGGCAACGAGGCGCATGACACCGGAATAATCCGCCATGTTCTCGCCGCGTTCAAAAATATGTAGATGCGCGTTGAATCCCAGAATCGTGTCGCGCATCTGTTTGTCGAACCCGCTCATCACGCTGATGACGATGATGAGCACGGCGACGCCGAGCGCGACGCCCGCGATGGAAATGAGCGTGATGATGGAAACGAACGTCCGTTTGGGCCGCAGATAACGCAGCGCCAGAAACAGTTCAAACGGCAATCGAGACATTGGCGCAGGCTAAATGTCCGGCGCGCCAGTGTCAACGAACCACGAGTCACGCGCGCTTTTTGGGCTGGCCAAAAGGATTGCGCTTTTGCTTCAGTTCAGAGATTTGCGGCGCAAAGGCACAACTCAAAGGCAGATAAATCCAGCTGAGAATCAGATGCGCGCCAAACACAAATGCGAGCGGAATCAAACCGATGAATCCATAAGTGTAAGCGAAAATGGCCGTAGTCAAAAGCAGCGCTCCGGGCATCAACGCCGCGCCGGACAATTTCCAACTGGCGATGGGATTCAGATTACGATTGATGAAAAATCCCCAAATCCAAACCGGCAAAAAATAAATGGTCGCAAGCGCAGCCCAGCTAAAAAACAATCCGATGATGACGGCGGTTGCGGCGGCAATCAAAATTTCTGCCTGCCACGCGCCGAAAAACGCTTCCAATTCCGGGCGATTGAACGACAGGGAATTTTCGGGGTATTGGAAATCCGCATAGCCAAGCAGCGAAAAAACGCGAATTGTTTCCTTGCCAAATTCAATTTGAAAATCCGCCACAGTCGAACGGATTTGCGCGCTGTGATTCAAATCCACGTCAAACGCAAGAAATCGTCCTTCGGCGAGCAGTTGCGGCGAGTCGCCACGCCAATCCAATTTGCCAGAAGAAATCTTTCCGTCGTCCGGCAGATTATGGATGGCTGTCTGCATAATCGGGAAACAACCGTCGTAAAGAAACCAAACAACAACGGCGGCGGCGAGCAGTGCGAAAATCAATTGCACGAACAGCAGGCGGCTGAATTTTGCATGCGCGAACGCCGCCACACCGCGCGGTGTCAGCGGTTCCCAAGCAAAGATTCGTTCAACCGGCTCGCTCACGCTGCGGATTTAGCCACAGATGGGACGCGGATTAAACACGGAAATCACACCGCCGGTTCTTCAGGTGGCTGCGGCTGCGGATTTTGATTGGGCGGCGGCGCGAGAATCACCGGCACGGGATAGCGTAATTTCATCACGTCGTCCACGAGCACTTCGATGAAATACGTTCCGGCAGTCTTGAATTCCAATTGCGCGAACACGGTGATATTGGTCGCGTGCAACGCCGCGTCTTTCAAGGCGAATTTCACTTCGCCTTTGCGCAGAACGGTCGTCTGGTCGGGCGCGATAAACCGCACGCTTTCGGTGAACTGGCCGATGCCTGCCGTCCAGCGGTTGAAAACGCAGAGGCGCGCGGCGGCGATGGGCAATTGCGGCACGCGGATGAGGTTGATGACGCCGATGAGGAAAAAATTTCCGGTGGCTTCCTGCCGCACTTCTTCGCAGAGCAGCGAGGATTGCAAATCGGGGAGAATTCGAGTGGGTTGCATGATTTATTTTAATTTTTTGATGGTTGAGCAGCGTTGTGAAATCGTTGAGCGGCTTGCACGGTGTTTTGCATCAGCATCGCAATGGTCATCGGGCCGACACCGCCGGGGTTGGGTGTGATTTTGCCGGCGACATTTTTGACATTTTCAAAATCAACATCGCCAACCAGTTTGCCGTTCACACGATTGACGCCGACATCAATCACGGTCGCGCCGGGTTTCACCATGTCGGCCTTCACAAATTCGGGAACGCCCAGCGCGGCAATCAAAATATCGGCGCGGCGGCAATGCGCGTTGATGTCGCGCGTGGCGGAATGGCAAATTGTCACCGTCGCGTTGGCATTCGCGCCTTTTTGACAAAGCATCGCCGCCATCGGTTTGCCGACAATGTTGCCACGTCCGAGAATCACGACTTCCGCGCCAGACGTTTTCACATTTGAACGCGCCAACAATTCGACAATGCCCGCCGGCGTGCAAGGACGAAATCCGGTCGAATCACCAAGCATCAATTTACCGACGTTGACCGGATGAAAACCGTCCACATCTTTTTCGGGTGAAACGCGGGAATAAACTTTTGATTCGGAAATGTGTTTTGGCAACGGCGCTTGCACGAGAACTCCGTGAAAGCGTGTGTCCGCGTTCAATTCGTCAATGAGTTCAAGCAATTTGCTTTCGCTGGAATTTTCCGGCAGGACGCGGGTTTCGGAAAAAATGCCGAGTTCGGCGCAGGCTTTTTCCTTGCGGCCAACATAAACTTTTGAAGCCGGGTCTTCGCCGACGCGCACAAAGGCGAGGCCGGGTTGAATTCCATCCTGCTTCAAGCGATTGATGGTT
>DASZXB010000060.1:0-10222 GCA_035546095.1 Verrucomicrobiia bacterium | reverse complement strand
TGGCAACTTGCCTCGAAAATGCTGAATTGCAAGTGTCGTCTGAAAAATTTATTTTAATTTCGTGAAACATTCCGGCAAAGCGTCCCTCGCGGCGATAAAACTCATCGCCCTTTCCGGCGCTGCCATCATCACGCTGCTGACTGTCGCGTTTCTCGCCAAATGGATTGCAATTTTCTTTTTGAGCATGGCGTGGGTGCTCATCGGGCTTTGGATCCTGTTTGTCGCATTCTCCTTTTATTTTTTCCGTGACCCGAATCCATTGACGCCCACCGGCGCAAATTTCGTGATTTCACCCGGCCACGGCAAAGTGGACATGATTGACACCATTGTCGAAAATGATTTTATCGGCGGCGAATGTCAGCGCGTTTCCATTTTTCTGTCCGTGTTCGATGTTCACGTCCAAAACGCGCCGGTCGCGGGACGCGTCGCTTATTTCAAGCACACGCCCGGGGAATATCTAAACGCGATGAAAGCCGATTCCGCGAAATACAACGAAAACGTGCTCATCGGCATCGAATCCATCGAACCGCGCGGCGAAAAAATTGGCGTGCGACTGATTGCCGGTCTGATTGCGCGCCGGATTGTTCCGTGGGTGCAGCAAAACGACGCCGTGCAGCGCGGCGAGCGCATCAGCCTGATTCAATTCGGCTCGCGCGTGGACGTTTATCTGTCCAAACGCGCCAAAATCAAAGTCAATCTCGGCGACCGCGTAGTCGGCGGCGAAACCGTAATTGCGTCTTTCGACTGAAATGAACGAGCCAACTCAAAAATCGGGCGATTCGGAAGAAAAATTGAAGATTTATTTCCTGCCGAATCTGCTCACGGCAGGCAATTTGTTCTGCGGCTTCGTCGCACTGACGAAAATCGTGGACGCGAATCTTCTGCCCGACGAAACCGGCGCGGTCAATTGGATGCCCATCAAATTCGCGCTCGGCTTCATTTTGCTCGCCTGCATTTTCGATTTGTTCGATGGTCGCGTCGCGCGCATGGGCGGCGTGGAAAGTCCGTTCGGGCGCGAATTTGATTCGCTGGCCGATTTGGTTTCGTTCGGCGTTGCGCCCGCGTTTCTCGTGCAGCGCGTCGTGCTCGCGGACGTTTTTCCAGATCAATACCGCCAAATCAGTTGGTTCATCGCCTCGATTTATTTGCTGTGCGGCGCATTCCGGCTGGCGCGGTTTAATTGCCTCGCGGCCATGCCAAGCAGCAGCGTGAGCAAGGATTTTTTGGGATTTCCGATTCCATCCGCCGCCGGTTTGGTCGCGTCGTTGACATTGCTCATCATCCATTTCAACGAAAAGGAAAAAAATCTCGGCAATTGGAATTACGTCATCGCCGCCGTTTTAATTTTTCTTTCGGCCATGATGGTCAGCACCGTGCGTTATCCCAGTTTCAAATCGTTGGGATTGCGCTCAAAAAGCACGTTCTGGAAAATGATTGGCGCAGCGCTCTTCGTGGGTTGCATTTTAATCCTGCGCGAAAAAATTCTTTATTACGTGCTGCCTGCATTTTTCACCGGCTATCTGATTTACGGATTCGTGCGGCCAAGTTTGTCCCGCGCGTGGCGACGTGAAATTGAGGACGACGACGAGCCTGACGACGCAAATTAAGATGCACGATTTGACGCCCATCCTGCTCGCGTTGTTCGCCGGTTACGTCACCGCGCTGTTGTTTTCTTCAATTCCCGTCGGCCCAATCAATCTCACCATCATCAACGAAGGCTCGCAGCGCGGTTTCAAATGGGCGGCACTCATCGGCCTCGGCGCGTCCGTCATGGAAGTCATTTATTGCTCCATCGCGTTCACCGGCTTCTCGTCGTTCTTCGACAATCGCACCGTCAAATCAGCGATGGAAGTGTTCAGTTTCGTTTTTTTGCTGTTTCTCGGCGGAAAATTTCTTTCCGCGCAAACGGTCAACGTGCCGACCAAACTGTCGGCCGCTTCCGAAAGAATTGGCGCGCGGCTGGACGAAAAATTGCACCCGCGTTCCGCGTTCGCCATCGGTTTCGTGCGTGTCATGGGCAACCTCGGCGTGTTGCTGACGTGGGTGGTGCTGGCTGCCTATCTCATGTCGCATGATGCGTATTTTACTTCGCGTTATTGGGTCGCCGATCGTTTATTTGCAAAACTTGCCTGTGTCGGCGGCGTGTTTCTCGGCACAAATACGTGGTTTTTCGTGTTGAGCTTCAGTGTGTCGCGCGGCCACGGCAAATTCAGCGAAAAAACCCTGTTGCGGATGCAGCACGTTTCGGGACTTTGCCTGCTGTTGGCCGGATTTTACGGTGGCGCGCACGTCGTCTGGCAACTCGCGCATCACCGGTTTTGAGAACAAAACCTTTTTGCCCCCGCAGTTTTTGGATAAACTTTCGCACTTAATTTATGCTCAAAGCTGGAATCGTCGGATTGCCCAACGTCGGCAAATCAACTCTGTTCAACGCCGTCACCCGCACGCGCAAAGCGGAAGCGGCGAACTATCCCTTTTGCACCATTGACCCGAACGTCGGCATTGTCACCGTGCCGGACGAACGACTTTTTGTTCTGCAAAAAATTGCCAAAACGAGCGTCGTCATTCCCGCTGTGATCGAATTTGTGGACATCGCCGGCCTCGTCAAAGGCGCGGCCGCGGGCGAAGGTCTCGGCAATAAATTTCTCACGCACATCCGCGAAGTGGACGCCATTGTGCAAGTCGTCCGCTGCTTTGAGGATGCGGACATCCATCACGTCACCGGCAGCGTTGACCCCGTGCGCGACATCGAAATCATCAACACCGAACTCGTCATCGCCGATTTGGACAACGTCAAAAAACGCCGCGAAAAACTGGCCAAAGACGTAAAACGCGGCGACAAAGCCGCCGTCGCCGAAGATTCCGTGCTCGCCAAATTTGAACCCGTGCTCGACGCGGGCAAACTCGCGCTCACCGTCCAACTCACGCCCGAAGAAAAAATTGTTGCGAAATCCTTTTTCCTGCTCACCGACAAACCGACCATTTTCGCCTGCAACGTGAAGGAAAACGATTTGGCGCAAGGCGACAAAAATCCGTTCGTGCAAAAAGTGCAGGACTACGTCAAAACCCATCTCGCCTGCGAAGCCGTCGTCATCAGCGCGCAGATTGAAAGCGACTTGATTGATTTGTCCGCCGACGAAGCGAAGGAATTTTTGAAAGAACTCGGCGTGAGCGAATCCGGCGTCGGCGCGCTCATCCGCGCGACCTACCATTTGCTCGGTCTGCGGACGTATTTCACGGCGGGCGAAAAAGAAGTCCGCGCGTGGACCATTCACGCCGGCGACACCGCGCCGAAAGCCGCGGGCGTGATTCACTCCGATTTCGAGCGCGGCTTCATCAAAGCCGAAACCGTCGCCTACGACGATTTGGTGAACTGCGGCAGCGTCGCCGCCGCGCGCGAAAAAGGTTTGTATCGCATGGAAGGCAAGGAATACGTCGTGAAAGACGGCGACGTGATGTTGTTTAAGTTTAACGTCTAGCTTTCGCTATTGGAATAGGAATCAATAATCTCGTAACAAGCATCAAAAATTGTTTCTCTGAATTTTTTATTGATAGCTTCTAATTCAATATCTTTTTGCTTGAGAATTTTTCTATCCCAACGAAGCCGTTCTGAACCTGTCGGCAATTCTTGTGTAGCTGCTCGATATTCTTCAAAAACCGGATAATTCAAAGATTTCAATCGGAATAAAATTCCATTCATACGCCTACAACCAAATGGAATTCCAATTTGATAAGTAACAATTGCTCTTGCGTTACTTACGAGTTTTTTCAAATTAACTTTGCGTTGCTTTTCCAAATGGTTTTCCATTTTTGATTATCCGAGTTTATACCTTCTCATTTTTTTATCCACTTCCTGCGCCCACGCGTCAATGCCGCCTCGCAGACAGCGCACGTTTTGCAAGCCGTGTCCCATGAAATACGCCGCCGCGTCCAGACCGTTTTTGCCCGCGTGGTCAATCACCACAATCGGCTCGGCGTTTGAACCGCTGGCCATGAGCTGTTGCATCACCGGCTGCGACAGCAAAATCGAGCCTTCGATTTTCACCGCCTCAAATTCCTCGCGTGACCGCACGTCAATCAATTTGACAAATTTGTCGCGCTGCAACAGTTCGGCGAGTTCGCGCGGCGAAATCAAAACTTTCGCGTCCTGCTCGTGGCTGGATTGGATATGCGCCAGCACGTCGTCGCAATTCAAATGGCCGTTGCGCGCGCAAACCTGCGCCAGTGTTTCATCCGGGCTGAACCCGCAACTGCTGCACCCGCCGATGTGATACTTGCGGAACAACGCCCGTTGCGCGCCGGGAAAAACTTCCAGCACGGAGCGCATTTGCGACCGCGGAGAAATTTTTTCGGTCGCGGTCATGGCCCGAAAAACTTTTGGATTTCCTTGATAACTTCCACGAAGCGGTCAACTTCTTCTTTCGTGTTGTAAAAATAAAAACTCGCGCGGGCAGTAGATTCCACACCGAGCTTGTGCATGAGCGGTTGCGTGCAATGATGTCCGCCGCGCAACGCCACGCCCGCTTGGTCGGCGAGCGTCACCACGTCGTGCGCGTGAACGTCCTTGAGCAAAAAGCTGACAAGTCCGGCACGATTCGGAGAATTTAATTTCGGGCCAAACAAACGGATATTTTTTAACGCGGATAATT
Organism: Verrucomicrobiia bacterium; assembly: GCA_035546095.1. Lineage (GTDB taxonomy): Bacteria > Verrucomicrobiota > Verrucomicrobiia > Limisphaerales > UBA11358 > UBA11358. The sequence goes on along the minus strand of DASZXB010000060.1, from coordinate 5,573 downwards.
TTTCGTAAGCGTAATTCGCCAATTCCTGATCGTGTTTCCAAATATTTTCGCGGCCAATCGCGTCGAGATAATCCATCGCGGCGTGCAAACCAATCGGGCCGGAAATGTCCGGCGTGCCGGCCTCGAACCGATGCGGCGCGTGCTTGAATTCCGTCTTGTCGTAGCCGACGGTCAAAATCATTTCGCCGCCGCCTTGATACGGCGGCATGGCGTCGAGCAATTCCTGTCGTCCCCACAAAACGCCGATGCCGGTCGGCCCGCAAATTTTGTGGCCGCTGAACGCAAAAAAATCACAGCCGATTTGCCGCACATCCACCGGACAATGCCCCGCGCTCTGCGCGCCGTCCACCAGCGTGACGATGCCAAGTTTTTTTGCGCGGGCGCAAAGTTCAGCAACGGGATTCACCGTTCCCATTGAATTGGAAATGTGAACGAGTGAAAGCAGCTTCACCTGCGATGTGAGCAACGAATCCAATTTCGACAAATCCAAAATGCCTTCATCGCCGGTGACGGGAATGTAAGAAATTTTCGCGCCGGTTTTTTGCGTGATAAGCTGCCACGGGACGAGATTGCTGTGATGCTCCATTTCCGTGAGCAAAATTACGTCGCCGGATTTCAAATTTTTTGCACCCCAAGTCGCGGCGACGAGATTGATGCCTTCCGTTGTGCCACGCGTGAAAATGATTTCGTCGGCGGATTTGGCGTTGATGAATTTCGCCGCGCGCGTTCGCGCCGCTTCGTAAGCATTTGTCGCGCGATTGCTCAATTCGTGGATGCCGCGATGGACATTGGCGTTATCGTGTTCGTAATAACGCACGAGTGCGTCAATGACCGCGCGCGGTTTTTGCGACGTGGCGGCGTTGTCGAAATAAATCAGCGGCTTGCCGTGGACCTGCTGATTCAAAATCGGAAAGTCGGCGCGCAGCTTTTGCCAATCAATTGTTTTATCTGAATTCATTCAAAAATTAACCACGGATAAACACGGATGGACACAGATAAAATTCATCCGTGTTAATCTGTGTCCATCTGTGGTTGAAAATCACATCAAACCCAGTTGCAACTTTGCCGCTTCGGTCATCATGCTTTGGTTCCACGGCGGGTCCCAGACGAGTTCGACGTTCGCCTCGTCAATCGGTTCGAGCGAGAGCAATTTGTTTTGCACGTCCTGCGCGAGCACCGGCCCCATGCCGCAACCGGGCGCGGTCAGCGTCATTTTCACGTCGGCTTTGAAATTGTTTTCGCCGGCGGGCGTAAGATGACAATCGTAAATCAGGCCGAGGTCAACGATGTTGACGGGAATTTCCGGGTCATAACAGGTTTTGAGCGCGTCCCAGATTTGTTTTTCCAATTGCTCCTGCGTGACCGGGCCGGAAACTGCCGTGGCGGGCGCGGATTTGATTTCGAGGCCAAGCGCGTCGGCGTCCTTACCGTCAATGCGGAACATATTGCCGTTGACGATGACGGTGTAGCTGCCGCCGAGCGATTGCGTGACGTAAGCCTGTCCACCTTTTTGCAGTGTGACCTTCGTGCCGACGGGAACGACAGACGCTTCCACGTCGCGCGTCAAAATTTTTGGTTCATTGGAATTCATAAATAGCTTCGTTAAATTGCCATCCATATAATCGCCACAAATCCGGATAAAATCAATTCAAGGATTTGTGCGGCAAATTATCGAATCTCGACTTCGATTTGCCGGCCAGTTAATTTTTGAGGCTTCAAACGCGCCATGAATCGGAAAAACAGGAAGCAAATTGTTTTGTGCATCGCTTTTTTGTGGGCGATTCGTGTGTTCGCCCAGGATTTTCATTTTGACGGAACAATTTCGCAGACGGTTTTGGAAAATTATCTTTCGCGTTCGGTCTCGTTCACGGAGCTTTTGCATGATGATTTGAACGCGCCGCGCGATGCGCGTGGCGTTGATCCACGCGATAATTTACGTTTCATCCTGAATACCAAGGCCAAATTCATCGGGCGCGCGCTGATGCTTTGGGGGCACGAAAGCAATCTTTCAAATTTTTTGGCGAATGCGAAACCGTTTGCGGAAGCGATTCACAAGGCCGACCCGGACATCATTTTGGAAGGCGCGGAATTTGAGATTGTCACGACCAACGTCGAATCCATCAAAATTCCTGAATTTGTGTTCCGTGAATTTGGCCAGCCGGTGACGAATCGGGATTTTTCTTATCAGGCCATGCTCTATGCCGACGGTCATTTTGTGAATCACTGGGGCAAAAATGCGTCTGTGCCCGACATGAGCCGTTTGGAAACGCGCATGTGGTTTTATTTTCTCGGCGCGAGTTACATTGACGCGGGTATCGAAGCAATTCATTTCGGACAGGTCGGTTTGATGGACAATCATGATCCCGGCCACGCGGGTTGGATTGATATGCTCAATCGCGTCCGCGCTTACGCGCATCAACACGCGCGGCGGCACATCGTATTGTGCGACGCGCACACGCCGACCGGCGGCTACGTGGAGAACGGCAAATTACTTTTTGATTTTCACGCCTTTCCATTGCGCATTGTGGCGGTGACGAATGAGCCGTATAAAGGCGTGTTGCAGGTCGGTTACGCGGATTCGATTTTCAAACGCAGCAAAGGCGGCATCACGCCCAGCGGCTGGTCGTGCGAACATCTGCCTTATCTCGTCGAATTCGATAATTTTGGCAGTCGCGATCCGGGGAAACTAAGCCCGTCACCGTTCATTTGGGGTTGGGACGAAATCACTTGGTTCGCGCTCACGCCGGAAAAAGAGCGCAACGAATGGCTGCATTACGCATGGAATTGGGTGAAGGCAACCGATCCCGTCGGCCATTTGGAAATGCCAGGTAGCCGTGTTTTGTCGCCGGGCAGAAACAGCAACGGGCCGCGCTGGTATTGGGCGAACACACGCAGCGATGCCTGTCCGAACGGCTTCAATACCGAGGAAACCATCAAAGAAATTTGGGCGGCGGACAAATTGCCCGAAAATAAGTAATCAGACTTACGCCGTTGCCAAATTTTCTTCCAAAACTTTTGAGCGCGCGGAATTTTCTTTGGCTTCAGCAGCAGCCGGATTTTCCAGAATCTTTATCGGTTCGTAAAACGTATTTCGTTGCACCGGCGTGCGACCGGCTTCGCGGATGGCTTTAATCATGTCCGTTTCCGTCTGTAATTGCGGCGAGGTTGCGCCGGCCATGTGGAAAATATGTTCTTCGATGATTGTGCCGTGCAAGTCGTCCGCGCCGTAACTCAACGCCACTTGGGCGAGTTTCATGCCGAGGCCAATCCAATACGCGGTGATGTGCGGAAAATTGTCGAGGTAAATACGGCTTACGGCAATTGTGCGGAGCGAATCGAATCCGGTCGGCGGATGCTCAACGGGAATGTCATTGTCCTGCGGCTGATATGCGAGCGGCACGAATCCGACGAATCCGTGCGTCTCGTCCTGCAATGCGCGCAGTTGGCGCAAATGGTCCACGCGGTCGGACAAATTTTCGACGTGGCCGTAAAGCATTGTACAAGTGCTGCGTCCGCCGAGTTTGTGCCAGGTGCGATGCACGTCGAGGTATTCTTCGGCGGATTCCTTGCCTTTGGCAATGGCCGAGCGAACTTCCTTGCGAAAAATTTCCGCGCCGCCGCCGGTGAGCGATTCGAGTCCGGCGTCTTTTAATTCAATCAGCGTCTGTTCGACGGATTTTTTGGCGAGCCACGCCAAATGCAAAATTTCAATCGCCGTGAAACATTTCAATTGCAGGCGCGAATCCAATTTCTTCAACGCGCGCAGCATGTCCGTGTAATAACTGAACGGCAGCGACGGATGCAATCCGCCGACGATGTGCAATTCCGTGACGCCGATGTTCAACGCTTCGCGGGCCTTCTGGACAATTTCCTCAATCGTGAATTGGAAGCCATCCGCGTCGCGTTTCTTTTTTGAAAACGAACAGAATTGGCAGGACAAGATGCAGTAATTGGAATAGTTGATGTAGCGGTTGACGATGTAACTCGCGCGGTTGCCGACTTTTTTTTGCCGCGCCAAATCCGCAATCGCGCCGACGGCGTTCAGGTCTTTTGACTCAAACAATTGGAGCGCATCGGCTTCGGAAATGCGCTCGCCCTCGGCAACCTTGGCATAAATGTTGCGAAGTTCACTCTGTTGAACGAAAAAATTCACGAAAAACGATTAACAGAAATTGAGATTTTGGCAAATTGAGTTTGCAACGGATTTGAAAGGTTGCAAGTTGCAACGCTTTTCTGTTTTGCGATTTGGCGTGATAAATCGGAACAATCAGAACAAAATCTGTTGAACGACGGCTTGAACAGGAAATTTCACGCGCGGTCTAAAAATCGCGAGGCCGGAAAAATTTGAAATGAAACGCTGGCTGGGTTTTTCAATTTGCGCCGCTTTGGGAGCGGCGCTGTTCATCTGCGGTTTGCGGATTCCGATTTATCTGCGAGCCGTGGATGCCGACGTGCTGCAACGCGCGGGCAAAAACACGCCGTCGCTGGCCGATTTCGGATTGAAGCTGGTCAACGACAAACAATTGGGAGCGGCTCAATTGATTTTGCAAACCGCGCAGACGGAAAAAATTTCTGGCTGGGAAAAATTGGGCACGGCGCTGACCAATTCCGTCAGCGCGCATCCCGATTGGGCGATTTGGGGCGGTGACGTTCGCTGGAATCAGTTCTTTGAAAATCTGAATGCGCCGGCCAATTCCGAACCGTTCACCGCGTTTGCCATTCGCGAGCAGAACCGGGATTCGATGCTTCAGGCTTTGCGCAAGTCGTCGAGTCCGGCGACGCTGGAGTTGTTGCGGACGCGCTCGCTGAAGGACACGGTGCTTTTCCCGCCGTCGCAATCCGCTTCGGGTCAGGCTTACGACGCGGCGGTCGCCATCGCCGGACTTTTAACGGAAGGCGGCTATTTGACAACGAGTTTGAGCGGCGACGTTTCCAAACTGGCGTCGTCGGCGAATCAAGGCCAAAGCTCGCGACCGCTGGAAGAAGCGCTGATGGATTTGCTGTCGTTGGGGCAAAGGCTCAATTGGAATCAACTCGTGGTGTTTGTGAATCAAATTGACGATGTGCCGACGCTGCATTTGCTGGCGGACGAAGCACGCAAATCGGGACATGAATTGCCGTTATTATTTTCCGCCGTGACGATTTCGGGTCAGCCGGACGGTGTTGCCAAATATCTGTCGAATTTCAACGCGACCGGCTTTGGCGATTTGGCTGCGGGATTACATTTCGGCGCGGGCGGATTGAAGGAACTTTTGGCGCATGACCAGCGCATTTATCATTCCGAGGCGCTGCCGCACGTCGCGTTGAATTTCAGCCTGCACGCGCCGTCGCTGGCGTTTGCGTTGAAATGGTTTTTGTATTTGGCGGCGGGATTTTTATTTGCCGCGTCGTTGCATTTCGTTAAACCTGCGGTATCGTCGCTGGAACGGCCATTGCAGGTGCGCGGATTTCATGTGTTCCGCGAAATTTTGTTTGCACTGGGTTTCCTGTTGGTGGTGTTGCTCTTGAGCGAGCCGTTTCTCGCGCAAGAAAACCAGAAAGAGACGTTTTCATTTCGGCTGCATTTGCCCACG
>DASZXB010000059.1:0-4358 GCA_035546095.1 Verrucomicrobiia bacterium | reverse complement strand
AATAATCCAATCATATCCGTCATCCTTTTTCCGCGTTGATTTGTCGCGAATGATCAATTGTTTTTCCTCATAAATCACAAGCGAATTTGGCGGAACGCTGTGCATCAAGAACACATTCGCGCCGATGGTGGAATTTGCGCCGATAATCGTCTCTCCACCGAGAATTGTTGAATTTGGATAAATCGTTACACCGTCCTGCACATCGGGATGTCGCTTGCCGCCTTTGACGATTTTGCCGGATTCGTCTTTGACAAAACTGCGAGCACCGAGCGTCACGCCATGATAAAGTTTTACGCGTTTGCCGATGCGGCAGGTTTCGCCAATGACGACGCCCGTGCCGTGATCAATGAAAAAATGCGAACCAATCCGTGCACCCGGGTGAATGTCAATGCCCGTGCGGCTGTGCGCCCATTCCGTCATCATACGCGGAATGATTGGCGCGCCAGCCAGATATAAAATGTGTGCGAGTCGTTGAATCGCAATCGCCTCAATGAACGGATACGATAAAATGATTTCCTCGCTGTAAAGCGCAGCGGGATCGCCTTCGTAGGCGGCTTCAATGTCCGCGCGCAAAAGTTCGCGCACTGTCGAAATGGATTGGCAAAATTGCCGGAGAATCGGCGGAGTGCGGCCAGTCGGTTTTTTAGGGTCGCCGATACGGACGCTTTTGCGCACTTGGTCTTCGAGTCGTGCCGCAACATTTGAAAGACGTTTACTGGTCAATTCCGACAGCGTGCCATGATGAACAGCATCGTCATCATGAAAGCCGGGAAACAATAATTGTAGTAAATCTTCACAAATCTGTCCGACAGCGCGCGTAGATGGCATATTGTGCGCGTCGCGATGGTTCAGTCCGCCGGCCGTAGCATAAGAAGTGAGCAATTCTGATACGAACTGGCCGTAAAAATCCTTTTCAATTCCTGATGTCATGAGCAAAGGTTCGTTGCCTTTGGCCGGCAAAACAGGCGCTGCGGGAATTTGATTCAAGATTTCTTCCACAACTTAAAATCGGTGATGGCAACTAGTCAGTGGGAACAACTTTATGCCGATTTGTTTCATGAAAATTTTCAACAGGCTCGAAATCTTGAACCGGTTGTTTCCGCTGTTTATTATTTATGAAATGCGGATGAGAAAAACCGGACAGAACCCTGCATAATAACGGAATGAGAGCACCTCGGTCATTAGCATCGTTAAAATAGTCAAACTTTCCTTTCGCAATCGGTTTTGCTGCCGGCAGAGTCCTATTTGCAGGCTTAAAATCTAACCATTGCTTCCACCATATACTTAGAAAGCCAGCTTTCGACGAAAGCAACTTTCTTGGAGTTGAATCTTGTATAATAGCCATAGATTTTGTTTTTCACAGGAACCTCCAGTTGCCCGGTCAGCCCAAATTTAATAACGACCTATTTAGTAGTTATTTAAGCTTTAATTCATACTTTGTCAACAATTTTAACTAAAATTCCAAAACAGAAATGAAAGCCATCCTGTAAATGGTCGGATTTAAAAAACATGAAATTTGGACAGTATAAATGTAATAAAAGCAAATGGTTTGCCTAAACGAATAATTGGGTCATATGGCTTTTCAAGCATTGACATCGAACATCGATTGGCTAATGTGCATCCAATTCAAGGCGATAACGCCAGTTTAACTTTAACATTTCTATAACCGACTGAATTACTAGATGTTTTGAAAAATGACAAAATCATGCCAGCCAAATCAAGTTATCACGGGGTTGAGCAATATGTCGGCCGCACACCATTGATTCGATTGCACAGGTTATCGGAATTGACCGGTTGCGAAATTCTCGGCAAAGCCGAATTCATGAATCCCGGTGGTTCGGTGAAAGACCGAGCTGCACTCGGCATCATTACCGAAGCCGAACAGCGAGGACAATTAAAGCCCGGTGACGCCATCATTGAAGGCACAGCCGGCAATACCGGCATAGGTCTCACCATCATCGGTCACGCGAAAGGTTATCGCAGCGTGATCGTTATTCCTGAAAATCAATCGCCGGAAAAAATCAGCCTGCTGCGCTCATTGGGCGCGGAAGTCGTCATTGTGCCGGAAGCGCCTTATAGCAATCCAAACAACTATAATCGCGTGGCGCAACGGCTCGCCGAAAAAAATGGTTGGTTCTGGGCAAACCAATTCGATAACACGGACAATCGTCTGGCGCATTACCGGACAACCGGACCAGAAATTTGGGAACAAACCAACGGCACAGTCAACGCCTTCGTTTCCTCAGTTGGCACCGGCGGCACGTTGGCAGGCACAACCTTGTTTTTGAAAGAGCGCAACCCAAGCATTGCGGCGATTTGTGCCGACCCCTACGGTGCGGCCATGTGGTCGTGGTTCACAAACGGCAATACCGACACAAAGGATGGTGATTCATTTGCCGAAGGCATTGGCCAAATGCGTGTAACAAAAAATATTGAAGGTATTTCTGTCGATCGCGCGTATCGCATTCCTGACCAGGAAGCATTGGCCGTCATTTATCAATTACTGCGCGAGGAAGGATTGTTTTTGGGATTGTCCTCCGGCATCAATTTGGTTGGCGCATTGCGTTTTGCGAAAGAACGCGGTCCTGGCCAAGTCATTGTCACGCTCCTTTGCGATTCAGGCGTGAAATATCAATCCAAACTATTTAACCCCGCATGGTTAACGGAGCATAACCTTGATCCTCATTTTCCTGTCGAATCCATCTAACTCGCAGGGTAATTAAAAACAAATCCGCGCCAAAGAAAATTTCATTCAACAGACATCACAATTTGTCGGCGTTGGGAAATTGTTTTAGAATCGGTTCGTGCCGGACGGGCTGCAAAAATTCCAACGCAAATTTGAAGATAGGATTGATCAACGGCGAAACATGGCCGGCATACAAATCTAACGGCGCAAGTTTCATCTGCAAATGAAGTTTAGGATCATAATTTAATTGGCCGGTCTCGTAGCGTTTCAACTTGTGATCCAGCGACCAACAGAGAATGTCGCGGATGGTCACATAATAAAGCTGCAAGTCAAACGCGATGGCGTAATCGAATCCGATATTCAAGTGCTCGATTATCCCGTCATGTACCAGGCAAAGCGCGAACGCCGCGATTTTTCCATTCACACGCCAGATGAAAAATCGCGCCTGATGTGGCATCTCACGGCCTATGCGCGCAAAAAATTCCGGCGTCAGTCTTTCAAAGCGCATCTTCGAACGGCTGTGCGTTTGCAAATACAAAGCATATAACTCATCGGCCATGGCCGATACATCCGTCACCACTTCAAACGGAATGGGCGGCTGTTTGTTCAGTTTGATGTATTTGTAACGCAACTTACGGCCGAGCCGTTTGGTCATGAATTCTTCAAACGTCGCAAAATCCAGCTCCAATGTGCAACCGGGCATACTCGGCACGCGACGAAATTTTCCTGATTCAGTAAGCGATTCCAAAGGAGCGCGAAATTTCGCCGGAAAATCCTTCAGCAAAATCATCGTAGCCCCGGACTTGCGCGCGAATTTTTCCAACGCCTCTTGCAGCGCCGCCACTGCCCACGGCTCAGAGCAATCCAGCGCGCCGCTGCCGGCGGAGCATCCCGCGAAAAGTATTCGCGCTTTGAGCCATTGGGGAAAAATTTTTCGCGGCATGGCAATTCTTTTTGCGAATCGAGGTTGCAAGCCATCCAATAAATCCTGGTCGGCGATGAAAACCGGCTGCGTCGCGATTTGCCCCGATTGCTTGTCTTGCAGTTGCAGAAAAAAATGCTCGAATTGACCGGCCAGTGTTTCCGCCGAAATTTTCTGGTAATAAAAATTCTTTAGTTCGTCCTGAAATGCCCGCGCTTGAACTTCCGGCACAATGTTGGCGGCAGACTTATGAACAATTACATTCGCGGTAGAGGTTTCAAAGCGCAACGGCGGCAGTGCGTTGTCTATAAGGAAGTTTAATTTGCTTTGTGAAACCGGCGCTGGAAGCGGGAGATTCCGCTTTTTGCCCCGGAAATCAAAACGGGACTTCGATAATAATTTTATCAAATTCGCCGGCAGTGATGGTTTTATCCGCTCCGAACTTTGTGAAATGGCCATAAATTTTTTCATTTGTAGAAACTTCCCGTTGTCTGATGGATTTGCATTGATAATAACGACTTATTTGGCGGTTGTTTAATCGCAACTTCTATCATCTCAATAACTTGAATTTTCATTTTAATGCGGTGAACGAAAAGTCAGTTGGTTTCCTCAGTTGCCAGTCCGACTTGTGTGATATTGAGTTGTTGGAGGACATCGAGGATATTGATCATGGATTGATAATCCACGTTATCATCCCCCTTAACCACGACGGACAAATCGGGGTGGGCCGATTGCAACTGTTGCAAATCG
>DASZXB010000058.1:0-25431 GCA_035546095.1 Verrucomicrobiia bacterium | reverse complement strand
TTGCTGCCTTCTGTAAAATTCCTGCATGGGCAAACGCCGCGAGGCGCGCGAACGCGCCGTCCAATTTCTGTTTCAGCACGATTTGAATCCGCCGGAGGATTTGGAGCGGGCGCTCAATGAATTTTGGGACGGCCAGCGCGCGGCGGCCATCGCCGACGAAAAGGGCGCGGCGCATTGGGGGCAAAAAATCGAATTGCCGCCGCCGACCGCCGAGGAAGCCGAGACGCGCCTGTTTGCCGACCCGTTGATTCGCGGCGTGCTGCAACATCGCGAGGCGATTGATGAAAAAATCAAATCGCATGCGCGCAACTGGGAATTTCATCGCATCGCCGCCGTGGACCGCAACATCATGCGGCTGGCGATTTACGAAATGCTTTTCCGCGAGGACATTCCGCCCGTCGTCAGTATCAATGAAGCAGTGGACATCGCCAAAAAATTTTCCACGCAGGACAGCGGCAAGTTCGTGAACGGAATCCTCGATAAAATCCGCCATGAAATTCTGCGACCCGCGAAAGACGTGAAATGAAATTTGCCGACTTACATTTGCATACGAATTTTTCCGACGGAACGTTTTCGCCGGAGGAATTGGTTTTGCACGCGCAAAAAGCCGGTTTGTGTTGCATCGCGTTGACCGACCACGACACGGTGGAAGGTTGCGCGCGCGCAGCGACGGCGTGCGCCGCGGTGAAAATGGAATTCATTCCCGGCACGGAATTGACCGCCGAACACGACGACACGGAAGTGCATCTGCTCGGTTATTTTTTGGACACGCAAAATGAAACGCTGCTCGCGGAAATCGCGAAGTTCCAATCCGTCCGCCAAAATCGCATTCACGAAATGGTCGCGCGCGTCAACGAACTGGGCGTGCCGTTGCCGGTGGAATCGGTTTTTGAACTGGCTAATTGCAAATCGCCGGGGCGACCGCACGTCGCGCGCGCGCTGGCCAAGGCCGGGTTCGTGAAAAACATGGACGAAGCATTTGACCGTTTTCTGAAAAAAGGCCGTCCGGCGTGGGTTCCCAAATCAAAAATTTCCGCGCTCGACGCGATTGAACTGATTCATCAAGCCAGCGGACTTGCGGTCATGGCGCATCCGGGTTTGAACCGCACGGACGAAATCATTCCCGACCTCGTGGACGCCGGAATGGACGGCATTGAATGTTTCCATACGAAACATTCCACCGCGATGTCTGAACGCTATCTGGAAATCGCGGATCAATATAATTTGCTCGTGACCGGCGGCTCGGATTGTCACGGCTTCAGCAAAGGCAAACCGCTCATCGGCACGGTGCGATTTCCCTACGCGCACGTGGAAAAAATGCAAACGCGCCGCGCCGTTGAATTGTTGAAAAGTTAAGCCGTTAAATCGGCGCGACGATTCCACCATTCAACCATTTAACAATTTTACAAATGGGACTTTTCGACAAATTCAAAGCCGGCCTCGCCAAAACGCACGGCAAGCTCGTTCACGAAATCAAACGTATTGTCACGCGCTCGCCGAAATTGGATGCGGCGGCGCTTGAGGAATTGGAAGCCGCGCTCATCGCCGCCGATTTGGGGATGGCGATGACGGAACAAATCGTGAGCGCCGCCAAAAAGAATTACGAAACGCAGGGTGCGAACGGTTTGGATGTTTTTGCGATTGCGCGGAACGAAGTCGAAAAAAATTTCGCGATGACCAATTCAAAATTGAAGGAGATTCCGAATGGCTTGTGCGTCATTTCGATTGTCGGCGTGAACGGCACGGGCAAAACGACGACGAGCGCGAAATTGGCGAATTACATCCAGTTGCGCGGCGAAACGGCGTTGCTCGCCGCATGCGACACCTTTCGCGCCGCGGCGATTGAGCAATTGAAATTGTGGGGTGCGCGATTGAAAGTTGAAGTAGTCGCGAGCGCTTACGGCGCGGACGCGGCGGCGGTCGCGCACGACGCTGTCACCGCCGCGCAAGCGCGCAAGGCAAATTATCTGTTCATTGACACCGCCGGACGTTTGCACACGAAACACAATTTGATGCAGGAACTGCAAAAATTGCATCGCGTCATCGGCAAACAACTCGCGGGCGCGCCGCACGAAGTGTTGCTTGTGCTCGACGGCAGCACGGGCATGAATGCGCTGAATCAGGCGCGCGAATTCAACAAGGCAGTTCCACTGACCGGACTTGTTGTGACAAAACTGGATGGCACAAGCAAAGGCGGAATGGTTGTAGCAATCCAAAAGGAATTGGGATTGCCCATCAAATTCATCGGCCTCGGCGAGCAGCCGGATGATTTGCAGCCATTCGACGCGAAACGATTCGCGCAGGCGTTGTTTGAGGAATGAAATTCAGTAGCTCTCGGCCTCGCCCGGCGCGATTTTGATGAAAGGCGGAAAATCATCGGGCGTGGCGGGAAGTTATTACAATTTTCGTGTGACGGCGACGGTGCGATACGTCACCGACACCTGCCAGTCGGCGTAATCCGGTTGAAACGATTTCATCGCGCTAATCGCTTGTTGCTGGAAAGTTATCTCAATCAAGTTGCCCTGCCCCGGCCAGATTTTGAAATGGACGCGGACAAAATTCCAGCCGCCGTCCGATGACGTTTCCAGCGGGCTGACGGACGGCTCGGCCAGAATGATGGCGCCGAATTGCGTCCACATTCCCTTGGCAATCCGCCCGACGGTCTTTACGGCGGCGTCCTGATTTCCTCCTTTGGGAATCTGGACATCCGCATACGCGAAAACGCCGCCGTGCGGAAAACGGCTCACATTGGCAATCGTGCGATTGGGTACGAACACTGATTGATTGTAAAAATTGCGGATGACCGTGAAGCGAAGGCCGATTTCTTCCACGCGCCCGATGACGCTCGTCGAAGCAAAAACTTCCACCAAATCACCCACATCCATCGCGTCCGAAAAAATCAACGTCAGGCTGATGACCATGTCCTGCACCAATCCTTGTGACCCGAAGCTGATGGCCAGCGCGACGATGGAAGCGCTCGCCAGATAACTGGTCAGGTTCACCCCGATCTCCTGCAAGACCAAACCCAGCGCGAGAAAATACATGACGAACGTCACGGTGTGCGTGACCAATTGAATGAACGTGATGAGTTTCGGCTGCTGCGAAACGAATCCCAGCGGATGTTCCTGTTCGTGGCTCTTGCTGATAATCCATTCACTCAAACCGCGAATGCCCTTCACCAGCAGATGCACAAGCACTGCCATCAACACGATGAGCAGCAGCCGCGTGCCGGTGGTCGTTTCGTGACTGGTAAAATGATGGAACACGCGCTCCATCACCGTTGAGTTGGTGGTATTCATCAAAAATTCTTCCGCAAAATCAAAATCTTGTTTTCGACGTCAATTGTCCGAATCAACTTGGAGGAAACAGGCGGGGTTGCGCAAGACTTGAAGTTGCGGAAAATTTCCCGCAAAAAAATCCGGCGACCAATGAAAAAGCCGAACCTCATCCGGTTCGGCTTTTGAAATTTTATGGCGAGTTCAATCAGCTCTTTTTGTGATGTTTTTTGTGGTGGTGATAATGGTGATGATGGGATTTGGCGTGTTTGCGTTGCCCGGCTTCGGCTTGTGAAACCATGAATGGCGAAAACACAAAGGCGGCGACCGCGAGCATTAAAATCAATTTTTTCATATTACAAGTTTGATTCAACAGACCGCGTTGCCAACGTCAAGGTTACATCATTTCTTCATCAATCCCTGCACGTCCAGCCAGTTGGCGAACAATTCGATCCAATGGTCGGACGGCAGATTTTGCGTGCGCATTCCGAAGCCGTGACCGCCTTTGGAATACAAATGCAACTCTGCCGATTTGCCCGCTTTAATCCATTCCTGATAAATGGTGACGCTTTGCGGCGCCAATCCCAGCGGGTCGTCCGAGGCCGCCAGCACAAAAATGGGCGGCGCGTCGGATGGAACACCGTTGCCTTTGATAGCCCAACTGTATGCGGGATAAATCGGCGCGGCGAAATCCGGCCGCGAATCCGGCGTGTAATTCATTGCAGCGGAAACCGCCACCGTGCCGCCCGCCGAAAATCCGATGATGCCGATGCGATTTGGATTCACATCGTATTCCCCCGCGTGTTTGCGGACGTAAGCGATGGCGGTGTTCGCGTCTGCCAGTGCCAGTTTGACGACGGGCGCAACGACGGTGTTCAGCGAACTCAACGGACCGTATTTCGCGAGTTCGGTGGTCGGATCATCCGTCTTGCATTCCACCAGCCGGTATTTCAAAACGAAACAGGTCACGCCCTTCGCTGCGAGCCAGCGCGCGACATCGAAACCTTCGCTGTCAATGGACAACGCGAAAAACGCGCCACCGGGACAAATAATGACCGCTGTGCCGTTAGCCTTGTCGGGCGCCGGCTGAAAAACCGTCAGCGTGGGATTGACCACGTTGAACACGATGCGGGTATTCCAAAGATTCGTGCGGTTTTCCTGTTCGGTCTGTTTCCAGTTTTCCGAACCGGGCGCGGGACCGTTGTAAAGCCGGACGACTTTGTCCTGCGCGCACAATTGAAGGCAAGTGAACATAACAAAAATAGCGGTGAAAATTTTCAAGGGAATCATGGTTATGGATTCTTCACCGCGCAACGATTTACGTCAACAGGAATTCCCGTTGACGCCAATCCGGCGGGGAGAGAGAATTAAGATCGTTTGTGAATGGGATAATTCCTAAAGAATTTATTTCAACCACATATTACTCATTGCTCCCGCATTTCCCGCCAAAAACAACCACAGCAGGTTGAATCAGAAATGAATCAAGCTGAATTATGCGGTCGTATTGTTTTTTTGGTCACGGCGGCAAATTTAATTTTTGTTGCTTTGCCAGTTTGAGCGCGATGCCGGAATCTTTGGCGGCGTGCGCGGCGAAAAATAACAGAAATGTTCGCGGTTCGCGTCGGGCTTTTTCGACGGCACTTCACCCGCATTGCCATCATAATCTCACCCGAATTTATGATCGCAATTTGGCACAAGTATGGCGCTTCTTACGACGGCACTGCGACAATCAACGTCACTGAGCCTTGAAGGTTGGCAAAATGAATCAATCTGTTTCTTCAATTCGCTTCGGAAGTTTCAGTGCGGATGACTTTGATTGCGTTTGAGCTTGCGATCGGTTGCGATTGTCCGGCGGCTTTAATCCGATGGCGCACGAATTCAAGAAATTCTTCGCGCGACAACGACAGATAATTTTCCGGCGCAATCGGTTCGCCGAAATGCACTTCGACTTTTCGCAATCCGCCCAATAAATGAAGCCGCCCGTTTTTGGTTGAAACTTGCTGCATATTTTCGATGAATACCGGCACGAGCGGCGCGCGTGCCGTTTGCGCGATGTGATAAATGCCCGGCTGACATTCCGCCACGTCCACACCGTTGCCGCGCGTGCCTTCGGGAAAAACGACGAGATTGAAATTTTTGATTTCGCCGCCGAATTTTTGCAATTCGCCGATGCGTCCGGGATTCAATTTGCCGCGTTCCAGCAGAAATCCAATTTTGCGGCTCAACACTTTTTTGAACCACGAAGCCTGCCAGACATTTTTGTCGCCCAGCACGAGGATTGGATAATTGCCCGAACGCCAGAACAATGCGCCAAGCAAAATCGTGTCGAGCAGGCTGACATGATTGCAGACGAATAAATAACGCTGATTTGGATTTAATTTTTCCAGCCAATGAGTGCGGCGCAGAAAAGGCAACACGATGGCCAGGTATGCGCCGATGCCGAGCAACGCCTGAATGAAAATCAATTTGCGCGATGCTGGTGTTGGCGTCTCCATATTTCGGCTCGCAAAAATTTACTTCGGATTTTGGGCTTGTTGCAACCACGATTCGATTTCCTGTTTCTCTTTCAAAAACGCCGGGTGTTCGGCCAGCGCGAGTTGAAACGCTTTCGCGGCTTCATCATTTTTTCCAGACGCGAGCAGGACGTGCCCGCGCAACATTGCGTTCTGATAAAATCCCGGATTCAACGTTTCCGCTTTTTCGGCCAATTGCAGTGCGGTCGCCGCGTCGTTTTTCTTCAGTGCGCGATTGCCGTCGGTCAAGCATTTCAAAGCGGCGCGTTCATTTTCAAATTCGCCGTCCACGAGTGTTTGGTCCGCCGGAATGGTCAATTGCGGCAATTCGTGCGAGAAATCGTTCACGTCGAACGCGACGAATTGGCCGAGTTGGTTCGGTGGCGAGGCAGCCCAAAAAATGCCGTCGGTCAAATCCATCACGACCGCGTGCGTGGCGATGAAGGCGTTCAACGTGCCGCGATTGCCGTTGCCGGCGAAAATGCCGCCGGGCAAATCACGGTCGCGCAAAAATTGCGCGGCCAGCGGCGCGTCAATTTTACCGTCGTTTTGTTTGAGCAATTCCAGCATCCGTTTCTCACGCGAAACGGAAGTCGCCTCGTTCATGTAATTCGTGTTGCGCGGATTATCTTTCAATCCCGACGTTTCAAAATGGTTCGGGCAAACGATGGAATCGCCTTCCGGCTCGCGCACGTTGGTCGCGAACGGCGTTTTTTCGACCACGACAAATTTTCCGTCCGCGCGACTGCCGACGAGCCAAATGGTCGAAACGAAAACATGCGCGTCGCGCAAAATGTTCAACGCTTCATCCAGATTGTGCGCGTGTTCCATGATTTCCCGCGCGACGATGGCGACGGGCGTCGCCGTTTCCTTCGGCAAACTGGACGGCGCACCGTTGATGGTCACGGAAATGCCCGCGCGGTTCATGCCGGAAACGATGCCGGCCATTCCCGCCCACGACAGCGAAATGAACGGAATGCCGCCGTCCGGTTCGCACATTTCCACGATGCGATTGGTGCTGAAAACTTCGGCGGCTTCCCAATCGAAATTGCGGCCAGTAATCAAATGGCCGTTCGCCGTCGCGCCGCCCCATGCACCGAAGGCCGTGCAACCGGCGCGCGCGCGGATGAACGGATTGTCAATCATCATGTAGGAAACGTCGTGCGCGGCGTGATAATTCAGCAAGCGGTCGTAAAAATCGCCTTCTTCGGGATGGATGTCCGGGCAGCCGAGCGACGTGCCGTAAATTTCCAACCGGTAATCCAGTGGAATAAAATCGCTCAAATGCCGATTGCGATAAATGACGTAATACTTGAACGTTTCCATCAGCCAGTGTTGCGGCACGTAACCCTGAATCATTTTCAGGAATTCATTTTCGAGCGTGTGCATTTTGTTCTGCATCAGCACGCCGTCGGCGTAACCGATTTCAAACGGCGAGCCTTTCAGATAAACGACGGTCAATTCTTCACGCTCACCCGTCCATGATTTTCCGAGAAATGTTTTTCCGTCGCGCGCTTCCGGTTTGAGTTGCAGAATTGAAACGTCGCGCGGCAACGGCGGCGGTTGCGCGTAAGACGAACGCACGAGCAAAACCGCCGTCAAACCGCCAATCAAAATGATTAAGGCCGCGCCGGCAAAAATCCATTTCAGCCACTTTTTTATTCGGTTCGACACAATTGTAAAACGGCTTTGCCCGCTTCGCGGCCGGCCACAAAAAATTCCGCGCTCGCCCGGATGCCGCCGTCGTGATTATTCCATTTCAGGTTCAATTGAATGGTTTCGCCGGGCAGGACCGGGCTTAAAAATTTCGCCTTGATGATTTCGCGCACCGATAAGCGATAACCCAGAATTTTTTCCGTAGCCAGTCGCGTCATCTCCAATTGAAAGATGCCCGGCAAAATCGGGTGGCCGGGAAAATGCCCGGCGAAAACCGGTTCGTCCGCGCCGAAATGAAATTCAAACAAGTTCGCGCCATCCGCCTGCGGCAACGGCCCGGATTTTCGCGCGGCGGCAATGGATTCAAGCATGGTCATTTGGGTTTTATATAGGTTTCGTCAAACAATTCCGCCGGTTGCGCGTCCGGTTTGGTTTCCAGAATCCGCACATCCAACGAATAGCCGCGTCGTTCAATGAGAAAATGATTGGCATCCGGTTTTTTTACGGGATAATTCGCGTCGTTCGTTTTGCCGAAAATACATTGCAAGTCGCGAACCATCAACCGGCGAATGTATTTTTCGGGAAACAAGCGGCTCGATTGCATCACAAAAATTTTCCCGTCCGGCTTCACCAACACGTCGGCCACCACGCTGCCAAGCGTTTCGGTGACGATGAACCGCCAGCCACCGGTTGCGCTCACGGCAAGATAACCGTTCAATGCAAATTGACGGCCATGTGCAGTGAACAACGCGCGTTGTGTGATAAATCCATTCGCCGGAAAAGAATCTTTCAGCGGCGGCAAATGCGATGTTGGCAAATGTTGTGTGGCGCATCCACCCGCCAGCAAAAAAATCAAAGGCAAAAGTAAAAAATTACGGCGCATTTTTTACGGCGGCTTGCACAGCGGCAATGGCCAGCGGTTTGGTTTGGTCAAACGTTCCGGCGGGAAATTTCACGTTGCGCTTTTCGTCGTGAAAACGGATGCGCGTAAAATCGCCATTCGGCTCGTTCATCGTCACTTCGCGCGTCGCGGAAAAATCCGAGGCCATTTTCACTTCCAGCGAAGCCAACATTTCGCGCACACTTTTGTCTTTTGGCACCAACGTCATGATCGTGAAATCACCGGTCGCCACCGAAATAGTGTAATCGTTCGTGAGCGCTTCGAGCTTGCCTTGATTCATCAGCGACATCTGTTGCATCACGCGCTGCAACAATTGCGGAAAACCCATTTTCAATTTCTCCCATTTGCCGTCGTTGAATTCAAATTGTGCCACGGATTTTTTGTCGCCCAGCAAAATCGTCTGATACGGTGCGGTCGTTTCCCAGCGGATGCGGTCGGGACTTTCAATCAACATGACGCCTTCGCTTTTCAGTGGCTCGGAAAATAATTTCAAATGGCGTTCCTGCGTCAATTCCAGATAAACCGAACTGACCGACGCCATTTTTCGCTGCAAATCTTGCAATCCGACTTGTAGATTGGCGGCGGGTTTGAGCGAATCGTCTGCCGCAAAAACGGTCAATCCGAACAGTGTCAAAATGAGGATGCCAAATTTTTTCATTTCAAGATTTTATCGAGCCGCGCCACTTCATAACCCAGTTCGCGCAAAGTCGCCAACAGCAATTTCACGGTCGCCAGCAATTTTTCGGCGGGAATGTTGCCGTCGTGCAATAAAATAATTGCGCCCGGATGCAATTTGCGCGCGACGCGCGCGACAATTTTTTGCGGCGATGAAATCATTGTATCCAAACTGCGAACGCTCCAGCCGATGACTCGCAGATTCATTTTTTTTGCGACGCGAAATGTGGCCGGGTTGGAAAGGCCAATCGGCGGGCGAAAAAATTTTGGCGTCGAATCAGTCGCGGATTGAATCGCGTTTTGCGCCCGTGCCAATTCATTCCACAATTTTGTCGCCGGATAAAAATTGGTGAAATGACTGTGCGCGTAGGAATGATTTTCCAACAAATGACCTTCAAGCAAAATTTGCCGGGCCAGTTCGGGATTTTGTTCGACTTTTTTTCCGATACAAAAAAACGTTGCGGAAATCTTTTCTTCGCGCAGCAATTCGAGCAGTCGCGGCGTTGAGCGCGGGTCGGGGCCGTCGTCAAATGTCAGCGCGACTTGTTTTTTTGAATTCGAGCCGTGACAAATGAACGGACCGAAGAAACGCATTTGGGGAAATGCCACGCCCAATCCAATTGCCGTGAACAACGCCAAAATCACCGCGCCGTCCCAAAAGAATTGCCGCGTCGCGAACGCCATCGCGCCCAAAATGACCGCGACAATCAAGGTGGCGTGAAACCGGCTCATGGTTCAATCAGGCAAAGGGCTTTTGCGCCACGCGGCGACAGCGTGTAGAGAATCACGCCGCAATTTTTTTCGCGCGCCAGTTTGACAGCGACGGAAAATCCAAAAGCAGACGCCGCGTGAAATTCGCCGCAAATTTGTTTGTAAGTTTGATGTTCCAGATTCCGCTTGGCGCGTTTGGATAATTCGGCGGCGACCGTTTCATATTTTTCGTCTAATTGCGGCAAACCTTTCGCGCCGCTCAAAATGACGCCGACGTTTTTCAAATCAACGTTCGCGGCAATCCAATCCGTTTCGCGTTTCGCGTCAAACGGTTTTCGCCAGCGGCCCAGTTTAACGGCGGCAATGCGCGCGAGCGGCGCGGCGGTTTTTTCCGCGCGCGCGAGGCTAGCGACAACCGCGCCTTCACCGGGCAGAATTTTTTCATTCCAGATTTTCCAGCGCGCTCCGATGCCCAAAACGTATTTGTTCAATTCGTCCACCGCGCCGGCCAGCGCGAAATCCGCTTCGCCATTCGCCAGTTGGGAAATGCCCTGCCACAGCGCGCTTTCAAAGGAAATTTCGCTGACCGTCGGCGCGGAATTCAGGCCGCGCGCGTTTTGGTCAATAGCGATTTGCGCGGCGGCGGCGTTGTGGACGGAATTAGGAAATTGCGCGGGCATCGGCTCGCGTTCATCTTTGGCAATCAGATTTTCGATGAACAACGCCGCGCTGTCGAGACAACCCATGCCCGTGCCGATGGCGACGGAAGTTTTCAGTTCCGCGCGTCCGGTCGGATTTATCTTCGCCGAAGACTCAAAATTTGAAATCGCTCGCCGCGCGGCGACGAGCGCCATTTGCTGCAAGCGGTTCAAACGACGGCGTTGATTCGCATCCAGCGATGAAACATCCAACGCGCCGCAACTGTGCGCGGAAATTTCCGCGGGTGGCAACAGCGGCGGAATTTCCTTTTCCACAATGGAACCCGGCGCGATGACACCGAGGCCACCGACGGTAATTGAAATTTTTTCCGGCACGCGGGTTAACGGCATCGTTTCCGGTTTGGAAAAAATCAGAACGGCATTGTTGCCGCCGAAACCAAACGAGTTGCTCATCACGTGCGTCAGCGGCGCGGATTGAATTTTGGTGATTGGCTCAAGTCCAATCGCAGAATCCAATTCGCTGAATCCGGCGCTGGGCGGCAATTCCTGACGGCGCAACGCTTCAACGCACACGGCGGCTTCCATCGCGCCGCTGGCGGCGAGCGCGTGGCCGAAAATCCGTTTGGTGCTGGAAAACGACGGCACGCGGCCAGCGAACAATTTTTTCAACGCCTTCGCTTCGGCCAAATCATTGTCGCGCGTGCCCGTGCCGTGAGCGTTGACGTAATCAATCGCTGCCGGTTCGAGATGGGCGCGGCGCAGCGCGGATTGCATGGCGGCGAGCGCGCCGTCGCCTTCAGGATGCGGCGCGGTGGCATGATGCGCGTCGCAGCTCGCGCCCCAGCCGCTCAAGCGCGCGAGAATTTTTGCGCCGCGCCGTTTGGCGAATTCCTCGGATTCCAAAATCAAGATCGCCGCGCCTTCGCCGAGAGTCATTCCGCCGCGTTTCGCGTCGAACGGACGGCAGCCCGCCGCGTCCACGAGCAGCAGCGCGTGAAATCCGCCCCACGTCATGCGCGAAAGCGAATCCGCGCCGCCCGCGAGCATCACTTCGGCTTCGCCAGCCATAATCATTTCCGCCGCAGTGGCGATGGCCAGCGCGCCGGACGAACACGCCGTCGCAATCGCTATGCCGGGACCGAACAATCCAAATCCGTCGGCAATCAAATCAATGGCCGAGGCACATTCGTGAAATCGTGTTGGTCGGGCGCGCATTTTTCTGCGTTTGATGAGCGTCGTAAGAAAATGTTCGCTGTCGAATGAGCCGCCAACGGAACAACCCAGCACGATGCCCACCCGTTCACCACAATCCTGAAGATTGATTTTGGCGTCAATAATCGCCTGTCGCGCGGCAATCCATCCCAATTTATCACTGCGCGAACCGCGCAAGGGCGCGCCCAGTTCGCGCAAATCATTTTGGATTTCGCCGACGGGAATTTGGCCGTAACGCGGAGATTGAAACAGACTCAACGGTTTCAATCCGCTGACGCTGGACGAAATGGAACGCCAGACTTCATCCACGCCACAGCCGGCCGCAGTCACGAGGCCGAGACCGGTGATGACGGGAAAGCGCGAAGTCACTGGCGGCGGGCGTTGATGAAATTGGCCAGTGCGTTCACGGATTGGAACGCCGGACGGCCTTCTTCCATGTCCTTGATCACGATGCCGTAATTTTTTTCCAGCATCACGACCAGTTCCAGCGCGTCAATCGAATCCAATTCCAACCCGCCTGCGCCGAACAACGGCGCGTCATCGGCGATCTGGCCGGGATTGACGTCTTGCAGGTTGAGCGATTCGATGATTTTGGATTTCAATTCTTCAGGTGAGGCTTGCATGGTTTTCGCTTGCCGATTTTTGGGAAGAAAATCTAGCACAGAGCGATTCCATGTCACGGTCAAATTCCCGCAACTCGCATAAATTATTTCCCACTGCCGCTCAATAAAATCGCTTGCGTGCTTCGCTCTAGTCCAAAAACCAAGACGGTCGCACCTCATTGCTTTGGTAATGTGTTGTGGTAACATCACATTGCCGGATAGTCGGCCCAAAATTTTCATCTACCGAAAACGCGCTGGAATAAGCCAAGAAAAGTTGGCGGTGAAAGCAGACTTAAGCTACAAATACGTTGGAGAAGTTGAGCGCGGCGTGATGAACACTTCATTGGATTCTTTGGCTTGAATCGCCAAAGCGTTGAAATTGCACGTCAATAACCTGACGCGCGATATTTGAAGTTTTGGAGGCAAAAATTTTCGACAGGGATAACCACGGCAAGTCGAATCAGGAATGAATCAAACTGAATTTCCCTTGCGGCCTTTGAAAGTGAGTTCGGCAATGCCGGATTTGTCCAGTTTACCAAGGTCAAGTTGGATCATGCGGTCATATTGCTTTTTGGTTGCGGCAGCAAGCGGCAGATTCAGTTTTTGTTGCTTCGCCAATTTGAGAGCAATGCCGGAATCTTTGGCGGCGTGCGCAGCGGAAAAATAACAGGAATGTTCGCGGTTCTGCATATCCTCGCCATCGGTTTGAAGCACGCCAGAACGCGCGCCGGTTTGCGCAAAAACTTCGCGCAACATCGTGAGGTCAAAGCCAAGCGCGTCGCCAAGTCCAAGTCCTTCGGCCAGCGCGGCGGTGTTGGCGTTCATCACCATATTGACGAGCACTTTGACCTGCGCTGCTTTGCCCACCGTACCGACGTATCGCAACGACGCACTCAATTTTTCTAAAACAGGCTTGGCGCGATCAAATGCTTCCGGTTTGCCGCCACACATCAAATAAAGCGTTCCTTCCCGCGCTTGCGGGATGCTAGAGGCCATGCAGGCTTCGAGTGATTGCGCGCCTTTGGCTTCGCATTTCTGCTCAACCCACACGTGGACGTCAGGCGTGACCGTGGCGCAATTGATGAACAATTTGCCCTTTGCGCGCGCCAACAATCCGCCGGTGTAAATCTTTTTCATGGCACGGTCATCGCTGACAACGGTGATGATGACATCGGCCAATGCGGTGACGATTTTGAGTTGTTCCGCGACGACGCAACCCAGTTCCTGCGCGAGCGATTGTGCGGCAGCGACATTGACATCAAACACGGCGGTGACAGGGAAGCCGCAATCCTTCAAGCGGCGCGCCATGTTCGCGCCCATGCGTCCGACTCCGACAAATCCGATTTTTTCCGGCATAAGGATTTCAATTCACCAGAAATGCGGAACGAAGCAAGATTTGTTTTTGATTCGATTGCCGGTTTTGATTGCCGCATAATGCCCGTCCTAAAAATGTCGGGAACGACCAAACTTGCTTCAGCAGACGAGCGTTATTCCACAAGAAAACTCGTGCGGCGGTTACTGATTTTGGCGTGGAAATTCCGCAAGGATTGCCTGCTCTCGGTTGGATTAAGCCTCGTATTGCTGCTGTTGGGACTTGCGGGATTGCAAATGCTCGGCGTGGTGATTGACGTCATCCGGCACGCGCTGGATCCGTCGCAACACGCGCCGGTTTATCCCTTCGGCTGGCATCCACCGGACAACTGGTCGCCGTTGCACATTGTCACCGCGCTGGCGTTGGCGATTGTGGCGCAGGCCATTTTGCGCGCGGCGCTGACTTACAATTACAACATGGTGACGGCGCGATTGACGCAAGGCGAAATCGTGCCGGAATTACGCGCGCAACTTTACGCGAAATTGCAGCGCTTGAGCTTCAGCTTTTTTGACCTTCACGGCTCCAATTCCATCTTCAATCGCGTGACCGGCGACGTGCAAAACACACGGCTGTTCGTGGACGGCGTGCTGTTGCAGGGATTGAACATGATTTTAACCCTCGTGATTTACGGCATTTTCATGTGGCGGATTCAGCCGTCGTTGACGATGGCGTGCCTGTCGGTTTCGTTGCCTTTGTGGTGGCTGGCGCATTTTTATTCCGCGCGGTTACGTCCGGGTTACTTGCGCAATCGCGAATTGACGGACAACATGATTTTGCTCTTCAGCGAAAGCGTGCGCGGAATGCAAACGGTCAAAGGCTTCGCCGCCGAACCGCATCAAATCCGGCGATTCGAAGCCGCGAGCGACGAAGTTTCCGCGCAACAACGAAAAATTTTTTGGGACTTGTCCACCTTCACGCCGGGAACGCAATTTCTGTCGCAATTGAGCCTGGTGATTTTGTTTGCCTACGGCGGCTGGCTGTATGTGCAGGGAAAAATTCCGCTCGGCGCCGGGCTCGTGGTGTTCGCGGGATTGCTGCAACAATTCACGGCGCAAGTCGCCAACATCTCGACCATCGCCAATTCCGTGCAACAAAGTCTCGCGGCGGCACGGCGCGTGTTTGAAGTGATGGACACGCCGGTGGAAGTGGAAAACAAGCCAAACGCCATCCAACCGGCGCGGCTCACGGGACAAATCATTTTTGAAAACATGAGCTTCGGTTACGCGCCGGACAAACCGGTGCTGAAAGACATTTCGTTTGACGCCAAACCCGGACAAATCATCGGTATTTTCGGCATGACCGGTTCCGGCAAAAGTTCGTTGTTGAGTTTGATTCCGCGTTTTTATGATCCGCACGCTGGACGAATTTTTGCGGACGGAAGGGATTTGCGCGATTTGGATTTGGACGCGTTTCGCCGGCAAATCGGCACGGTCTATCAGGAAAGTTTCTTGTTCTCGAACACCGTGGCCGCGAACATCGCGTTCGGCCATCCGCACGCGACGATGGAACAAATCGAACGCGCGGCGAAAATCGCTTCGGCGCACGAATTCATTTCCGCGTTGCCACACGGTTACGAAACGGTGCTGGGCGAGGCGGGTGTGGATTTGTCCGGCGGTCAACGTCAGCGATTGGCGCTCGCCCGCGCACTATTGTTGCAACCGCCTGTTTTGATTTTAGACGATCCGACGGCGTCGGTGGATGCGCGAACGGAAAATGAAATCGTTTCCGCCTTGCGCGAAGCGATGGCCGGACGAACGACATTTGTCGTTTCCGGCAGATTGAACCTGTTGCGCCGCGCCGATTTGATTTTGGTTTTGGATGAAGGACGATTGATTCAATCCGGCACGCACGCGCAACTCGCGCATTGTCCCGGCCCGTATCACGAAACGGCACTGTTGCAAATCATGGATTTGGGAGAGGAAGGCAAGGTGGTATGAGCGCGCAGACGAAATCATCACCGGCGGCAAATGTCGCGAAAGGCGACCGTTCGGCGCGCGAAGCCATCACGTATTACAATCCGCACGAAGAACGCGATGCTGACAAGGCACCGTTGCAATTGGCGTTGATTCGCCGGATTTTTACCTACACCAGACCTTACGCGACCAAGCGCAATTGGCTTTTTGCGCTGACGTTCATGCGCGGTTTGCAATTGCCCGCACTGGCGTGGTTGATCGGCAAAACCATCAACGGCCCGATTGCCGGACGCGATTTGACCGGAATTTATTGGTATGCGGCGGGTTATTTCGCGCTCGTGCTATTCACCGTCACTGTATTTCATTTCCGCCAGCGGTTCGCGCTCGAACTCGGCGAAGCGGTGGTGCATGACATGCGCGCAGATTTATTCCGCAAATTGATGACGATGCCGATGGGATTTTTCAACCGGACTAAATTCGGCAGCATCATCAGCCGGATGACCTCGGACATTGACAGCGTGCGCGCCGGCGTGCAGGACGTGGCGTTCGTATTGGTCGTGCAGGGATTGCAAATGGTCGCTTCGGCGGCATTGATGGCGTGGTATGACTGGAAATTATTTTCGCTGATGGTCGTCCTCGCGCCGGTCATCTGGATCGTGAACGAGAATTATCGGCACGAGATGAGCCGTCGTCTCCGCAAAGTCCAAGAATCATGGAGCCGCGTCGCTTCGACCCTCGCGGAATCAGTCAGCGGCATCCGCGTGACGCAGGCGTTTGTCCGGCATGAAATCAATTCTGATTTCTTCCAACGGTTGATTGATGTTCACGGTGAAAACAATGTCGGTGTCGCGCAGGCTTCGGCGGTGTTCGTGCCGTTGTTGCAATTGAAGAGCCAGCTTTTCCTCGGCGCGATGGCATTGCTCGGTGCGTTCGGCGCATTATACTGGCACGGTTGGTTGCACATGGAAGTCGGCGATTTGGTGATGTTCTTTTTCCTCGCGAATCTATTTTTTGACCCGATCCAAAATATCGGCAACCAACTCAATCAAGCGTTCATGGCGATGGCAGGCGGCGAACGGTTATTCCGCATGTTGGACCAAAAACCGGAATGGCAAGACACGCCGGACGCCAAACTGTTGCCGCCCATTCAAGGTCGCGTGGAATTTCAAGGAATCCATTTTGAATACAAAGCCGGGCGCCCGGTTTTGGTGGACATTTCTTTCGTCGCCGAAGCCGGACAAAGCATCGCATTAGTCGGTCACACCGGCAGCGGCAAGACGACGCTCGTCGGTCTGTTGCAAAAATTTTATCTGCCGGCGTCGGGTCGCGCGCTCGTGGACGGAACCGATTTGAATTCGATCACGAGCGATTCTTTGCGTTCACAGATGGGCAGCGTGCAGCAAAATAATTTTCTGTTTTCCGGCACGGTGCTGGACAACATCCGTTTCGCGCGACCAACCGCCACCGAAAAAGAAGTTCACGCTACTTTGGAATCATTGGATTGCGCGGACTTGTTGGAAATCTTGCCGCAAGGATTACAAACTCCCGTGACCGAACGCGGCGCGTCGTTGTCGTTCGGCCAGCGACAACTGGTCTGTTTCGCGCGCGCGATGCTGGCCGATCCGCGCATCGTCGTATTGGACGAAGCGACCAGCGCGATTGACACCGTGACGGAAGCGCGATTGCAACGCGCGCTGGAAAATCTGTTGCGCGGACGCACGGCGTTCATTGTCGCCCACCGGTTAAGCACGATTCGCAAAGCCGATTTGGTTTTGGTGCTGGATCAAGGACGCATCGTTGAACAGGGCACACATGAAAGTCTGCTACGCCAGCAAGGTGTTTACGCGCGATTGCATCAGGAATTCGTCAGCGCGTCGCCGCAAAATTGAGGGTTGATTGGCGTCCTTTTTACTGTATCAAGTGGCAGCACAAACCGTTTCGCCGTCATGTCGTTTCCCATCATGAAATCATTCATTTCCAGCAGCGCCGTTCTGGCTGCAATTTGCTTGTCGGTGTCTGGACTGCGGGCGCAATCCGTTTCCGCCAATGCGCCGGACACCTTTGAAACTTTGCCCGCAACAAATCCTTATGGTGAAGCCATCGTCAAAAGAAACATTCCCTATACCGGGCATCCGACGCCGCGCCAAAATTTTGACCTTTACCTTCCAAAAACCAAAAGCGCGCAACCATTTCCGCTCGTCATCTGGATTCATGGCGGCGCATGGATGTCCGGCTTCAAGGAATGGGACAACGTCAAATATCTCGTCGCGCACGGTTACGCCATCGCGAGTGTGGATTACCGTTTCAGTCAGGACGCGCCGTTTCCGGCGCAAATCCGGGATTGCAACGCAGCGATGGATTTCATTCTGGCGCACGCCACGAATTATGGCGTCAGCGCAACCCAATTTGTGGTCGGCGGCGGTTCGGCGGGCGGCCACTTGGCCTTGCTTTTGGGACTGGCGCGCAACGAAAATGATTTCGGCGCAAATCCAAAGGTTAAACCACTGGCGATACTGGATTTCTTTGGCCCGGCAGATTTCAACTCGATGAAAAACGATCTTGCGGAAGTCCATTCCTCAAACGGACTCGCCTTGTTTCAAGACGTTGTCCCGAAATTACTGGGAGCGCCATTGAATCAAGCCGCCGATAAAATGAAACTCGCCAGCCCCATGACTTACGTGAACGCCGCCAATCCGCCCGTTTTGATTTTGCAAGGGGGCAAGGACGATCTTGTTCCTGCCGCTCAAAGCCGGCGTTTGCACGACGCGCTCGATCGCGCCGGCGTAAAAAATCAATTGATCGTGGTGGCCGAAGCCGGTCATGACGGCCCGCTGTTTTCGACGCCGGAAATCGCGGCCAAAGTGATTCGCTTTCTGGACGACGTTTTGGAAAAATAAACATTGCCGTTTGAAAAACACGTCTGAAAAATCCGCCGAGATTTTCCTTCGCGAAGCGCTGCGCTTGGCGCAGCGCGGTTTGGGCGCGACGTCTCCCAACCCGACAGTCGGTGCGATTTTGGTCAAAAGCAGAAAAATCATCGGGCGTGGGCGAACTGCCCCGGCAGGTGGGCCGCATGCGGAGATTGAAGCATTGCGAGACGCACAAAAACGCAAATGTGATCCTCGAGGCGCGATACTTTACGTCACGCTCGAACCGTGCAGCACGCACGGACGCACGCCGCCATGCACAGAGGCTATCATCGCCGCGGGAATAAAACGGGTTGTCATCGGCGTGACGGATCCGAACCCAAGGCACGCCGGTCGCGCGTTCAAAATTTTGCGGCGCGCGGGGATTGAAGTCGTTCACGGAATTTTGGCGGATGAATGCGCGCGCTTGAATGAAGCGTTTAATCACTGGATTGTTCATCGCACGCCGTTGGTCACGGTCAAAGCAGCGATGACGCTGGACGGAAAAATCGCCACCGCCAGCGGCGAATCGAAATGGATTACCGGTGAAAAAGCGCGCGCTTACGGAATGAAATTGCGTCAAGGCAGCGACGCGATTCTCGTCGGCGTGAACACGATTTTGGCTGACAATCCGAGTTTGACTGCGAGACCAGTCCAAAGTCACAAACTGCGTCGGATTGTTTTGGATTCATTGGCGCGAACGCCGTTGGATTCAAAAATTGTCAGCGACGAATTGGCACATTTGACCACGGTTGTCGTTTCCAAAAGCGCGCCCCCCAATCGCGTTCAAACGTTGTCTCAAAAAGTGAACGTGCTCGTCGCGCCGACAAAATCTCAAATTGATTTGCGCTGGCTGTTGAAAAAACTGGGCGCGGAAAACGTTACGAGTTTATTGGTCGAAGGCGGCGGCGAAGTGAACGCGTCGTTTTTGTTGAACGGTTTGGCGCAGCGCGCTGCATTTTTTTATGCGCCGAAAATTTTGGGCGGACGCGACGCGCACAAGGCTGTTGCCGGCGACGGTGTGAAAAATCTGGCGGACGCGATTCAGTTGCACGAAATCGAATGGAAAAAAATCGGTGACGATTTGCTGATGACCGCGCTTGTTGCGCGCGGCAAAAAAAAGTAATTTCAAATCATGTTCACCGGCATCATCGAAGAAACCGGAACGGTTGAGAAAATCACTCGCGACAGAACATCCATCGCGCTGACGATTCGCGCGGGAAACGCCGCGCACGGTTTAAAAATCGGCGGCAGTCTCGCCGTGAACGGCTGTTGCCTGACGGCGGTGAAAATTTCTTCACACGGCAGATTCAAATTAGTTCAATTCGATTTGCTTCAAGAAACGTGGCAGCGAACGAATTTTCAATTCCTTAAAACTGGCTCGTTGGTGAATTTGGAGCGTTCGCTGCGCGCCGCCGACGAACTTGGCGGACATTTCGTGACCGGACACATTGACGGTGTGGGGAAAATTTCGCGTTGGGAAAAATCCGGCGAGGATTATGTCCTTGAAATCACCGCGCCCGAAAACGTCATGCGTTATGCGATTGAGAAAGGCTCGATTACGATTGACGGCATCAGTTTGACGATTACAGGCGTAAGCAGAAAAAATTTTCGCGTCTGGATTATTCCGCACACTTTCAAAGTCACGGCTTTGCGCGAAAAAAGAGTTGGCGACACGGTGAATCTGGAAGCTGATTTGCTCGGCAAATACGCGGAGAAATTTCTCGCGGCGTGGAAATGACTGCGTCTTGAAAATTTTTGAAAGGAATTGAACCTTTTCTCGCTTCGCGCATTCCACTCCCTGAAAATGCCGGCGATGGCCGAAAGCGAACAATTGCCCGTGCAATCCGCCCGCGACGGAAATCCGGCGGCTTGGGACGCGCTCTTTCGCCGCTACCAATTGCCGCTTTACGCTTATGTTTTTGAATTGGTTCACAATGAACAACAGGCCCTCGACCTTGTTCAGGAAACGTTTGTCGCCGCCGTCAAACACATCGGCGGTTTGCGCGACGATGAAAAATTCGGAAGCTGGCTTTTCGGCATCGCGCACCAAAAAGTCGTTCAATTCTGGCGAAAGCGCGGCAGCAAGGAATTGTTGTTCGATGAAATTCCCGAAACGCCGGATGAATTTGACAACGCGCCGGACGATTTGCTCATTCGCCACGAACAGGAAATGGAATTTATGAATTTGTTGAATCAATTGCCGCCGCCGCAACGCTCCGTTTTGCTGCTGCATTTCGTCGAAGATTTTTCGCTCGAAGAAATCGCGCGCGTCACCGAAACGCAAATCGGCACGGTCAAATCGCGGTTACATTACGCCAAAAAGTCGTTGCGAAAATTGTTGGAAAAGAAAAATGAAAACGCCGCGTGAAATTTTGTTGGCGCAACACCGCGCCGCCGGAGACAAATTGGATAAAATTCGCGACAAATTTGTCGCCGGACTAAACCACAGAGACACAAAGGCACAAAGTTCGATTTCCGTCTTGGCGTCTTGGTATCTTGGTGGTTCAAATGCCGTTTGGCGCGAATTGATTTTTCCGCGCCGCCGGATTTGGGCGGGCTTGGCCGCGATCTGGATTTTGATTTTTATCGTCAATTTCTCGCAGCGCGACAAATCCGAACTTGCGGTGAAAGCATTGCCATCGCCGGAAATCTTTTCAACTTTTCAACAACAGGAAAAATTGCTGGCCGAATTGATTGGCCCAAGCGGACCGCGCGTGGCCGAACCACCCAAGCCCTTTTTGCCAAAACCACGGACTGAAATTCTAAAACTTTTGACGGCATGAACGAAATTCCCAAAACCAAATCAGGCTGGCGCTGGCTGCGCCGGATTTTGCTGGCGTTGGCGATTCTCGCCACGTTAATTGCGGTTTTTTACACGGAAGAAGACTGGCGCGGCAGACGCGCGTGGGAAAATTACAAGCGCGAATTGGAAGCCAAAGGCGAGAAATTGGACTGGCAGGCGTTCGTTCCGCCCGCCGTGCCGGACGACCAGAATTTTTTCACCGCGCCGATTTTCGACAAAATCAAAAATGACAAAATTGCGATGTCGCCTTATGGCGACGACGGGGGCCCGGATTTCTCATCATACAAAGATTTGCCCAAAGACAAAATTGGCTACATGGGCGGAGAGGGCAGAGCCATCATCACCGATTTGAAATTGTGGCAGGATTATTATCGCAATCCGACAAATTTTCATTCCGTCGAGGGATTTGTTCTGACCAATGGCGCATTGATTGAGCAGACCAATTTTCTCAATCACGCGAACGACCAATTTCCCATTTCACCGGAACCGCAAACTCCGGCAAAGGATGTTTTGTTTGCTTTGAGCAAATTTGATTCAGCAGTTGAAGAACTGCGTCAAACCAGTCAACGGCCTTACGCCAATGTGCCGTTAAATTATGAAGATGGATTCAATTCGGCGTCAACGTTATTGCCGATTTTGGCGGAATTGAAACGCTGCACTCAACTACTGCAACTGCGCGCCGTTGCTGAATTAGCGGATGGTCAAAATGAAAAGGCGTTGGATGATGTGAAGTTGATGTTGTATTTGAACAATTCACTTCGCAGTTCGCCATTTTTGATTTGTCATCTGGTGCGATTCGCCATTGTCGCCATTGATATGGAGACGATTTGGGAAGGCTTGGCGCAGCATGAATGGTCGGATGAACAACTCGCCGCGCTTGATGCGGAATTAGCAAAAATAGATTTTTTGGCTGATTACGGATTTATCATGCGCGGCGAGCGGGCATTTGCAATTAAATCATTTGAAAACCAACGACTCACACGAGAAATGATTTCCTACAATGGCGACCAAGTTGTCACAAATAAATTAACTTTAATGCCGAGCGCATTTTTTTACCAAAATGAACTGGCTTTTACCCAAATGCACGAGCAATGGATTTTGCCGCTCGTTGACACAAATTCGCGAACTGTTTCGCCTGAAAAATTGCAACAGGCGAATGAAGCTGATCAAGTGGCAATGAAACATTATTCGCCTTACAAAGTTCAAGCGTTGATGTTATTTCCAGGCATAAGTGCTACGGTGAGGAAATTTGCTGCCATTCAATCAAGCGTAGATTTAGCGCGTGTCGCTTGCGCGCTGGAGCGTTATCGGCTCGCGCATGGAAATTATCCCGAATCGCTCGACGCGCTCGCGCCACAATTCATCGCGCAAGTGCCACACGACATCATCGGCGGCCAGCCGCTGCATTATCGTTTGGAAACGAACGGCCAGTTCACCTTGTATTCCGTCGGCTGGAATGAAAAGGACGACGGTGGAAAAGTTACCTTGAAAAAAGGCGGTTCGATTGACCAACAAAGCGGCGATTGGGTCTGGCAGTATCCCGCGAAATAAATCGCAGACTTTTGTTGAATTTATCCCCGATCCGAGCAGCAGATGTGTTCGCAACGTGCGCGTGCCGGATAGTGGACGAGAGCTAAAATAATCATGTTAAAACCTGAGTGTAGCATCCACCTGAAAGAGATGATAATGATTGATGGGGTTCATTTGGGGAATGTCCTGATTGCTGCCACCTGTGCCCAACAAGTCATTGATGCGACCGGCATTGCCGTAGCGAGCTGTGATAATAAGATTGTCAGTCAAAGCATAAGCCAGCGCGGTGTAAATGCCTTGTAAATTTTCACGGCCTTCAAAAAAATCCGAATCAATCAAATTGGGGTCAAGTGAGTATTGTTCGACATGCTGCCAATATACCCGGAATTCCCAGTCATGTTTGCGTGAACCCGTGCCATAGACCAAACCTTGTGTCGGGCCATAAACCAAGCCATCACTGCCGATGTCGAAACCGATTTGATAAGCTTTCACGTCATGCGTTTGCGCGGGAAAAGAGCGCGGCGTGGCAGTGCCTGATGGGTTTTGAGACAAGATAAATGAATAGGCGTTTGCCGCTTCTTCGGCGCGCTGCGCACCTTGAAGATTGTAAGCCGCGTCGCCAAACACGCGCGCGGCTAGCTTCGCAATCTTGAAGTCAAACTCAAATGGAAGCTCAACCACCAACAAATGATCTAAGCCGACTTGATTGAATGGAAAGCTTACGCTGCCATATCCACCTTGTGAAAGATTGAACGATGTTCCGGGGCTGTATCCGCTGGCTCCGGGCGCAGAGAAGGGTGGATTTCCGCCGTAATAATTAAATGCGCCTTCGCCAACATAAGGATCGCCAAAATAAGGAGACAAGGGGCTTTGATTGAATTGAGAACTCCGTTTCAATCCGGTGTAGCTGTATAATGTCGCTGCGATTTTTGCAGATATATTTGTCGTGAAGTGGTAATTGAAACCACCTTGTTCCGCGAACATAAAAATGTCGGAAGTGTTCTGTCCGGTAAGTCCATTGAATCCCAACCCTCCTGAAGCGTTGTTGGGATTAAAGTCTGCATAGAGAAACTGGCCAAAGTTGGCAAATAAATCCGCGCCACCCACAGTATATGTGAGCCGTTCCATCGCGCCTTCGGGATTCAAGTCACTGTCCCAAACCATCGGCGTGGTGTAGAGAAAGTTAGGCATTTTACCCAACGTGACATCCAGCCAATGTGTAATTCGCCAACCCATATAAGCCTGTCCGATGTTGATGGTGTCCGTTGATTTACCAAACGGTCCTTGATAAGGAGAATTTCCGCTGGATTGTCCCAAAGTGACCCAGGGCGAACGCGGATTGGATGAAGTTTCGAGCCTCAAACCATAATAAACGTCATCGAACAAGTCGCCGCGAAGTCCAAACCGAATTGCAATGCGTTGACGATGCAAATCTATGTCGTTGCCACTGGAATCTCCGGCTGAACGGCTTTCATAGCGCAAGCGTATGTCTCCGAATAATTCGACATTCTTGACGGCGTCATTGATTTTCCACTTGGACTCCGGAGGCATTTCGTTTACCACGCTATTGGTTCGGAGAAAATCCGCCTCGGCTTTGACTTTTTCAGCTTCTTGTTGAGTGACATAACCTTTTTCAATGAACAAATTCAAGAGCGGGTCAGTGGCAGTCGAAGAAGATTCAGCGCATAGTTTCAGGTTGATTACAACCATGCCCAGCACAACAAGAATCGCCCGGCAGTTTCTCCGAAGAATTCGCATGGCCGGAATGCTGCAAACACAACGCTACAAATCCATGCCGTGACGGTTACAAATCGGTGACAACTGGGGACCGCGTGTAAATTATTTGTCTCAAACAACACGCGGTGTTCACACGGCAAAAAATTTCAGCCCACAAAGTTACCTTCTGACGACAAAGTGACTTTGGTTTTATCATCGCAGCTTGTTTTAGCCATAAACTCCAAATCTACAACAAGTTGCGTATTTTAACTCAAAGTCTTAAAACACGTGCTTCATGTCCTGTGGCATGAAGTAAAAGAATCCCGCCCTTGATAAAGTTTTTCTCGCGAAACCACTTTTGGGTAGAGCATGAAGTTCAAGTTCAAGCAAAAGGTAAAACCAAAATTCAATGTTATGAAAAAAATAATCAACGGAATGATTCTCATGGCGGGCGTCGTCGCGGCGTCCCAATCCGCAAAGGCGCAATTCACCGCAAACGATCTTTATTTGGGATTTGAAAATGCGTCGGCAACAAGCGACTACATTATTGATCTCGGTCAGGCGTCCACCATTGTCGGTGGCACCTCGATCGTGAATCTCAGTGACGATTTCTCATTGAGTAATTTCAATACGGTGTTGGGTGCAAGTTCAGCCAATGTAATGGGCGTAGTTGGCGGCAAAGTTTTATTCCCTTCAACTTATGATGTTTATGCCACAGACCTCCGCTCCGGCGGTCCCGGCAATCCTGCGGTGGCGGGATCAGATTTGACTATTTCACTTAACCTCAACAATTCCGCCATAGCTCAATCAGTGGCTTCGATAGCTGTCATCAATGCGCCGGTAGCGGGAACCGGGGTTCTGGATACAAGTAAATCGTGGTCTGCCAACATCGAGCCGACTTTTACCAGCGGCACGTTTTATGGAAATACTGGAGTCAATCCCGGCTCGGCGATTAGCGGCTCTGGCGTTCTTTACGAGGATTTG
>DASZXB010000057.1:0-16021 GCA_035546095.1 Verrucomicrobiia bacterium | reverse complement strand
TCTGGGCGTCAGCGATGCCTCGATTCTTGCCAGCGAAGTGGATTTGGCGATACAAGTCATTCAATACCGGCGTTATCCGCAACCGATGAACATGCGCGCCAAGCAATTGATTGAAAAGGTCGGCGGCCATCTTGTCGGCATCGTATTGAACAATATCAACATGTCGCAGGACGAAAGTTACTACTATTACAGCGGCTATGGTTATTACCACGACACCGCACAGACGCAAGACGAAGCTGAAACGGATGCCACGGGGAAAACTTCAAATGATTCGGACCGGACGGAAATCAAACAAAAGTATTGATTGTGCGTCCGAATTCACAATGATTACGCCGATGAAATTATTCAGGAAAACGTTGGGGGCGAGTTTGTTCGCATGTTTCATGCTTTTGGCTGGTTTTATTTTGACCGGTTGCGCGCCATCCTATAACGATCCCGTTTTCACGGAAAATCCGCCGCCAATCTCTTCTGCGGATATGTCTTCAACCAAGCCGACCTCATATCTCGGAGATGCCGCGCGTTTTCACGTCGGCGAAACGGTCATAGTGGATTTTTCGGGACTTCCACCCGACGCCCTGCAAGACATGCCAGAACATCAGGAGCCAATCAAGGAAGATGGAAAAATTTCTTTGCCTTACATTGGCACGATTCAAGCCGCTGGAAAAACGCCCGGCGAATTGCAAACGGAAATTCAAAATCTTTACGTGCCTCATTATTTTGTCCGGCTTAACGTCACGGTAAAATCCCAGGATCGCGTCTATTACGTCGGTGGCGAAGTCAAACTGCCGAATCGGTATCTTTACAGTGGCCAGACCACTGTCACTCAAGCCATTCAAGCGGCGGGCGATTTCACCGATTTCGCCAATCGTGGCAAAGTCTGGCTCATTCGCAGCAACGGCCAGCGCATCAAAGTGAACTGCAACAAAGCACTGCAAGACCCGTCGCAAGACCCGCCGGTTTATCCCGGCGACCAAATCCAAGTCCCGCGCCGGATTTTTTGATGATTCAATTTTATATCCTTTCAGGTAAAAAGGCGGGCAGCCAATGGACTATCCGCCGTTTTCCTTTTCGGATTGGCCGCGACGCACAAAACGATTTGCAACTTGAGGACGTTGGGATTTGGAACCAACATCTCACTTTAGAATTTCAGAAAAAAACGGGATTCAATCTAACCACCGCGCCGAATGCGCTGACAAGCATCAACGGCGAGCCTGCCCAAACCAGAACACTTCGCAACGGCGACATCATCACCGTCGGCTCAATAAAGATTCAATTTTGGTTGACCGCTGTTGCTCAACGCGGTTTACAACTGCGGGAAATGTTTGTTTGGTTACTGATTATGTTGGTCACAATCAGCCAATTTCTTCTGATTTATTGGCTTCTTCGCTGATTTCGTTACTCAATCAATGTCTGAAATGTCGTGTGCCGGTGAAGGCCATTGCCATTCCGCGTTCATTTGCCGCCGCAATCACCTCCGCGTCACGCACTGAACCGCCCGGTTGAATCACCGCTATTGCGCCTGCTTCCGCCGCCGCGATCAAACCGTCGGCAAAAGGAAAAAAGGCGTCACTGCATACGGCGCTGCCTTTGAGCGAAAGTTTTGCCTCGCCGGCTTTCCAGACCGCGATGCGGCTTGCGTCCACGCGACTCATTTGTCCTGCGCCCACACCCAAAGTTCTGTCTTCACCGGCATAGATAATCGCGTTTGATTTCACGTGTTTTACCAAGCGCCAGCCGAAAAGCATCGCGTTCAACTCCGCTTCCGTTGGCTGGCGCTTTGTAACGATTTTTAATTCAGCGCGCGCGATAATTTTCAAATCTCGTTGTTGTAACAGGAATGAATTTGCTCCCACACTACGCAAATCAAACGGGCGTGCTGTTGAAAAATCTTTCAAAATTTTCAACAAGCGCAGGTTTTTTTTCTTTTGCAAAATGGCCAGAGCATTTGGCGTGAAATCCAGCGCGACGATGACTTCGCTGAAAATTTCCGCAATCGCCTCGGCGCATCCGGCGTCGAGAATTTTATTCACGGCAATGATGCCGCCGAACGGCGCTTGTCTGTCCGTCGCAAAAGCTTTGTCCCAGGCTTCGCGCAGATTTGTGCCTTGACCGACACCGCACGGATTAGTGTGTTTCAAAATTGCCAGTGTTGGCGCGTCATTTTTAAATTCCTCGATTAAACTTACTGCGGCGGTCAAATCCAAAATATTGTTGTAGGAAAGTTCTTTGCCATGAAGTTGCTGGAAAAATTCGCTGAATTTTCCATAAAGCGCGGCGGCCTGGTGCGGATTTTCGCCATAGCGCAAAGGTTGAACCATCGGCGCGGAAATCGTGAGCGTTTGCGGCAAAATATTTTCCCCGGGCGAAAATTCTTTCAGCAAATACGAGGCGATTGCGGCGTCATAAGCCGCCGTGCGCGCGTAAACTTTTTGACACAACCTGCGGCGCAATTCCAAAGTCGTGTCGCCGTTTTCCAAAATTTGTTTTGCGACTTCTTCGTAATCCAGCGGATCCACAATTACGGTGACGCTCTCGTGATTTTTCGCCGCGCTGCGCAACATCGAAGGGCCGCCGATGTCTATGTTTTCAATCGCGTCGTGCAAAGCAACTCCGGGTTTGGCGACGGTTTGTTCAAACGGATATAGATTCACGACGACCAAATCAATCGGTTTGATGCCGTGTTGTTTGACAGCGGATTCGTGTGCCGTATTGCCGCGGATGTAAAGCAATCCGCCGTGAACTTTTGGGTGTAACGTTTTGACACGGCCATCCAGCATTTCGGGAAAACCGGTATGTTCGCTGATGTCCTTCACTTGCAGATTGGCTTCTCGCAATGCTTTGGCGGTGCCGCCGGTGGAAATAATTTCAATGCCGGCTTGTGCCAGTTTTTGAGCAAAGGGAATCAGGCCGGTTTTGTCGGAAACGGAGATTAACGCGCGTTGGATTTTTGCCATGCGGCGATAAAATCCTCGAAAGTCGTCGCGGTCGTCAACGGCAAATCACGGTTTGCTCGTCGTCGTCTGAATCATATTTTCGCCGATGGCGCGTTCCAGACGGGCGCGAGCCGTATCATAATCGTGCAAAGCCTGCACTTGCGTGGTGCGCGCCTGCGTGAGCGAAGTTTCGGCATCCAGCACGTCCAATTGCGTTCCGGTGCCGGCGTCCGCGCGCGCCTTGGCTTCGCGCAACGATTCTTCCGCTTCGGCTTGCACGGTTTTTTGCGAATCCAAAACTTCTTGTGCTTCGATAAAATCAGAATAGGCCGTGCGCACTTCCAATTCGATTTGCCGTCCTTTGTCCTCCACATCAGTCTTTGATTTTTCGTAAAGCGCTTTGGCCTGGGTGACTTTTCCGTAAGTAAGCATCCCGTCAAAAATATCCCAGCTCAATTGCGCGCCTGCGTTCCAGCCGTGAATATCATGGCCGACCACCACCGGCTCGGTGAATTGCGCGTTATACCAGCCGTAACCGGCGAAGAGTTGCAGGTTCGGTTTATAACCGGCTTTTGCATTCACGATGTTGAGCTTTTGCAATTCCTGATTTTTTTGCAACACGACCAGTTCAGTGCGCGTTGCCAGCGCGTGTTGAATGGCGTCCGGCAAATTGATCTGATAAGGCGCATCGTCCAGTTTGTCGGTCAGTGTCAATGGAATATCTTCCCAGACATTGCGCGGCAAATTGTAGCCGAGCAGGATGCACAAATTATTTTTGGCAATGCGATAATTGTTTCGCGCCTGAATCAAAAGCGGACGTTGATTGGCCACGGCAACTTCGGCACGCAACACGTTGAATTTCGGAACCGTGCCGGCATCATAACGATGTTTTTGATCGTCCAATTCCCGTTGCAACAAATTGACCGAAGCTTCCTGCACGATGATTTGCTGCTCACCCAGCAACACATCGGCGTAAGCGATTCGCACAGCCAGCAGCGTGTCGGAAATCACCGTTTGATATTGCGCCAACGCCTGTTCCTTCGTGACTTTGGCCGCGCGCACGGCGGCAATCATCTTTCCGCCGTCGTAAATGGACTGACTGATTTGCACGCTGGAATTCCAATTATTATGCGGTAGCGTCGTGCCCGGAAAATCTTCAATGGCGTCCGGATCGGTGCTCTTAAATTGTCCGGTCGCCTGCAATTGCGGCAACGCTATCGCGCGCGTTTGCACGACCACGCCGTAAGAAGCTTCGAGGTCGCTGCGGCCTTTCAAAATGGTCGCGTTTTGTTGAAGGGAAAGATTCAAGCAATCGGTCAGCGACAACGGGCGCGTGAGCCAGTCCGGCAAATTATTTGTGTCTTGCGCGGAAATATTTCCGCAAAACATCAGACCTGCCAGCAACAACCAAAGGAATTTTTTCATGTCGGTCAAATCAGCTTGGTGTTTTCAATTACGGGTTGTGTTTGATTGCGATTTTGCCGCTTTAGCTTCCGGCAAATGTTTCATGGCCGCAAGTGAGAAGCGCGTGATGTGATCGGCCAGTTTTTCAACGTAGGCCGCGTCCATTTCCTGCGCGGGAAAAAGCCGTGAAACGATGACGCGGCAATGAAAATAAAACACGCATTGGCTCACCACGCTGAAACTGCACAGCCGCACGCGTTCGTCGTTGACCGGGCAATCCAGAATTTCGCCGACGATTTTCCAAAGTTGCTCGGACATCGGGCGAATCCTTTCTTCAATCACCGAATCCATCGCCGCCGTCGGGTCAATCATTTCCCGCGACATCAATTTGCCGTGCCACGAAGTC
Organism: Verrucomicrobiia bacterium; assembly: GCA_035546095.1. Lineage (GTDB taxonomy): Bacteria > Verrucomicrobiota > Verrucomicrobiia > Limisphaerales > UBA11358 > UBA11358. The sequence goes on along the minus strand of DASZXB010000057.1, from coordinate 11,278 downwards.
GGCCCTTTGTCGAAAATCCGCAGCAACAGGGAATGGACGAACGCGCGCAATTTTTTTTCCGGCGGCGCATCGGCGGCGACGCCGAGCAGCGGAGGATATTTTTGCAGCGCTTTCTGCTGCGAATAGCGCAACACTTCCTTGTAAAGCGCTTCCTTGTCGCCAAAATGATAATTGACCGCCGCAATGTTCGCGTTCGCGCGTCGGCAGATTTCGCGCACAGTCGCATCGCGAAAACCGGTTTCCGCGAACACTTCGCCCGCGGCTTCCAATAATTGACGGCGGGTTTCCGCCTGATTGGGATTGTCCGGCGCGACAGGAGTTTTCAAATTCATGTTTCAAACAAATAATTCAAACATTTGTTTGACATGTCAATAAAAATTTTGTTTAGTCGTGGCCGCGGAACAAATCGCTGATGAAAACTCGTGGGAAGAAAATTGTAATCCTCTTGATTCTCGCCGCCGTTGTCGGCGGCATTGTTTACTACACCGTCACGCGCCGTCCGGCGCAAATCGCTTTGACCGGGATTGTCACGACCGACGAAGTCATCGTGAGCGCGGAGATTCAGGGACGGCTGGAAAAATTATTTGTGCAGCAGGGAGATGTGGTGACGAACGGCGAGTTGCTGGCGAAAATCCAGCCCGAACAATGGCAGGCGGACATGGCGTTTTACGCCAGCAGCGAGCAGCAATCCACCGCCGACCTCGCGCAAGCAAAAGCCGATTTGGAGAATGCGCGGCTCAATTACGAACGCATTGGCGGACTTTATTCCAACAACGTCGAGTCGGTGCAATCTTATGATTCAGCGCGAACGGCTTACGAATCCGCCAAAGCGCGCGTAGATTCGGTCAAGAAACAAATTCAAGCCGTCGCCGCGCAAAAGAAAAAAGCCGAAGTCTATCTGAATTACACCGAAATTCGCGCGCCGACGAATGGAATCGTGGACACACGCGCGGCGTTGCAGGGCGAAGTCGTCAATCCGGGGCAGGGAATTGTGACGCTCATCAATCAGGACGATTTATGGGTGCGCGCGGATGTCGAGGAAACTTACATTGACCAAATCAAGCTCGGCGACAAATTGCAAATTAGATTGCCGTCCGGCGCGACGCGCGAAGGCATGGTTTTTTATCGCAGCGTGGACGCCGATTACGCCACGCAACGCGATGTGAGCCGCACCAAACGTGACATCAAGACGTTTGAAATCCGTTTGCGCTGCGACAATTCCGACCGCGCGCTCGCCGTCGGCATGACGGCGTATGTTGAATTGCCGGTGAAATGAAATTCGACGTTGAAGTTGAAAATTTGACGAAGCGTTTCGGCGATTTTGTAGCCGTGAACGGTTTGAATTTTTCTGTCGAGCACGGCGAAATTTTCGGTTTGCTTGGGCCAAACGGCGCAGGCAAATCCACGTTGATTCGGATGCTGACGACACTCGTGCCGCCAAGTTCCGGCACAGCGCGCATCAACGGATTTGACATTGTGCGCGAGGCGAACAGTGTCCGGCAATCCATCGGCGTCATTCCGCAGGCGATGACGAGTGATTTGGAATTAAGTGCGCGGGAAAATCTGACGATTTTTGCAAAACTTTACGGCATTTCGCGCGAAAAACGCAATCACATCATTCCGCAATTGTTGAACGAAGTGGATTTGACGCAGTGGGCGGACAAGCCGGTGAAAATGTTTTCCGGCGGAATGCGACGGCGCATGGAAATCGCGCGCGGTCTCGTGCATGAGCCGAAAATTTTTTTCCTCGACGAGCCGACGACCGGCCTTGACCCGGTTTCGCGCGTCGCCGTCTGGGAAATGCTCGCGCGTCTCAAACGCGAGCGCGATTTGACCATCATTGTCACGACGCATTACATGGACGAGGCGGACAAATTGTGCGACCGCATCGCGATTGTGGATCACGGAAATCTGGTCGCGCTCGATTCGCCGTTGAAATTGAAGGCTTCGATTCCCGGCAAAAACATTTTGGAAGTCAGTTTTTCCACCATTCCACAAAATTGGGCGGAAACGCTGAAACAATTGCCCGAAGTGGCGGACGTGAAAGCCGAAGACCACGTGTTTCGCATTTCCACGAACAACGGCCCGCGCACGACGGTTGAATTGCTGGAAACCGCGCGAAACAAAAATGTCACCGTGACTTCGCTATCCGTGCAAAGCACGACGCTCGACGACGTTTTCGTGCATTACACCGGCCATCAAATACGCGACAACTTGCAAAATCCGACGGCGGCGGACAGCCCGTATTTGTTGAAACGCGGCGGCGGAATGTAATTATGCATAGAGTTTGGGCCATCATCGAACGCGACTTGCGCCGTTTCCGGCGCAGCCCGATTCTTGTCGTCGTCTCCATCATCATGCCACTCGTGCAACTCGTCGTGCTCGGCTACGCGTTCGGCGGCAAAATAAAAAATCTGCAAGTCGGCGTCGTGGACGAAGACCATCAGGTTCCAGCGATCAAATTGCAGGAAATGTTCCAAGCTGTTGCCGCGAACGCAAAAACATTCACGCCGATTGATTACAGCGACAAAGCGACCGCGTTGCGCGATTTGCGGAACGGAAAAATTCAAGGCGTGCTGAACATCCCGCCGGAATTTTCGCGCAAAGTTCTCGCCGGCGCGAATCCGCGCGTCGCGCTCATCGAGGACAATACCGACCAATTTGCCGCGTCCGCGCTCGAAGGCGCGGTCAATGCGCTGATGCCCGCTTACAATTCGCCGTCGGTTGCGCCGCGCCTGACGGCCAACGCGACGCTAGATGTCGTGGAAATTTACCCTTACGTGCCTTACATCCAATTTTTGCTGCCCGGCGTTATCGTGCTGGCCGTTTTCATTTCCGCGATGATTGGCGGCGGCATCATTTTCATTGATGACAAAGCGCGCGGTTTGCACGAAGGCTATCTTGTCACGCCGATTCGGAAATTTGAATTGATTCTCGGCTTCACGCTCGCGGGCGCGGCCAAGGCGATTATTGCCGGCGCGGTTTTAATCACCGTCGGTTCGGTCATCGCGGGAATTCCTGACCCTTTGAATCCGCTGCGGATTTTGAAAATGTTCATCCTCGTCGTCTTCACCGCGCTCGCGCTCATCAGCATGATGTTTCTCATCATGGTGCGCGTGAACGACCCGCTCGTGCCGCGCGCGATTTTCGGGATGCTCAATACCGTTTTATATTTTCCGAGCGGCGCGGTGTATCCGACGCAATCGTTTCCGGCATGGATGAAGGCAATTGCCGTTGTTGACCCGTTCACTTACGCCGTGCATGGATTCAAACAACTCGTTTTGAAAAATACGGGATTGATGGCCGTCAGCGGCGATTTGCTATTTCTGTTTGGTTTTACGGCACTGGCGATGACGCTGGCGACGGTTTTATTTCGCCGGACATTGTGATTTCAATGGGGGGTGGCGACAGTGAGATACTAGGTCTGTTTAATTTCATCGTCAGAAAATCCAGGTGGTCGTTGGCCGCGAGAAAGATAGGTATAACCAAAACCTGCACAAATCGGTGAAAGACCAGAAACTTTGGCCAGAAGTAGATGCCGAAGCACTTGAAAAATAAAAACAGGCCAAGCTAACACTGTAATAATGAAGGGGTATGACAATACACCACCGCGAATTCTTGATAACGCCCAGCCAAACGCAAACGGTTGCAAACATGATTCATAGCGAGTGATATGGCCAGAATGAAAAAGCCAAAGCAATAAGTCATCGTCATCATGGTTTAGACTTGCTAGAATAGGAAGATGGAGTTGATTTGCTAATTCTTTTCCTAGCCGTTCAATTTCAGTGATATCTTGTTTGTCACAATCAGCATCGAAGAGCAATACGTCTCCGTTCTTGTCAGAAATAACAAATGCCTTTCGACGAAGTGTCTTCGCAACTTGTAAAACTTTGCTCGAATCTCCACCGACTATAGTAAAATTAGTATAAAAATTACCCATGCGCTAAAGCCTAGCTTTGTTTTAGATAGAACTATTACGATTTTTATTAAGGCATCCTGAATTTACCAGAATTTCTTGTCAAGATTTCCAGTTTGAATCTCGAAAGAACTAATAAATGCAACAGAAGCTAAATTCGTTCCGTAAATCACCACGAAAACACTGGCACAACACCTGCGTATTCTCATTTAGATTCGAGCAATCCATCAGATTATGCGCTCATGTTTTTTAGCCTTTATCATGGCCGTTACTTTGCCGGTTGAAGCCGTTGCCGCCGTCAATGCCACGATCATCGCCGTATCGCCGGAATCGCCAGTCGCGCTGTCGTCGCGACAATCGTTCTATGCCAAAGTGGTTTATGATTCCGACCAGCCGTTGTTGATGCAGGCGCGCGGCTGGTTGAACGGCCATGAAGTGGAAGCCGCGATGTTCAATGCCTCGCCGACGTATCCCGCCGGGCATGGCGAAGCGCTGGTGTGGCTCGCTTACAATCCCGGCGGCAAAGTTGATGAGATTCACGCGCTGGTCTGCGATACGAATTGGCATCCCATCACCGAAGCGACAACCAAAGTGCAGGCGCGATGGGTGAACGGCGCTGCGACTGTGCCGGATGCTCCGTGGGTACGCCAGCTTTCTGACGAGCAACAGCGCATGATTTCACAGCAAATACAGAATTGGACGAGCGGCTCGCGGTCGTGGCTTTGGAACATAATCGCTTTGGCAATGATGTGGTGTGTGCCGGGTTATCCCGTGCTGCAACTTATCGCGCTCTGGCGATTGCGCGGCGGGGCGCGTTTGCTCTCGTTGCTGCCGCTGGTTTTGATGTTGCCGACCTACGCGTTTTGTTTCTTCGCGCTTTTGCACGAATCCAATCTCTGGCCGCTTTGGGCGATTTTTTTAAGTCCGCTTGCCTTTCTTTACGAACTGATTTTGCTGCTCATCTTTCGCCGCAAAAAAACCGCGCCGCCGGTATTGCCGCAAATCGGTTGATAACAGCCGGAATTTTTTGGAACGATTCGGAAGAATTTGGTGTTGGCAATGGCGTCAACATTTGTATTGTGAGAGGAGAAAATTTTTCCCGAACGATTTATGGCAAAGAAAAAACAACCCAAATACTCCGGCGGACCCGTCTCACAATTCATTCAACATCACTATCGCCATTTCAACGCCGCGACGCTCGTGGACGCCGCGCGCGGTTACGTCGCGCATCTCGACGCGGGCGGGCGCATGATGATTACGCTCGGCGGCGCGATGAGCACGGCGGAACTCGGCCTCTCGCTCGCCGAAATGATTCGCCGTGACAAAGTGCATCTTATCACCTGCACCGGCGCGAATCTGGAAGAAGATGTTTTCAATCTCGTCGCACATGATTATTACGTCCGCGTGCCGCACTACCGCGAATTGTCGCCACAGGACGAACAAAAATTGCTCGACCACCATCTCAACCGCGTCACCGACACGTGCATTCCCGAAGGCGAAGCCATGCGCCGTATGGAAGAGGCCATGCTCAAAGTATGGATTGAAGCCGAGAAAAAGGGCGAACGCCATTTCCCACACGAATTTTTTTACAAAGTCTTGTTGAGCGGCAAATATGAAAAGTATTATCAGATTGATCCAAAAGATTCATGGATGCTCGCTGCCGCCGAAAAAAATCTGCCGATAGTCGTGCCCGGCTGGGAAGATTCCACGCTTGGTAATATGTTTGCCGCCGCCGTGATTCGCGGCGACGTGAAGAACGTCCACACCGTTCGCACCGGCATCGAATACATGACGTGGCTCGCGGATTTTTACACGCGCACAGCGACGAAAAAAAGTTCGCTCGGCATGTTTCAGATTGCCGGCGGCATTTCCGGCGATTTCCCGATTTGCGTCGTGCCGATGTTGCATCAGGATTTGGAACGCACGAACGTTCCACTTTGGGGCTATTTCTGTCAAATCAGCGATTCGACGACGAGCTACGGCAGTTATTCCGGCGCCGTGCCGAACGAAAAAATCACATGGGGCAAACTCGGCGTGAAAACGCCGAAATACATCATCGAATCCGACGCCACGATTGTCGCGCCGTTGATTTTTGCGCATGTCCTCGGCTGGTAAGATTCAAATGAAACCAAATGATTTTTCCGATTCGCGTGTGCTTGTCACCGGCGGCGCGGGATTCATCGGCAGCGCGCTGGTCTGGGCGTTGAATCGGCACGGCTGCGACAATATTGTCGTCTGCGACATTCTCGGCACGAACGAAAAATGGCGGAATTTGACGCCGTTGCGTTTTGCCGATTACGTCGAGGCTGCCGATTTGCTACCGCGATTGCAAAATAGCGCGCTTGGAAAATTTGATTTGGTTCTGCATCTGGGTGCGTGTTCCGCCACGACGGAAAAGGACGCGACATATCTCATCAAAAACAATTTCGAGTTCACAAAAGATTTGTGCGCGTGGTCGCTTGCGAACAAAATGCGCTTTGTCTACGCGTCATCCGCCGCGACTTACGGCGACGGTTCGGCGGGCATGGACGACGACGAATCCAAACTGGACACGCTGCGTCCGTTGAACATGTATGGCTACTCGAAACATCTTTTTGATTTGCACGCGCAGCGCGCGGGTTTTCTGAAAAAAATTGTCGGGTTGAAATACTTCAATGTTTTTGGCCCGAACGAAGACCACAAGGGCGATATGCGCTCGCTCGTCCACAAAAGTTTCGCGCAGGTGCAAAACGAAAATGTGATTCGCCTGTTCAAAAGTTATCGCAGCGATTATCGTGACGGCGAGCAGAAGCGCGATTTCCTTTACGTCAAGGATGCCGTCGCCATGACTCTACATTTGGCGGCGAACAAAAAAGCGAGTGGTCTTTTTAACATCGGCGGTGGCAAAGCGCGCACGTGGATTGATTTAGCTAATTCGGTTTTCGCCGCGCTGGGCAAAAAACCAAAGATCGAATTCATCGAAATGCCGGAAACGATTCGCGACAAGTATCAGTATTTCACGCAGGCAGACATTTCAAAATTGCGCGCGGCGGGCTACAGGGAAAAAATCACTTCACTCGAAGACGCGGTGAAAGATTACGTTCAAAATTATCTCGTGCCGGACAAGCGGCTCGACTCGGCGATTGCTTGAAATTTCACCGCAACGTGACTTGCCGTTTCGGGCGTTTTGCGGAATGTTTTGTGATGATGAAAAGGAGGTTATTTGTTTGTTCCAGAACCATTGCGTTCATTGTTTCAATTTTTTTCGCGCAGCAAACTTTTGCCGATGATTTTGACGCCACGGCTAAAACTGTCGGCCACAATACAAATGGTCTTGAAACGCCGGTCAATCAACTCGTCACGCCGGCTGGAATCCAAGTCGAATTACCGCGCGTCCGACCCAACGCGCTGGCATTGAGTCCGAACGGAAAAATTCTCGTCACTGCCGGACTCACGCACGAATTAATTGTCGTTGACCCAGCAAGCGGAAACATTTTGCGACGCGTTTCCTTTCCATCGGATGCGGCGGCGGAAGAAAAACCGATTGTGGAAGGGATTTTGAATCCCGATGAAAAGGCGCAATTGAGTTTCACCGGCCTGACGTTTTCGCCGGACGGCTCGCGCATTTATCTCTCGAACGTGAACGGCGACATCAAAGTTTTCACCGTCGGCAAAACAAATAACGTTTCGCCACTATTTTCCATCGCATTGCCAACCGTCAAAGCGCTTGACCGCACGAACGAAATTCCCGCGGGCATCACGGTTTCGCGCGACGGCAAAAAAATTTACGTCGCGGGCAATCTTTCCAACCGGCTGTTTGAATTGGACGCGGCGACGGGAAAAATTCTGCGGACGTGGAACGTCGGCGTCGCGCCGTTTGACGTTGTGCTTTGCAAAAATAAAGTTTACGCCAGCAATTGGGGCGGGCGACAGCCGGACGCGGACAGCTTGACCGGCCCGGCGGGACAAGGCGTGAAAGTGCGCGTGGACGAACGTTCCATTGCCAGCGAAGGCTCGGTTTCGGTAATTGATTTGGACGGCACAAATCAAACCGAAATTGTTACCGGACTTCACGCCTGCGCGCTAGCGCTTTCGCCGGACAAAAAATTTCTCGTTTGCGCGAACGCGGGCAGCGACACATTGAGCGTGATTGACACGCGCACGGACAAAATTGCCGACACGATTTGCGCGCGCGAAAATGAGGCGGATTTGTTCGGCGCGCAGCCGAACGCGCTGGCGTTCGACAAATCCGGCAGAAAACTTTACGTTTGCAATGGCACGCAAAACGCCGTCGCGGTTTTTCAATTCAAAACGGAGGACAAATTTCTTGGCCTGATTCCAATTTATCATTTTCACCCCGGCCAGCCGAAATTACTCGGCTTGATTCCCGTCGGCTGGTTTTCGGGCGGAATTGCGTTTGACGCGCGCGACAAAAAAATTTGCGTCGCCAACATCAAGGACATTTCGACGAACGAGGAAAAGCCGCGCAGGGGATTGGGCAACGGTCTTGGATTCAACACGCGTGAATACGCCGGCTCGCTGTCGCTCGTGCCGATTCCGTCGCTGAAAGAATTGGAACAGTTCACGCAAACTGCGCTGGCAGATTTGCGTTATCCGTTGCTGGCGCAGGCGAAATTGCCGCCGCGCGAAAATCAAATTCCGGTTCCAGTTCCAGAGCGTGTCGGCGAGCCGAGCGTTTTTTCGCACGTCATTTACATCATCAAAGAGAATCGCAGTTACGATCAGGTGCTCGGCGATGCGACTAATGGCAATGGCAACGCGGATTTGTGCATTTTCGGCGAGCGCGTCACGCCGAATCAGCACAAAATCACGCGCGATTTCTGCCTGCTGGACAATACTTATTGTTGCAGCATTTTGAGCGCGGACGGTCATAATTGGACGGATAGCGGCATCGCGACGGATTATCTGGAGCGCGAATTTGCCGGTTGGCCGCGCAGTTATCCGGCGGGCGGTTTCGGTCTTGGCGGCGAGGATGCGCTGGCGTATTCACCGGCGGGTTTCATCTGGAACGACGCGCTGGCGCACGGCAAAACGGTCGCGGACTTCGGTGAATTCACGACGGACACGAAGCATTGGAAAGATTCCGCGCGCAAGGACAAAATCAATTTTCTTGACGCCTACCACGATTTTATCGGCGGCTCGAACGAAATTGTTTATTCCAGCGAACCGGACATCGAAGCACTGCGGCCTTACGTCGTGACGAACACGATTGGCTGGGATTTGGACGTGCCGGATGTCTGGCGCGCGGCGCAATTCATCCAGTCACTGAAATCATATGAGACCAATGACAATTTTCCCAATCTCATAATTCTTTGGCTGCCGAACGACCACACGAGCGGAACAAAAACCGATTCGCCCACGCCCGAAGCGCAAGTTGCCGACAATGATTTGGCGATGGGACAAGTTTTTGAAGCCGTGAGCCATTCAAAATTTTGGACGAACACGTGCATTTTCACGATTGAAGACGATCCGCAAAATGGCTGGGACCACGTCAGCGGCTATCGCACGACGGCTTACGTCGCCAGCGCTTACACCAGGCGCGGCGAAACGATTCGCACGCAATACAATCAAACGAGTTTGTTGCGGACGATGGAATTGATTCTCGGTTTGCCGCCGATGAATCAAATGGACGCGACGGCCACGCCGATGTTTGATTGCTTCACCAACATGCCGGATTTCACCGCGTTCGATTCCGTTACCAATCAAGTGCCATTGGACGAAATGAATCCGCCGCCGAAAAAAATTCGAGACGCGCAATTGCGCAAAGACGCGATTGTTTCTTCAAAATTGCCGCTCGAAAAGGAAGACCAATGCCCGGAAGATGTGTTCAACCGCATTTTGTGGCGCGCGATGAAAGGCTCGCAAACGCCGTATCCCGAACGGGCGGTGAAAGTGGTGGAAGACGACGATTGACGCTGGACAAAGCCGGACGGTTTGCCATCCTGAATCCATCAACAAATTCAGTGAATGGAATCTATTCCGCCAATTCTTGCCAAACCGCCGGCTCCGGCGAAAATCAAAAAAAGAAATCGCCGGATTTTCATTTTCTTAATTGCCGGATTCGTGATTGTGCTGTTGTTGGGCATCAGTTTTTTCAGGAAACGCGATCCGGTCATCACGGTTCAAACTGAAAAAGTGGCGCGGCACGACATCACGGAAATTGTCGTGGCGAACGGAAAAATCCAGCCGGTCGTTGAAGTCCATATCAGCCCGGAAGTCAGCGGCGAAATCATCGCATTGCCGGTCAAGGAAGGCCAAAAAGTGAAAAAGGGCGATTTGCTCCTGAAAATCAAACCGGACTTTTATATTGCGGCCATGAAACAGGCGGAAGCCAATTACGAATCGTCGCTGGCGGCGGCAGATTCCGCGGCGGCCAGTCTGGAGAAAGCCGACGCGGATTTTCAGCGCAACAAAGAATTGTTCGCGCGCAAATTGCTTTCAGAATCGGATTACATCGGTTTCAAAGTCGCCCGCGATGTTGCCCGCGCGCAACTTGAAAGCGCGACCAATCAGGTCAATATGGCCAAGGCTTCTGTTGACAGCGCGAAAGATTCGCTCGACAAGACGACCATCGTTTCGCCGATTGACGGAACCATCAGCCAGTTGAATTCGCAATTGGGCGAGCGCGTTTTGGGCACGGTGGAAAACGCGGGCACGGACATCATGACAATTTCCGATTTGAACAACATGGAAGCGCGCGTCAACGTCGGCGAAATGGACGTGGTGCTCATCCAGCCCGGCCAAAAAGCGAAACTCGAAGTGGATTCGTTCCACGACAAAAAGTTCACCGGCATCGTCACGGACATTTCCAATTCGTCCGGCGCAAATTCCCGTTCCGCGGCGGCGCTGGCTTCCTCGGCGCAAAACAGTTCCGGCGACGTGACGCAATTTCAAGTGCGCATCCACGTCAACGAACAGGAATTTTTTCGCCCCGGCATGTCGGTCACGGCTGACATCGAAACACGCTATCGCACTAACGTGATTGGCGTTCCCATCGCCTGCGTCACGACGCGTTTGCCGAAAGACAAATTGAAATCCGCCGGCGATGCCAAAACGAATTCCATTTCCTCTGCGACGACAGATACAAATTCAGCCGCCAAAAAATCCGATGACAAAAAGGGTCAAACCGAAGTCGTATTTGTTGTGAACGGCGACCGCGCAAAAATGGTGCCGGTGAAAATCGGCATCAACGACGACAATTATTGGGAAATCACCGATGGTTTGACCGGCGGCGAGGAAATTGTCACCGGCAGCTATCGCGCCATCAGCCGCGACCTCGAAGACGGCAAGCGAATCAAAAAAGGTCTTGCCGGTTTTGACGTGGAAAAAACTCCGTGAGTTTGATTCGTCTCCAAAAAATCT
>DASZXB010000056.1:0-28321 GCA_035546095.1 Verrucomicrobiia bacterium | reverse complement strand
AAAGGACCGGCGGACGTGCTCGACCACGCGACGAGTGAAATCGCCAGCGGCTCAAAACTTGGGATTGATGCGACGAAAAAACTTCCCGGCGAAGGCTTCAAACGCGCGTGGCCGCCGTTGATTAAGATGGATGACACTGTGAAAGCGAAGGTGGAAAAATTGTTTGGAATACGATAATTTCGGCACCAAAATGAACGGGATGGAACACGGCCAAAAATCAGCGTTGACGCGCGAGCAAATTCTCGCGGCGTTGCGCGCTTTGTCCGACGAGCTTGGCCGGCAAAATGTCACGGGCGAAATTTGTTTGTTCGGCGGCACCGTCATGGTGCTTGCGTTCACCGCGCGTCTCTCGACCAAAGACGTGGACGCATTATTTCAGCCCACGCAAATCATCCGCGAAATCACGGGGTGCATCGCCGAAAACCAGAAATTGCCGGTTGATTGGTTAAATGACGGCGTGAAAGGTTTTGTTTCCGCGCGGCACGAATTGACTGCCGGCAATCTGCCACAATTTCCGCATTTGCGGCTTACGATGCCCGTGCCGGAATATTTGCTGGCCATGAAATGCATGGCGGCGCGCATTGGCGGCACGGAAAATGAACCATCCGACGTGGCGGACATTGGTTTTTTGATTCGGCATTTGAAATTGAAAACCGCGAAAGAAGTTTTGGATTTGGTCGGGCAGTATTATCCTGCAAGTCGCATTCCGGTGAAAACGCAATATCTTGTCGAAGGGCTTTTTGAAGAAGGCAAAATATGAGACCGCAAACACTGGTGGAAGTCGCGCAACGGACGATTAGCGGCGAATCATTCGACCGTTGCCTGGCAAATTTTCTCGACGAATTTTACGCCAAGCCAAACGCCGAAGCGCTGGCTGAAGCGCCGCCGTTACTTGTGCAAAAATTCGGCGAAATCGGTCAAGTGCAGGACGCGTATTTGGCGGCAACCGCTGACGAGCTTGCCCGAATAAATGATTTTCCGTTTCCGGCGTGGACGACCGACGCCGCACGCGAGCTGCATCGTCCGTGGTTTGCCTCGCCACTGGCGGCGTTGCGCGCCGTTTTGCTTTTGGAAAGCCCGACGGCATTTCGTTCCCGCAACTTATTCATCAGCGAAAATGCATTGTCACGGGCATGAAAATTTGTGACCGCGAACCCGGCATTGACGCGACGAAAAAATTGCCCGGCGAAGGTTTCAAACGCCCATGGCCGCCGCTCATTAAAATGGACGAAGGCGTGAAAGCAAAGGTGGAGAAACTTTTCGGTTGGTCAGTCAAATAAATTAAAGAAAGTCAGAGCATATATACTTAACGCACGAAACGTCCACAACATGAACGAAATACTGTTCCCCCTCACAGTCAATACCTCTCGATGCTCACAATCAAACTTCGCCTTCTGCTTCCGGCGTATTATGACGACCGCCCATTTTCTTCACGGAAGAGATAAAAACAAATCGCGGCGAGAATAAATCCGCCGGCAATATCAATAATATGATGTTGGTAGGTCAACAAAGTTGAAAAACCGATTAAAACAAACCACACGTGAGATGCCAAACGGATGACGCCTTTTGTGTGTTTTGCGTAGAGACTAGCGAGAATAGTGCGAAAAGTAATGTGTAGTGAAGGAAACAAGTTATAAGGTTGGTCGAAAGTGTGTAGGAATCTAAAAATTGTGCCTGTCCAGTCACTGGGTTGTGGACGCACAGTTGATAACCGCAGGGGTATCAGCAAGAAACATGCGCCTGCAACAAGGATTGCAAATGTGATCCGCCGTGCTAAAATCTGCAATTCCTCCCGGCTTTGGCACAAGAACGGCCCACAGATGAAGAACAGGTTAATGGACATATAGGGAATAATCATCAGAGGCACAAACGGGATGAAGCTCTCCCATGAGTAATACCAAGTTCCAACATCAGAGCGATGAGCGGTAATCCAGCTGCAACCACCGTAGACAATCAAAAATAGGAATGATAATGCAGCTGCATTTGTGGCAGCATAAATTTTTGATGGCTTGCTCACGACAGTTCGCAGCGAAACATTTCACACTCTAAGTTCCAAATCAACCAGCACGCCGTCGGCTGGCTTGGTTGACACGCCGGCTTTGGCCTGTGTCTCATTGTTGACTGCTTTGAATTTGAATATTTTTACGACCGCACCCACGACAAGACCTACTTCGAGCAGTCCCAAATATCTTCCCGGGCAGAAACGCGGCCCATGCCCGAACCCGAAGTGAAGAATGTCTTTTGCTGTGATTCCTTTCTTGGCAAGAAATTCCCAGCGATCTGGAGCGAAGCTTTCGGCGGGATAACCGGACACCTCTTTTCCCCAAAATTCTTCACTCCGGTTTGCGTGCCACACATCAAGGCGCAACTGCGTCCCTTCCGGAATAAGCATTTTCTTGTGGTCGGCCATCTCAATCCAGATATCGACCGGCGCTCGGCGTGGAAGAAAATAAAGCGCCGGAGTAAGGCGCAATGTTTCTTCAAGCACCTGATTGAGTGTCACCGCACTGGCTAAATTATCGGGGTCGTAGACGTTCATATCCTTCACCTCCGCATAAATCTGGTCCTGGATGTCTGGCGCGTGCGATAAATGCGAAATGGCCCAGCTTGCGAAAGAAGTCGTGGCCTCCATGGCACCGGCAAGGAAAACGCGGATGTTACTGCGAAGCGCATCATCTGTGGCGTCGGACTGAAACTATTTCCATAAGCCGAGACCTTTTGCGCGACCGGACAACGCGATGTCGGTTAAGGCTTCATAGTCAGCCATCTTTTGTCTTAGAATCGCGTTGCGACCTGTCAACACTCTGTAAATCGCGAGCGTTGTCGGCGCGACCGTGTCGCTGATCATGTGGTCAATCAACATTTCCAAGGCGGGAACAAAACGACTGCTCAATTCATCTTCAGAAACATTGCCGCCAAAAAAATTGTTCACCAACATCTCCAACATCACGACCTTGATTTCTGGCTCAAGGCGGATCCGGCTTACTTTCTTACCGCTGGCTTCTTGAAAAGAACGGAGCACTTCAAGTCTTTCTGCGACTGTCCTACGGAATGTCTGTTCAAAGCCATGAAATTTTTCCGGCTGAAACAGATTGGTGCGACTGAAAGGCTCGGCAGACAACCTTTTCTGCCGCCGCCATATCGAGCCGTTGGAATACAACAACGAATCTTTGCCGGTTGCGCGAGCAATGCCTGCCATCGGGCTTTGGTCTCGATCAAACTGGCCGGGCTTGTCACCTGTGGCACCGAGCACCGCCCTGATGACCGCGGGCTCTCGGGTCATCAATACAGGTGGCAATCCTGCCACATAGATATAGCGGTTGTGTTTTCCAGAGCCTACTTCCTTTTCGGCATCCCAAAAGAAGGTCTCAAAAATCTTGATCGGACTTTTGTAATTCCACAGATGCGGAAATGGCAGCGTTGGGTGCCCAAATCCGAATAGCGAAACCCGCGTCGGCAGGCAGTCGCCACGAAAAGGGTTTTCTCCTTTGACTTGCTGCCAAAGCCGGTTTGACCATGCTTTTGGAGACATATCTTCCGTTGTTTGAACATTATTCTCACACAGATGACGTTAGGATTTCCAGCCCGAATTTTTCGCAATCATCGGCCCGCAAAAATGATTCCAATTTTACTTGCATCGTTTTCAATTTGCGCTAATATTTAACTAAATGGTTAAATGTTTTTCGAGCAACTTGAATCGCACGTTTGCGGCGCTGGCCGACCCAACGCGGCGGCGGATTTTGGAGCATCTCGCGGGTGGTGACCGTTGCGTGACGGATTTGGCGCGGCCGCATCGGATGTCGTTGCCGGCGGTTTCCAAACATTTGCGCGTTTTGGAAAAGGCCGGCTTGGTTCGCCGCAAACGCGACGGGCGCGTGCATTGTTTGAAATTGGAAGCGAAGCCGATGCAGCAGGCGCAGGCGTGGATTGAGGAATATCGCAAATTCTGGGAAGCGAGCTTTGACCGTTTGGACGAGTATTTGAAACAACTACAAAACAAGGAAACAAAATGAGCACAACAGCAACCATCAAAGAAGATAGCATTAAACTTCAACTCACCCGCGTTTTCGACGCGCCGCGTGAACTGGTTTTCAAGGCGTGGACGGATGAAAAACAATTTCACCAATGGTTCGGCGCAGCGGCGTGCGACGGCGCGACATTGCAATCAACGAAGGTGGACGCGCGTATCGGTGGCAAGTATCGTATTCAAGTGCGAAAAGACGACGGCGAATTCTTCACGAGCACCGGCGTTTATCGCGAAGTAAAACCGCCGGAACGTCTCGTCTTCACATGGCAATTTGAAAAAGACGGCAGCAGCGATGATTACGAAGAAGTCGAGCCACCAGAAATGCTTGTGACGATTGAATTCAAAACGCGTGGGCAGCAGACGGAATTGACTTTGACGCACGAGAAATTTGTGTCGGTCGAAAGCCGCGACCGCCACAATGACGGCTGGACGCGCTGTCTCAATGCACTCGGGAGATTCATCACACAATAAAAATTATGAACGCGAACAAAAATTATTCCATCCAAACATATTTGGTTTTCAACGGACGTTGCGAAGAGGCGGTTGAATTTTACCGCCAGAAACTTGGCGCGGAAATCGTCATGCTGCTGCGATTCAAAGACGCGCCCGACCCGAACATGATTGCACCCGGCGCGGAAAATAAAATCATGCACGCGACGCTGAAAATCGGCGACACCATCGTTTTCGCGTCTGACGGACGCTGCGAAAATGGCGTCAATTTTAGCGGTTTTTCGCTGTCGCTGTCGGTGAAAACAGAGGCGGAAGCGGACAAATTTTTTGCCGCGTTGACGGACGGCGGGCAAGTGACGATGCCGCTGACAAAAACTTTTTTCTCGCCGCGCTTTGACATGGTCGCCGACCGTTTCGGCGTTTCGTGGATGGTGATTATTCCGCAAAATTAAAACCGTTTCAAAATCATGTCTGCCGCAAAAAACAATCCAGCTGAAAATACCGCCGACCGGGAAATTGTCATTTCGCGTGAGTTCGCCGCGCCGCGCGAATTGGTTTGGGAAGCGATGACAAATCCGCAGCACGTCGCGAACTGGTGGGGGCCGCGCGGATTTTCGACGACGATTGAAAAGATGGATTTTCGCACGGGTGGCGAGTGGATTCATACAATGCACGGGCCGGATGGTGCAAATTATCCGAACCGCAGCGTTTTCCAGGAAATCGTAAAACCGGAGAAAATTGTTTTTACTCACGGCGGCAAACGCGAAGGTAGGCCGGGCACAAATTTCATTTCGACGTGGACTTTCGGTGCGTTGGACGCCAACAAAACCAAAGTGACGATTCGCATGGTTTTCTTGTCAACGGCGGCGCGCGATTTTGTCGTCAAGGAATTCGGCGCCATCGAAGGCGGCAAACAAACTTTGGAACGGCTCGGCGAATATTTAGCAAAAATGTTGCCAAAGTGAGCGCAAACAACTTTAATTTTGCGAACGGAAAACTGTTTATGCGCTATCTCATCATCGCCGCGCGAATTATTTTGGGGCTGATTTTTTTCGTATTCGGCCTCAACGGATTTTTTCATTTCATCCCGCAACCGAAAGACGCCATGCCGCCGGGCGCGATGGACTTCTTCGGCGCGTTGATGAAAACGGGTTACATGATTCCGCTGATTTTCGCGACGCAAACGCTCGTTGGCGCGCTGCTGTTGCTCGGTGTTTTTGTCCCGCTCGCGCTGACGCTCATCGCGCCGGTCATCGTCAACATCATTTTGTTTCACGCCTGCCTTGCGCCGACGGGATATGCTCCCGCAATCGTCGTTTCGGTTCTGGAAATTTTCCTCGTGTGGGCGCATCGGAAAGCGTTCCGTTCCCTGCTCGCCTTTCGCGCAAAACCGGATTAGTTTTAAGTTGAATGAACTCACATTCCGCCATCGAAAAGAATTTATGAAACGCAAAGCATCGGCCATTTGGCAAGGCGACTTGAAATCCGGCAAAGGAAAAATTTCCACGGACAGCGGTGTGTTGAAGGAAACGCAATATTCATTCAGCACGCGCTTTGAAAACGGCATCGGCACGAATCCTGAAGAATTGATTGCCGCCGCGCACGCGGGTTGTTTTGCGATGGCGTTTTCGGCAGAACTCGGCAAGGCAGGCATCACGCCCGAAGCCATTTCTGCGACGGCAATGGTCACATTGGAAATGCTTCCCACCGGCCCGACCATCACGGAATCGCATCTGGACGTGACAGTGAAAGTCCCCGGCGCGGACAAATCCAAAATTCTGGAAGTGGCGAATGTCGCCAAAGCCGGTTGTCCCATTTCGCGCGTGCTTAACGCAAAAGTGACGATGGACGCGAAGGTGGAGGCATAGCGGCTATTGAACCGCAATCATTCGGGAACAGCCAAAACGCTTTTGAGCGTGGAGTTGCGTTTTGATGCTGTCTTGACAAACAATAAAGAGATTGTTTTTCGCTTGTCGTTGTAGCACTGACGTTGCAGTATTCAGCAATCACCGCAATCTTCAAAGCCAAATGAAACCGTTTATGAACCTGAAAAAAATCCAAATTTCCTGTCTGTCGTTTGTTGTCGCGCTGACCGCCTTTTTGCCATCTGGTTGCGCTTCCAGCAAAAAACAATCTGAAGAACCGGCGCCGCCGACCGCGGCATCAACGGTTGCCAAACCTCAACCCACGACGCCGGGAATCATTCGTATTGACGCCGGTTCGGCCAATTCGTTCACCGATTCCACCGGCAACGTCTGGCTGGCCGATCAGGGTTTTGCCGACGGCGACACCATCGAACGCGACAGCGACCTGCAAATCACCAACACGCCTGACGCGGCACTCTACCGCACCGAGCATTACGGCATGAGCGCATTTTCTTACAACGTTCCAAACGGTAAATACACGGTGAAACTTCATTTCTGCGAGACTTACGACGGCATTACCGGCGAAGGCCAACGCGTTTTTTCTTTCAGCGTCGGCGGCCATGACTTCAAGGATTTTGATGTCTGGCAAAAAGCTGGCGGCCCACAGCGCGCTTATGTCGTGACCGTTGACGACGTGAACGTGACCAATGGCAAACTGGACATCACTTTCAGGCAACAAACAGAAAACCCGGAAATCAACGGCATCGAAATCATTCCCGCGCCTTGATTCATCAGCGGACTGATTTCATCGATTCATTTCTCCTATTCATTTACCGGCGCGGGGTTGCCTTGTCGCAAGGCGGGCAGCCACGCGCTGTAACGGCGTTGATTGTAAGATGCCTGCGTGCCGTGTTCGTCCTGATGTCCGGACTTTGGTAAAATGACAACTTCCTTCGGTGATTTAATCCGATTCACGGCGGCAAGCACGCTGGATGGCGGACAGGTTTCATCGCGCAAGCCGAGGCCAGCAAGCACGGGACACTCAATGTGCCGGGCGAAATTGGCGATGTCGTAATAGCGGCTGGCTTCGTGAACTTTTTTCGGGTCTTTGCCGTCGGTATTGAAATACCAATGCGGCCAGCCGGGCGCGCGGCCAATATCCGGCGCGAGCGTGTCGCCGTTGGCTGGCACGAGCGCGAGCGCCGCTGTGATATTCTTCGGATGCAATCCGGCAATCATCAGTGTCTGCTGCCCGCCCTGACTGTCACCCATGACGACGAGCGTTTTGCCGTTCCAATCGCGGCGCGTTTTCAGATATTCAACGGCGCGGTAGCAGGACAAATACATCCGCAGAAAATAACTTGTGTCGCGGTCGTCGTTGCCGATAGACCAATAATTTTTCAACGGCCCGGCGAATTGGTCTTTGTAAAAGGATTCTGGCTGGTCAATCGGCAAATCGTGCGGTTCAATGTTCAGCGCGAGCCAGCCTTCCGCCGCGCGATCGGTTACCCAATTTTTTTGCAGGCCATAAACGCCCGCCCATTGAACAATGAGCAGCGCGGGAAATTTTTCGCCGTTTTGCGGACGCGCAATCTGTCCGTAAATGTGCGAACCGCGAATGTTATCCATCGTGATTTTCCAATACGCAACGCCGGATTTGCCGCTGTCAACCGATTCAAGTTGCGGATTGGCGGGAACATTTTTCAATTCCTTCAATTTGGTTTTCCAGAAGGCGTCGAAATCTTTCGGCGGCGGAGCGGCGGACGCGATCCGATCCGACGCGGCGACCGCGCCGCCGACGGCGCGATTCGTGGCGTTGGCCGATTGCCATTTCACCTCGACCAAAATGGTGCCGGGCGCGTTGAAGACGGTTTCGATTCCGGCGGCATTGTTGGTGAAATTCAAATCGCCCTGCCGGATTTCATTCAAGCCGTTGTTTTTGAGCGTGTAATGCGCGGCGGGTGCGGGAGATGCGCCCTGCCACGCAATCGTCCAATGCACAATGTCGCCGACGCGATAAATGCCATCAGCCCGGTCCGGTGCGACGGTCATTTGCGCGCGGCAAAAATTCGCCGCGAACAAAAGAATCCAAATGCCAAAGCGCGAGAAACGCATAATTCAGCCGAAATGGTCGTGCAAGCTACAACAATTTTTTCTTCGCCGCGTCCGGCATGTCAATTTTCGTTTTGCCGACATCCTTGATTTCAACCGTCGTGTCGCGGTCCACGTCAAAATCGTTGCCGTTGAAACTGACTTTGCCTTTGACCTTAAATTCATATTTCGCCAGTTCACCATCCTTGATCCAGAATTTCACCGAACCGCTTGGATTGCTGACGCTCGCCCCGCCGCCACGACGGAAAGCGAGCAAATCGCGCGCGCCGGCTTCGGTCAAGTCGCCGGAAATCGCGTCGCCGTCCTTTTTCAATTCTTTCGCGCCAGCAACTAAATCAGCAACTTGCGCGGCGGGCGCTTTGAAATTCCGCACAAAACCGGCCATGAATCTGCCGGGGCCTTGACTGTCGCCTTCCAATTCCGCGAGCGATTGCCAATCGCCGTCGGGATTGGTGATGGCGGCGTTGGTCCCTTTCATAAAAATCTCCGTGCTGTTGTCGCCGAAGCTCAATTTGACATAAGTGATTTCGCCCTTTTCAGTCTTGCCGTCCGTCGGACCGGGCTTGAATTGTGCGTCATCGGGAACGACGACCGTCGCGTGCCAGCTATAATTGGTTTCGCTGCCGAGTTTTTTAGCAGCGGCAAGCACATCATCTTTGGGCGTTGAATCCGCCGCGAAGAGCGAACCGGCGAGCAATGTTATCGCGCCGAACAGAATTTTTGTTTTCATGGAAAAACCTTTGTCGGTGTTTGGTGATGAGGGAAAGCTAATGCTTGTCACCCCGAAAGCAAGTCTGATTCGCAAACGCGGACTTGCCCTTTGAAATCAGGGCTGATTTCATGGAGCAGTTGCGCCCGTAGCTCAGTTGGATAGAGCATCTGCCTTCTAAGCAGAGGGTCGCGTGTTCGACTCACGCCGGGCGCGCCACTTTCCATTTACGATTGACGATTTTCGATTTACGATTCCCAAAATGCTGAAACTGGAAAATCTCGCGGAACTGTTGGAAAACAATCGTGCCGCCGCGTCCGCGCGCGTGAAAGAATTTTCCATCGGCGGCAAAAAATTCAATTTCAACTTGCAATCCGCCATCATGGGCGTTGTCAATCTGTCCGCCGATTCGTGGTATCGCGAAAGCGTTTGTCTCTCGGTAGAATCGGCGATTCAACGCGGAGAAATTCTCGCGGCGCAAGGCGCGGACATCGTGGACATCGGCGCGGAATCCACGCTGGCAAACGCGACGCGCGCCAGCGACGAATCGCAAAAATCCCAACTGCTTCCCGTCATCAAACAATTGCGCGCCGAAAAAATCCTCGTTTCCGTCGAAACGTATTCGCCCAAAATTGCGCGCGCCGCGCTGGAAGCGGGCGTGAATGTTTTGAATCTCACCGGCAACGCCAATGCAAAAGAAATTTTCAAAATGGCCGCCGCCAATGACGCCGCCGTTATCATTTGTTACGTTCAAGGCAAAAACGTCCGTGAAGTTGGCGATTTCGATTTCAGCGCCGACCCGATTGAAACCATGCGCGATTATTTTTCGCGCCAAATCGAAATCGCGCAGCGCAACGGTTTGGAAAAAATCTTTCTCGACCCCGGTCTTGGCTTTTACTACCGCAATTTGCAGGACAGCGCGGTTCGCATCCGCCATCAAATGAACGTTTTTCTGAACACATTCCGATTGCGCGAACTGGGATTTCCGGTTTGTCATGCCCTGCCCCACGCCTTTGAATTTTTCCGCAATGAAGTTCGCAGCGCCGAGCCATTTTTTGCCGTGCTCGCCGCGCTGGGCAAAACCGATTTGTTCCGCACGCACGAAGTGCCGCGCGTCAAGGCCGTGTTGGAGACGATGCGAGCGCATTAGCCAATTCAAGTTGAGCCGGTTTGCCATTTTCAAATTAGTCCCGTAACTTTGCGGAAGTCGTGCATTGACAGACCATGCGCCAAACGCAATTTTAGAATACTCGTATGAAGAATGTTGCTTTCAAAATTGTGATGTTGGCAATGGTATCCTTGTTTTTAAGTGGCTGTGGAAAATCCTCAAATAAATATCTCGACGAATTGAAAAACTACAAACAGCCTCCAGATACGGATGTTACGCAGTCTCCGGAATATAATTTTTCACCGTTAGCTGGCACGGTTTGGCAAACCAAGGCTAAAACCGCGCTTGTCGATGTAACGCGGTACACGAATGAACACGCCATTGACCTCGTTCCTCCGGAAACTTTTGAGCCAACAGATCTCAAATACAAGCCGATAGCCGGCATGCAGATCATAAGTGTGCTTCCTATTGGCACTTGCCTTCGCATTGAGCGACTTATGAAAGATAACGGAGAATGGGGCGGCGTTCGAGTGATGGCGACGATATTTAACGAAACATATTCGAATAAAGTCATATATCTAGACCCAAGGCTGCTAGAATTCAATCAATTTACAAGAGGTGGTTCGACTTCGACAAATCGGGATATAAATCCTGACATGCTGGAAGCCGTGACTAATGCGCCATGATGATTTGAAATTGAATCTTACACGCCAACCAAAGCTTCCGATTATTTTCTACGACAAAGAAAAACACCCTCTTCGCCGGATTCGGCAAGCCATGATTCGCCAACTTTCAATTTGAATCGGGCGAGAATTTTCCGAACAAGTTCCGGCGTGTAGCGATAGGAAAAAAACAGCCGGATTTTTTCACCGGATTTGAAACGGAAAATTTCGTTTTCAATTTCAACTCGCCGCGCGCGATTGAAATGAAAATTGACGACGAATCGTTTCAAGCCGAATTTGCCGTTCGCAATTTCAAATTTTAAATTGCCGTCGGATTTTTCGATTCCCAAATCGGTCAAAAAAGTCAGCAGCCAGTCGCGCGTGAGCGCGTTGTCGTATTGCGGCAAAACTTTTTTCATTCCGTCGGCATAATTTTTCCCCGGCGCGAGATTGGCGCTGAACAACAAAAAATCTTCTTTGCGAATCAGCGACGATAGTTTCGGCAAAATGTCGCGCGGCTCGAAATTCGGAATCATGCCGAAGAAAGTGACAATGCGTGAATTGTGAATTGTGAATCGTGAATCGAAAATTTCAGGCAAATTTTTTGCGGTTGCCAAATCGCAGACGAAGGGAAAACAATTTTGCGCCGGCAAAACGGAAAGCGCAGTTTGGCGCGCGACCAAAACCATCGCCGCGCTGACGTCACAGGGCGTGTAAAAGATTTTTTTGCCACACGATTTTAATAATTTCAACAGCCGCTTGTCCTTTTGTCCGCCGCCGCAGCCGAGGCCGATGATGTGAACCGATTTTGATTTTATTTCTTTGGCGGCGGCATCAAAACTTTGGTCGTAAATCGTGCGGACATTTTCATCGTGACGCGAGGGTGAATAGATTTGGTGCAACGCGAGCCATTTTTGCGTCTGCTTGACGCTGTCGTAATGGAATTTGTGGTTGATTTTCCGTGCGCGTAGCGATTTGAGCAAATCGCGCCGGATATTTTCGGGAAACTGGCTTTTGTGAATCAAAATGTTCGCCGTGGATTTCATCGCGCTCTATTTTTGCGGAAAAATTTGGTAGAGCAAAAGATAAACGACGACGCCGGTGGTGGAAACATACATCCAGAGCGGCCACGTCCAACGCGCGATTTTTTTGTGCTTGTTGAATTTTTCGCGGAGCGCGCGGCTTAACGTAATTAAAATCAACGGCACGATGACGGCGGCAAGAATTGTGTGCGTAATCAAAATGACCAGATAAATCGGGCGAAACCATTTTGGTTCCAAAAATCGCGTCGGGCCTTGATGCAAAACGACGGCGAGCCAAGTGTGATATGTGAGGTAGCAAATCAAAAAAATGACGGAGACACAAAACGCGGAAATCATGCAGTTGCGATGCGCGATTTTGTTGCCGCGTTTGATGAAGATGAATCCGGCGGTCAGGAAAATCGCGCTCAAGGCGTTAAGCGAGGCGTTGACGGCGGGCAAATCGTGGATGGTCATTTTAATCCGGCTCGCGAGGACGCTCGCCCCACCGTTTGCGGCGTTTTCATTTTTCGCGTTCGAGTTGGCGCACGGTCGCAATGACACGCGGCCGGACATTCGTCCAGTCAATGCCTTCGCCTTCGGTTTCAAAGACGCCACGCAGCCGCGCGTGTTTGTCCACCGCCACAAAAATTGTGCTGTGAACGAACAAATCCACGGAGTTGGTCTGTTCTTCCGGTTTCACGGGAAGGGCGCTTAATTTCAAGCTGCCGGTGGCCAGCGCGCCGATTTCTTTTTTTGTCCCGGTCAGAAACATCCAGCGGCTGAAATCCGCGCCGAAGCGTTCGCCGTATTTTTTCATAATTTCCGGCGAATCGTAATCGGGGTCGGTGGTGAGCGTGACCAATCTGGCGTCGCTGGACTTTGGCAGCGCGTCTTGAAGCGATTTCATTTGCGCGGTCATCATCGGACATGGCCCGGCGCAACGCGTGAAAATGATGTCGGCAATCCAGACGTGATTGGTCAAATCGGCGAGCGTGGTGATTTGGCCGTCCTGATTGGTGAGGGTGAAATCATGGATGACGCCGAGAACGGGCAATTCGCTTTTGCGCGCGCGGCTTATTTCGGTCAATGAGAGCAGATAGCCCGCGATGAGCAGGATGAACAGCAAGGCGATTCCCAGCCAGAGCGTTCGCGGCAGGGTTGGAGGATTTTCAGCCATAAGCGCTGGCGCAGCGCGAGGTTAATCTACTCAAAACTGGTCGCCGCGCCAGTCTTGGATTTTAGCCATTTTTCGTAATCGGCTTCGCTTTCGACGGTGAGATAGCCGCCGGACATGGACGCATGGCCGTTGCCGCAGAGTTGCGCACAGTTGATCTGGTAGCGGCCAATTTGCGTGGGCGTGAACCAGACGGGAATGCGCAGGCCGGGAATCGCGTCCTGACAGACGCGCATGGAAATGATTTTCAGCGAGTGAATCACGTCCTTGGAACTCAAATAAATGATGACGGGTTTGTTGATGGGCACGTGAATCTCGTTGAGCGTCTGGATGTCGTCCTTGCCGTTCGGGTCGGACGGGTCAACGCCAAAAACGTTGTCCGCCGTGACGAATTTCATTTCCTGTTTACCGAAATTTTTGTCCGGGCCGGGATAACGGACGTTCCACGCGAATTGCTGCGCGACGACTTGAATGACGGTGGATTGGTCGGCGGGCGGAAATTTGTCCACGGCGCGCGCCCAAAGCGGCACGGCGACGAAAATCAACAGCACGGCTTCGATGGCGGCAACGGTTAATTCGATGTAGCTCGAAGCATGATTGCGCACACCGACGTAATCGGCTTTGGGATTGCGCGAACTGCGAAAGCGCCAGACCGCGTAAAAGAAATAAATAATCCAGCCGACGAACAGCGCGAACATCAGCCAATGGACGTAAATGATGAGGTCATCCACGTCCTGACCGTTGGCCGAAGCCAGCGGCGGCATTCCCAATAATTTGCTGGTCCATTCTTTCATGAGCCGGACGGATTCTGCGAATCAAGGTCTTTGGTTTGCGTTTCTTCGCGGCGGATGACGTGGACAAAGAACAGCGTGACGCACGTCAGCACTGTGACGATGACGCCGAGCAGGGTGAAAATGCCCCAATTCATGGCGCTGGCCAATGGTGAATCGGATCGGCCAAAACAGGCCGCACACGCGAACAACGGCGACGGCGCAAAGGCCGCGGCGACAATCAATAATTTACCGAGCGATTTCATAAATAGCTGATGCGTTTCAATTTTTTCAAAAAATAGATTCCGTAAATGATAACCAGAATGCCGGTGACGATTCCGGCCAGCCCGAACAGCGGATGGCCGGCGGGAAACGCCCACGCGGAAAATCCGAACGACAACGCCGTCAGCAGCGTCACAAAAATCAGATGAAAGGCTTTGAGCGACATTTTGTTCAGTGCATTTGCGTGCCGGTGGGAAAATCGTGCATGGCATAAATCGTCAGCACGAACAATCCGGCGACAAAAAAAACCGTGAATCCCAGCACCGTGTAAATCATTTTTTTCTCGGAAAGCAGGTGCATCAGAAATCCGGCGACGACGAATGCGTTGAAAGCGGCGACAACCAAAATCAACGCGGATTTCAACGCCCAGGTGTGACCCGGCAGATAAGAAATCCAAAGCATCAAACCGATGGCGCAAAGAATGCCGACGAAAATGAATCCGCAGCGGCGTGCGTAGGCATTGAAATCCACCGGATGCTCATCGTGCGTTTGAACCGGCGCGGCAGTTTTGGTTTCGTGCGAATCGCTCATAAATTTTCTAGGTCAAATATAAGACCGGGAACAGGAAAATCCAGACCAGGTCAACAAAATGCCAGAACAGGCCGGACACTTCGACGCGATTGGTGAATCGCGCCGGATCGGTTTCCCACATTTTGCGCCCGAACAACCACAAATAGCCGATGACAACGCTGCCCGCGACAACGTGCAGCAGGTGCAGGCCGGTCATGGTGAAATCCAGCGCCATATAAGTGTTGTGCCACGGGCCGTAGCTTTCCATGTCTTTGATTTCAGAGCGGGGAATCTTGATTTCCGATTCCTCGACTTTTTGCGAACGCAAATCGTAAAGCAATTTTTCATCGTTCACCGTGCGGCCTTCGATGATGACATAATCTTCCTTGAGATTGTTCTCCACCATGTGGCCGTCGGCGATGAGGCCGTTGGTCAAATGGATTTCGTAATGGGTGAGGTCTTCGTGATATTCATTCAAATGAATCACAGCAAACGCCAGCGCGAACAGCAACGTGCAGGCGTGAAAGAATTTGAATTTTCCGAATTGCCCGACTTTGCACGCAACCCACGCGAGCAACGTGGTGATGGCCGAGAGCGCGAGGACGATGGTGTTGATTGTGCCGAGCGTGACGTTTTGCCAGCCGTGCGGCCACGTGCCCGGTTCCGCGCCGACACGCAGCAGCACGTAGGCGGAAAAAAGTCCGCCGAAGAGCATGACTTCCGACGCGAGAAAAAGCCAGATGCCCACTTTGGCGTTGTAAATGCCGGTGTCCGGCCTTGCTTCAACTGTGTAGGGAATTTCCATGAAAATTTCAGTGCGCGGTGGCAACGGTTGGCGCCGGCGAGCCGGACGGCGGTTCGTTTTGCGGCGTGAAATCGGTCGCGTGGCCGGGCACGCTGTATTCGTAAGGCCCGCGATAAACTTTTATTTCGCGCGTGAAATTTCCGTGCGGCGGCGGCGTGGGCGTCTGCCACTCAATCGTCGTGGAATTCCACGGATTGTCCCCGACTTTTTCGCCGTGTTTGATGCTCCAGAAAAGATTGATGATGAAGGGAATTTGCGCGACGCCGAGCGCGACCGCCGCCCACAAAATCCAGACGTGCAGCGCCATGATGTTATCGCTCAAACCGCCGATGACTTCCGCGCCGCCGCGCGCGTTGACCGCCGCGGAATAATTCGCGCCGCCGTCGGCCATGCGCCGCAACATGCCCGCCATGCCCTGCGCGAACATCGGCATGAACACGAGGTTCATGAAAATCAGCGAGCACCAGAAATGCACGCGCCCCCAGAATTCATTCATTTTGCGCCCGGTCATTTTCGGAAACCAATAATAGATTCCGGCGAACAGGGCGAAAATCGTGCCCGGCGCGACGACGTAATGGAAATGCGCGATGACGTAATAAGTGTCGTGCAGGTGAATATCGCTGATGTTGAAGCCGAGCGGCAGACCGGTCAATCCGCCGATGCCGAACATCGGCAAAAACGCGAGCGCAAACAACATCGGCGTGTTAAAGCGAATTGAACCGCCCCACAACGAAATGAACAGGCACGTCAAAATGATGACCGACGGAATGGAAATAATCATCGTCGTCGCCTGAAAGAACGTGGAAATTTTTGTGCCCATGCCCGTCAAATACATATGGTGCGCCCAAACGATGAACGAAAGAAATCCGACGGCCAGTACCGCATAAACCAATGATTTATAGCCCCAAATCGGCTTGCGCGTATTATTGGCGATAATTTCGGTGACAATACCCATCGCCGGTAGAATCAAAACATAAACTTCAGGATGCCCTAAAAACCAAAACAAATGTTGCCACAACAACGGACTGCCGCCGCCGCTGATGTGCGCCAGATTGCCGCCCACGGCGAGGCCGGTCGGCAAAAAGAAACTGGTGTGCGCGGCGTTGTCCATCAATTGCATGACGGCGGCGGCTTCCAACGGCGGAAAGGCCAGCAGCAAGATGAACGCGGTCACAAATTGCGCCCAGACGAAAAACGGCATTCGCAGCCACGTCATGCCCGGCGCGCGCAATTGGATGATGGTGGCGATGAAATTCACCGCGCCGAGCAGCGACGACGTGATGAGCAACACCATTCCGATAATCCAAAACAATTGCCCGTGCGTGGGAATGGACGTTGCGAGCGGCGAATAGGAAGTCCAACCCGCCTGCGCTGCGCCGCCGGGAATGAAAAAGCTGATGAACATCACAAGACCGCCGAGAAAATACGCCTGATAACTCGCCATGTTCACGCGCGGAAACGCCATGTCCACCGCGCCAATCATCAATGGCACGACGTAATTGCCAAACGCGGCGAACGCGAGCGGCACGATTCCCAAAAATATCATGATGGTTCCGTGCATCGCGCCGAAGGAATTGTAAAGGTCGGGCGAAATGATGCCTTTGGCCGCCGGCTGGCCGAGAATTTTTTCCAACAAAGGCCCAAAGATAGGAACCGGCATTCCCGGATGCGCGATTTGCCAGCGCATCAACAGCATCAAAAACAATCCGAACAGCATGAAACACAGCGCGGTGAAGCCGTATTGAATGCCGATGATTTTGTGGTCGGTCGAAAAAACATAACCGCTCCAAAAACCCGGCTTGTGATGTTCGTGGCCATGCTCGTCGTGCGCGTGAGGCGCGTCTTCTTTGCGATACGGCGGAAATTGTTGAACCGTGGCGTCCATAATTTATTTCACTTTGTCCAAAACCATCGCTGCCAGCAATAATGGCAAATAAAGGATTGAAGCCAAAAACAAAATGCGCGCGCGCGACAGGGTCAATCGCCGCGAAAACTGAATCGCGCAAAACAAAAAGGCAGCGCCCAAAACCATCGCGCCCGTCAGATAAATCGTTCCGGCCATTTTGAAAAGGAACGGACACAAACTCACCGCCAGCAACGCGAGCGTGTTGCTGATGGATTGGTCCGCCGTCCGTTTGCCGTCGGCGTCCATGCACGACAACATTTTGAAACCGGCTTTGGCATATTCGTCGCGATACATCCACGCGATGGCGAAGAAATGCGGCAGTTGCCAGAAAAACAAAATGGCGAACAATGCCCAGCCTTCGCCGCTCAATTCATTTCCCGCCGCCGTCCAGCCCATCAATGGCGGCAACGCGCCGGGAATCGCGCCCACCGCCGTGTTCAGCCACGTCACGCGCTTGAGCGGCGTGTAAATGAAAACGTAACTGATTAACGTGACCGCGCCGAGAACGCTGGTCAGCAAATTCACCGCGAGCGCGAGATAAATCAAGCCGGCCACCGAACTCACACCGCCGAAAATGGCGACCGTCGCCGGCTGCAAACGTCCCGACGGCAGCGGACGATTTTGCGTGCGGCGCATTTTCGCGTCGTAATCGCGTTCCAACAATTGATTCAACGCCGCCGCGCCGCCAGCCACGAGCGCGGTCGCCGCAATGGAATTAAAAAATAAAATCCAATTCATCGCGCCGCGCGAGCCGACATAAAAACCAACCGCCGTCGTCAACAAAACCAGCGTCGTCAATCGCGCTTTGGTTAAATCAGCGAAAACCGCCGGCCAGCTTTTTTCGGCGGCGGCATTACTTAAAATTTCTGCGGAGATTTCTTTCATTATTTGTTCGCGGCCAAAGTTCCAAACGCGGGGATTGCGACGGCGCTTTGAGTTTCAACGGTGGCCATCCGCAAGGACCGGCCAAAAGCAATCATGCACCAGAGCGCGCCCGTCACGAGCGACAGCGCGCCGACCAGCACGTGCGCCGTTGCGATGTCGGCGGCTTTGTTCGACAAAACCGTCCACGCGCCCAGGCCGATTTGCAAAACAATCAGCGCGAGCCAGAACAGCGCAAATTTTGTGAGCGCATCGTGTTTGCCCAATTGTCGCCACGCCGAAATCGCGCAAGTTGCGACACAAACGAAAATGGCGAGCGCGACGAGGCGATGCACCATTTGCAAAATCACTTCAAACGCCGTGATGGGATTTTCCGAAATCACGTCCACGCGCTCGGCGTTGTAACGCGCAATCGCGGCGGCGCTCGTGTCCGGCCAAAGTTTCCCATGCGCGAGCGGAAAATCAGAAATGGAAAGCCCCGCGTGCTGATGCCGCATGGTCGCTCCCAAAATCAATTGTAGGAAAATCAAAATGGTCGTCGCCAAAACCAACGTCCGCAAACCATGCGGCACATTGAATTTTTTCTGTTCGGAAATTTTTTGCCAGAAATTGCCGGTGAACAATGCCATCGCGCAGGTCAAAACGAAAAAGGCTTGCGCGATGACGCCGTGAAAAATTCCCAAATCATCCATGTGCAGCGTCACGCGCAATCCACCGAGAACACCTTGCGCGACGACGAGCAGAAAAGCAACAACACCAAGCCATTTTATCCATTGACGCGAATCTTTGAGCCAAAGCCAAACGGCGAGAATCGTCGTCATCAATCCAACTGCTGACGCCCAGAGCCGGTGCGTGTGTTCGTAGAAAATGCCGCCAATCCATTTGGACGGCGGAAACAGAAACATATTGTAGCCGTAAGAATTTGGCCAATCGGGCACGGACATGCCGGCTTCGTGGCTGGTGACGAGTCCACCTGCGCCGAGCAGCAAAAACGTGGCAACTGCCGTTGCGATGGCGAACCAATGCAACGGACGATTTATCGGCGCGTTTTTGTTCATTAAAAAATTTCCGCCGCGGTTGCCCAAACCGCAGCGGTTTTCTGCCTAAAATTATTTTGTTTCAAACGTGAAATTCACGGTCACGTCTTTGTCAGCAACTTCAACTTCCTGCGTTTTCTCGCCGGCTTTGCGATGCGCGGCTTCAATCATGTATTTGCCGGGTGGCACATTTTTGATGACGAATTTGCCGTCCTTGTCGCTCACCGAATAATACGGCGAATCCATCACGCTCACCCATGCGAACATCCACGGATGTACATCACATTTGAAACGCAAAAACATTTCCGGCTGTGGGAATGTGTAGGTCAAATCCGGGCCGCCGGGCATTTGCGCGTCGTTGTGCTCGTCATTGCCCGCGACGGTCGGCGTGCTGTGAACATTGTGAATGCACGGGTCGGAATTTTTCACGACAATTTTCTGGCCGGTCTGCACCGCGAGAATTGTGGGAACATAAAGACAACCTTTTTGGTCGAGCACCGCCGGCGGCTGGTTTGCGCCGGTGGATTTGCCGACGCCCTTGAGCGAAACAACGACGTCCGCGAACTCGCCGTTTTTGCCGACGACATAAAATTGTGTCATCGGTTTATCCTTATGCAACGGCCCGCAAGTCGGATCGTCTTCGAGCGGCGTGATTTCTTTTTCCGGCGGCGGCGTACCTTTGAGCGTGATGACGCCGATGATGTCCGCCGCGCGTAAAACCGGACTTGCAGCCAAAGTTGCCATTAAAAGAGCAATCGAAGAAAGTTTCATATCGCGTCTTGAAATTTAACACTGCGAAAAGTCCGGTCAAGAGAATTTGTGAAATTTTTCACAAGCATTCGTCCGCAATATTTCTTTTATTTCGATAAGGAATCAAATGAACGCGTTCAACATTTTCAGCCGCGCAAACTTTTCATCACGCGCGCCATTTCCAAAGCCGTCTGCGCCGCTTCCGTGCCGCGATTATGCTTTTTATCGAGGCAACGCTTTTGCGCCTGCGCTTCATTTTCCAAAAGCAACACTTCGTGAATTACCGGAATTTCGTACTGCAATTGAATTTGCATCAGCGCGCCGCTGACCGCTTCGCCGATGTGCGCCGCATGAACCGTTTCGCCGCGCAAAATCACGCCCAGACAAATGATGGCGGAAAATTTTTGCGCGCGCGCGAGTTTGGCGGCGACGCCGGGAATTTCATACGCGCCCGGCACACGAACGATTTGCGCTTTTCCGCCCGCGCGAAGAATTTCATTTTTCGCCGCGCGCAACATCGCGTCCACATAACGCGCATTGTATTTTGACGCGACGATGGCGAAATTTCCACGCGCGCGAATCGTTTTGGTTTTGACTGGTTTGAGCATTTGAAATTACTGGTCGGCCAGTTTGATGTGCGTGACTTTAATTTCTGAAACGGCGTGGTCGGCCCAAAACGTCAGCGCGTAACGTCCGATGATTTTGACCTGAACATTTCTGCCCGCTCCGTCCTGCTCCGAAAAATCGCCGGACGCATTTGGATTGTCCGCCAGTGAACGGATAAACTCCATCACTTTTCGCCGTTGCAGGCCGGATTTTGGTGCGGAAGCCAACGCCGCTTCGTTGATGTAAATCGCGTAAGGCCGCATGGCCGTCAGGCGTTGCCGAGGCGACGTTCAAATTCGTCGGGCGTCAGCCAACGGGATTTGTCTTTGTCATTGAGCCGGTCAGTGACTTCGCGGCGATACTCCGCGTCGTGCTCGTGACGCAATTGGAGCGTGAAGCGAATCAAATCCGCCTGCTCGCGGTCGCTCAACGCCGTCACTTCCCGTTTAAGCTGCTCAAAACTCATGCTTGAAGTCTAACGCCAAACCCGAATTCTGCAAGCGCGCCGCGACGATGGCGAAACTGCCGCCGCTGGTTTGAATCGTTTTGGTTTTGATAGATTTGAGCATCGGAAAATTTCAGCGTTTGCCGCGCAGATAATTCCGCACCTCATCGTGGTTGCCTGCAAAGTCGAAAGTCAAAATTCCCTTGTTCGCTTCAAAAATCAATCGCCACGCGAGACTCGTTCGACATTCGTAAAGATTTTTGCCAAGTTTGCGGATGGAAAGCCCCGTGTGCGCGTGCGGATTTCCAAAACCTTCAATCACCAAATTGAGCGTGGCGGAAACTTCCGATTGCCGTCCCGCGCTCCGCACGATTTTCTTGAACCGCCCGGACAGTTCAACGGAAATCATCCTCGCCTCCGGTGAACCGCGTTACTTCTCCGCGTTTGCGCGCCGTCTTGATTTCCGCGCCGATACGCTTCTCCGCCTTCGCCATTTCCGCCGGCGTCAGGCCGTATTCTTGCAGGGCATAATCGGCTGAATGCACTTCCACCGGACGCAACGCGACGATTTTACCTTCAAAGATAAAACCGACATCTTCGCCCTCGGTCGCTTTCTTAAGCCAATGACCGAGCCGCCCGCGGCCTTCGGTGATGGTTAAAGTTTTCATACGCTCATTATACGCTACGCGCTTCTACCTTCAAGATAAATACGCGACGATGGTGAAATGGCCGCCAACGGCGCGAACGGATTTAGTTTTGATGAGTTTTAACATTTAATTCAATAAATCTTCGCGTTTCAAAATTAGACTCCGTCACCAAAATTGCGCATGCCACATTTGATTCAAAGCTCTTCTCAAACCGTATTCAGCTAAAAACGGAAATTTTTCTCGAAGTGTTTTAATAACAAATTCTTTGCCTAAAATCTTTTCACCGCCCGCTGCTGCAAGCCGTCCAATTTCTTTTTGCAAAGCCTCAAATTCCGAAATCCAATTATCAATTTCTTCATCGCTCATTTCTGGAAATTCTTTTTTTAGTCGTTCGCGCCGCGGCGAGCGGTAGCACGAAGGATTTGAAAAAACAGCAAATGCAAAATCCTTTGGATTTTGCCGTTTCGCTTTACGAACCTGAAAAAATTTCGCGCAAATGATAATCAAAACAAAAGCCGCAAAAATCACCGCAGCCAACAAATTCCAATATGCCAACGCCACTTCAATTACTGCGAATATGAGTAATTTCATCCGTGTTAAAAATTGGATTTTCATTGCTTTGATTTTACAACAAATGCCCCAGTTTTTCCCGCTTCGTTTTCAAATAGCGTTCGTTGTGCGGATTGGGTTTCACGCGAATCGGCACTTGCTCGGTGATTTTCAAGCCGTAGCCTTCGAGACCAACGACCTTTTTCGGATTGTTCGTCAGCAACCGAATCGTTTTCAAACCGAGGTCAACCAGAATCTGCGCGCCGAGTCCGTATTCACGCAAATCCATGCCGTAGCCGAGTTTCAAATTGGCTTCAACCGTGTCCAGTCCCTGCTCTTGCAATTTGTAAGCCTGAATTTTCGGCGCGAGGCCGATGCCGCGGCCTTCCTGCCGCATATAAACAATCACGCCGCGTCCGGCTTCGCTCACCTGCTTCATCGCCTGATGCAGTTGCGGCCCGCAATCGCAACGGCGCGAACCAAAAACGTCGCCGGTTAGACATTCGCTGTGAACGCGAACCAAAACATTTTTCGCTCCGGCAATTTCTCCGCGCACGAGCGCGACGTGATGCTGCCCGTCAATTTTTGAGCGATACAAATGCAAATCGAATTCGCCATAATCGGTCGGCATTTTCACGACTTCGATTTTTTCGACCAATTTTTCGCGCGGGCGGCGGAAATGAATCAAATCTTCAATCGTGCAAATTTTCAGTTTGTGCTTTTTGGCGAATCTCAAAAGCTGCGGCAGGCGCGCCATCGTGCCGTCGTCGTTCAAAATTTCGCAGAGCACGCCAATCGGAC
Source organism: Verrucomicrobiia bacterium (assembly GCA_035546095.1). Lineage (GTDB taxonomy): Bacteria > Verrucomicrobiota > Verrucomicrobiia > Limisphaerales > UBA11358 > UBA11358. Next base: position 5,202 of record DASZXB010000056.1, on the reverse strand, counting down.
GGCAATCGGCGAGCGCGGCCAAATCCACGGCGGCTTCGGTGTGGCCGGCGCGCTGCAAAACGCCGCCGGGTTTGGCGCGGAGCGGAAAAACGTGGCCGGGTTGAACCAAATCTTCGGGCACGGTGGTCGGGTCGGCCATGATTTGAATGGTGCGGGCGCGGTCGGCGGCGGAAATGCCGGTGGAAATTCCGCGCGCGGCGTCCACGCTCACCTGAAAATCGGTGCGAAAACTTTCACGGTTTTCTTTGACCATGCGCGCGATGCCAAGTTGTTGCAGACGTTCGGAATTTGTCGCGACACAAATCAAACCGCGTCCGTGCTTGGCCATGAAATTGACGGTCACGGGCGTGATGAATTGCGCGGCGCAAATCAAATCGCCTTCGTTTTCGCGGTCGGCGTCGTCCACGACGATAACCATTTTGCCTTTGCGAACGTCGGCGACGACGGATTCGATGCGGTCGAATTTCTTTTTCATCTGGCCAATACAGCGTAATCGCTCGCGGCGCGAATACCAGCCGATTCAACTTGCTTTTTTGCGGAACGAGGCGCATTGTCGCGGTGGAGTTCCGTGTTTGTTGCCATGTCATTTACAAAAGAAATCCGTGAACTGCCTTTAGAAACCGCGTTCCTGCATTCCACGCCGGGTTCCGAGGAAAAAATCCAACGCCTCGACCGGCTCGCCCGTATCGGGTTGCTGTCGGCGAGCATGGCGCATGAAATCAAAAACAGTTTGGCGGTCGTCAAAGTTTATGCGGATTTGCTGGCGCAAAAAAATCCAAATGCGGAATTGACCAATGTTGTCACGCACGAATTGCAGCGTATTAACGAAATGGTGACGCAAATCCTGCGGTTCGCCGCGCCGAAACGCACGGTGTTCGCGCCGGTAAAAATCCACGGTTTGCTGGATCAATCGCTGCGGTTGTTGCAGCATCAAATCAGCGCGAAATTAATCGCATTGGAACGGGATTATCAGGCCGCGCAGGAAACGATTCACGGCGATGAAGCGCAGTTACAGCAGGTGTTGATGAATTTGCTGCTCAATGCCATCGAAGCGATGAGCGCGAACGGCACGCTCACGGTGGCCACAAAAAATATCGAGGAATCCGGCACGCGCAAATTGCAGATTCAAATCCGGGACACCGGCGTCGGCATCGCGCCGGAAAATCTGCCGCGATTGTTCGAGCCGTTTTTCACGACCAAGAGAAACGGCACGGGATTGGGTTTGCTGATTTCGCAGCGCATCGTGCGCGAGCATGGCGGCACGATTGAAGCGCACAGTGAAACCGGCAAAGGCTCGACGTTCAGCCTCATATTCCCGATTTTGCCTGCGGCATGAAATCACTCGCCGACCAGGCGATAGGGTTCGACGGTGTCGCTGCCGAGCCGATAGCGCGGGCTGGCTTTGAGCGAAAAGGTAAAAGCCACGGTGTAATCCCTTGATTGTCCCACGTCATTAATGACACGAAAGGTCAGTGCGCCGGTCCAACTCCGCATATCGCGATAAATCGTGTAGTATTGTTGCTGCAAACGACCGTCTTGCGCATTGAAGTAGTGGTCGGCACGAAAGCCCCAATTGTCGTTCAGCCGATAAAAAAGCGAACTGGTGATGAGATTATCGCCGCTGTCAATGAATCCACTGCGCAAATACCAGTAGCCCAAGCCCCAACTCCACCGCTCGCTTGGCGTGAAGCTGAGTTGCTCGAAGGTGAAATTCAATTGCGTGTCATTGAGGTTGTAGCGCGTTTGCGAATCGAGCGTAATCCACGAGCGCGGCTTGAAGGCGAAATTGGAATAGAGGTCGTTAAATGTTTGCTGACCGGCGCTCGGATTCAACCGCCAGTCCAGCATTAAATTCCAGTCGAGCAAATTGTCGAGTTGCCCGTTGCGCATGGTTTGCAGTGTGTTCCGCAATCCAAAACGGATTACGTTCTGACTGTCAATCGAGTCAATGTCATTGTAATCAGGAAATTGAACCGGCAGGATTTCCAGACTTGGCAATTCGGAATCGAATTGCGGCAGTTGCGACGGTGGCGCGCTTGGATGTGGCACGAAAACATAATCAATGGACGGCTGAATGATATGTCGCAAACCGTCAATCTGAAGAAATGAATTGGTCGCATTCGCCCACAATTGCGACGCCTTGAATGACGTGTTGATGCCGGTATTGAAAACGGCGCGCGAGGTCGCGCCATTGGTCCCACCCGGCCCGTCTTCCTCTGAGTAATAAGTGAACCGGCCACCGACGTTGGGTGTGACGTTCAGCCAGTTGAAAAACGTCCACGGCAGGAGCAATTGATGAAATGTGTCGGCGCGCGCGGCGGAATAATCGGCGAACGGCCCGTTGGTGTTGATAAAAATCGAATTGTTTGTGTCCGCAAAAAAGTGACGGTAAAAGCCGACGGAACTTTCGCTCTCGTAATACACCGGCGTGTTGAAAATCTGCTGACGCGGACCGGTCAATTTGACATCGGGCAGGCGTTCGACTTGATCAAAAAAATTGTTCAGTTTCGGCGTGCTTTCAACATCGAGACTCCAGTTTTCCCAGTATTGATTGGCTTCAAAAAATGTGTTGGGCTGGGGATTTTGCGTGTAATCGTTCGCAAAAAAATCGTGCAGCACGAGCGGATCGGTCTGGTAATTGACGAGCGCTTTGAGATTTAGATTGGTCGCCGGCGTCGCCTGATATGCGAAATAAACGCGCTGGCGGTCTTCGGGAATGTTTTCCAGATTCAAGAAACTGTTGGAATTGATGCTTTCATCGGAATCATGGTCACGTAGATAATAATATTTGAACGCGAAGTCGCCCCATTTGCCGAGTTGCATATTCAAATCCGGGCCAACGCCGACGCCGCGTTTCTCGCGATAATCTATGTGTAATTTGCCGTCAACGTCGTCACCCAAATAAAATGAATACGTGCTCAAAATGAACGGGCCGTAAGCGCTGCGATAACCCGGCGTGAAACTCCAGTTGTTCACGCGCTCACCCAGATTCCGCTTGTAATACGGAAAATAAAACGCCGGCACGCCGTCCACAAACAACACCGCGTTCCACGCTTCGACATATTGGCCGGGCACAACCCGGATGCGACTGGCGCGAATGCGAACTTCCGGGTCGCTAACGTCGTCCGTGGTGACGTAGGCGTGACGCGCGTCGTAAATTTGATTAGTCGTGTCTCCCCGCAATTGTTGTCCCCCGGCGAACACCGGCGATTTGCCGGTGCGGAATTGTTCGCTATGCATCTGGCGCGTTTTGAAATTGTAATTGATGTGGTCACCGACCCAAAGCTGGCCGTTTTGCTCAATGCGCACATTACCGTCAGCCGTCGCTTCGCCGGTTTCGGGATTGTAAGTTCCGCTGGCGGCGGTCAACAGGCTGTCGCCGGATTTGATGTAAAACCCGTTGGTCGCTATCATCACGCTTCCCCGCATTTCTATCGTTCCGACCGGCGCGCCGGGAATGATTTTGTTGAGTGCGCCAAATTCAACCGGCGACTGTTGCTGCGCCAGAGCTATGAATGGAAAAATCGCGGTGAAAAGGACGGGCGCGAAAATGGCGGGCAATTTTGTCATCGGGCGCGGCCAATTAAACAGAGCGCGCCGCGACTGCCAAGCGGATTTGGCACATGGCATCAGTCTTTTGGTAGAAAAGTAAAGGCTGCCGCCGCCAAAATACAAATGAACGCGGCAATATGATTCCACGCCGGCTTAATATGAAAATAGAGCAATGTGAAAACAGTAAATACTACGAGTGTAATAATCTCCTGAATGATTTTAAGCTGGTAAGTTGAATAAACATTGCTGCCCCAGCGATTGGCCGGCACCTGCAAACAGTATTCAAAAAACGCGATGCCCCAACTGACAAAAATCACATTCCACAACGGCGCGGCTTTGAATTTCAAATGGCCATACCAGGCTGTCGTCATGAAGATATTCGAGCCGATGAGCAAAATCACCGGCAACCAACGTGTTTGAATCAGATTCGTCATAAAAGCGCAAAAAATTTGTTCCGTTCGCGCCATTTGTAACGTGTGCGCTGGAAAAATTCCAGCCGGAGATTTGCAGAGAAATCAATGGCTCGCCGGCGTGAGGCCAATCGTGGCGATGCTGTTGGTTCCGTTGAATTGATTGGTGAAGATGCCAAAATTCGTCGAGACGAACGTGATGTAAACGGAACCGCTCTCATTGGTGATGCTCAACGGCGCGGTGTAATTGAGCGACAACCAGGCGGCATTGGTGTTCACCGTCGTGTAGGTGTAATTGCCAACGCCGTTGTCAAAATTCGGGTCGGAAGAATTTTGAGCAAATGTGTTCGCGCTGAAATTCAAACTGAATAAGCCACCCAAGACATTCACTTGCGCGTTCAAATCCTGCAATGAGTCGGGTGCATTGCCACCTTTTGCCTGCGACCTGACGCCGAACGTGCCGTAATCCGTCTGCGGCAGATTGGTTGAATCGTCGTAAGAAGTGACGAAGAAATCGCCGTAATCAGTCGCGGAGAATGTCAATTGCAGATAATTGGTGTTCTGTCCCGGAACCGTCGCTATCACCAGCGCGCCAATTGGACTGTAACGTTTGAAGCTGTATTTGCCCGAATCCACGGTGTTGTCCGCGTTGGTAATCTTAAGCGCGCCGTTGTCGCCCAACGCAACGTCAATTTTTTCGCCGAAATCATTGACGACGACGATTTTTTTGTTCTCCAGCGAACTCGGTGTCAGATTCGGCGCATTGGAAAAGACAACGTCACCCGTATCGGCGCTGTTGTCCGCGTTTGAAAAGACACCGGTGTAAGTGCCGTTGGTGTTAAAGGTCAACAGAAGCGATGCGCCTTCGTTGGTCAAGGTTGGTGGCGCCGTGTAATCTATCACCAGTTGGGCGGCGCTCGCGCTTAATTTTTTGTAAGTGTAGTTGCCCACGCCGTTGAAGTTGTTCGTATCGGTCGAGTTTTGACTGAATGTGCCTGAACCGAAGGAAAGATAAAATGTGCTGCTACCTGATGGCGTGACAACAGCGGTCATTCCCGCGATGGTAGTCGGTGTCATCTCATAAGTGAACGTCACTTTACTGGTGCTGGAGGTATTCCCGATTGCATCCACCGCATACGCCTGCAATACGTTCGTCCCCGGTGTCAGCGTCACGCTCGCGCTCCAGTTCGTCAAACCCGTCGCGCCCAGCCAGCTCCCGCCGTTCAACGAATAATACACG
>DASZXB010000055.1:0-16904 GCA_035546095.1 Verrucomicrobiia bacterium | reverse complement strand
CACCACCATCAAAAATCGGCATGGCAGCGCCTTTTACTTTTTTGCCATTCTGGCCGCCGGACTGTTGCCGTGGACAATTTTACTGGGCTGGTTGTGGCGGCGAAATCATTGGCGCAGTTTGGATGAAAATTCAAAGGAAGCATGGCTGTTGTTGAGCGTGTGGGCGATTTTCACCTTCGTGTTGTTTTCGTTGTCACAATCGAAATTACCGCCCTACATCCTGCCGATATTCCCGGCGCTGGCGATTTTAATTGCCCAGAAATTTTTCGCGAGCGAACACGATGTCTCATCCACTCCGAAAATCGCTTGGCAGATTGGCTTGAGCAGCGCGCTGGCGCCACCGGCAATCTACCCGCTCGTGATAAAATTTGTTTTCCATCATAACCTGTCTGCACGGTTGCAAGGGCAAATGGTTATCGCGGCGGTAACGGGCATTTCCCTTTTTTGGCTGGCTTCAAAATGGAAGCGGCAAAAGACGGCAGCAATGACGGTTGCCTTGGCATTACTCGGATTTTTCGCGGTCGTTGCTGAAATTCCCGAATTTGAAACCGCATTCGGGTGGAATCAAACATTGAAACCGCTCGGCCGCGCATTGCAGGAAAATGTTCAACCCGCCGATGCGGTCGTGTGTTGGGGCAGATTGCCGCAAGGTCTGCCGTTCTACTCCGGCGGCGTGATTTCCGCGACGAATCGGCCTTATTTCGGCGGCATGGATTTGATGCAGGTGCCGTTTGAATTTCCCGGCAATCGCGAGCGGTTGGGCGGGCTGCTTTTGCCTGATGGCCAGGCACTGGCGGAATTGCTGTGCAGACAACAGCGCGTCTGGCTGGTCGGTTTTAGAAATACGGTCGAACAGTTTCAGCAAAATCATGAAATGCCGTCATTGCGTCTGGTGACACGTGTCGGCCAGTGGGAATTGTGGGTGAACCGTTGAACGCTTTTCGCTTGCCGTTATGGAAATTTTTCAAACAAATTTCACATTTGACGATAAAAATCTTTTTGCTTGATCGTTGGGCGCGAATCATTTGCGCAATTCGGATGCCGAATACCAACCAATGCCCGAAACACAGCTATGAAAATTCAGCTTGGCTATCTGATCAATTTTGGTCGTGAACGGGTTGAATACAGGCGAATGGTCTATTGAAAAATCTGTGTTTCATCTGTGTCCATCCGCGGTTGAAATCAGGAATGAAAATGCCCAAGCGTGCGCAGCGACGAATAATCCTTCGTGCGCTCCGGTGTCGCGCGGCCAATGATGATGTGGTCCAACACCTCAATTTTCAAAAGCTGACCCGCGCGAATCAAATCACGCGTCGCTTTGATGTCCGCCTCGCTCGGCGACGGATCACCGCTCGGATGATTATGCGCCAGCACAATCGCCGCCGCATTTGCCGCAATCGCGCTTTTGAACACCTCGCGCGGATGCACCAGCAACGTATCCAGCGTGCCGTCGGAAATCTCCTCGACGCGAATCAATTTATGCCGCGCGTTCAGCAACAGCACTTGCAACGTCTCGACATTTTTCACCAAATTTTGCTCGCGCAACAAGCACACGATGTTTTCGGGATTATCGAGCACGGGCGATTCGTATTGCAGTTCGCGCGCCATTTTCCGCGCCAACGCAAACGCCGCCACCAACGTCACCGCCTTGTCGCGCCCGATGCCCTTGACCTTTTGCAAATCCGCGATCGACGCCTGCGCCATTAGATTCAACGTGCCGAATCTCTGCAAAAGCTGTCTGCCGATTTCCACCGCATTAGCCCCTTTCAAACCCGTCCGCAACAAAATCGCAATCAACTCCGCGTGACTCAACGCATCCGCGCCCAACGCCGCGAGCCGTTCGCGCGGACGCTCGCTCGCCGGCTGGTCTTTCAAACGCAAGTTTTCGGGCATGGAAAATTTGTAAGCCAATTCCCCGCCAAACACACGCGGAAAGTTGGCGTTGACAGAGATTGAAAATTAAATAGGCTCGCAATTGTGAAACGAGTTCCTTTGATTTTATTGTCGCTGTTTCTGATTCTTCCGGTGTTGCTCAACGGACATTTGATTTATGATGCCGTCAACATTTTGAAAAGTCAGGGAGCGGCACGAGCGCAAGGTGATTTTAGTTTTTATTATATTGTTCCGTTTTACGGTGGAGGCGCGGCTATTCTCTCGCTTCTTGGTTTACATTTCTGTTCAGTGGCTGGGGTTAAAGGTCGGCATTTATTGCACATGGGTTTTGTGATTACGACATTATTGCCATTTGCGATTTTCTTTATTTTTCAATTTCTTTGGGACAGGACATAAGTTGTGATTTACCGTTGACTGGTCGTCTAAATTTCCTTCGCGCGACCATTTTCTTTCCGTAAATCTGTGTTTCATCTGTGTTTCATCTGTGGCTAAAATCTTTTCGCCACATGGAATCGCCAAAAAATTCCCTCACGCCGTCGCAGCAACGCGCCGTCGTCGCGCGCGGAAATGTTTTGGTCATGGCCGGCGCGGGCACGGGCAAAACCCATACGCTCGTCGCGCGCTGTTTGAATTTGATTTGCGATGAACGCATTTCGCTCGACGAAATTTTAATTGTCACCTTCACCGAAGCCGCCGCGACAGAAATGCACCAGCGTTTGCGCGCCGCGCTGGAAAAAACCTGCAACCTTCAACCTGCAACTTTCAACCACCTCAACGAACAACTCGCGCTTTTCGACACCGCGCACATCGGCACGTTGCACAGTTTTTGCTTCAAGCTTGTCCGCGAACATTTTCACGAACTTGGCCTCGACCCGCAGATTTCGATTTTGGATGAAGGTCAGACGCGCCTGCTCGCCGATGAAACACTTGAGGAGCAATTCAATTCACATTACGAAAATAACGATGAACTTTCGCTCGCCGTTCAGGAATTGATTAAAATCTATGGCAACGGTCGCGACGAAAAAATCCGCGCCCTCATTTTGCGTTTGCATCATTACATTCAAACCCGCGCCGATTCTGAAAAATGGCTGGCGCAACAAATCGAAAATTTTTCTTCCGCCGAACCGATTCAATGGCGCGAATGGTTTTCCGAAGCCGTTTTCAATTGGCGCGATGAATGGCTGCCGGTTTTGGAAAATCTGAAATCCGAAAATCCCAAAGCCGCCGAATGTCTGGAAATTCTAAAATCCAATTCAGCGAACTTTTTCCGAAGAATTCTTGCCGCCGATGAAAATTATCCCGCGCGAAAGAAAACCATTTTGCGCCAGCCGCTCGAAGATTTTTTCGACAACGCGAAATTTCTAAATTCACTTGTCGCCACAAAAGAAAACGACCCGCTTGCCGAAGACTGGAACTGGATTCGCGGCCACATGAAAACACTTTTGGAATTGGCAAAAGAATTTTCAGAAAACTTTTCTGGACGCAAACGCGCGGACGGTGTTTTAGATTTTCATGATTTGGAGCAATTCGCCTTGAAATTGCTTTGGAATTTTGAAACGGAATCGCCGACGAAAATCGCCGAACGCTGGCGCGAAAAATTGGAATTCATTTTCGTGGACGAATATCAGGACATCAACGCCGCGCAGGATAAAATCATTTCGGCTCTTTCACGCGACGGCAAAAGCGCAAATCGTTTTCTCGTCGGTGACGTGAAGCAAAGCATTTACCGTTTTCGCTTGGCAAATCCGAAAATTTTCCGTGATTACGCCCAAAACTGGCGCGGTGAAAACGGGCAAACCATTCCGCTCGCGGAAAATTTTCGCAGCCGCGAATCACTTTTGAGTTTTGTAAATTCGGTTTTCGCGGCGCTCATGCGCGAAGAAATCGGCGGCGTGAATTACGACGGCGAAGCGAAATTAAAGGCGGCTCGCGAGGACGCTCGCCCCACCGACGAACCAAAAGTCGAATTGCTTTTGCGATTTTCAAAACGAAATGGGAATTCAGAAAATGAAAATGGCAGCGACGATTTGGCGGATTTGGAAGAAGCGGAAAAAGAAGCACGAATGTTGGCGTTGCACCTGCGCGAATTGAAAAATTCCGGCCACAAAATTTGGGATGACGAAAAGAAAATTTTTCGCGCGGCGGATTGGCGCGACATGGCGATTCTTTTGCGCGCGCCGTCGGGCAAGTCGGAAATCTATGCCAAACAATTTGAGCAAATCGGCGTGCCGTTGCACGTCGAACGCGGCGGATTTTACGACAGTTCAGAAATTTCCGATTTATTGAGCCTGTTACAATTGGCCGACAATCCGTTGCAGGATATTCCGCTCATCGCCGTTTTGCGTTCGCCGCTCGTCGGTTGCTCGCTCGATGAATTGGCGGAAATCCGGCTGCTTCAAAAAGACGGAAAATTCTGGTTCGCGCTCAATTCAATTCAAAATTCAAAATTCAAAATTCAAAACGAATTGCGCGCGAAAGTTGAGAAATTTCTCAACCGCTTTTCGCGCTGGCGGAAATTGGCGAAACAGATTTCGCTGTCGCAATGTCTCGAGGAAATTCTGGCCGAAACGCATTATGCGGATTGGTTGAAGGCACAATCGCGCGGGGCGCAAAAATTTGCAAATGTTCAAAGATTTTTGCATCTCGCGGAGCAATTCGACCAGTTTCAGCAGCGGGGACTTTTCCGCTTTTTGAAATCCGTGGAAGCGCAGCGCGAAATCGAAGCCGAACCGGAAGTCGCGCTGGTTGCGGAAGAAAATGCCGTGCGGCTGATGAGCATTCACCAAAGCAAAGGTTTGGAATTTCCCATCGTCGCGCTCGCGGATTTGGGGAAAAATTTCAACGAACAGGATTTGCGCGGTGAAATTATTTTAGACGAAAAGTTTGGTTTGTGTCCGCGCGTGAAACCGCCGAACGCTGGCGGACGTTATCCGAGTTTATCGTATTGGCTGGCGCAGAAGAATCAGCAGCGCGAATTGCGCGGCGAGGAATTGCGCCTGCTTTACGTCGCGCTGACCCGCGCGCGAGACAATCTGATTTTGACCGCGAGAATTTCCGAAAAAAAGTGGGAGGCGTTTTTTGAAAATTCCGGCACGATTTCGTCGCGGGAAATTTTGTCCGCGCGGAATTTTTTGGATTGGCTGAGGATTTGGTTCCAAGTCCAAAGCGCACAGGGCGCGATTTCGCATTTGCGCTGGTGGATTGTCGGCGATGAAGAATTGACGGCGGAAAAAGTGGAAAACAGAAAGCAGAAAGCGGAAATGGATTTGCCGTCGCTCGATGAAATCACGGCATTGAAGCTTCAGAAAATTTTCGATTGGAAATATCAATTTGCCGCGGCGACGAAGCGCGCGGCGAAATCTTCCGTGACAGCGTTGCGGCGTGAAGCAAACGCGGAACTGTCGGAAGAAGCCGAGCAAATTTTTCAAAATCACAAATCACAAATCACCAATCGCCAATTGTCGGCGGCGGACGCGGGAACGGCGGCGCACAAATTTCTTCAGCATTTTGATTTTGAAAGCGCGGCGGATTTGCAATCGCTTGAAATAGAAGCGCGGCGTTTGGAAAAGGAAAATTATTTGTCGGCAGATGAACGCGCGGTTTTGGGATTGAAAAATATCGCGGCGTTTTGGAATTCAGAAATCGGAAAAAAAATTCTGTCGCAAAAAGAATTTGTCCGACGCGAATTGGCGTTCACGGCAAAGTTTTCGCCGCGCGAATTGGACGAAATTTTGGAAACGCAATCGCCGGCGGATTTGGGAAATGAATTTGTCGTGGTGCAAGGCGTCGTTGATTTGGCGGTGATTTTGGGAAAAGAAATCTGGCTGGTGGATTTCAAAACGGATGAATTCGGCGCGCGGGATTTACCGGAAAAAATCAAAACGTATTCGCCGCAATTGAAACTTTACGCGCGAGCGCTAGGGAAAATTTATTCAAAGCCGGTGACCAACCGTTGGCTGCATTTTTTGTCGGCGCGACGAACGGAAATAATTTAATCCAGCGAAAGTTCAGTTTCGGCGGTTGCTTCCGGTTCTTGCGGTGGAAGGTTTTTGGTTGTGGATTCAATGGTCGAAATTTTTTCGCGCAAACGGACAATCGCTGGTCGCAACAGTTTTCCTTGAAAGGTGTAGCCGGGAGTCAGTATTTCGCCGACCACGGCGTCGGCGGGCGGTTTTAATTTCGCGTCAACGAGTTTGTGGCGTTCAGGATCGAACGGTTCGTCCGGCGCGGGAACGAGGACGGCGAGGCCGATGCGGCGAATCGTGCCGCGAATGGCGTTTTGAAATTGCGCGATTTGCCCGGCGACTTTCGGCTGATCGGAACGCGCCGCCGCGTTGTTCAGCGCAAAAATGTGGTCGAGAATGTGGACAATCATTTGCAGCCATTCGGTCTGGCCGCGATGAAGTTTTTCGACTTCGAGCCGCAGCGCAGCCTTCTCGCTGTCGTCCATTTTCTTCATGAACTCGGAAAATTCGCGGACTTCGGCGGCCATCTTTTCGGAAATTTGTTTGGCGGCGGCGATGGTTTTGTCGGCGTTTCCTTGTGTCGCTTCCTGAACGCGCGCCCATTGGTCCGTGGCGGAAGAAATTTGCCCGGTGAATTTTTCCAGATTTTGAATTTTTTCGGAAACCGCGCCGAGCGCGTTGACTTCGATGGCTTTTCCCATCGCGCGGTAATCCAAGATGAACGGTAGGCAACCAACAATCGCTCCAAGCGCGACGCTGACGATGCACAGCGTGGCGGCGGCGCTGGAAATGGGATGCGGCGATTTCCAAACGACGAAATACGCGAACGCCAGCAGCAATAAATCAATAAGCAAAAACGGCCATTTGGGGGTTTTCCATTTTGTCACGTCGTTCATGGCGTTTCAGTTTCCGAAAAATCGCGGTGAAACGCAACGCTTTCTCCTCGACTAAAATTGTTTCCGCCAAAATCATTTGCGTGTGCGCACCTGTGTCATTTTCAATCCGGCGGCGCGCGGCAACAAGGCGCGGCATTTTCGCCGTCATTTGGACGCGATGGCCGGGCAATCGGCGTTCAAAGCCACGACCGCGCCGGGTGACGCGCGACGGTTGGCGTCGGAAGCGGTGGCCGATAAATTTGATTTGATTGTTGCTGCCGGCGGTGACGGCACGGTCAATGAGGTTTTGAACGGAATCAGTGACGCGCCGAATGGATTTGAGAGCGCACGACTCGGAGTTTTGCCGTTGGGCACGGTCAATGTGTTTGCGCGCGAATTGAAAATTCCATTGAAACTGGAACGCGCGTGGGACGTTTTGCGGTGCGGAAATGAAAGAAGAATTGATTTGCCGCGCGCGGAATTTTCGGCAAACGGGAAAATCGAGCGGAGATATTTTATTCAACTGGCCGGCGCGGGTTTTGACGCGCGGGCGATTGAACTGGTGGATTTTTCGGTGAAGAAAAAAATCGGCCCGCTGGCTTACGTCATCGCCGGATTGAAAGTGTTGCGCGAACAAAAACCGCAAATCACGGCTCGCGGGGACGTTCGCCCCACCGACGAAACTGTTTCCGGTGAATTGATTTTGATTGGCAATGGAAAATTTTACGGCGGGCCAATTTCTATTTTTCCACAGGCGGATTTGACGAATGGACTTCTCGATGTTTGCATTTTTCCGAAAATCAATTTCCCGACGTTGATTCGCTGTCTGCCCGCGTTGATTTTCAAACAAGAATTGCCGGAGAGAATTATTCAACGTCTTCGCGCCAAAAAATTTGAATTGAGCAGCGAAAGCAAAACGGCCTTTGAATTGGATGGCGAATGGGTTGGCCATTTGCCGGTGACGTTTTCCGTTGAACGCCAGAAGTTGCGCGTGGTTTGTTGAAGAGCGCATATTTTGTATTTCTTTTTGGGCGGATTGATTTATCCTTCTCGGCTGTCCGAAAAAATAATTCATTTATGCCATTAACACATACACGGGAACTTTTTGCGAAGGCGTTGAAGGGCAAATATGCGCTCGGCGCGTTCAACGTGAACAACATGGAACTGCTTCAGGCCATCATCGAGGCGTGCGAAGAGGAAAAAGCGCCGGTGATGCTCCAGATTTCCAAAGGCGCGCGGCAATACGCCAATCCGGTTTATCTGAAAAAACTCATCGAGGCGGCGGTCAGTTTGTCCACGATTCCGATTGCGGTGCATTTGGACCACGGCGATTCGTTCGAGTTGTGCAAGGAGTGCATTGACGAAGGCTTTACGAGCGTGATGATTGACGCGAGCCACGAGCCGTTCGAGAAAAATGTCGAAATCACGAAAAAAGTCGTGGAATACGCGCACAAACATAATTGCGTCGTGGAATCCGAACTCGGCCATTTGGTCGGCGCGCAATTTGACGAAGGCGAAGAAGGCGGCGCCCATTCAACCAGCGGCCATTACACCGAACCGGACGAAGCGGTGAAATTTGTGAAGGAAACCGGCTGCGATTCGCTCGCGGTTGCGATTGGCAATTCTCACGGCGCATATAAGTTCAAAGGCGAACAGCATTTGGATTTGGAGCGCTTGAAATTAATCAAGAAAGCATTGTCAGACGCAGGCATGGGAGATTATCCGCTCGTGTTGCACGGAGCTTCGAGTGTGCCGAAAGATTTGGCGGTTGAAATCAACAAATACGGCGGCAAGATGGGCGAAGACACGGCGGGCGTGCCGGAAGCGGACATCGAAGTCGCGCGCCGCACCGGCTGCACGAAGGTGAACATTGACACGGATTTGCGTTTGGCGATGACGGCGGCGATTCGGAAGGTATTTTTTGAAAATCCAAAGGAATTCGACCCGCGCAAATATCTCGGCCCGGCGCGTGCAAAAGTGAAGGAACTTGTCCGCCACAAAGTCAAAGACGTGCTTTGCTGCGCCGGTCACGCGTTCGATTGATTTGAACTTCTGCAATCACGAGCCTCAAGCGATTTGCTTGAGGCTTTTTTGTTGATTCCGCGCGCGAAACGACAGTGAATTTTTGTCACAGTTGACGCAGCATTTGCGCCATAAATTCCCATTGGATTGCCGGAGTGTAGAATTTCGCTTTTCAAAAAACCTTTTATTTTCAATGTGTTTCACAATTTTCGTCAGTTGGCATTTTCAAAGCTGAAATGAAATTGTTAAAACTAAAAACATTTAACGAAAGGAAAAAAATTATGAAACTTGTGCAATATCAAAAACCGACATTGGCCTGGCCGACGTTTGACCGGCTGTTCAACTTGCAGGATGATTTCGACCGTTTGTTCGAGTCGCCGCTGCGTGGTTGGGCACCCGCGCTGGACGTAGCCGAGGACAAGGATAATTATACCGTGCGCGTGGAATTGCCCGGACTCAAACGCGAGGACATTGATGTCTCGTTGCAAGATGGTGCGCTCGTCATTTCCGGCGAACGCAATGAAGAAAAAGTCAGCGAGGGAACGGAAATTCATCAGCGCGAACGCTTCTATGGAAAATTCCAGCGCGTGCTGTCGCTCGCCGAACCCGTGAAAGCGGACAAGGTGAAAGCGGATTACAAGGACGGCGTGCTGACCGTCACGCTTCCGAAAACTGAAGAAGCCAAGCCGAAGAAAATTGACGTGAGCGTCAATTAAATTGGTTTGTGAAATCACAAACTCCTGCAATACAAAAGTTGCGGGAGTTTTTTTGTTCAATGCCAGACGTAGCTTAACGTGGCGAAAATTCCGTGCGCGGTGAAATTGTTCAGATTGCCGCCGCTCGGTTCATTGTACTGAGAAAATTGATAGCGCAGCGCGCCGGAAAGTTGTTTGGTGAATTTGCGTTTCAAGCCGATGAGCAATTCATGGCGCGTGAAATCAATTCCCAAAGGCAGACCGGCGGCGGCGTTGTCCTGCGAATAATCCGCTTTGGAAAACGAGTAGTTGGCGGATAAATCCGTTTTGGCATTGAGCGCGTAGCCGACGTTGGCGGAAAGCGTATAAACATTTCCGTTGTAAGGGACGAGCGATGGGTCGCCGTTTTGCGCGGTGGTCGTGCGCGTGTTGCTGTAAGTAAATGATTCGGAAAAAAACAGGCGCGGTGTCGGTGTGATGACGGCGGCGAAGCCGAAGGTGTTGGCCTGATAATGGCCGGCAAAAATTTCGCCACCGGGAGTGATGACGCCGGCGAACAAATCGCTGATGGGGTCGGTGTCGGTGAAGTAATCGGAAGAATTCCAATCGTAGGTCAATGTGCATTTGAGCCACGTTGCCGCGTGCAGGACGAGTTTGGATTCTACTTCGTCGGTAGCAAGGTCGCGATGCCGGATGAAAGCGGAATAACCTTCGCCGTTGACCAGCGATTCGTCTTCGAGATGATTGTAATCCGTGTCGCTGTCGCTGCGATGGTAATCGGCGTTGAATTCGAGCCAGCGCAGCGGTGAAGTGCTGAAACCGGCGCGCACGTCGTAGAGATTGTTGTCGGCATCCGTGTCGCGCAAAAAATCTTCGGGCGTGCCGCCGGATATTTGCTCGAATTGCCCGATGCTTTGCTGTTGGAAACGCGCGTCGGCGAAAAGGACGGTGTAACGAATCCGCGTGAAACGGAGATTGAGATTTTCCTGCACTTCGGTTTCATCGAGATTAGCGTCAACGGTTCCGGGAAAAGGGAGAAAAACCGGCGGAATGGCCGTGGCATCTTCAAATCCCAGATTCACGTTGCCAAAACCTTCCTGCCGCGTCCATTCGCTTTGGACACCGGCGGAAAGACTCAAGTATTTTGCCGGATGAAAAAGGCTGGCGGCGCTCACAACGTGTGAATCGCGGCGCAAAACAACGTCGGAATCCCACGCATAACCGAAACTGTCGGTGGTCGTCTGATTGAGTTCGGAATCGCCGTCGTAATGAGAATACAAATAGCCGGCGGACAAGAGCCACCAATCTTTCAATTGTTTTCCGACGCGAAACGTGTTCACGCCCAGCGCGTAATGCGAGCCTTCGCGGGTGTTTTCAAAGCTGTTGCCGATGTAGGCGATGGCGTTGGTTTGAAATTCGCCCAGATGATAAAATTCGCCGCGCGCGGTGTCTTCGAAATTCCAGTCGTTCCAATTGTAAGTGGCGTCCAATTTCAGCACGTGGGTGTGTTCGTCAATCTGTTCGACGTTTGGCCCGATGTTTTTGGTGACGCCGTTTTGCGTGACGGCGTTCCAATCGAGCATTGATTTCGCGCCGTCGCGGAATTGATATTCGTAACCGAACGTGATTTGCGGCAAACGCGGCACGGTCAAACCGAAATCCACCCAGAATTTGCCGATGTCGAGAAACAGGTTGGTGTTCAACGAAGTTGCCGGCGGCGTGAAACCGGCGTAATAACCGCCGCTGTCGTCGTAATACTGCCGCCATTCGTCAAAACCGCCGCGCACAAATCCGACTTCATCTTTATCCAGCGAAAGCGTCAGTTGATAATCATTGTCCTTCGGCCGCGCATGACCTTCAGCCGTGAACGTGTCGCCGTGATTGTTCGATTGCGATAAAGAAAAATTTCCTACTTCCGCGGCCGAATCACCTTTGGTTCCTTCCAATTCGCGAAACTTCTGCTGATCGCCATTTACATTGATGTAACGCAAGGTTGAATCCATCGAAAAAGCGAACGTTCCGGCTTCCTGAATCAAGTGATTGGTCGGCGTTTCCCAGGTCGCGCCTTGATCAATCCACGCGCGGAGGAGACCAACTTGTTGCGGCGTCAAAGCGTTGGTGTCGTCCGGCGGCATTTCCATGTCGGGAACGGCGCGGGCGACATAAAGAATCAACTGGCTTTTGTCACTGTGGCCGGGAACGACGTCGTCAGAATTGTTGTCGCCGCCTTTGAGCGCGGCGTCGCGGCTGTCGAGCCGGAAATGTGCTTTGGGTTTGAGCGCGCCATGACAGCGGATGCAGGACGTTTCCAGAATTGGGCGGATGTCGCGTTCAAAAACAACGGTCTGATTCGCCGGCGGCGGCAATTGAACGACGTTGGTTTCCGCCGCGAACATTGAAAATGAGAACAGCGCCGCTGAAATTGACAATGGCAATTTGATTTGGCCGCGCATTTTCAAAACAGCATGTTCGGGTCAACGTTCGAGCCGTGAATGGCGGTGTGACAGCTCCAGCAGACGCCTTGTTGCAAAAACGTCGTGTGGTCAACCTTGCCGATGTAAATGTGGCCGGCAGGCACGGCGGGGTCTTGCACTTGCGCGTGGCAACGCAGACAAAGATTCGCGTCGGCCTGAACGAGCAGCATCCGGTTGACGGAACCGTGTGGATTATGACAGGTCGTGCAGCCTTCGCGCATCGCTTCGTGCTCGAAAACGAACGGTCGCGTTTGCTCGCGATGACATTGCGCGCAGGATTCATTTTGCCGCGCCATGAGCAATCCGCCCGCCGGTTTGAAAATGTCGTTGCCGTGTGGGTCGTGGCATTGCACGCAATTCATGTGGCCTTCGATGACCGGATGATGCGCCGGCAATTCAAATTCCGCGTGGACTTCCAAATGGCAGCGAAAACAGGATTCGGGATTTTTGTGAGGATTGATGATGAATTGACTTTGGCCGCCGGTTTCGACGTGGCGGCTACCGGGGCCGTGGCACGATTCGCAGCCAGTCTCCGTTGGCATTTGCGCGCCGGCAAACGTGACACGCGAATGCGGACTGGCGTCGAAATGGCGCGTAATATCCGAATGACAATCCGCGCAAACTTTATTCCCGACGTAATGCGCGCCGGGAATTTCCAGCGGCTGCACTACAGTCGCCGGCTCGGTCGAGCAGGAATCCAAAAATAAAACGGTTCCCCCGACCAAAACAATTGCCAGCGTTGCGATGATGATTGGTTTCAAAGGCGCTCCCGATTTTTCATGGCAACAAAGCCGTTTGATTCGTGGCGGAAACGGCTTTGACCATTTCGGCGACGATGGAATCCGACAAATCGCCGCTGACGGGAAAAATGGTCTGCAAACGGCCGGACGCATCCACGATGAGCGTGCGAAAGTCGTGATTGATAAAACCGCTGTCGGGTGCGTATCGCAAATCCGCGAGCCGCGTCAGTTCGGCGATTTTATCCGGCGATCCCGTCAAAAAACTCCAGTGTGCGGGGTTGTAATCGTAAAGTTTGCCGTAATTTTTCAATGTTTGCGGCGTGTCATGTTCGGGGTCAAAGGTGACGGAAAGAAAATGCCAGTTGGACGACAGATTGGTCATCATGGCGAGTTTTTGCGACGCTTCCTGAAAATTTTTTGACAGGCGCGGACAGGCGTTCGGCAGCGGACAGCGCGTGTAAATGAACGTGATTGCAAGCGCCTGCCCGCGAAAATCGTTCAAGCTGACGGCCTGACCGAGTTCGTTTGTGAATTGGCAAGACCACAACGGATTTTCTGGCGATTGCGCCGGTGGCGGTTGAACCGGCGTTGCGTTTTCGTGAGCGGCGGCTGTTCCAGTTTTGGCAATCTGGTCAATCCAACTGTCCGTTGGCGTCACGTGAAGTTGGAAAGAAATTTCGTCGTTGACGCGCAGGCCGTTCAATTCATTTGTGTCTTTCACGCTAAATGGCATGGTCATTGCGGCCATGAAATTGGAGATTGCGCCGTGTTCGATGGTGAGACTTTTATCAGCGAGATTGATTCCTTGAATCGCGCCTTTTGCCGGGAAAACGCGCTCGTCGGCGGAAGACAATGGCAATTCCGCCGATTTTGTTTGCGACAAAATCAGCTGACTAAAAGCGGCAATAAAAATGATTACAAACGCTCGCACAATTATCGCAAAATCAAGCGCCTCGACGCGGACGAATCACGGATTGGGTGCCAGTTGGACGCGATAAAACACGGAGCTTTCTGTTGCATTTGGGTCGTCGAACAATACAGAACTGCTTGCGGCCAGGTTGGTGCTGACATTCGTCCACTGGGTCAAGTCGGATGATTTCTGAACGATGTAACTCGAATTCGGACTCGCACTGTAAGTGAATTGAAAATCCGACGGCGACAGGAATCGCGGTGAACTAATTTCAATGGAGGCCGGCGGTGCCGTCACATTGATTGTGCCGGTAAAAAGATGAATGGAACAGTCATAAGGAAAATCACCGGCGGTGTTGAATGTATTTGTGAATGTCAGCGGCACGCTGGTGGCGCTCATCGTCGCCGAATTTCCCGGCCAATTGGTTGATGTGCCGGTGTAAGTAACGTTGTGCAAAACCGAACCCACTGGCCATGTCCAAATGACCGTGTCGCCGACGTTAATGGTCGTTATCTGCGGCACGAATCCTGTGGGCGAATTGTTGACAGTCACATGGGCGATGGCCGCCGAAGCCAAAATAGCGTGGCTGCAAAGAATAACGCTCATGCTCAAACCAAAAAGTTGAATCGTATTTTTAATCGTTTTCATTTTTTGAATTTTCAATCGGTTGATTCCAAAAGCCGGAGGTCCATTGCACCAGCGGCACGCGACCGGACCGGATTTTTTTTGTAGCCGGCAAAGTGCGGGCGCAGGGCGCACGACGTTTTAACGCGTCACCGGAGGAACGAATTTCATTTCGCCCTGCGCCCCGGTTTTGCCGATGATTCTCCACATGGTTTAAGAGGATTGGCAAAATGATTTGTTCCCTTGATTTCGTGAATTTCGTGCCGTTTTTTGCAATTACGGGAACATCTGCTAACCTATGGCCTCTTAATTCGATGTCACGATATGGCCGGGAACGTGGATTTTGAAAGCGTGGTGGCTCTGCATTACGAGCCGTTATACCAATTCGCTTTCAGTCTCACGCGAAGCGAGGCGGATGCCTGCGATTTGACGCAGCAGACGTTTTACATCTGGGCGAACAAAGGCCATCAATTGCGCGATAAATCCAAAGTGAAAACCTGGCTGTTCACCACCTTGCACCGCGAATTTCTGGAATCGCGGCGGCGGCAAACCCGTTTTCCGCACGTCGAACTAGAAACGGCGTCCGCCGATTTGCCGCCGGCCGCACCGGTTTCAGCCAATCGCCTTGACACGGCGCATGTGCTGGAAATGCTGTCGCGTGTGGACGAAATTTATCAAGCGCCGGTCGCGTTGTTTTATTTGCAGGATTATTCCTACAACGAAATCGCCGAAATTTTGCAAGTGCCGCTGGGCACGGTGAAATCGCGCTTATCGCGCGGATTGGCGCACTTGCAACAATTGCTGGCGCAAGACATCGCTATCGGAGGAGAAATGAATCCATGACGCGCGACGAAGCCAAAAATATTTTGCTGCTTTACCGGCCCGGAACGGCGGACGCGCAAGACGTTGAAATCGTCGAAGCATTGGCGCTGGCGAAGCAGGACGCGGAATTGTCGCGCTGGCTGGAGCAGCATTGCGCCCGGCAGGAAATGTTGCGCGGTAAATTTCAGCAGATTTCTGCACCTGCCGGACTTAAAGAACAAATCATTTCCGAGCGCGCCGTTCAGGAACAAAAAATTTTCCATCATCGCGCGCTGGCATTTGCCACGGCGGCGGTTGTCGCCCTTTTGATCGGCTTGACTATTTTCTTCCGGCAACAACCGCCAAACGACGATACATTCGCAAATTATCGGAGCCGGATGATCAGCACCGCGTTACGCGGTTATTCGATGGATTTTGAGTCCGCTGATCTGAAACAAATCCGTGATTATCTGGCGCAACAAAAGGCGCCGGCGGATTATGATTTGCCCGCCGGCCTGCAAAAAATCGCCGCCAGCGGTTGCGCGGTTGAAGATTGGCAAGGCGCGAAAGTTTCCATGATTTGTTTTCAAACCGGCCAACCGCTGCCTGCGGGCGAGAAAAGCGACCTTTGGCTTTTTGTTGTGGATCGGGCTTCGGTCAAGAATTTGCAGTTAGAGAATTCTCCGCAATTCATCAAGGTCAACAAGCTCATCACCGCGACGTGGACGCGCGGCGATAAATTGTATTTGCTCGGAACCTTCGGTGATGAGCAAACGATTCACCGCTATTTATAACGTGTGACTACTGTTTTACCAGTCGTAAACGCTCATGTGCTGCACCACCCAATTGAAGTCGGACTGGTCGCCCTCATCGAGGTCAATCGGCAAATCGGCGGCATCCGGCAACGGCGGCGGATAGGTATTCGGCACGTGCCAGCGATGTAATTCGCTGTGGCCGTCGGCAAAAGAAAACGCCGTGCCGCGATTATGATACGACGCCGGTAAATCAATCCATTCGGGATAATACGCGCGATTCACGAAATAGCCGTCGTCAATGCTGTCGGGATGCTCATCGAGAAACACAAAAATCTCAACGGGTTTCGGGATGGTCGTCATCTTAAAAAATTGCCGATAATACGGATTATTCACGTTGTAACCGCCGGTTGAAGCCAATCCTGCGTCGCCCACCATCGCGTTCATCGAATAACTCCGCACGCGCGCCGTCCAGCCGGCTTGTCGCTGGATTGAACTCAACGCGTGGTCTGAAGGACAGCGATACGCATTGAAAGCGCGGCTCACATAAACTCCCAGGCCGGAATGCGCCAATTTTTCCACGTTGGTATTATCCGGTTCCAATCCCCAGGTCATCACGCCATCCACCCAGTTCAAATTGGTTTGCACGGTGGAAATGCCTTTTCCGTTGTTGCTGCCGAGGTTGTAAGGCAGATATTGTTCGTGGTCGTCCGCGTAAAGCTGCCATGCCAGCGTCAGTTGTTTTGTATTGTTCATGCACAACACGCCGCGTGCCTTTTCACGCGCGCTGGTCAACGCCGGCAACACCAATGCGCTCAAAATTCCGATGATGGAAATGACCGTCAGCAATTCAATCAACGTGAAAGCCTCGCGTCCCATTTCACCGGCCAAAACCGGTCTGTTTGGATGGCGCAAAGTAATCATACTGTCGCGACGTTTCTGAATTTACTGATGCCCTAAACTACTACGCCAGCGAACCGGCCGTGTCAAAGCCGATTGTGATTCTGAAGAGTGGTGGTAGGAACAGGATTCGAACCTGTGTAGGCGTAAGCCAGCAGATTTACAGTCTGCCCTCGTTGGCCACTTGAGTATCCTACCAGCCAATTGCGGGCTGCATAATAAATCTGAAATGATTCCGGTTCTCAAGTTCAAA
>DASZXB010000054.1:0-80225 GCA_035546095.1 Verrucomicrobiia bacterium | reverse complement strand
ACGAAATCAATTTCAATTGCAACGGCGCGGGACGGATGGCCTGCAAAAATTGCGTGATGATGTAGTCGAGCCGGATAATTTCACCTTTGGAAACTTCGAGATATTGTTCCAGCTTTTCGCAAATTTCCTGATGCACTGCCGGATGCGAGCCGCGGGATGCGGACAGTTTGCCGCTCGCGGCGCGATGCTCATCGCGCTTCAACTTTTTGATTTCTCGTTCCATGAGTTGCAAATGAATGTGCAGCGCATTGAGCGGATTGCCGATTTCGTGCGCGACGCTCGCCGCCAGCAACGTCAGCGCCTGCACGCGCTCGCTTTCAATCGCCTCGTAGGTTTTTTGGCGCGCTTCGGTCGCGTCATGCAAAATTAGCGCGATGCCTGAACTGCCCACGGCTTCGCCGTCGAGCGGCGCGGCATAAAGGCGAAGAAAGCGTGTGCGCGGGTAATGCACTTCAAATTCCAATCGCGTGATGTGCGCGCCGCCGCGATTGTCCACCCGTGAAATCTGTTCCCAATCCAATTCCGGCAGAAATTGCGTGATGCGCTGCTCTTCGTCTTTCGGTTGCAAACCGATCAAGCGGGTGACGGCTTGATTGAAGTAAATGATGCGGGCTTGTTCATCCACCACCAGCACGCCGTCTTCAATTGTGTTGAACAACGTCTCCAGAAACGTGCGTTCCCGTGCGAGCCGCTGGACGACCGTTTGCAGACCTTCCGTGTCCAAACGCCCGATGCGACCAAGCACTTTGTCGAGGAAACTGGATTTGACGGCAGCCATTAGCGAAAATCAATTTGAAAAGTAGCAAAATGGCACAATTCAAAAATCCGTCAACTGGAAAGGTTGGTTTTGTTGGCACAGATTTGCAAAGTGCATAACCACGTTTTTCCTAGACAACCCATAAAGTTGGTGCAAAGGTTTTGCTACTTAATCACAGGTTAGGCATCGTGGCGTTATGACGCAAGACACCAAACATCTCGTTACACGGCTTGTTTTTCGTTTCGGGCTTTTCTGCGCTTGGTTCGTTCTTGTCACATTCGTTACTACCATTAGCTGTATTGCTCTATTTCGTCTGGCGCTTCAAGATGAGCAAGTAAAGTCATTAGTTGCACACAGGGAGATTTGGCGGTCGGTGATTGTTTATATCATAGGAGTTCTTTGGACGGTGTTGCAGGTCTTTTTGGCATTTTTGTTGCCAATTAGGATTTTGAGGAGGTGGCAGAGACGATGACGATGCCTGACACTGCGCTAGAGCCAATGCCGCCTGCGTTTTAATTTTCATTTCTCGCCTGTCGTCAGGGAAAGAAAAATTTCTTCCAATGCACCCGCCGCACCGCTCTTTTGTCGTAATTCGTCGCGTGTGCCGACGGCAATCAATTTTCCACCGAAGATGATTCCGATGCGGTCGGCCATTTCCTCTGCGATGCCTAATTGATGGGTGGAAACCAAAATCGTCATGCCTTTGAGTGAACGCTCTTTCAAAACATCTTTCACGACACGCGCGTGTTGCGGGTCGAGACCGACCATCGGCTCGTCAATCACAAAAACTTCCGGCTCGTGCAACAACGCGGACACGATGGCCACGCGCTGTCGCGTGCCGTGCGAAAGACTTTCAAGCGGACGATTCACAAATTCGTCGAGATGAAAACGGATAATCAAATCCTTCGCGCCTGCTTCGATTTTCGCGTCAGACATTTGAAACAATTGACCGGTGAACCGGAAGAATTCCCACGCAGTCAGTTTATCGTAGAGAAATGGAAAATCGGGAACGTAAGCGATGCGTTTTCGCGCTTCAAGCGGTTGCGTTTGCACGTCGAATCCGCAAACGCGCGCGTTGCCGGAAGTCGGCTTCATCAAGCCGGCGATGATTTTGAGCGTGGTGGTCTTGCCGGCGGCGTTCGGGCCGAGCATGGCAAAAAATTCGCCGCGCGGAATGGTGAGCGTAATGTCGTTGACGGCAGCGAGCGCGCCGAAATTTTTTTTGAGATGAACGAGTTCAATCATGAGTTGGGCCATTCATCAATTTTTGCAACGATGCCGCCGGGCAATTCAACGCGCAAAATTTCACCAAGTGTGCTGACGTAAATGATGATGTGATTTTGCAACACTTGCGTTTCCAGCCGGTAAACGGAGATGAATTCATGCCCCATTTTCATGCGGTCGCGCCGCGCTTCCCAATGAATACTTTGCGATGACGAAGACAGGTTTTGCGGCAATTCAGGCAAATCCAGTTCGCCCAGCAATCCACCGCCGAAATTTCCGGTCAACGCCCGCATGGCTGCAGCCGGGTTTTGCAAATCAGAAAAATGCAGCACGCGTTCGGTTGTCTCTCCGTTGCTTATGATTTTGAGACGAACTTCCTGGTTGGTGGCTAAAGAATAAATTTCGACGATGGCGAAGCGCGAAGACAGTTTTAATTTCAATTCACGCCAGTGGCGTGTGGAAGAAAATTGCAACCGGCCGTCAAAGCGCAAACGATTGGTAAAATCGCCAAAACTCATGCTGCCGTTGAATTGCAATTGATAGCCCGCCCGTTTAATCAATCCTTCCGGCGGCGGCTTGTCTTCATCCAGCGTGGCCATCGTCTGTTCAACGCTGGTGGACAATTCGCAAAAGCCGTTGCGTTGATCGTCCTGAAAGATTGTCAGCGACGAGGTATCCGGCGCCGTTAAAATTTTCCGCCAAACTAAATCAGTCGGCACCGGAATCCCTTCACCATGAGAATCGTATTCTGCGCGCCAAAGCAGAACATTCATGGCGACCCAAAAGATTGTTATAAAACAAAATGCCAGGCGCGTGGTCATGGAATGTTCAAGGTCTGGCCGACTTTAAGCCGGCTTAAATTGACCCCGGGATTGGCCGCCTGCAACGCGCTCAATTTCACGCCGAATTTGCGGGTGATGCTCATCGCTGTCTCTCCGCTCGCGACCGAATGTGTGCGAGCCGAAGTGGAAGTGGACGCGCGATTTGCGCTTGTAACATTTCCGGGCGTGGAACGGGATTGCACTGACGGTTTAGGAATTGAATTCGTTTGAACTGTTGAAATGGAATCTCCCTGAGCGGCAAGAGAATCAGGTTTGGTTGTGCTCTGACTGGCGTAATAAGCCCGCCATTTATCCACTTCGTCCTGCAACTGACGGTTTTGTTCCGCGAGTTTTTCCAATTGTTGTTGCATGGCAGGCGCGCTTGGCAACGGCAAAACATCGGCGGCCAATTGTTGTTTGCACCGGTAAATGCGTTGCTTGATGACATCGGCATTGTCCGCGTGCGAATTGAATTTCAGATATTCCTGATAATGGTAAATCGCCGCCGCCGGGTCGGGAATTTTTTCATCGTAAAGCCACGCCAATTCAAAATGCGCCGCCGCCGAACGCGGATTGGCCTCGACCGATTCTTCAAACGCCTCGACCGCGCCCTGATAATCCATCGCGTTCACGCGATTTTTGCCGAGAATGAAATGCGGCTCGTTTTCCTCGTCCGACCGGCTTTGGTCCGACGGCTCGCAACCGCTCAACGCAACGCCCAGCGCAACGACACTCAGGGCCAAAATCAAACGATTCCCAAACGACATGGGATGAAATTAAATGAATTTTCGCGCCCGTGCAATCACGCCGTAAAAGCTTGAGATTCTGCGCCGTGACGCACAATTTATTCAACCGGATGCGCGCGTGGCGGAACTGGCAGACGCGCCAGACTTAGGATCTGGTTCCGAAAGGATTAGAGGTTCAAGTCCTCTCGCGCGCACCAAATTTTATTCCTCGCCATTGGTCGAACCATTCTTGCGCGGCCAGCGGGATTGACGTTCCGGCAAACTTGTGTCCACTTTCGCATAATACGTTTCTTCGCCGAAACGCGCGTCAGCCTCATGTTGCAGTTGTTGCGATGGCATGACGGCAAAGTGATCATTCGTTTCCACAAAGACGATTTCACCGCCGGGTTGCATGAAACACAGAAACAGCGGGCATTTTCCCGAGTGTGCCGCGACAAGTTCGCGCACGGAATCCAATTGTTCCGCTTGAAAATGCGCTGTGTGTAATCGCAAGTGGACTTGTTTTGTGTATTTTTTCGGCGCGTCCTCGAGCGGCAGAATTTCTTGCGGAAAAATTTTCGGCTTGTCTTCGCCGGTGCTGACTTCACCGATGACGAGAATCGCCTTGTTGACTTCAAGCAGTGGGCGAAATTTTTCGTAGTCGTTCATTACCAGCAATTGCACCGAGCCTTCCAAATCTTCGAGCGTCACCATCGAATACGGTTTGCCGGATTTTTTGGAAACGCCGTGCTGCACCGCCGAAATCAATCCACCGATGCGCGTCAAACTGCGATTCGGTAATTCGGCAAGTTGCGTCGTGTTCGCGAGTGCGTATTTCTTCAAAATCGGCGCGAATGGCGTGAGCGGATGGCCGGTGACGTAAAATCCCAAAAGTTCTTTTTCGTAGGCGAGTAATTCGTGCTGCGGCCATTCCGGCAATTGTTTTTCCGTTTCGGTTTTTTTCGACGGCTTGTCTTCCAACGCGCCAAAAAGTGAGCTTTGCCCCTTTTGTTTGTCAGATTGGATGCTCGCGGCACGAGCGAGCGAACGTTCAATTTGCGAAAACATCGTGGCGCGCGTTTGACCGAAATTGTCGAATGCACCGGTTTTAATCAACGCTTCGAGCGTTTTTTTGTTCACCGTCCGCGTGTCCACGCGCTCACACAAATCGAACAGCGATTTGAATTTTCCGTCCTCGGCGCGCGTTTTCAAAATGCTTTCAACCGCAATTTCGCCAACATTTTTGATTGCGGCGAGGCCGAAGCGGATGCTCTTGCTGCCACTCGCCGGCGCAAAATACACATCGCTTTCGTTCACGTCCGGCTGCAAGACTTCAATCTCGAACTCGCGCGCTTCGTCAATGTATTTGCTCAATTTTTCCGTGTCGCTCATGTCGTTGGTCATCATGGCGCAGAAAAATTCGACCGGATAATTCGCCTTCAGATACGCGGTTTGATACGCAACAATCGCGTAAGCCGCCGCGTGCGATTTGTTGAAGCCGTAACCGGCAAATTTTTCGAGCAAATCGAAAATCTCATTCGCTTTTTTTTCAGGAATCTGATTTTTTTCCTTGCAGCCTTTCACGAACGTCGCGCGCTGCTTTTGCATTTCCTCGACTTTTTTCTTGCCCATCGCGCGTCGCAACAAATCCGCGCCACCGAGCGTGTAACCGGCGAGCACTTGCGCGGCCTGCATGACCTGCTCCTGATAAATCAAAATGCCATAAGTCTCTCTCGCAATCGGCTCAAGCAGCGGATGCTCGTATTTGATTTCAATTTCGCCATGACGCCGCTTGATGAATTCTGGAATCAAATCCATGGGGCCGGGACGATAGAGCGCGACGAGTGCGGTGATGTGCTCGATGGAACTGATTTGAAATTTGCGGCACAAATCGCGCATCCCGCCGGATTCCAATTGGAACACGCCGAGCGTTTCGGCGCGATTCAGCAAGTCATAAGTTTTTTTGTCGTCGAGTGGAATGCGATCAATGTCAATTTCAATTCCCTGCGTGCGTTTGACCATTTCGCACGTGTTGCGAATCACCGTCAAAGTTTTCAGCCCGAGAAAATCCATTTTCAGCAAGCCGAGGTCACCAACGGGATTCATTGAATACTGCGTCACAAGCGCGCCGTCTTCGTCCTGCTTGAGCGGCAGCAAATTCACGAGCGGCTGGTCGCCAATGACGACGCCCGCGGCGTGGACGCTCGCGTTGCGCGTGATGTCTTCGAGAATCAGCGCGGTGTCAATCAACTCGCGCGTGATTTCCTCATTTTCGTAAGCGGCTTTGAGTTCCGGCGATTGCTTGAGCGCTTTTTCGAGCGTCATTTTCAAATCGAATGGAATCATTTTCGCGAGCCGGTCGCCGTCGCCGTAACTCAAACCCATCACGCGCGCCACATCACGCACGACCGATTTCGCGCCCATCGTTCCGAACGTGATGATTTGCGCGACGGAATCCTTGCCGTATTTTTCGGAAACGTATTTGATGACGTCGCCGCGCCGGTCGTCGGCAAAATCAATGTCAATGTCCGGCGGATTCACGCGTTCGGGATTCAGAAATCGCTCGAAGAGAAGTCCGTAACGAATCGGGTCAACGTTCGCGATTTCGAGCAAATAGGTGACGAGCGAACCGGCGGCGCTGCCGCGCGCGACGCAGGAAATTCCTTTGCTGCGGCCATAACGGATGAAATCACCGACAATCAAGAAATAGGAAATGAATCCAGTTTTTTCGATGACGCCGAGTTCAAGTTGCAAACGGTCGAGAACGATTTTGAGCGCTTCTTTTTCGTTTGGATTTTTGGAATCGAACGTCGGCAATCGCGTCGGGTCGTCAATTCCTTCGACGACAAATTCTTTGTCTTCCGCTTTCGCGTGAATGGTGTAGCGACGGAACAAACCTTCCGCGAGCCATTGGCGCAAATAACCTTCGCGCGTGAAATGTTCCGGCGGATGAAAAACCGGAAAGTGCAATGTTTTGAAATCAAATTCTACGTTGCATTTTTCCGCGACTTCGAGTGTGTTGCGAACCGCTTCGGGAACTTCGACAAACCGCGCTTTCATTTCGTCTGCCGAGCGCAGGAAAAATGGCGCTTGTTCCGGCAGATAACTTGCACCCATGCGCTTGGGGTTGCTCAACAAATCCTGCGTGCCGATGCAGACGAGACAATCGTGCGCGTGCGCGTCGCCTTTGTTGACGTAATGCACGTCGTTCGTCGCGACGAGTTTCAGGCCGAATTCCTTCGACCATTTGATCAAATGACTGTTGACCTTCGCCTGCTCTGGAATTCCATGATTTTGCAGTTCGAGGAAAAAATTTTCCGCGCCGAGCGTTTGCTTGAACCAATCAATCGTGTCGCGCGCTTTGTCCAACTGGTCCTTCAAAATTAAATCGGGAATTTCACTGGCGAGACAGCCGGACAAGGCAATCAAACCTGCGCCATATTTCGTGAGAATTTCTTTGTCAATGCGTGGCTTGTAGTAATAGCCATCCAAATGTGCTTCGGTCGTGAGCTTGACGAGATTCTTGTAGCCTTGATCGTCCTTCGCCAACAAACCGAGATGATGATAAACGTCGCGCGTGCCGCTGCCCTGTTTTTTTTCCAAACGCGAACCGGGCGCGACATAAACTTCGCAGCCGATGATGGACTTGATGCCTTTTTCGCGCGCTGCCTTGTAAAAATCCACCACGCCGTGCATCACGCCGTGATCGGTGATGGCGAGCGCGGGAAACTTTAATTCATGAGCGCGTTCGACCAATTTGTCCAGACGGCACGCGCCATCAAGCAACGAATACTCGGTGTGCAAATGCAAATGGACAAAATCCGCGTGCGACATGAAACGATTTTAACTTCAAACGGCGAAGACACCAAGTTGAATCAGCCACCGAGACATAGAGAACACCGAGAAAATTCCAAAATCAAAACTCTGTGAGCTCTTTGGCAAAAATTATTTTTTAGTCAATTCCAGAATCACTGCTACAAGCATACAAATTGCTCCAACTGCACTGGTTGGCCGAAGCCATCGTTTGCGGCTTGCTGCTTGCTCTGGTGTGATTTTACCCTTTGCAACTCCTCGATCTAGTAAAGAGTTGCCTTGAAAAAACACATAAATGAGCGCGCAGGTTAGAAATATGTTGTTGATGAGCATTAGCATAAATGTATGCGTGATTTAACCTTCAGATTAGCCGCAAACCTTGTCCAGCAAATTATCGGGAGCAATTTCTCTATGCCTCTGTAGCAAAAATTATTTTTTGAAAAAATCTTTCACCACTTCCACCACGCGCTGAATTTGTTTGTCCGTCAATTCGGGATAAATCGGCAGGCTCAAACATTCGCGCGCGGCTTTTTCGGCGACGGGAAAATCGCCGGGCTTGTAACCGAGATTCGCGTAGCATTTCTGCAAATGCAACGGCAACGGATAATGCAGCGCGCAGCCGACGCCATTATCTTCCAGAAATTTTTTCAATTCATCACGGCGCGCATGGCGAACGACATAAAGATGATACGCGCTTTCGCAATTCGCGGCTTCGCGTGGCAGTTGCAATGGCGTGTCTTTCAGCAATTCGTGGTAACGATGCGCGACGCGGCGGCGCTCGTCCGTCCATTTTTGCAAATGCGGCAATTTTACGCCGAGCACCGCGCCTTGAATGCCTTCCATGCGGTAATTGAATCCGACTTCGTCGTGATAATAGCGCACGGTCGAGCCGTGTTCGCGCAATGAGCGCGCGCGTTTGGCGAATTCGGGATTGTTCGTGAGCAATGCGCCGCCCTCGCCCGCCGCGCCGAGATTTTTGCCGGGATAAAAGCTGAAGCAGGAAATCTCGCCAAATGTGCCGACGGTTTTGCCGTTGTATTTCGCGGCGTGAGCCTGTGCCGTGTCTTCGACGAGCGGCAATTTGTGTTTTTTGGCAATCGCCTGAATCGGGTCGAGGTCGAACGGATGGCCGTAAAGATGCACGGGCAAAATGGCTTTTGTTTTCGGCGTGATGGCGCGTTCGAGCAATTTCGGGTCGAGATTCATCGTGGCGTCGTCCACGTCCACATAAACGGGTTTCGCGCCGACGTAGGAAATCGCCCAACTGGTCGCGACAAACGTGAACGGCGTGGTGACGACTTCGTCGCCCGGCTTGATGTCGAGCAACAGCAGCGCGACGTGCAGCGCGGACGTGCCGCTGTTGAACGCGACGCAATGTTCCGTGCCGATGAATTTAGCGAAATCTTTTTCAAATTGCACGACATCCGGACCGAGGCAGAAGGAACAGGCGTCGAGGTTGCGCGCGATGGCGGCGTCAATTTCTTTGCGCAACGATTTGATTTGCGCGGGCAGGTCGAGATAGGGAATTTTTTCAGCCATTTGAATTATTGATTGAATTGGAGTTCGTAAAGTTTTTGGTAAATGCCGCCGCGTTGAATCAATTCCTGATGTTTGCCGATTTCCACGATGCGCCCTTTTTCGAGCACTACGATGACATCGGCGTGAAGAATTGTCGAGAGCCGATGCGCGATGCACAACGTCGTGCGGCCTTTCATCAAATCGTCCAACGCCACTTGCACGGCGCGTTCGGATTCCGTGTCGAGCGCGCTGGTGGCTTCGTCGAGAATTAAGACCGGCGCGTTGCGTAAAATGGCGCGGGCGATGGCGATGCGTTGACGTTGCCCGCCGGAAAGTGTCACGCCTTTTTCGCCGATAATCGTGTCGTAGCCGTTGGATTTTTCGAGGATGAATTCGTGAGCATAAGCGTGTTTTGCGGCGGAAATGATTTCCTCATTGGTCGCGCCGGGGCGACCAAGTTCAATATTTTTGCGGATGGTGTCGTTGAACAAAATGATTTCCTGCGTGACGACGGCAATTTGATTGCGCAAATCGCGCGTGGAAAATTCGCGAATGTCAGTTCCGCCGATGCGGATTGCACCTTGTTGCGGATCGTAAAATCGCAAGAGCAAGTTGGCAATCGTGGTTTTGCCGGAACCCGTCTTGCCGACGAATGCGGCAAGCTGGCCGGATTTGATTTGCAAATTGACGTTCTGCAATGCGCTTTTTTCGCCGTAGGAAAAATTCACATTGTCGAATTGGATGTCCGCGCCGGCGGCTTGTAATTTTTTCGGCTGCGCCGGTTCGGGCACGGAATTTTTTGTTTCGAGCAAGGCGAAAGCGCGTTCCGTCGCCGCGCGCGCCTGAACAATTTGATTTTGCAGACGCGTCAGATTTTTCATCGGTTGATACATCAGAAAAATGCTGCCAATCATGGACAGGAAATCCGTCGGGCTGGGGCGCGATTGGGAATAGGAAATCAAGTAGGCCAG
This sequence comes from Verrucomicrobiia bacterium, assembly GCA_035546095.1. GTDB lineage: Bacteria > Verrucomicrobiota > Verrucomicrobiia > Limisphaerales > UBA11358 > UBA11358. Next base: position 70,396 of record DASZXB010000054.1, on the reverse strand, counting down.
CAGCAGCGCGACGCCGACCGAGCCGAAAAATTCAATGAGTGGGCCGGGGATTTCCATCGCGCGCACGATGCGCATGAAATGGCTGACGGATTTGCGCGCGGTTTCCCGAAATTTCTCCACCATGACGTCTTCGAGGTTGTAGGCTTTGACGATGCGCTGGCCGGTGAAGGCTTCGGACATGATTTGCGTCAGTTCGGCGGATTGCGCCTGCATTTCGCGGCTGGAACGGCGCACTTTGCGGCTGTAAATCAAAATCGGGATCATGGCCAGCGGCAGCAACACCATCGTCAACAGCGTCAACTTCGGCTGTTGCCAGAGCAAAAATCCGAGCAGGCTGGCGAGCGAAATGGGGTCGCGGGCGATCACCGACGTCGCGTTGTTCAAAATGTTTTGGAGCGAGCCGGTGTCGTTCATCACGCGCGAAATCAGCTGGCCGCTAGAATTTTCCGTGTAAAAGCCGGTGGACAATCGCAGCAAGTGCGCGAACAAACGCACGCGCAAATCCGCGACCGTCCGGCTGGCCACCCATTGCAGAAAATAGACGTTCAAGTAACCGAATAATCCACGCAAAAACATAATCAGCGGAATGGCCGCAATCAGCAGCGCAATCGTCCACCGATGCGTTTGCACGCTACCTTCGAGCGCGGCGCGCGCCGCGTGAAACCAATCGCTCACAAATTCGGGCATCCGGCGCATGGGCAATTGCGCCGCCGCGTCGGAATCCGCCGACGGGAAGACCGCGCCATAAACGAACATGACCGTCCCGATTAACAACGGTGAAATCAATCCGCTAATGATTCCCATCACCACGCCGAGAAACAATCGCGTGTGATAAGGTTTGGCCAGACCCCAGACTTTGAACAAAAAAGCCCGCATAGATTCGCGGCGCAATATGCCGTTGCCGCGCGGTCAAGGCGAGCAGTTTGTCGCGCGCAGTGAGTTGCGCGTTTGCCTTTTGCGGCAACTTTGAACGGATTCAGCCGCGACAATTTCAAACCTAATAAATGAAATCATGTCTTTGGCAAATTGAATGGCGCAGAGAGGGAATTATTTAATGGTTTGCGAACGACAAAAGCTTGTGAAAACCGTTAAAATTGGTTCGCTTTATGCTTTCTTGTTGCAAAAAACAGGCAAAATCCATTAAAAAGCCATGAACAACATTATGTCGCAGGTTGCTGAAAAACTTCGTCAGGCGCGGGAAGCCCTGCATTTGACCATCAATCAAGTCGCGGACGTGACCAAGATTCGCACCGACCACCTGCGCGCGCTCGAAGAAGGAAACTTCGCCGTGTTCTCCGCGCCGGTTTATATCCGCGGCTCGGTCAAGAATTACGCCCGCGTGCTCAAACTGGATGAAGCGCAAATGTTGGCGGCGCTCGACGCGGAATTGAATCAGACGGAAAAATTCAGCGAACCGCCGCCGTTGGTGGAAGCAGCCAACCCGCGAATTGATTACCTGCTGTTTCTGCTTTCCAAATTCAATTGGAAATGGGGCGCAGCCGCCGGTGCGGTGGTGGGATTGATTTTAATTGCAATGCTCATCGGCTCGGCTTTCAAACATCATTCAAAACGCAATCCGCTCGCCGGATTGCCGCCCGCCGTTTATCAAACCGCCAACAACGCCGGTAACACGCTCCCGCTGACTTCGCACCGCTGATTTTCCCCGCTTCAAAGGTCGTTCAAATAAAGCGCGCGATTCCGCCACAAATAAAGCAGCCCCGACGAAGCCGTCAACACGACCGTCACCCACAACGCGATTTTGGCGAACACCGGCAGCCAGTCCGCGAAAATTTTTTGCAACGGCGGATTCCATTCGCCACTCGCGTTCGCCAGCAACAACGCCAGAATCGCCACAATCTGCGAAATCGTTTTATGCTTGCCATAGCGCTCCGCCGCCAGCACGACATTTTTTGACGCCGCCAGCAATCGCAAACCGGTAATCGCCAATTCGCGCGCGACGATGATAACGACCATCCACGCCGCCACGCGCACCGGCGCGTTCGGATGTAACGCGCTGCTTTCCACAAACGCGATGAACGCTGAACACGTCAAAATTTTGTCCGCCAGCGGGTCCATGAGAATGCCAAAATTTGTAATCAGTCCGCGCGCGCGCGCGATCTTGCCGTCCAAAAAATCCGTGAAGCTGGCGAAGCCGAACAAAAACAACGCGATGGTGTTGCGGAACGGAATTGGTGTCGGCCAAAACAACGCGACGAGAAAAAACGCCGTCAGGACAAAACGCGAGACCGTGAGTTTGTTCGGCAAATTCATGCGCCGAATTTATCGAACATTTTCACGTTGGCTTGCATGAGCCGGATCAAAAATTTCGACTCAAAAATTCCGAGCGAGCCGAGATTCGCGCCGGTTTCGGTGAAGCGCTCCAGTTTGTCCGAGCCGCTGCACGCGGAATGAATCATCACCGGCTGCGGATGCCACGAATGGCCTTTCAACGCGCACGGCGTCGAATGGTCGCCGGTGATGACGAGCACGTCCGGTTTTTTCTTCAGCAGAATCGGCAGCGCGGCGTCGAAATCTTCAATCGCTTTTTTCTTGGCGGCGAAATAGCCGTCCTCGCCGTATTTGTCCGTGTATTTGTAGTGGATGAAAAAGAAATCAAAATTGTCGTATTCCGCGAGATAACGCTCGAATTGCTGCGCGATGGCTTGCGGCCCTTCGATTTTTTTCATGCCGACGAGTTGCGCCAAACCTTTATACATCGGATAAACCGCAAGCGCGGCGGCTTTCAATTTGTAACGGTCTTCAAACAACGGAATGTGTGGCTGATGCGCGATACCGCGCATGAGAAATCCATTCGCCGGCTTTTCATTTTTCAAAAGCGGCAGCGCGAGTTTGTAAAATTCGGCGACGAGCGCGGCGGTTTTTTTCTGCGCAGTGTTGTTTTCGTCGCGCGGATGAACGGTTGGAATCGGCAAACCTTCGCGATTCGGGTCGGCGTCCGTCAACGGACCCTCCAAACCATTGCCGCGAAAAATCAGCGCGAACCGATGTTCCAATCCGGCTTTGATAATCACTTCCACGTCGCCGATTTTCTTAATCTTTGACGAAAGCAGCGCGACCAGTTTTTCGCAAGTCGCCGTAGGAATGCGTCCGGCGCGGCGATCGGTGACAATTCCTTTCGCGTCGAGCGTGGCAAAATTGGCGCGCGCGCAAACGTCGCCGTGTTTCAGTTCCATGCCCAAACCGAGCGTTTCGATGACGCCGCGACCGACTTGAAATTCCAATGGGTCATAGCCAAAAAGTCCGAGATGGCCGGGGCCGCTGCCGGGCGTGATGCCGGGCGCGACGGGAATCATGCGTCCTTGCGCGGAGTCTTTCGCGAGCTTGTCGAGATTGGGCGTCGTCGCGGCTTCGAGCGGTGTGAGATAATTTTGTTCCTTCGTCGCCAAATCGCCGAGGCCGTCGAGCACGATGAGCGCGAGTTTGGCTTTGGTTTTGAGCGTGAGTTCGGAATAAAGCGCGTCCAGATTCATGCCGACAATCTGCCGTGAAAGTCATCCGCGCGCAATGCGATTTCATTTTTCGCGGCGACAAAACAGTGACATTATTTTGTCGGACATGAAGCAATTAATGTTGCATGAATTTCATCACGGTCTCGGCGCAAATTTTTTCGAACTCAACGACGCGGAAATCGTCAGCGATTACGGCGACTGGCTCGCGGAATACAAATCGCTGCGCGAAAACGCGGGTGTTTTGGATTTCAGTTTTCGCTCGCGTATTTGTCTGATTGGCGCGGATCGAATCCGTTTTCTGCACGGGCAAATCACGAACGACGTAAAAAAACTGCGCGTCGGCGAAGGTTGCTACGCCGCGATTACGACCAACAAAGGCAAAATGGAAAGCGACTTGAACGTTTTCAATTTGCTGGACGAATTGCTTTTGGATTTCGAGCCGGGCCTGACGAAAAAAATTTCCGCGCGACTGGAAAAATTCATCGTCGCCGACGACGTGCAAATCGTGGATGTGCGCCCGCACTACGGCTTGTTGAGTGTGCAAGGGCAAAAATCTGCGGCAGTGATTCGCGCGTTAAATTTGTTTCCGCAAATTCCTGAAAAACAATTTGGCTCGGTCAAAATTTCTGATGCCACGCTTGGTGAAATTTATTTAGCGAATAACGCAAGACTTTCAAACTGGTGGGGCGAGCGTCCTCGCGAGCCGCAAACAAATCAATTCGGCTTTGATTTATTTATCCCAAACCATTCGCTCGGCGCGGTTGTGGACAAATTGATTGCCGCCGCAAAACAAATTGGCGGACGCGCTGTCGGCTGGACGGCGTTTGAAACAATGCGAATTGAAAATGGCATTCCGCAATTTGGCGCGGACATGGACGAAACAAACATTCCGCTCGAATGTGGAATCGAAAATCGCGCCATCGTTTACAACAAAGGCTGCTACATCGGACAGGAAGTCATCAACCGCATCCACAGTATCGGCCACGTGAACCGTGAATTGCGAGCCTTGCGGCTGGCCACCAATTTGGAAACGTTGCCAAAAAAAGGTGATAAATTATTTCGTGATGGCAAAGAAATCGGCTACGTCACCAGTGCCGTGAGATCGCCAATGTTCGGCAACATTGCGCTCGGCTACGTCCGTCGCGAAGCGAATCAAATCGGGACGGAATTGGTTTTGAAAACGACGTCCGGCGAAAGTCCGGTGAAAATTGTAGAGTTGCCATTCGCAAAATAATTCCCGCTTGCCGCCATCGGGTTTGGGAGTAGATTTGTTTTATCCAGCTATGAAAATGCTTTCGGCCAAAGCGAAAATTAGTGGACTCACGCTTCTTGAAGTTCTTGTGGTGTTGGCTGTGCTTTTTATTTTAGCGGCAATGTTGCTTCCCCTTCTTGCCGGCCGGCCAACAAAGCAGTTATGTCAGTGTGCATGAACCATCAAAGGCAAATTGCAATCGGGTTTTTCATGTTCAATGGCGACCACAACGGCAATTTTCCGTGGCAACTATCAGAAACCAACGGTGGCACGCGAGAAAAAATCAATTCTGGTCACGCATCCGAACAATTTCGCCCGCTGTTGGATTACACCAAAAGCTTTTCAGTTTTCGTTTGCCCGATTGATAAAATCAAATTTGCGGCAACGAATGTTTCAACATTTTCCGAATCCAATTTGAGTTATTTTGTAAACGTGAATGTGACGACAAACAGTGTCGCCAACATTGTTTTGACTGGCGCCGTTATCTTGTGGCAAATGACAAGCCGGTCGGTTCAGGGTTATTTGATTACTCGCCCAACGAAGTCTTGGACTGGTCAAATGATTCTCACCACATCGGCCAAGCGCGTTATGGCATCCTTTCTTTTGCCGATGGCCACGCAGAATCTGTTCGTCCTGCAAATTTGAATTCAATTTTTCAGCGCGAAGGCGTTGCAACAAATCAATTTATCATTCCATAAATAATTTCCGTTAGCAAAGCGCGACGAAATTTTCTCGCCCGCACTTTCATTTCCCGATTTAATTTCCGGCGCATGAAACAAAAAGCCTACGCCGCCGCCGGCGTTGACATTGACTTGGGAAACAAAGTGAAGGCTACGTTGCCGCAATTGCTCGCGTCCACGCATCGCAAAGAAGTTTTAGGTAAAGTCGGCGGCTTCGGCGGACTTTTTCAATTGGATTTGAAAAAATATCGCGAGCCGATTTTGGTTTCGTCGGTGGACGGCGTCGGCACGAAATTGAAAATCGCCTTTGCGATGGACAAGCACGACACCATCGGCGCGGATTTGGTAAATCATTGTGTCAACGACATCGCCGTGCTCGGTGCGGAGCCGCTGTTTTTTTTGGATTATCTCGGCACGGGAAAACTTGAGGCGCACGTTTTCACGGAAATCATCAAGGGTTTCGCGCGCGCGTGCGCGGAAAATCATTGCGCGCTCATCGGTGGCGAAACGGCGCAGATGCCGGGGTTTTATCAGGCTGGCGAATACGACGTGAGCGGCACGATTGTCGGCGTCGTCGAAAAATCCAAAATGCTCAACGGCCAAAAAACCGTGAAGCGCGGCGACGCGGTGATTGGCATTGCATCGTCTGGTTTGCACACGAACGGCTATTCGCTCGGTCGCAAAATTTTCTTCGAGCAATTGAAATTGAAACCGTCTTCGCGTTTGCCGGAATTAAGAAATTCCATCGGCGCAGAATTGTTGAAAGAACACATCAGCTACGGCCCGTTGGTGCAAAAGCTGATCAAGAAATTCAATCTCGTTGGCAAGCCAAACCCAGTGAAAGCGTTTGCGCACATCACCGGCGGCGGGTTTGTGGACAACATCCCGCGCGTGTTGCCGCGCAATTTGGATGTCGTCATCCGCAAAGGTTCGTGGGAAATGCTGCCGATTTTTCAGATTATCGCGGAAAAAAGCGGCGTGCCGGACGACGAATTGTATCAAGTGTTCAACATGGGCATCGGTTTTGTGGCGATTGTCGCGGCGGAAAAAGCGGACGCGATTTTGAAATTCATTCGCGCGCAAAAACATAATGCATGGCTCATCGGCGGAGTTGTCAAAGGCAAAGGCGAAGCACGGGTGATTGATTAACAGACGTATGAATTCTGAAGCGACGGTTAAAAACTGGCATAAAGCAATAATTGCCGATGCAGAAAAGAAATTGCAAAGGCCATTAAAAGATTATGAGAAAAAATTTATTACTTCGCGCGGCGGTTTTATCGCTTTGGAGATGATTCACGACACAATTAAGGCATTTAGCGCAAACGAAATTGAATCATATTTAAGTTCGGAATGGTCAAAAGATAGTAAATGATTTGATGAAAATCCTTGTTATTGGTTCAGGCAGACGCGAACACGCGCTGGTTTAATAACTCATCCGGTCCATTTTCACTTTGCCGCGGAAAATCCAGTAGATGCAAACGGTGTAAGCGAGCACGACGGGAACGCCGATGCACGCGATAGCGAGCATGATGCCGAGCGTTTTCGGCGAGGACGCGGCATTGTAAATCGTGAGAGAATTTTCCGGGTTTGGCAGGCTGTAAATCAGGTCGGGGAAAATGTTCACGGCAAACAGCGCCATGAGCGTGACCATCGCCGCGCAAGATGAAAGAAATGCGAGCCAGTCGTTTTTGCGATGAAATTCGCGCGGGATGTTGGCGATGGAGAGCATATTCGCGAGCGCGATGGTGAAAAACCACGGATGGTCTTTCACGCGCTCGGCCATGTGCGGCACAAATAACAGTGTTGCCATCGTCAATGTCACGGCGCAAATCACAAAGAAAATGATACAGCGCGTCGCCCAGACGCGGAGTTTGTCGTGCAATTCATTTTCGGTTTTCATCACGCCATAAATCGCGCCGTGCATCATGAAGAGCGCCACAGTCGTCAGGCCGACGAGCAGCGGATATGGTTTCAGCAGTCCGAGAAATGTTCCGGCGAATTCACCGTTGGCGTCAATTGGCACGCCCCACGCGATGTTGCCGAGCGCGGTGCCGATGAGCAACGCAGATAGAATACTGCCGACGGAAAAGCCGATGTCCCACATTTGCCGCCACCAGTGTTCGGGACGTTTGCTGCGAAATTCAATCGCCACGGCGCGGAAAATCAACGCGACGAGCAGTAAAATCAGCGCGAGGTAAAATCCCGAAAATGCGGTCGCATAAACGTTCGGAAACGCGGCGAACAACGCGCCGCCACCGGTGACGAGCCAGACTTCGTTGCCGTCCCAAACTGGCCCGATGGAATTGAGCATGATGCGGCGTTCCTCATCTTTTTTTGTGAACAAATGCAGCGCGCCAATGCCTAAATCAAATCCGTCGAGAATCGCGTAGCCGGTGAACAGCACGCCGACGAGGATGAACCAGATGGTGTTCAAATCGAGATTCATAAAACAGTTTTGACACGAATTGCACGAATTTTCACGAATTGTTTTTGAATTCGCAACAATTCGTGCAATTCGTGTCTAAATTTTTCGTGTTTATTTATGTTCAATCGTGGTGAATTGTTCCGGCAAAGCCAATTTGCCCGACGGAATCAAATCTTCGTCGTGCGGGCCATGCTGGATTTTGTCGTTGAGCAGGTAAATGAAAACGGCGAACAACAGAAAATAAATGAACGTGAACAGAATCAACGACGTGAGCACGACGTTCGCTTGCACGACTTTGGACAAACCTTCCGGCGTGCGCATGACGCCATAAACCAGCCACGGCTGGCGGCCCACTTCGGCGGCGAACCAGCCGAGTTGATTCGCGATTTGCGGGCCGAGCACGGAGAAAATCAGAATCCACAACAACCAGCGTCGTTCCGGCAACGAACCTTTGCGAAAATATAAAAAGCCAAGCGCGGCAATCACAGTCAACGCAATCCCGATGCCGACCATGCCGTGAAAGAATATGAATGACGGCTGCACCGGCGGACGGTCTTGCGGCGGAAAATCGTTCAGACCGATAACTTTGGTTTTGGTGTCGAACCCGATGAGAAAGCTCAACAAGCCCGGCCATTTCAAGCCGACGACTTCCTGATTTTTTTCGTCCACATAGCCGACGAGCGCGAGCGGCGCGTTCGATGTGGTATTGTAAAGTCCTTCAAACGCCGCAAGTTTGGCCGGTTGATTGGCCGCCACACCGCGCGCGCTGATATGGCCGGTGAACATTTGCAGGAGAGAAGCAACCAATGCGATCGTCAAACCGACTTTCAACGACGCACGCGCAAATTCCAAATGCTTTTTCTTGAGCAAATACCACGCGCTCACACTCACGACTAGGAATGCGCCTGCCGACCACGCGCCACAAATGGTGTGAGACAAGCGCTCAACCATCGAAGGATTAAAGACAACCTGCCAGAAATTCGTGACTTCGGCGCGCGCGTGCATTCCTTCGCCGACAATATGATAGCCGGTGGGCGTCTGCATCCACGAATTCGCGACGACAATCCACACCGCGCTGAAATGCGCGCCGAGACAAACCATGCACGTCGAGAAGTAATGCAATTTGCGCCCGACTTTGTCCCAGCCGAACAGCAACACCGCAAGAAAACCGGATTCGAGGAAAAATGCAAAAATCCCTTCCGCCGCCAGCGCGCTGCCGAAAACGTCGCCGACAAAACGCGAATACGTCGCCCAGTTCGTGCCGAATTCAAATTCCATCACGATGCCCGTCGCCACGCCAAGCGCGAACGTCAGCGCAAACACGCGCGTCCAAAAACGCGCCATCTGGTGATAGACCGGATTTTTTGTTTTGAGCCAAAGCCCTTCCATGCAGACCAGCATAAGGCCGAGACCGATGCTCAACGGCGGATAAATATAATGAAACCCGATGGTCAGGCCGAATTGGATGCGGGAAAGTGTGAGAACATCCATACGCCAACGAGATTGCGCCTTATTTCAAAAACTGTCAACCGGGCGAAAGAAGTTTTAATTCAATCTGAATCTAATTTTAGAAAAACTACTGTTGCCAAAACTGGCAAATCTTCGCCGTTCCGGGTTTTTGATTTTTTAATCCCCGCAATCCGCGTAATCTGCGGAAAACCTAAATGAAAATTCTCGTCATCGGTTCGGGCGGACGCGAACACGCCCTCGTCTGGAAACTCGCGCAATCGCCGCACGCAGAAAAATTTTTTTGCGCGCCGGGAAACGCCGGCATCACGCAGGAACGGCTCGCAAAAAATTTGTCACCGGTCGAATGTGTTTCCATTTCCGCCGAAGATTTGCCGAAGCTGCTAACGTTTGCACTCGAAAAGAAAATTGAACTTACCGTCGTTGGGCCGGACAATCCGCTCGCGCTCGGCATCGTGGATTTGTTCCAGAAAAACGGTCTGCGGATTTGGGGGCCGAACCAAAAAGCCGCGCAATTTGAATCGTCCAAAGTTTTCTCGCAAAACTTCATGGAGAAATACGGCATTCCCACGGCGCGCGCCGGAACATTTTCGGATGCCGCCGCCGCCAAGAAATTTGCCGCCGAATTGAGCGGCAAATGCGCCGTGAAAGCCGACGGCCTTGCGCTCGGCAAAGGCGTTTTGATTTGCGCGAATCAAACCGAAGCCGAACGCGCGATTGACGAAATTCTCGTTGCCAAAAGTTTTGGCACGGCGGGCGCAAATATTGTCATTCAGGAATTTTTGGAAGGCGTGGAAATTTCGTTGCACGCCATTTGCGATGGCAAGACAGCGAAATTATTTCCCACGTCGCAAGACCACAAACGCGCGCTGGACGGCGACAAGGGTTTGAACACCGGCGGCATGGGCACGTATTCGCCCACGCCATTTGTCAGCGACGCGGAATTGAAACGCATCGGCGAACAAATTTTGACTCCGTGGCTGCGCGGCTGCGCGGAGGAGAAAATCCATTTCTGCGGCATTTTATATCCCGGCATCATGCTCACAAAATCCGGCGCACGCGTTTTGGAATTCAACGCACGTTTCGGCGACCCCGAAACGCAGGCTTATCTGACGCGTTTGGAAAATGATTTGGTCGAATTGCTCGATGCGAGCGTGAGCGGCGCGCTGGACAAAATTGAATTGCGCTGGAAACCGGAAGCAGGTGTGTGCGTTGTGATGGCCAACGGCGGTTATCCGGGAAATTATGAAAAAGGAAAACCGATCTTTGGTTTGGACGAAGTCGCAAAAATTCCAAACGTAAAAGTTTTTCATGCGGGCACGGCGTTAAAAAACAATCAAATCGTTACGAACGGCGGACGCGTTCTTGGCGTGACGGCGTTGGGCAAAGATTTGAAATCCGCGCAAGCCGCCGCTTATGCCGTCGTGGAAAAAATCCATTTCGACGGCGCGCATTTCCGCCGCGACATCGCGGCGAAGGCTTTTTGAACAAAAAGGAGCGAAGAGAACGAAGTTAAATAATCCTTTGTTCCCTTGGTTTGTTTCTGTTTAGTTTCAGTTCCGTGGGAGCGACATATTTACAGATGATGCCGCGCCTACGGCGCTTGGCGCGGTGATTCAATAAAATCTATTTCGACGGCGCGCATTTCCGCCGCAACGTCACGGCGAAAGCGCTTTAGAAAACTTTACCCTGTTTAGGGTGTTCCGTTAGCGCTCACACCTCCAGCAATTTGGTTCAAATATTTTTGCACCGTGACTGTGTCAATAGGGGTTTTAAGGTAAGGAATTATTTGTGAAGACTCACTGGGCATCTGACCATTATTATCCTTTGCAAATGCTTCTGCGGCTTTTTGGACAGCACCGCTAACTTGGTTGAACCTGCCTCCCCAAGCACCATTGATTGACATTCCGTGATTCGAGTCATAATCCGTGTCCGCATATACAACTAATTTTACCAAGTCCGCCGAATTATCCGGTTTCCCGGTTTGCAGAAGTTCATAGCGTTGCAGCATTTCGTCCGTAACTGGAACATCGAAATATGATTTCAATTGTGAAAGGTCGGATGGCAATATATCATCATTTGCAGCAAGATATTTTTTAAACGCAGATTTCATCATTTCGTTAAGAAAAATGTTTTCAGCCGTTTCGCGCAACTTGCTTAACGCTTCTCGATTGTCATCGTCAGTTTTCAAATCGTTGTTCCAAACGGCGTCGGCCCAATCTTTTTCAGTAACAAATTGGAGTTCCGGAATTTTTCTGCCTGGGTTTTGTTCCAGATATTGTTTGAGCAACTTCACTTTGGCTGCGGCTGTTTTTGCCGCTTTTTCAGTTGGGTCGTTTGCTTCATTCTGCAACTGCGTGACTTCACCGCGCAATTTCAAAAGCTCATTTTCATTTGAATTGGATTTCAACTGCGCGTTTTCGGTGAGCAAATTAGCCAACTGATTCGTCATGTCGTCACGTTCGCGTTGCAATTGCTGGATTTGGTCGGTCAACGATGCTTGCTGTTGCTGGGATATTTGAATTTGATTTTGCAATTTGGAATTTTGATGCGCTTCAAAAATTCCCGTTCCGACGGCGGCGATGAACGCCGCGCCGATGATGGATTTTTGTAAGGTAGTCATAGCAATCACTTTGGTTGTGGCAATAGCCGTTGAAGTTGAAAGTGTCGTTCCAGACAAAACAGCGACGGCGGAAATGGTCGCGGCCAATCCAATCGGCGCAGATTGAACGGCATTAGCAGAAATCAAAACGACCAAGCCACTCGCGCCAATCGTAATTTTCCGTTTCGAGAAAAATTCACGCAATTTTTCCACCGCGCGGCTCACGCGTTTTTGTGCGGCGTCATCGGAAATTTTCAATTGCTCGCCGACTTCGCGCAGATTTTTGTTCTCGAAATAACGAAGCAAAATCGCCGCGCGGTCAGCTTCATCGAGCGAGTCCATTGCCTCATCCAAAAACGGTTCGATTTGTACCCAAGCGTTTTCTGTCGCGTTCATGTTTTGCATTTCAGCGGCGATTTGTTCGCGCAATTGGCGTCGCGATTCTTTACGGATGACATCAATCACGGTTCGCCGCGTGACGGCGTAAAGCCACGCTGTCAAATTTGTTTCCGGCTCTAATTTTCCGGCATTTCGCACGAGGTCGGCGAAAACGGATTGCGCGATTTCCTCGGCCAGTTGCGGCGAGCGGATTTGGCGCAGTGCGGCGGAATAGACAAGATTCAAATGCCGCTGGACAATTTCGCTGAAGGCGTCCTGCGAATGTTCGCGCGCGAATTGCCGGAGCAAATCCAAATCGCTGGTCATTTTTGAAATATATCGCTGCCGAATGTCAAAATCCGACAAAATAAAAGGCGCGGGACACGAATGGCACTAATGATCACGAATTGATTTGGCAATTTTGAATCTGTGCAAATTCGTGAAATTCGTGTCTTTTCTTTTTACTTTTCCGATTTTGTCGCGCAATTTAATGGCAGCATGACACACTTTTTCATTTTGGCGGCGATTTTTTTGGCGGCGCAAATTTCCGCGCGGGCGGATTTAGTCAAATCTTCGGTTTTGGAAAGCAACGTGGCGTATTTGCTGGTCGGTGGCGTGGGAAAAAATCTGCCGGACGAAATCCAATCGGCGGAAAGTACTTTGGCGGCTTCAAACAAAATTGCCGGAACGGTTCTGGATTTGCGTTTTGCCAATGGTGACGACGCGGAATCGGCAAAGGCGGCAGCGGATTTGTTCGGGGCAAAAAAATTGCCGCTGGCGATTTTGGTGAACGGCGAAACGCGCGGTGCGGCGACGGCATTGGCGATGGATTTGCACGCCGCCAAAGCCGGATTGGTCTTCGGCAGCGCGTCGGAAAATTTGCAACCGGATATTTCCGTTGCCGTGAGCGCGAGCGACGAAAAGAATTTTTTGAAGAATCCTTTCGGCACTTTATCGGCGTCGGACGCTAATTTTGGCGCGGGCACCAATCAATTTTTGCCGATGATTGACCACATCAGCGAGGCGGATTTGGTGCGGCAAAAAATCAAGGACGGCGATGAAGATGAAAGCACCGCGTCGTCCGCGACGGAACCGCAACAACCCTTCATCCGTGACCCGGTTTTGGCGCGGGCGGTGGATTTAATTCAGGGATTGGCGGTGGTGCGTCAATCGCGCCTTTGATTTCGGGTTGACGATTCGCCTTTCACAAACCACTTTGGTTTTTCGCGCGGATGAAAACTGTTTTATTTGTATGCACCGGGAATGTCTGCCGCAGTCCAATGGCGGAAGGACTTTTCCGCAAAGCTGTGGCCGGGCGCGGGGAATTCCGCGTGTTGTCGGCAGGCCTCGGCGCGATGGACGGCCAGCCGCCGACGGCACACTCGGTTGCGGCGATGCGGGAAATCGGCATTGATATTTCCGACCAGCGCAGCCGGATGCTCACGGCGGATTTGGTGCGGGAAGCGGATTTTATTTTTGGCATGACGCACAGCCACGTGGACACGGTTGGGCTGTTGTATCCGCAGGCGGCGGAAAAAACGTTTTTGCTGCGCGAATTTGACGAGTCGCTCGAGGATTTTGAAAAGGACATCGCCGATCCGATTGGCAGTTCTTATGAAATTTACGCGCATTGCCGCGACCAAATCGAACAAGGCATCGCGTCGCTTTTGAAATTTATGGAACAACATCAAATTATTTCCGCGCCCACCGGCGCAAAAACAAATTCTTCCGTCAATTTTGCGATTGGCGCCGACCACGGCGGCTTTGAGTTGAAAGAATCACTGAAGAAATATCTGCTTGCGTCCGGCAAAACGGTGAAAGATTTCGGTGCGCTGACCAAAGACCCGGCGGACGATTATCCCGATTTCGCGCAGCCCGTCGCGCAAGCCGTCGCCGATGGCCGCGCGGAATTCGGTTTGCTCGTTTGCACCAGTGGCGTGGGCGTCTACATCGCCGCCAACAAAATTCCCGGCGCGCGCGCGGGCGAAGCCTTTGACGAATCATCCGCCGCGCTCATGCGTCGGCACAATGACGTGAACGTCCTTTGTCTGGCCGGCAATACGGATTCGGAAAAGGCAAAGAAAATCCTCGACGCATTTATTTCCGCCAAATTTGAAGGCGGACGTCACGAACGGCGCGTGAACAAATTGGATTTTCGCCTTGCGCCATTACAATTACGTTTGCGAAATGTTGACCCGCAAATCGCCGAAGCCATTCAACACGAAAAATTGCGCCAGCAGGAAAACATCGAATTGATTGCGTCGGAAAATTTCGTTTCGCCCGCGATTTTGGAAGCGCAAGGCTCGATTCTCACCAACAAATACGCCGAAGGTTATCCAAAAAAACGCTGGTATGGCGGCTGTGAAAATGTGGATTCCATCGAGCAACTGGCGATTGACCGCGCGAAGAAAATTTTCGGCGCGGAACACGCGAACGTCCAGCCGCATTCCGGCAGTCAGGCGAACATGGCCTGCTATTTCGCCGTGCTCAAACCCGGCGACAAAATGCTCACGATGGATTTGTCGCACGGCGGCCATTTGACGCACGGCAACAAAGCAAATTTCAGCGGCAAATTTTTTGAAATCGTCCACTACGGCGTCCGCAAAGACGACGAGCGGATTGATTACGACCAACTCGCGCAAATGGCTCGTGAACATCGTCCGAAAATGATCACTGTCGGCGCGAGCGCGTATCCGCGCGTGATTGATTTCAAGCGCATGGGCGAAATAGCGCGCGAAGTCGGCGCATATCTGCTCGCGGACATCGCGCACATCGCCGGACTCGTCGCCGCCGGAATTCATCCAAGTCCGATGGAACACGCGGATTTCGTCACGACCACGACGCACAAAACGTTGCGCGGTCCGCGCGGCGGATTGATTTTGTGCCGCGAAAAATTTGCGAAGGAAATTGATTCGCAGGTTTTCCCCGGAATCCAAGGCGGCCCGCTTGAACACGTCATCGCCGCCAAAGCCGTTTGTTTTCACGAAGCGTTGCAGTCGTCGTTCAAAACGTATCAGCAACAAATCGTCAAAAACGCCTCCGCGCTCGCCGACGGCATGAAACGCAACGGCTACCGCCTCGTCAGCGGCGGCACGGACAATCATTTGATGCTCGTGGATGTCGGCGCAAAAAATTTGACCGGAAAAGATTGCCAGATTGCGCTCGACGAAGCCGGAATCACCGTGAACAAAAACACGATTCCATTTGAAACGCGCTCACCGTTTCAAGCCAGCGGCATTCGTCTCGGAACTCCGGCGGTCACGACGCGCGGCATGAAGGAAACCGAAATGGCCGCGATTGCCGACATGATTTCCGAAGTGCTGCTGGACATCAAAAATGTGGACGCCGCACACAAAGTTCGTGAGCGCGTCCGCGAATTGACGGCGAAATTTCCGCTGCCTTATTGATTCGGCTGTGGCGAGTGTTGTTGTTCAAAATTAATAAAACTTTCTGCGTTGGGACTATTGCCATAAATCGTTTGCGCGGAACCATCCGCCAGACTGTAAACTCGGCTCCAAACTCCACGATTATAAGGATTTTCACGGGGTTCACGTTCCCGAAGCATAATCATATCCGGTGTTGATTCATTAGCCGAGCCGATGTTGACCAATTCAATCGAATTCAAGGGGACGCCATTGAAATTGGTTCTGACAAGTTCATTTTTGATCTGGTCGAAATTAGTCGGGTATTGGCCATTGTTATCGCCTGCATATATTCTAATCGCCAGGCCAATTTCTTTTACTGCGCTGACTACATGGATTTGATGAAGTTCGAATAAATCTTCCGGTGAAAATTGCTCTGCTCGATTTTGGCCGGATGAAGTTTGAGCTGAAGGAGACTGATTTTCCGATTGCGCCTTCGACAATTGATTTGTTAGCCGTCGCAAAACACCAACCTCGCCGCGCAACTTTATCAATTCGTTGAATTGGTCATCCGACAATTTTTTGGCGTCGCCGATTTCGGCAAGGCGATTGGAAAAATTTTCGTTGTCGGTTTGCAATTGCGCGATTTGCTGTTGCAACGATTCGTTTTCGCCGCGCAATTTGTTTTGTGTTTGTTGTTGGATGACGATTGCCGTCGCTGCTCCGGCAACGACGATGGCGCTGAAGGCGAGTTTTATTTTAGTGGCAGTCATAACTTTTAGAAGTGTGAAAGTTCCCGTTCCGGCGGTTGCAATGGAAGTTGTCGCCAATGTCGCGGCCAGATTTGCGGGCGCAAGTTGAACGGCATTTGCTGAAATCACGGAAGCGAGTGCGCTGGCCGTTGTGATTCCGCGTTTCGCAAAAATGGTGCGCAATTTTTCCAGTGCGCGTTCGACGCGCATCCGCGCGGCGTTTTCGTTCAAGCCAAGTTTTGCGCCGACTTCGGCAAATTGACGATTTTCAAAATAGCGCAGCAAAATCGCGTCGCGGTCGGATTCTTTGAGTTCGTGCATGGCGTCGTCGAGCGCGGGACAAATTTTTTCCCAATCGGCGTTCGCCGGATTTTCGGAATCTGTAGAAAATGGTTCGCGCATAAATTTTTCTTCGCGGTCGCGCCGGCGATTTTCTCCGCGAATCATTTTTGCGGCGGCAAAATGCGCGCTGGTGTAAAGCCAGCCGGAAAGGTTTTCGCAGCACGAAAGCGAATTCGCCTTGCGCGCCAAATCCGCGAAAACGGTTTGCGCGACATCTTTCGCCAAATGTTCGTCGCCATTCGTTTTCCGCAGCGCGACGGAATAAACCAAATTCACGTGGCGTTTGACCAATTCGTCAAAGGCGTCTTGTGAATTAGTTTTGGCAAATTGACGGAGCAATTCGGAGTCGGGTGTCATCGCAATTTGATTTATAGCACCCGCCGGGTGGAAAATCGCACAAGAAAAAAAGACACGAATTCCACGAATTAACACAAATTAAAGCGGCAAGGTGACGAATTTATGATAATTCGCGAAGATTTGTGAAATTCGTGTCTAAATTTTTTTGACAATGCCGCCGAAATGCGCCAGCTTGTGCGCGAGTTGACTGCGAAATTTCCCTTGCCGTTTTGAGAACACACGCTCAAGCGCAGGTTTGATAAATCCATTTTGAATTTTTTCGGTCGCTGGCCGTCCAAATGACGGTTTGCGCCGTTCGTTGCCGCGAGGCAATCGAAATCCCAGCCAGCCAATCAATCATTTTATTTATGCCAAGAGTTTCAAAAAAACCGAAAGCAAAGAACGCTGAAAACGGCGAAGCGCCTGTCGTCGTAGCGGAAGCCAATGCGCCCGCCGTCGAGACCGTCGCGCCGGAAACGCCCGCGTTGCAACCGCCGTCGAAACCGATTGAGCCGACCAACGACGACACGAAGTTTGAAGAGCGTCGCGGTTATCAACGCGACAAAATCGCCGCGTCGCTGAACATCGCCAAATTGCAGGCGATGCAAATGAGTGAGTTGAACGCGATGGCGCGCGAATATGGCGTGGAAAATTTCGGCACGATGCGCAAGCACGAGGTCATTTTTCACATCCTGCAAAAAAACGCCGAGCGCGCAGGTGTTTTGTTTTCCGAAGGCGTGCTGGAAATTTTGCCGGAAGGTTTTGGTTTCCTGCGCTCGCAGAGCTTCAATTATTTACCCTGCCCGGAAGACATTTATATTTCACCGTCGCAAATCCGGCGATTCGATTTGCAGACGGGAAATCTCATCGCGGGACAAATCCGTCCGCCGAAGGAAAAGGAAAAATTTTTCGCGTTGCTCAAGGTCGAGGCCGTGGACACAGAAGACCCGGACAAGGCGAAGGAAAAAACGCATTTCGACAATCTCACGCCGCTGTTTCCAAACAAACGGTTCATTTTGGAAACCGCGCCGGACGAATTGAACACGCGCGTGTTGGATTTGGTTTGTCCCATCGGCAAAGGCACGCGCGGATTGATTGTCGCGCCGCCGCGCACGGGCAAAACAGTGTTGATGCAGAAAATTGCCAACGCGATTTTGAAAAACAATCCTGAAACATATCTTTTTATTTTATTGATTGATGAACGGCCGGAAGAGGTCACGGACATGGAACGTTCCTGCAAAGGCGCGGAAGTGATTTCATCCACGTTTGATGAACCGCCGGAACGTCACGTGCAAGTCGCGGAAATGGTCATTGAAAAAGCCAAGCGCATGATTGAACACAAACGCGACGTGGTGATTTTGCTCGATTCGATTACCCGTCTCGCGCGCGCTTACAACACGATTCAGCCGCATTCTGGAAAAATTCTTTCCGGCGGCGTGGACGCGAACGCGTTGCACAAACCAAAGCGATTTTTCGGCGCGGCGCGTAACATCGAAGAAGGCGGTTCGCTCACCATCATGGCGACGGCGCTCGTGGACACGGGTTCGCGCATGGACGAAGTGATTTTTGAAGAATTCAAAGGCACGGGCAACATGGAAGTGCATCTCGACCGCGCGCTGGTGGACCGCCGCATTTTTCCGAGCATCAACGTCGAGCGTTCCGGCACGCGCAAGGAAGAATTGTTGTATCACCCGGACGAATACAGCCGCGTCGTGATTTTGCGCCGCGCGCTCACGGGCGTGCCGCCGGTGGAAGCGATGGAACTCATGCTCGGCAAATTGAAAAAGACGAAGAGTAACATCGAATTTTTGTTGAACATGGGCGTGAGTTGAAATGTGAATTGAAAATGGATGGAAACCACGCTGACATTTCTAAATCTGGTCTTCGTCGGTTTTTTCGCGTTGTTGCCGCCGGTCAATCCGGTAGGTACGGCGTTCATCGTCGAACCATTTTTACATCGGCTCACTCGCGCGGAACGGCGCGGCGCAGCGGCCAAAATCACGATTTACTGTTTTTTGATTTGCACCGGCGCGCTGCTGGTCGGTAGTTGGATTTTTCAACTGTTCGGGATTTCGCTGCCGGTGGTGCAATTCGCTGGCGGCATCTTGATTTGCCGGATGGGTTGGGAATTACTCGCGTCGAATGACGGCAAAGAGGAATCACACGAAGCGTCGAGTCCCAGCCACGAGAAAAAAACCGAGGACATTTTGTTCTATCCGCTCGCGTTTCCAATGACCACCGGCGCGGGAACGATTTCTGTAATTCTCACTTTGACCGCGCACAGCGAAGCCGGCGATTTATCAAATCATCTCGTCAACTTGTCCGCCATTTTTCTCGCCATCGTCATCATGTGCGCGTTGATTTACATTTGCTATGCGTTCACGCCTGCGTTGCTCGGAAAACTCGGCGCGCGCGGCGAACAGGTCGTGAACCGCTTGAGTGCCTATCTCGTTTTTTGTGTCGGCATCCAAATCGCCTCCAACGGCATCTTTGGGTTGATCCGGCAATTCCACGCGGCTACTTGAGGTGCGCGCGCAACATCCACGCGGTTGTTTCATGTTCTTCCATCAAGCCGGTGAGAAAATCCGCCGTGCCCGCGTCCTTGTAATCGTCGTTGATGACTTCAATGTTTTCGCGGATGAAGATGATGATGCTTTCGTGGTCGGCCAGCAATTCCTTGATGTAACCGCGGCTGTCATTCGGTTCACTCAATTTTTCCGTCAACCGCGTCAGTTGCAAAAAATCCTTCAACGACGCTGGCACATAATGCCCCAATTTGCGGATGCGCTCGGCCACGCTGTCCGCCTTTTCCTCCAATTCCTCGTAAAGCGTTTCAAAATAAACGTGCACGGAATGAAAATCCGGGCTGACCAGATTCCAATGCGCGTTGCGCGTTTTGGTGTAAAGCACGTATTCATCCGCCAGCAACGTGACGAGCTTGACGACGACCGCCTTGCGATTTTTTTCCGAGATGCCGATTCCTGTGTTCATATATTCCTTTCGTTTGTCTGGTTAGATAAGCCAGCCTCGCGACAAATTCAAGTTTTTCGCATGGCAAGGAACCAAACCGCTTGCTGCCGACTCAAAATACCATAAAATCATCCGATGAAATGGCCGTTTTTTGCCGCATTGATTTTTACCGCCGCGTTCGCCGGTTGCAAACGCGACGAAGTCAAAGTTTATCAAATTTCCAACGAATCAACTTCCCCGCCCGCGTCAAATCAAATTGCTCCACCCGCCCAAAACGAAAATTCCCAGCCGCAACTGCAATTCATTTTGCCAAACGGCTGGCAACAAATCGCGCCGTCGCAAATGCGCGTGGCCAGTTTTTTAATTGCAAACGCTGGTGGTTCGGCGGCGGATGTCGGCGTGATTCCGTTGCCTGCGGGCGAAGATGAATTGGCTTTGGTCAATATGTGGCGCGACCAATTACAATTGCCCGCGCTGACCAACTCGACTGCCGCCGAAACGATTTCTGTCAACAATGATTCCGCAAAATTTTTTGAAATCGCCAGTGAGCAGCCGTTGATTGACGGAAAATTTCGCGCGCGGATTCTGGTCGCGGAACTGACGCGCGGCAACACTAGTTGGTTTTTCAAAATGACCGGCGAAGATTCATTCGTTGCGTCACAAAAGGATAATTTCCTGCAATTTTTGAAATCGGTTTCCTTTGTCGAAAATTTCGCGCCGCAGAGTTTTCCGCAACCAACTGCCGCAAATCAAAATGCCAATTCAAGCCTCAATTCCATTTGGACGATTCCCGCAGATTGGCAATCGCAACCGCCATCGCAATTTTTACTGGCGGAATTTTTGATTCAAACCAACGGCGCGACCGCCGAAGTCAATGTCGCGGAATTGGCTGGCGACGGCGGCGGTTTGGCGGCAAATGTGAATCGCTGGCGCGGACAACTCGGCTTGCCGCCGGCGGATGAAATGGAATTTAGCAAAACCATTTCGACTTTTGAAGTTCCCAACGGTCAAGCCACGCTCGTTGATTTTTCCGGCACGGATTCCAAAACCGGCAAACCCGCGCGGCTCGTCGGTGCGATTGTTCCGCAAAACGGCCAGACGTGGTTTTACAAATTGATGGGCGACCCGCAAATCGTCGCGCAACAAAAAGACGCTTTCCTGAAATTCATCCAATCAGCAAAATACCCCGATGCTCGTTAGCCGTTTCGCAAAAATTTTCACGTCGCTGCGACTCACGGTGGTTTTGCTCGCGTTCGCCATCGTGCTCGTGTTCATCGGCACGCTCGCGCAGGTGGACGAGGGACTTTATCAGGCGCAGGCGCGCTATTTTCGTCAATGGGTTATTTTGGGACTCGATTTGTTCGGCCACAAAATTCCGCTGATTCTGCCCGGCGGTTATTTGATTGGCACGTTGCTTTTAATCAATTTGCTCGCCGCGCACATTTATCGTTTTCAATTCTCGGTCCAAAAAATTGGAATTCAACTTGCGCACGCTGGCGTAATTTTATTGCTCGTCGGCCAATTGATGACCGATATGCTCGCGCACGAAGCGCAAATGCGCTTTGTCGAAGGCGAAACCAAATCGTATTCCGAAAGCGCGCAAAATTATGAATTGATTTTCAAAACGCCGATGGACGCGAACCGTGAACAAGTCGTTTCCATTTCGGATAAATTGCTCGCGCGCGGCGGCGAAATTCAAAACACCAATTTGCCGTTCACGATTCGTGTGAAACAATTCTGGAAAAATTCCGAGCCGGAATTTCGCGCGCCGATGATGCAAAACAGTCCGCCGCTGACAACCAACGGCGTCGCCGCGAATTTCGATTTTCATCCGCTCGCCGAAACCAAAACGATGGACGACAAAAATGTGCCGACGGCGGAAATTGAAATCATAGTTAATGGTAGGGACGCACTGCCGCGCGTTCAGGCCGACCGGCAGGTCGGCCCTACCATTTCGCTCGGCGATTGGATTGTTTCGGATTGGACGAGCGACGATGCGATGGTCGCCGCTATTCAACAAAATTACGCGCAGCAACTGGGCGCGCCAATGACGCAAAAAATCGTCAGCGATTTGACACAACCGCAATTTGTTTTCGTGAATGGGAAAAAATTCACGTTTGAATTGCGACCGGAACGAAATTATTTTCCGTTTTCACTGACGTTGCTCAAAGCGACGCACACGATTTATGAGGGCACGGACATCCCGAAGGATTTTCGTAGCCGCGAACGTTTGCAAAATCCGCAGACCGGCGAAAATCGCGAAGTAGAAATTTATATGAACGCGCCACTGCGTTACGACGGCCTGACATTTTATCAATATCAAATGACCGCCGGCGAAATGGCGCAACAGGCGGGTGTCGCGCCGTCGTCCGTGCTGCAAGTTGTCCGCAATCCAGGCTGGTTGACGCCATACATCGGCTGCGCGATGGTTGCGCTCGGACTAGTGATTCAATTTATGTTCCATCTCGTCGGATTTATCGCCAAACGCAAATGAAAAAATTCATCCAAAAATGGTTTCCACCGTTGCTGATGTGCGCTCTGGCGGTTTGGTTTCTCGGTCAAATCCAGCCGCCGAAGGACAACGGTTTTGCGCTCAACGAATTCGGAAAATTGCCGCTCGTCTTCAACGGTCGCTTGAAGCCGATGGATTCGCTCGCCCGCAATTCGCTGCTGCAAATCCGTGAAAAGCAAACGCTCAATCTCGAGCCGTGGAAAGATTGGTATCAAAAACCGAAAATCATTCCTGCGACGGAATGGCTGGCGAACGTGATGATGAATCCGCAAGTCGCGGACAATTGGCCGGTGTTCCGCGTGGACAATCCCGATTTGATCGCGTTCCTGAAATTGCCGGAGAAAAACACGGCGCAACGTCAGGACGGCAAACATTATTCGTGGAATCAAATCGCACCGTCGTTGCAAACGCTTGATTCCGAAAACGAGCGCGTGGAGAAAATCGAATCAGGACAGCGCAGCGCTTACGAACGCGCCATCATAAAAGTCCATGCGCGACTGGAACTTTATTTGCAGTTGAAAAATTCAGTTCAGCCGCAGGATTCGGAAAATTGGAAACAGGAACTCGCCGATTACGAAAACTTGATTCCGTCCGGCGTCGTTGCCGTCCGCGCGCAACAAGCGGGGCAAAGTTACGACACGAATGTTTTCAACGGATTTCTCGGCGAATTGCAGCGATTCGATTTCATGTCGCAATTGCAACCGCCGCTGATTGTGCCGCCGCAAAATAATTCGGGCGATTGGAAAAATATCGGCACGGTTTTGCTCGAAGCAGCGAAGGGCGAGAAAATTTCTCCGGAGGTTGAAGATTACGCAAACATGGCCGACGCGCTGAAAAATCAAAACGTCGCCGGCTTCAATTCCGCGCTGGTGGATTTGCGTTCTTCGCTCGTTCCGAATTTTTCGCGCGCGCTGGCGAAATCGCGCGCGGAAGTTTTCTTCAACCAGATGCAACCGTTTTACAACGCGATGGTCATTTATGTTTTGGCCGGATTGCTCGCAATTTTTTCGTGGTTCGGAGTGGCCGCGACGCCTCGTCGCAATGACGCTTTCGGCGACGAGGGCGTCGCCGCCACGCTCCGCCGTTCGGCAGTCTGGTTGATTGCGCTCGCATTTTTCATCCACACGACGGGTTTGATTTATCGAATCGTTTTACAAGGCCGGCCGCCGGTGACGAATTTGTATTCGTCGGCGATTTTCATTGGCTGGGGCGCGTGCATTCTCGGAATGATTCTGGAAAAATTTTACAAAAATGGAATCGGCGCGGTCACGTCGGCGGGCATGGGATTCATCACGCTCATCATCGCGCAAAACCTTTCGCTGGACGGCGACACGATGGAAATGATGCGCGCGGTGCTCGACACGAATTTCTGGCTCGCCACCCACGTTGTCGCTGTGACGACCGGCTATGCTTCGACGTTTGTCGCCGGATTTTTGGCGTTGATTTACATCGTGCGCGGTGTGTTCACGAAAACGCTAGATGAAGCGACGGCGAAATCGCTCGCGCGAATGGTTTACGGCATCGTCTGTTTTGCGACGTTGTTCAGTTTTGTCGGCACGGTGCTTGGTGGCATTTGGGCGGACCAATCGTGGGGACGTTTTTGGGGCTGGGACCCGAAGGAAAACGGCGCGCTCATCATCGTGCTGTGGAACGCGCTGATTTTGCATTTGCGCTGGGGCGGAATGATTCGCGAACGCGGGCTGATCTGCTGCGCGGTTTTCGGAAACATCGTGACAAGCTGGTCGTGGTTTGGCGTGAACATGCTCGGCATCGGCCTGCACAGTTACGGTTTCACGGACGCGGCGTTCAAATGGCTGATGCTGTTCGTCGCGAGCCAGATTGGATTCATCGCGCTCGGCTTGCTACCGTTGAAAATGTGGAAAAGTTTTGCAGCGCAACATTGATTTTCCCTCGAATTTACAAACTGGAATTGCGCTTGACGCAGGACTTCAAAAAATTTATTATTTCATTTCAAGAACGGTAAAGTTTGCTGGTTCGGCCAGCGCGCCAAAGTCGGAGATAAACCATCTTCCGGCTTTTTTGTTCGCTGCGCGCGGCGCGGGCAAACGCCGTTGCGAAAGTTATGAACGCGGATTTTTTGGCTGTCCTGGAATTCTGGGAGCGCGAAAAGGGCATCAATCGTGATGTCCTCGTCGGCGCTGTTCAGGAGGCGTTGCTGTCGGCGGCGAAAAAGGCGGTCGGCCCGGCGCGTGAATTGCGCGTGGAGATTGACCAGAAAAACGGCGACATCAAGGCGTTCGCCAAATTGATTGTTTCGGACAAGGTCATTTCCAAGCATGACCAGATTTCCGTGTTTGACGCGCGCCGCATCAAGCCGGACGCAAACGTCGGCGATGAAATTGAAAAGGAAGTCACACCCACGGGTTTTGGCCGCATCGCGTCGCAATACGCGAAGCAGGCGTTGATGCAAAAAATCCGGCAGGCGGAGAAATCGCTGATTTTCACGGAATTCAAAGACCGCGTGGGCGACATTGTGAGCGGCACGGTGCGGCGTTTTGACCGTTCGGATGTGATTTTGGATTTGGGCAAATACGAGGCGTTATTGCCGAGTCGCGAGCGCGTTTCGATTGAAGAATATCAGGTTGGCGAGCGGATTCGCTGCTACGTCAAGGCCGTCGAGGAAGGGCCGCACGGGCCGGAAATCATTTTGTCGCGCGCCGATCCGCGGTTCATCATCAAGTTGTTTCAATTGGAAGTTTCGGAAA
Source organism: Verrucomicrobiia bacterium (assembly GCA_035546095.1). Taxonomy (GTDB): domain Bacteria; phylum Verrucomicrobiota; class Verrucomicrobiia; order Limisphaerales; family UBA11358; genus UBA11358. The sequence continues at coordinate 45,122 of DASZXB010000054.1, read as the reverse complement.
TCAGCGACGGCACGATTGAAATCAAGGGCATCGCGCGCGAGCCAGGTTTCCGCACGAAGATGGCGGTGTATTCGCGCGACCCGAAGGTTGACCCGGTCGGCGCCTGCGTCGGGATGCGCGGTCAGCGCGTGAAAAATATCGTCCGCGAATTGAACAACGAGAAAGTGGATGTGATTCCGTGGTCGTCAGACATCAAGACTTTTGTCACCAAAGCGCTTGAACCGGCCAAATTGAAAAGCATTGACGTGGACGAAAAACGCAAGCGGCTGAAAATTCTCGTCGCGGAAGACCAATTGTCGCTGGCGATTGGCAAGCGCGGCCAAAACGCGCGGCTGACTTCCAAATTGACCGGCTGGGAAGTGGACATTGATGCCGAGGAAGTCGTCACAAAAGGTTTCGAGGAAAAAGTGGCCGAGGCGATTGACGCGCTGGCGGCGATTCCGGGAATTTCCCGCGAGCAGGCGGACGCACTCGTTCACGCCGGCTTGACGCGGCTGGAAGATTTGTTGTCCGCCGAGGAAAACGATTTGAACAGCATTGAACCGATTAACGGCAAGGCTGTGGAAATTTTGGCGGCAGCGCGAGCAGAAGCTCAACGCCGAAAAATCAATCTCGGCGGAGATGATGCAGCCGCAGCGATTGCTTGAATTTTATGGCGCGGCCCGGAAACAATTTTAATTTTGCGATTTAGCATGAAGGCTAATTGCACAATTTGGTTCGCGGCGCGAAAGAATTTTTATGCCCGTTCGTATTTACGACATTGCGAAGAAGTATGGCCTAGAGAACAAAGAAATTCTCACCAAGGCCAAGTCGCTGGGCATTGCCGCCGCCAAAGTTCCGTCCAGTTCGCTCGATAAAATCTCCGCCGAATGGCTCGAAGGCGAGTTGCTAAAAGATCATCCCGACATCGCTGCGAAACTCGCCGCGCCAAAAGTTGTCGAAACGCCAAAACCCGCGCCCGTCGAGGAAAAAATCCAAATCATTTCCGCACCGCCGCCACCGCCAGAGCCAAAACCGGAAATCAAAATCGAGGCGAAAATCGAAGTTGCGCCGCCAGTTGTTGAAAAACCGAAACCGATTGCGCCAGCTCCACCGCCACCACCGCCTGCACCCAAGGTCGGCGAGAAAATCGGATTTATTCAGTTGCCGCAAAAACCGAAGGACAGATTTCCTTCACGCGCAAGTGAGCCAAGCCGAACGGAATTTACCAGACGCGGCGACATTCGCGGCGTAAAAGGTGGCACTGCGCCCGGCAGCCCAACTTCCCGTGAGCGCGATGGTCGTCCGCCGCAAAAACAGTCGCAACAAAAACCCGCCGCGCCCGCACAGCCTAAATTTGTCGCGCCGGAATCCGCTGAAGTCATCACGCTCAAACCGCCGATTGTCGTCCGCGAATTGGCGAATGCGCTCAAGCAAAAGCCGTTTCTCATCATCGGCGATTTGATGAAACTCGGCGTTTTCGCCACGGTCAATCAGGCGATTGACGAGAAAATCGCGCAGCAACTGTGCGCGAAATACGGTTTCCGTTTTGAAGTGGAGAAACGCGAGCGCGGCGCGGGCGTCGTCCACGCCGTCGAGAAAAAAGTCGAGTTGGATTTCGAGGACAAGCCGGAGGAATTGAAGCCGCGCGCGCCGGTCGTCACCATCATGGGTCACGTTGACCACGGCAAAACGAGTTTGCTCGACGTGATTCGCAAGGCGAACGTCGCGGCGGGCGAAGCGGGCGGCATCACGCAGCACATCGGCGCATACACGATTTCCGTGCCGCATCCCGAACGCAAAACCGAACTCGCGCAAATCACGTTTCTCGACACGCCCGGCCACGCGGCGTTCAGCTCCATGCGCGCGCGCGGCGCAAATGTCACGGACATCGTTGTTCTCGTCGTCGCGGCAAATGATGGCGTGATGCCGCAAACTTTGGAAGCGTTGGCGCACGCGAAAGCGGCAAAAGTGCCGATTCTCGTCGCCGTCAACAAGATTGACCATCCGAACGCGAACGCGATGAAAGTGCGCCAGCAATTACAGGACAAAGGACTTGTTCCTGACGATTGGGGCGGTGACACGATTTTCGTGGAAGTTTCCGCGCTGACGAAACAGGGCATTGATAAATTGCTCGAAATGATTTTGTTGCAAGCCGATTTGCTTGAACTCAAGGCAAATCCAAATCGTCGCGCGAAAGGCAACGTGATTGAATCCGGCGTCGAACCGGGCGGCCCGACGGCGACGGTTTTGGTCCGCAAAGGCACATTGCGCGTGAGCGACGTGGTTTTGTGCGGCGAATTTTACGGTCGCGTTCGCGCGCTCATCAACGAAGAAGGCCAGCGGCTCAAAGAAGCCGGGCCGTCTGTCGCTGTGAAAGTGCTGGGTTTGAACGGCGTGCCGGAAGCGGGCATTGAATTCAGCGCGGTCGAAGACGAAAAGGCCGCGCGCGAATTGGCCGGGCAGCGCGCGCACGAAATCAAAACGCAGGATTTGGAGAAGCGCTCGAAAATCTGTTCGCGTCGCTCGAAGCCGCGCAGAGCAAAGTGCTTAAAGTCGTCGTCAAGGCGGACACGCAAGGTTCGGTCGAGGCGATTGTGGACGCGCTCAAGAAAATTGAATCCGACAAAGTGTCGCTCGAAATTCTGCACAGCGACGTCGGCACGATTACCGAAAATGACGTGGCGCTCGCGTCCGCGTCCAGCGCGGTCATTCTCGGTTTTCACACGCGCGTGGACAACACCGCCGCCGAAAAAGCGAAGCACAGCGGCGTGCAAATCAAACTTTACGCCATCATTTACGAATTGATTGATCAGGTGAAGGACGCGATGGCCGGTTTGCTCGAACCAATTACAAAGGAAATCGTCACCGGCTCGGCGGAAGTGCGGCAGATTTTTGAATTATCCAAAGGTGTGCCCGTCGCCGGTTCGATGGTTACGAGCGGGCGCATCGTCAAAGGCAAAGTCCGCGTGCGCCGTCGCAAGGACGTGATTTACGAAGGCGTCACGCAATCGCTCCGCCGGTTTCAGGATGAAGTCAACGAAGTGCGCGCCGGAATGGAATGCGGCATTCGTATCGAAGGTTTCAGCGATTATCAGGTCGGCGACGTGATTGAATGTTACGCGGTGGAAAAAGTTGCGGCGAAATTGTGAGGTGAATCATGCCGAATTTAAGACACGAGCGCGTGCGTGAATTGTTGAAGCGCGAAATCGGCGAGGCCATCCGCCGCGAATTTCACGTCAACGAGTGCGGTTTGATTTCCGTCAATGACGTAGATGTCGCCGGCGATTTGAAATCCGCCGTCGTGTTCATCAGCATTTTCGGCAATCCCGACCAGCAGAAACGCGGCATTCAGGCGCTCAACGACCATCGCGTCCGCATTCAGGGACTCGTCGCGCGCGCCGTCGTTTTGAAATACACGCCCACGTTGAAATTTGTCTTCGATGATTCCATCGTGCGCGGCAATCGCGTGCTGCAAATCATCGAGGAATTGGAAAAAGCGCAGCCGTCCGCAGACGACGCGGATAAAAAATGAAAAGTTATCCGAAAATCATTGACCGCATTCTCGAAACGATTCGCGAGCACAAGACGTTTTGCATCGTCGGCCACGTCCGGCCCGACGGCGATTGCATCGGCTCGCAACTCGGCCTCGCGCTCGCGTTGCGCAACGAAGGCAAACGCGTCGTTTGCTGGAACGAAGACGCCGTGCCGCCAAAATTGAAATTTCTCGACCCCGACGGCCTGTTTGAAAAACCGAAGCGCGGGGAAAAATTCGATTGCGTCATCGCGACCGACTGCGCGAGCTTCGAGCGGCTCGGCAAAGCCCGCGACTGCATCGGCCACCGGAAAATTTTCATCAACATTGACCATCACGTCAGTAACACGCGTTACGCGGACATCAACTGGGTTTCCGGGCGCGAACCGTCCTGCGGCGAATTGATTTTCCGCCTGCTCAAAGTCGCGCGCTGGCCGATTACGAAACAGATCGCCGATTGCCTGTTCACCGCCGTTTCCACCGACACCGGCTCGTTTCAATATCCGACGACGCGACCCGGCACGTTTCACGCCGGCGCGGAACTCGTCACACGCGGCGCGAACCTCGCGAAAATTTGCGACGAAGTGTATCAAAGCTATCCGCTCTCTCGTGCGCGTTTGCTGCGGCATCTTTACAATAAATTCAAATTGGCTGACCACGACCGCATCGGCTATTTGTGGCTGAAGAAAAAAGATTTCGCGCGCACCGGCGCGGACAGCGACGAGACCGAAGGTTTGATTGACCATATCCGCGACATCGAGCCGGTCGTCGTCGCGATTGTGTTTGAGGAACTTGAACCGGAACTCACGCGCATCAGTCTGCGCTCGAAAAACGTAAAGCTCAACATGAGCGACGTCGCCGCGCAATTCGGCGGCGGCGGTCACGCGGCAGCGGCAGGCGCAAGAATTCTTGGCAGACCACTTTCGGTTCAGCGCAAAGTGATTGCTGCTGTCAAAAAAGCTTTGAAAGCCATTTGATTTTTCATGCAAGAATTTTCCGCTCTCGACGGCGCGATTCTCGTGGACAAACCCGCCGGCCCGACTTCGCACGATGTCGTTGACGCGATTCGCCGCAAATTCGGCATCAAAAAAGTCGGGCATTGCGGCACGCTCGACCCGAACGCGACCGGACTTTTGATCATCGTTCTCGGTCGCGGCACGAAGCTCTCCGAAAAATTGATGGGCGACGACAAAGTTTATGAAGGCACAATTAAATTCGGCGTCGCAACCAATTCCTACGATGCGGATGGCGAAATTGTGGAAACAAAACCTGTTCCGACATTAACTTTGGAAAAATTAAATGAACTCGCCGCGCAATTCATCGGCGACCAAATGCAAACGCCGCCGATGGTTTCGGCGATTAAAAAAGACGGCGTGCCGCTTTACAAGCTCGCGCGCAAAGGCGTCGAAGTCGAACGCGAGCCGCGTCTGATTCACATTTACAATTTTCGATTCACGAATTACAGCGAGCCGCTCGGCGAATTCCGGCTGGCTTGCACGAAAGGCACTTACGTCCGCAGCGTCGCAAATGATTTGGGACAAAAAATCGGCTGCGGCGCGCATTTGGCGATGTTGCGGCGCAGCGTTTCGGGAAAATTCGACGTTGCCGACGCAAAACCGCTCGACGAAATTTTGAAACTGTCGCAGGCCGAACTGGAAAAACGGGTGATTCCGTTTTTGAAGCTGGCCGCTTAAAATTTGTCGTCAAAGACCTATACGACGCATGAGACTCATTCATTCTGCGAAAGAACTTGCCAGTGGCAGTCGCAAGGTTTGTCTCGCCATTGGTTTTTTTGACGGCGTGCATCTTGGCCACCAACAAATCATCCGGCAAACGATTGCGGACGCGCGCCAGCACGACGCGATTTCCGTCGCGCTGACATTCGACAAACATCCGAACGCGATTGTCGCGCCGGACAAAACGCCGCCGTTGATTTATTCGCTGCCGCAAAAATTGCGCGCGATTGAATCGCTCGGCGTGGAAAACATTTTGCTGATTGCGTTCGATAAAAAATTCAGCGAACAATCCGGCGAGGAATTTGTCCGAAATCTGGCGCGCGATTTCGGAAAAATTCACAGCATTTGCGTCGGCGCGGATTTTGTTTTCGGCCACAAACGCAGCGGCAACGTGGAATTGCTGAAAACGCTCGGCGCGGAATTGGATTTTCAGGTTCACGGACTCGCAGCGGTTTCACTCGATGGCGAAATCGTCAGCAGCACGCGGATTCGCGAAACGATTCGTGCGGGAAAAATTGACGCCGCGAGTCAAATGCTCGGACGGCCAACGGCGATTTCCGGCCAAGTCGTCAACGGCGACAGGCTGGGCCAAAAACTTGGATTTCCGACGGCGAATCTAGACGCGACTAATTTGGTTTTGCCGCCGAACGGCGTTTATTCCGGCGGCGCAAATGTGGACGGTAAATTTTATCGCGTCGCGCTGAATATCGGCGTTCGTCCGACGATTGCGACCGACAAATTGGAATTGCGCGTCGAGGCGCATTTGCTGGATTTTCACGGTGAACTTTACGGTCGGGAATTGGAAATCGAAATCGGCAAAAAATTACGCGACGAAAAAAAATTCGCCTCGCAGGAGGAATTAAAACAACAAATCACCCGCGATGTCGCTGAAGTGAAGAAAAGATTTTAGACGCGAATTTCATGAATGGTTTTTTGTGCGAATTCGTGATTCGTGTCTGTCTTCGTTTGAACACTTGGGCTGGCTCGTTGTCCATTTTTCTGTAAAATTCAAAAAATGAACACAGGCATCTCTGCAATCAACGAAACGGTCAAGGAAGCGAGTGCGTTCACGCATCCGCTGTTTAACGAACTCGGAAAAGTCATCGTCGGGCAAAATTATTTGACCGAGCGGCTGGTCATCGGCCTACTCGCCAACGGCCACGTGCTGCTTGAAGGCGTGCCCGGCCTGGCGAAAACGCTCGCGGTGAAATCGCTGGCGAATTGCATCAGCGTGAAATTTTCACGCCTGCAATTCACGCCGGATATGCTGCCCGCCGACGTCATCGGCACGCAGATTTACAATCCGCAATCCGGCGGTTTCACGACGCGACGCGGGCCGGTTTTTGCGAATCTGATTCTCGCCGATGAAATCAATCGCGCGCCGGCCAAAGTGCAAAGCGCGTTGCTCGAAGCGATGCAGGAAAAACAGGTCACGATTGGCGACCAAACTTTTAAACTCGAAGAACCGTTTCTCGTGCTCGCGACGCAAAATCCGATTGAACAGGAAGGAACATATCCGTTGCCCGAAGCGCAGGTGGACCGGTTCATGTTGAAGTTGAAAATCGGTTATCCGGCGCGCGATGAGGAACGAAAAATTTTGGATTTGATGGCGAAAACTTCGGCGACGCCGACGACGAGCGCGGTGGTGAACCCGCAGCAAATTCTCCGCGCGCGCGAAGTCATCAACGACATTTACGTGGATGACAAGGTGAAGGATTACATCGTGGATTTGGTCTGCGCCACGCGCGAGCCGGACAAATATAAAATCGCCGTGCGCGAATTCATCCAGCTCGGCGCGTCGCCGCGCGCGACCATCGCGCTGACGCTCGCCGCAAAAGCTTACGCCTTTTTGAAAGGCCGCGGCTATGTGACGCCGCAGGACGTGAAAAGCATCGGCATGGACGTGTTGCGTCATCGCGTGGCGATCACCTACGAAGCCGAAGCCGAGGAAAAAACCAGCGAAACGGTCATCCAGAAAATTTTTGATGAACTGCCTGTGCCGTGATGAAAAATAAAATCATCCTTTGTCTCGTGCTCATTTTGAGCGGCGAATTGCAATTAAAAGCTAATGACACCAATGGCGCGGACGACCATTTTGATGTCGTCGAAGAATTGCACGCTGCCGAAATTAATGAATGCTTTACCAATTATTCTGCGATTACCAATCAGGATTTTTTAACAAAAGATTTTGCCGTCCGAACAACCGATCTTGGATGGATGACCGCCGCTGAATATAAACGCTTGAAACTGACCAACGGAACTACTCAAATTTCATCACCGTTCGGCTCAAAGGCGTATAGCGTCTTTTGGCGTGGCGATGTGACAAAAATTTCTCCCGACAACATTGTTCTTCATGTCGTTGTATTTCAGGATTGCCGACCGAAATATAAATTTGATTTTCAAGGCTTCGCTGATTGGGATGCCGATTGGATTGATGAAAAATTGCTTAAGATTGTGTATTGGCCGGGAACGCGAGTGCGAGTCACCGAGTTAATCAATGTCGAAACCGGCAAGATTATTTACCGCTCTGCGGATGGAATTTATGACAGTCTGAAAAATTCGTTGCAGATTAGGCAGTAAAACAAGCTTCACTTGCTCAATTCTCACGAAGATAAGCAAATTTTTCAAAAATGATTCCCCGCGAGATTCTCAAAAAAATCCGGCAGATCGAGATTCGCACGAACCGGCTCGTGACCGAATCGCTCGCGGGCGCGTATCACAGCGTCTTCAAGGGCCAGGGCATGAACTTCGACGAGGTGCGCGAGTATCAGCCCGGCGACGACGTGCGCGCGATTGATTGGAACGTCACGGCGCGCATGAATCATCCGTTCATCAAAAAATTTGTCGAGGAACGCGAACTCACGCTCATGCTCGTCGTGGACGTGAGCGGCTCCGGTTTGTTCGGTTCGCGCGCGCAATCCAAACGCGAACTCGCGGCGGAAATCGCGTCCGTGCTTGCGTTCTCGGCAATTCGGAATAATGACAAGGTGGGGCTGATTTTATTTTCGGACGAAGTGGAAAAATTCATTCCGCCACGCAAAGGCCGTGGCCACGTTTTGCGCGTCATTCGCGAAGTTTTATTTTTTGAACCGAAAAAACGAGGCACAAATCTGAACACGGCGTTGGAATTTTTTTTGCGTGTGCAATCGCACAAAGCCGTGACGGTGGTTATCTCGGATTTTCTCACGGCAGAAGGCAGCGGACGTTTGCCGATGTCGCTGCAAACGATGTTGCGCCAAACGAATCGCAAGCACGATGTTGTGGCGGTGCAAATCACCGACCGTTACGAACTGGAATTGCCCGCGCTCGGTCGTTTGATTTTGGAGGACGCGGAAACCGGCGAAATGCTGGAAGTGAACACCGGCAGCGCGAGCAGTCGCGACGCATTTGCGTTGCGCCAACAAAAGCAACTTGGCGATTTGGCCAAACAATTTCGTTCGTCGGGCATTGATTCCATTCAATTGCGCACGGACGAATCTTACAGCGCGGCGCTAGGGAAATTTTTTGAGGCGCGCGAGAAACGCAGATTGCGCGGCTGAAATCCATGACGACGAATTCAACAGTTCAAGCCGTGAATGACATCCGCGACATCAAGCCGCCGGTGGAGATCCCGAACGTCTGGGTTTGGGTTTGGTGGGGAGTGGCCATTTTGATTGCGCTCATCGCCGTATTTCTCATCTGGCGCTGGTGGAAATATCGCAAAGCGAACGCGCCGTTGCCGCCGCCAATTCCGGCGCACGTCCGCGCAAAACAAAAACTGGAAGAAGCGCTGGCGCTCATCGCCAATCCAAAACCGTTCGTTATCGCCGTGTCCGATGCGGCGCGCGCTTATTTGGAAGAGCGTTTTAATTTCCGCGCACCGGAGCGGACGACGGAAGAATTTTTGCGCGAATTGAGCGCGACAGATTTGCTGTTGTCGGAACAAAAAGAATCGCTCGGCCAATTTTTAGAGAGTTGCGATCTTGTGAAATTCGCGAAATACGAGCCGGGCGAAAATGAATTGCGCGGATTGCACAGCGCGGCGGTGAAATTGGTCGAGGAAACCGAACCGCGTGAAGTCGAGAATTCAGAATCCAGAATTCAGGAGCCGGAATTGAAATGACCTTCGCGCATCCATATTTTTTGTTGTTGCTGTTGCTGCTGCCGGTTTTGGCGTGGCTGAAAGGCAGGCGCGGAAAATCACCGGCATTTTTGTATTCGTCGGTGAAATTGGTCACGGGACTTGGCGGCGCGAGGCGTTCGCGCGCAGGCGCGTTTCTCGCCGCGATGCGCTGGCTGACGCTCGCGCTGTTTATCATTGCGCTGGCGCAGCCGCGTTTGACGCACAGCACGACGGAAGTGAAGGCGAGCGGCATTGACATCGTGTGCGCGCTGGATTTGTCCGGCAGCATGGTCTCGGAAGATTTCGTGGTGCGCGGCCAGCGCGTGAATCGCGTGAACATGGCGAAATCGGTGCTGCGCGATTTCATTGATAAACGCCCGAACGACCGCATCGGCCTCGTCGTGTTTGCGAAACAAGCATTTATCGCCACGCCATTGACGCTCGATCATGATTATCTTCAGGAAAATCTCGCGCGGCTCGACATCGGCACGATTGATTCGGACGCGACGGCCATCGGTGACGCGTTGACGACGGCCATCAACCGGCTGCGCGATTTGAAGGCGAAAAGCAAAATCATCATCCTCGCGACGGACGGCCAAAATAATTCCGGCAAAATTGATCCGCTCACGGCGGCGGACGCAGCGGCGGCATTGGACATCAAGGTTTATACGGTTGGCATCGGCGAACAAGGTTCCGCACCCATGCCGGTATTCATGGGCGGACAAAAAGTCGGCTATCAAAATGTGCCAGTAGATGTGGACGAAGATACGTTGCAAAAAATCGCGGACAAAACGGGCGGACGTTATTATCGCGCGGACAACGCGGAGAAGTTTCGGCAGATTTACAACGAAATTGACAAGCTGGAAAAAACCGAAGCAACCATTAGCAAATACACGGAATTCAAGGAATTGTTTCCGTGGTTGCTCGTCAGCGGATTTGCGCTGTTGTTGATTGAATTGGCATTGGCGCATACCGTTTTAAGGAGATTGCCATGAGATTTGAACATCCCCATCTCCTGTGGTTGTTGCTGGTGATTCCGCCGATGCTGGCGTTGTTTTTCTGGTGGCGCGAGCGGTCGCGGCAAAGATTGCTGATGCAATTCATCGAAGCGCGTTTGCTTGCGTCATTAACTGTCGGCATTTCGCTGGCGCGGCGAAAGGCGCGGTTCACATTTTTGATTTTGGCGGCGACGTTTTTAATTGTCGCGCTGGCACGACCACAAGTCGGATTTAATTTGCAGGAAGTCGAGCAAAACGGTTTGGACATCGTCGTGGCGATTGACACGTCAAAATCCATGCTCGCGACGGACATCACGCCGAATCGTTTGGAACGCGCGAAACTGGCCGCGCTGGAATTGATGCAGGACGCGAAAGTTGACCGGCTCGGCCTGGTCGCGTTCGCGGGCGACGCGTTTCTGGAATGTCCATTGACGATTGACAACACGGCCTTTCAACAAAGTGTGCAGGCGTTGAACGTGAATTCCATTCCGCAGGGCGGCACGGCGTTGGCGGCGGCCATCAACACGGCGCTCACCGCGTTCAAGGAAAAAGGCCATTACAAAGCGCTGGTGCTGCTCACTGACGGCGAAGACAACGACGAAGGCGCGCTCGCGGCAGCGCAAAACGCGGCGAAGGAAGGATTGAAAATTTTTACCGTCGGAATCGGCACGGCGGCGGGTGATTTGATCCGCATCACTGATGCCAACGGAAATTCCGATTACGTCCGCGACGCGCAAGGCAACGTCGTGAAATCGCATTTGAACGAAGCGCTGCTGCAACAGATTGCGTCGGCAACGGGCGGATTTTATCTGCCGTTGCGCGGGGCGAACACGATGGACACGCTGTATTCGCAGGGATTGGAGCCGCTGCCAAAATCCGTCGGCAAAGAAAAATTGATCCGGCGTTATCACGAACAATTTCATTGGCCGTTGGCCGCGGCGATTTTACTGTTGCTGGCAGAAATGTTTTTGCCTGAAAGGTCTTTGCAGACGGCCACCAAGTCCAAAGCCCAAAGTCCAAAATCCAAAGTCGAAGCGGCAGCCATAACCGCGCTGATTGCCGTTTTATTTTTGCCGATTGGCGCAAAGGCTTCGTCGACGTCAGCATTGCACGATTACAATTTGCACAATTACACGAACGCGCTGGCCGAATTCACAAAGCTGTCGCAGGTTCAGACGAATGATTTGCGTTTGATTTTCAACGCGGGTGACGCGGCGTATCGTGCGACGAATTTTGACCTTGCGCAAAGTTTATTTCAACAAGTCACGCTTTCGCCGGATTTGCGGTTGCAGCAAAAAGCATTTTTCAATCTAGGCAACGCGCAGTTTCAATCGGCGAAAAGCGCGAAAGATTTGGACGGTTTGCAAAACGGCTTGGAAATCGCGCAAAAAAGTTACGAGCGCGCGGTGAATTTGAACACGAACGACGCGGATGCCAATTTCAATCTGGCGTTCACGAAAAATGCCATCGAGCAAATCAAAAAATTTCGCGCGGCGATGTTGCACGCGAAAAGTCAGGCGGACGACGCGGTGCGGCGCGCGGAATTTCATCGCGCGTTGGAAATCATCGCGCCGTTGCAAAAAACCATCGCCGCGAAACAGTTTGAAGATTACACGAAAAAATTGGAGCAGATTGATGAGATTGCCACGCCCAATCAAAAATAGTTTGTTGCCGTTGCTGCTGATTTTTGGCGCGCAAAAATTGTGCGCGCAGCTTGCGCCTGCCGATGACTTTTTTAACAGCGGCGCGCAGTTTTACATTTCCAACAACATTCCCACCGCGCTGACGAATGTGGAGCAAGGTTTGAAAATTTATCCGAATGACGAAAAGTTGCAGAAATTGGAAAAATTGTTGAAGCAACAGCAACAGTCGCAATCGCAGCAAAATCAACAGAACCAGCAAAACCAATCGCAGCAGCAACAATCGAAAAATAATCAGTCACAGAAACAGAATTCCCAGTCGCAACAAAATCAATCTCAACAACAGTCGAAGGATAATCAGCAGCAACAACAGAATTCAGACGAGCAGCAGAAGCAAGACGCGCAAAAACAGCAGCAGGATAAACAGCAATCGGAACAGGCTAAAAATCAAGCGGACAAGAATCGAAATCAGAAAAACGAGCAAAATCAAACCGGAGAAGCCAAACCGATGACGCCGGAGGAAGCAAAACGATTGTTGGATGCGCAAAAGGGCGATGAGCAATTTTTGCAGATGAAGCCGAAAAATCCGCCGCCAAACCCTGATAAACCGGTCAAAGATTGGTGAAAACAAAGCTAAAAATTAGCCTAATTGATTGGCCTTCAATGATTTAGCGTAGAATCATCGTTGTTGGTTTCTTCTTGAATTCCGCAAAAAGTAGGCTAACATAAGGCCGTGTCGGTCTTCTGGTGTTCGCAATCTCCTGAAGTTTAATGGGCGAGTGGACATTTTCAAGGGTCGGCGCGACTCTTTCGGCGGAGAGCTTCTGTGATTTTCTCTGAACCAAAACGGGTCATCGCGGTCTCATAAATGATTTATGCTGAATAGGAAAACAACGACAACGGGCAAAACATCGCGTAGCAGTCGCCGGAGTGCTGGAACGAAAAAAGTTCCGGTGCGGCGGCGTTTTATCATTTCCAGTAAAGCGAACCGGTTGCCGGAAAATACGGGGAAATTAAGGCCTCAACCGGTCGCAGCCGTCGCTGAAAAATTGCCCACAAACGGTCATGCAAATCCGGCGGTGCCGATTCAATCTTCGGTGGATTTGACGGAGACGATTAAAACACTTTTGCATCTGGCGCAGGAACACGGATATATTACTTACGATGACATTAACGACATTCTGCCGGAAAATTTAAGCCCGGACGACCTCGATGCGTTGTTGAGCAAGTTGCGCAGTCTGGACGTGGAAATCGTCATGGACCAGGCCGAGGCGGAGCGCGCCGAGCGCTCCAAACAGACCGAGCAGTCGCAACAGGAAGAAGCCGACGAGGACGCGCGGCTGGAGATTTTGGACGACCCGGTTCGCATGTATATGAACCAGATGGGCAAAGTGCCTTTGCTCACGCGCGAACAGGAAGTTGAGATTTGCAAAAAAATCGAGGAAGCCGAAGTCGCGATGAAAACCATCATTTACAGCCTCGGTTTCACGGCGAAGGAACACATTGCAATTGCGGAGAAACTTTTGTCCGATCCGCCGAAGGAACGCTTTGACCGCGTGATTGTGGATAAAAAAGTCGCCAATCGGGACGGCCATTTGCGCGATTTGCGGAAGTTCATCAAGAAAGTCCACGCGCTCGACCAGAAAGTGGACGCGAAGTATTTCGTCTGGCAAAAAGCCGCTCAAAAAGGGCGCAAGGAAAAACTGCAGCGCGAATTGAAAAAAATGAGCGCGAAGTTGCAGGACACGTTCGGCAAATTTTACTACAAACAAAAAGTGGTCGAAGAGATGATTATCGTGGCTGGCAACATCCACGAAAAATTTCAGGTGAGCCTGCGTCATTTGCAGGAATTGGAATCGCTCCGCGTCACGCCGGAACGCCGCGCGGCGATTGAAGCCGAACGCGCGAAAATCCAGACGCTGGAACAATTTGTGCGAATGCCGCGCGAAGAATTTTTCAAGGCGTTCAAGGATTTGAAGGACGCCGCCGACCGCGGATTAAAGGCCAAAACTCACATGGCCGAGGCGAACCTACGCCTTGTCGTTTCCGTCGCCAAAAAATACACGAACCGCGGCCAGTCATTTCTGGATTTGATTCAGGAAGGCAACATCGGTTTGATGAAAGGTGTCGAGAAATTTGAGTATCGTCGCGGTTACAAATTTTCCACCTACGCGATTTGGTGGATTCGCCAGGCGATTACGCGCTCGATTGCGGATCAGGCGCGCACAATTCGTATTCCGGTTCACATGATTGAAATCATGAACAAGCTCTGGCGCGCGCAGAAACAATTGACGCAGGAGCTTGGCCGCGAACCTACGCCGGAAGAATTGGCCGATGAAATGCACATGCCGGTCGCGCGCATCCACGCGCTGCTGAAAATGGCGCAACAGCCGGTTTCATTGCACGCGCCCGTCGGCGACGACGGCGACGTGAGTGTTGGCGATTTCATCGAAGACAAATCGGCGGAAAATCCGTCCGATGTGACCAGTTACAGTTTATTGCGCGAAAAATTGAGCGACGTGTTGACGACGTTGACCGAGCGCGAACGGAAGATTCTCGAAATGCGTTTCGGTTTGCTCGACGGCTACGAACGCACGCTTGAGGAAATCGGCAAGATGTATAACGTCACGCGCGAGCGTATTCGCCAGATTGAAGCAAAAGCGTTGCGCAAGTTGCGGCACCCGACGCGCGTGCGCCATCTGCAAGGCTTCCTCGACACGCCGGAAATGGAAATGAGCACGGCGGCGTGAGTTGACGGCGTATGAAAGTCGCTTATTACGGCCACGCTTGTTTATCAGTCGTGATTGGCGGCAAAACGTTGCTGTTTGACCCGTTCATCACCGAAAACCCGCTGGCTAAAGCCGTTGACATCAACAAAATTCCGGCGGATTACATTCTGGTTTCCCACGGCCATGACGATCACACTGGCGACACCGTGGCAATCGCCAAGCGCACCAATGCGCTGGTAATTGCCAATTACGAAGTTGCCCTGTGGCTCAATAAAAATGGCGCGCCGAAAATTCATCCGATGAATCACGGTGGCGGTTTCCATTTCGATTTTGGCCGCGTTAAATTCGTCAACGCCGTCCATTCGAGCATGATGCCCGACGGAACTTACGGCGGAAATCCCGGTGGTTTTGTGATTGAGAGCAGCGACGGCAATTTTTATTTCTCCGGCGACACGGCGCTGACGCTGGACATGAAACTCATCGGCGAGTCCGTAAAATTGACCTTTGCCGCGTTGTGCATCGGCGACAATTTCACGATGGGAGCGGACGACGCGATTCGCGCGGCGGATTTCATCCGTTGCGATGAAATTCTCGGCATCCATTATGACACTTTTCCGCCCATCAAGATTGACCACGCGACGGCGCGGGAAAAATTCAGCGCGGCAGGCAAACGATTGCATTTGTTGAGTCCGGGCGAATCGCGCGATTTTTAATCACACCTGAATCGGCAGGATCAGCATCGGCCGGCCATTTTGGTAAAGCCGCCGTTGCAATTCAAAAACGGTGTGATTGTGCAGCCAGCGTGAGAGAAAACTTTCATCCTTGAACACAAGCTGCCCGGCGAAAAATTGCGACTGCGAAAAGCGAGCGGCGGTTTCCGCGCAGAGTTTCGCCGCTTCGTCCACAATGTCCGTGCCCAGCGCGATGTGGGCTTCCGCATAAAAACCTTGGTGGCGCATATAAGCGACGTAGCGCTCAACTTCGCGCTGCGAATGTTCGCGAAGATTTTCCACTTCGCGGACACCCTTGAAATTGCCCGCATCCAGCGCGCCGACCTGCAAAAAGACGAAATTTTCATAGACTTTTGGAAACATCCGCACAACGGCCAGCAACGTGTGCAGACCGAGGCCGTTGAAACCGTTGACGAGAAAAACCGCCGTGCGCGCGTTGGGATTGCATTTGATTTCCGGCGTTCTGTCGGTGTTGGATTTGTCAATCGCGGCGGCGGAAACCAAATCGCCCAGCCGGTGCAGCCGGAGTTGCGTCTGTTTGTAGTGATGCTTGATCCAAAACGCGGCGGCAATCAGCAGCCCCGTGACCAGCAATGTCACCCAGCCGCCTTCAAAAAATTTGAAGACGCAGAGCGAAATAAGAATCCCGCCGGTAAGCAAAAGACCGAAGCCATTGATGCACAATTTTCTTTTCCAAAGCGGTTCGCGCGCGCGTTCAAGCCACCAATGCCGCACCATACCAAGTTGCGACAGGCTGAAAGTGATGAAGACGTTGATACTGTAAAGCACGATGAGCACGTTCACAGATGCGCCGCAGAGCAGCAGCACGATGAAGGTCGAAACGCCCATGAGCAGCACGCCATTTTGCGTGACAAGGCGGTCGCTTAAACTCGCAAACCGCGTGGGCATCCAACGATCCATCGCCATGCTGGCCAATACGCGCGGGCCGTCAAGAAATCCTGTTTCCGCCGCGATGAACAGCAGCAAAGCCGAAGCCGTGAGCGCGGTGATGACAAAACTTTTTGCCATCCAACCCGGCCACGCCGCGGTGATTTGCCCAAGCAGGACGGCGTTCAATGTCTTGTCCGGGTCTTGCTTGACGTGATACAACAGATAAGCCAGCAACAATCCGCCGACCAAAAATGCCAGCGACGCGCCCATGTAAATCATTGTGCGCTTGCCAGTCTGCACGCGCGGCTCGCGCAAAATCGGCAGGCCGTTGCTCACCGCTTCAATGCCAGTGTAAGTGCCCGCCCCCAGACTGTAAGCGCGCGTCATAATCGCAATCAGTCCCAACCAACCGATTTGGCCGGCGGTCGCGTGAACATCTGATGCAATACCACTGGCCACGTCCGGCAAACCGTTTGCGTGAGCCACTACGCTATAAATAATCGCGAAAACGTGCGTGAGAACGAACAACAGAAAAACCGGCACCCATATCAACACCGATTCCTTGACGCCACGCAAATTAATTATGGTCAGGAAAATGACGACGATGACGGCGCACTCCGTTTTATACGCAATCCAATCCGAGGGCAACATGCTGAAAATGGCGTCCGCACCGGCGGCCACGCTCGTCGCTATGGTCAGAACATAATCCACAATCAGCGCGCAACCGGAAATCATGCCGACCGTCGGCGACAATAATTTGCTGGCAACCAGATAGCCGCCGCCGCCCGTCGGAAATTGCTCGATAATTTGCGAATAACTCGCGCAAATGACCACGATGGTCAAAATCACCGCCGCCGCGACAAATAAACTTAAATAGACATGGTTGCCAAGCGCTTCATAAACCGATTCTGGTCCATAGCAGGACGAAGACACGGCGTCCGAACCCAAACCCACCCACGCGAACATCGCGATGAGCGACGCGCGATGGAACAATTTTTTGTCCGCGAAATTTTTCGCGCGGCCAATCACCAGATTTTTCACCAGACTAAACACATTCATAAATGCCTTTGCGTTTTATGTTTTATTTCGGGTGAACGTGAAGATTGCATAAATCTCCAAAGAATTCGCCCTTCCAATTGCCGGCGAGATTAGCTGTCGGGCTTGGCCTTGAAAGTGGCCTTGAAATCAGTTACCTGATTTCGTTCGCCCCGTCCGAAATGAATTACTTCGGAATCTGGGTCTCCCGCACCGGCTCGCAGGAAGGCAAACCGGTTTAGGCTGCAACGGCCAAAGTGAATCATAAATAAAATAAGTTGTCAAACAACCCACAAAATTGCAGAAAAACTTTGCCAATCGTCGTCAAAAAGCGTCTAAATCTGTGCGCGCAATTCGATGAAGCTTGGAATCAAAATTTTTTTCGCGGTGGTTTTTTTTGCGGCGAAGACATTGTTCGCAGCGGATGAAATTTATCAGCCGACATCAATCGTTCCGCCGCTGCCGCCGCGTGAATTTCGGGCGGCATGGCTCACGGAAGTTGCCATCAATCCCGATTGGCCGTCCAAACCCGGTTTGAATTCCGCGCAACAAAAAGCCGAATTGATTTCGCTGCTCGACCGCGCGGCGCAATTGCATTTGAACGCCATCATTTTTCAAGTGCGCCCCGCGTGCGACGCCGTTTATGCCTCGCCGATTGAGCCGTGGTCGGAATCGCTGACTGGCGTGCAGGGCAAAATGCCGTCGCCCTTTTACGACCCGCTCGCGTTCGCGATTGAAGAAGCGCACAAACGCGGACTGGAACTGCACGCGTGGTTCAATCCCTTTCGCGCCCAACGCGCGCAGGCCAAATCGCCGCCCGCGTTCAATCACATCTCCCGCGCGCATCCCGAACTCGTCCGAAAATATGGCGACCAGCGCTGGCTCGACCCTGGCGAACCCGCTGCCCGCGATTACGTCTTGCGCGTCGTCATGGATGTCGTGAAACGCTACGACGTGGACGGCGTGCAATTCGACGATTATTTTTATCCCTACCCCGAAAAAAATTATGCCGGTGAACTGATGGATTTTCCCGACGCCGCAAGTTGGAAAAGATTCGGCGTCCAAACCGGACTGTCGCGCGACGATTGGCGGCGGCAGAACATCAATCAATTCATCCAATCCGTTTATCAAAACATCAAGGCCGCGAAACCGTGGGTGAAATTCGGCGTCAGCCCGTTCGGCATCTGGCGTCCGAAAAATCCGCCGCAGATTCAAGGCATGGACGCCTACGCGCAACTTTACGCCGACTCGCGTTTGTGGCTCGCCGACGGCTGGCTTGATTATTTCGCGCCGCAACTTTATTGGCCGATTGACCAGCGCGAGCAAAGTTTTCCGGCGCTGCTGAATTGGTGGTCGGCGCAAAACGTGAAGCACCGGAATCTTTGGCTGGGACTCAATGCCGCTGGCGTCGGCGGGAAGTTTTCCGCGAACGAAATCGCGCGCCAAATTCAGGTCACGCGTTCGCAAATCAATCCGCCCGGCGAAATCTTTTTCCATTTGCGCAGCGTCCTTGACAATCCGGCGTTGGCTGAAATTGTGCGCTCGCAATTCAATCAACCCGCGCTCGTGCCGCCGTCGCCGTGGCTGGATGCCGTTCCGCCGGACAAACCGAAATTGTTCGCCGCGATTGAAAATTCCGGCGTGAGCGTTCGCTGGGAAACTATTGGCGAACCGGCGTCGCGCTGGGTTTTCCAATTCCGCGCCAATGCCGTTTGGACGACGGAACTTCTGTCTGCAAACCGCACGAATTATTTTTTGCCGAATCCCGCGCCCGAAGTCATTTCCATTCGCGCGGTGGATCGCACCGGCAATTTGAGCGCGCCGATGGTTTTAGCGCCGCAGAAATTTCAACCAACCGCGCCGGCATACAAAGAAAAAATCCGGCCGGATTTGAATTGGCCGCCGAAAAAATAGAAGTGGTTTTGGAAAGGTTGTAAGCCGAATTCTGTTCCGCTCTTGCGAGCGGCGAGAATCATTTGTCTTAGCGACCGATACCCGAAACCGGTTTCGCTTTCACGAAACGCGAGCGGGCCGCTCTGGTTTCCTATTTGGCCTTGCACCCGATGGGGTTTTCCGTGCCGCGTCGCTTGCGCTTCGCGCGGTGCGCTCTTACCGCACCTTTTCACCATCACCGCGACATTCGCGTGTCGAGGCTGTCTGTTTTCTGTGGCACTGTCCGTCGGAATTTTCATTCCGCCCGCGTGTATCTCAATCGAACGGACTTGAGTTACGCGGCATCGCGCCCTTTGGTGTTCGGACTTTCCTCTTCCGGCAAAACCGAAAGCGATTCTCCACCCTTCCAAAACCAATGAAATTATACAACGAGAAACGCCTTTTACAAGTGTTGGGAGATTTTCTGAATATTAAGAATTTAACTTTATCGTCCCGGAAAATCGGGCTTTAGATATTGAGCTATAACAGCACACAAAAAAAGACACAGCAATCCAAACACAATACAAATAACACCAGCAAGTTTAGCATTTGAACCCGTTAACTTAATTGACTTCGTAAATGATATTCCGTTTTTAGTAAAACTGCGAAAAGCCAGACTAAACGAGAAGAGAACTCCAAGCACTAAAAAAATTATGATGAGCTGCAATAGCGTGTCCATACAACTTTAACTTTCTGCTCTTATATCAAGCCAGAATCAAGTTCCGAAATTCATTCCGCCGCCGCCAATTCCATGTCGCGTGTGTAATACAAAATCCGCCCGCAGTTGATGCACGTGACAATTTCTTTCTGCGATTTGCAACTCAACAAAACCTGCGCGGGCAATTTCATGTGGCAACCGCCGCAAACACCGTGATTGATTCCGACAACCACATTGTCACCTTTGCTTTTCAATAAACGGTCGTAGCGATTGCGCGTGGAATCGTCCACGGCGCTCGCCAATTCCGCGCGGCCATTTTGTAATTCCGCCAATTCTTTCTTCAAATTTTCTTCGCGTTGATTCAATTGCGCGATTTGCTCGTCCACCAATTTTTTCGCGGCGACAGCTTCGGTCGTCGTGCGCGCGACTTCTTTTTGCGCAGCCTCGCCCTGCTCCATCAATTCGATTTCTTTGTCCTCAATCTTGTTGATTTCAGCTTTGCAATTTTCAATTTCGTGCGCGAGCGCCTTGTATTCCTCGTTCTTGCGCGTTTGCAATTGCTGATTCGCGTATTTTTCGATTTGCGATTTTTTCGCTTCCACGTCCAATTCCAGCCGTTTGCGTTCGGATTCGACTTGCTTGACGCGATTTTTCGCGGCGTCGAGTTGATTTTGTGTGGCGGCGGCTTTGGCTTTGAGGCTTTCGCGTTCGGGTGAAATGTGGGCGAGTTCCTGTTGAACGCGGTGAATTTTGCGGTCGCGGTCTTGCAAGACCAAAAGTTTCTCGATGACTTCCTGCATTGAAATGCAAAGGCTAATGGAATTTTTCCACGAGGGCAACATTTCTGAACTTGAAACTTGGAACTTGAAACTGGAAACTGGCCTTATGCGTTTCATCGGCAATGTCATCGAAAAATTGCAGCGTCATCCCAAGCGCGTCGTTTTCCCGGAAGGCGACGAGCCGCGCATTTTGCAGGCGGCGCGGCAATTTTACGCGCTGCGCTTGGGCGCGCCCATCGTGTTGGGTGAGCAAGGCAAAATTAAGGAAGTTGCGGAAGGTTTGAATATTTCGCTGGAAGGCGTCCGCGTCATCAATCCGGCGACGAGCGAGGATTTGGAAAATTTTTCAAACCGGTTCTTCCGTTTGCGCCGCGAAAAAGGTTTGCGCCAGACCGAGGCGCGCGAGGCGATGTTGCAGCCGAATTTTTACGGCGCGATGATGCTTGCGATGCATCAGGCGGACGGTTTGATTTCCGGCGCGTCGCACATCACCGGCAGCGTGTTGCGTCCGCTGTTTCAAATCATCAAAGTCGCGCCGGACATTCACACGGCATCGTCCTGCATGGTGATGGAAGTTGAGGACACGCGCATCGGCGAAGGTGGCGTGTTGTTCATGGCGGATTGCGGTGTGATTCCCGATCCGACGGTGGATCAACTCGCCGACATCGCGGTTTCCACCGCTCGGCTCGCGCGGCACATGCTTGGCGTCCGTCCGCGCGTTGCGTTGCTGTCCTTTTCCACCAAAGGCAGCGCGGC
The DNA here is from genome assembly GCA_035546095.1 of Verrucomicrobiia bacterium. Classification (GTDB taxonomy): domain Bacteria; phylum Verrucomicrobiota; class Verrucomicrobiia; order Limisphaerales; family UBA11358; genus UBA11358. The sequence goes on along the minus strand of DASZXB010000054.1, from coordinate 23,621 downwards.
GCATCCCAGCGTCGGCAAAGTTCAGGCCGCCACCGCCCAAGCCCGCCGCAAAGCGGAACAATTATTTCTCGAAGCCGATTTCGACGGCGAATTGCAGGTGGATGCTGCGCTTGTGCCTGAAGTCGCCGAACGCAAATTGCGCGAAAGTAAAGTCGCCGGTCGCGCGAACGTCCTGATTTTTCCCGACCTCAATTCCGGCAACATCGCCAGCAAACTCGTCGGCCTCGTCGGGCGCGCGAACGCTTACGGCCAGATTTTGCTCGGCCTCAATCGTCCCGCCGCCGACGTTTCGCGCGGATCGAGCGCGCACGACATTCTCGGCGTCGCCGCGATTGTCGCCGTGCAATCCACCGATTATCAAAAACTTTATCCGGGCGCGGATGCCAAATTGCCGGGCGAATAAATGAACACCACCACGCCGCGCGTTTTCATCGCCGCCACGCGCCAGAATGACGGCAAAACCACCACGTCGCTCGGTCTGATTGCCGCGTTGCAGCAAAATTTTCCGCGCGTCGGCTACATCAAACCCGTCGGCCAGCGTTTCGTCGAAATCGAATCCGAAAAAATTGATGAGGACACCGTGCTGATGGACGCAGTTTATCGCCTCAACACGCCGCTTGTGGACATGAGTCCGATTGCCGTCGAGCCGGATTTCACGCGCAAATATCTTCAGGCCGCCAACAACGACGCGCTCGTCAAAAAAATTCAAAAAGCCTTCGACCGCGTCGCGTGGGAAAAGGATTTTGTCCTTTGCGAAGGCAGCGGTCATGCCGGCGTCGGTTCCGTTTTCGATTTGTCCAACGCGCGCGTCGCCAAATTGCTCGAAGCCAAAGTCATCATCGTTTCGCAAGGTGGCATCGGCAAACCGATTGACGAAATCGCGCTCAATCAGGCGTTGTTTGAAAAGGAAGGCGTCCAAATCATCGGCGTCATTTTGAACAAAGTGCTCGGTGACAAAGTGGATTACATCACCGATTTCGCGCGGCGCGGACTCAAACGCAAAGGCTTGGAATTGCTCGGCGTGATTCCGCACGAACAGATTTTGAGCAATCCATCCGTGGATTTGATTCGCGAAGAACTGCGCGCCGAATTGTTGAACCAGCCGCCCACGCTCAATTCACTCGTGGACGACGTTGTCGTCGGCGCGATGGGCGCGCACAACGCCATGCAATTTTTCAAACGCGGCGTGCTGCTCATCACGCCCGGCGACCGCGAAGACATTTTGCTCGCCGCCGGCGCGCTGACCAATCCGCAAAGCGAGGAAAAGATGGCCGGCATCATTTTGACCGGCGGTTTGCGTCCTGCCGAAAATGTGTTGAAAGCATTGCAAACCATGCCGATTCCAGTGCTGCTCGCGAAAGCCGACAGCTACGAAGTCGCGTCCAAAGTCCATAATCTCACCGTCAAAACGCGCCCGACCGATGCCGCAAAAATTTCGCTCATCCGCGACATCGTCGCCAAAAATGTGAACGTCAAAAGAATTATAGACTCTTTATAATAGATATGGCTTTAATCGCTAAAATTCCAATCATAGGAAATTTAGTAGTTTATTTCCTTTATTTCACTTTGAGGTTGGGAGCACCTCTGTTCTTTGGCATTTCCGGATACAAAAAACTGAGATTGGGTAAATGTGTCATTTGGACGCCCAAAGATCGGGAACAAGTTATCTTAAAAGGAATTGATTTTTTACGAAAACGCGATTCAGAAATATTTTCACTTTTAACCACATCCCGTCTTATGTTTTTTTGGACCAAGGAAAAGGTCAAAGAATCTGGGGGGCGCATTTTTGCGATTTCAGAACAGTTCGTTAAATGGGGTCCCGAGGGGATTGCCGTTAATGTAGTTCTATCATTTCTCAAATTCAAAACTTCTCCCGAGATTAACCGATTCAAGGCTGGTAAAGAAAACCGTGAAGCGATAAAAACTGCATCAGAACAGATGTTGGAATGGATGCGCCAACATTCAATGCAAGATAAATTGATTAAAGCCTATCGCATGGCATCTGAAAAATGGGTGGCTGAAAATTATTTTCAAAATTGAAACTTAATCCTAACCTAAAAAATTTGCCAATTTATCAACCGGGACGTCCGATTGAAGAAGTCGCGCGCGAATTAAATTTGTCGCCTGGTTCCATCATCAAAGTCGCATCGAACGAAAATCCGTTTGGTCCATCGCCGCTCGCTGTCGCCGCGATGCAAAAAGCGATTTCCGGCGTGAATCTTTATCCCGATGGCAACGCGTTTTATTTGAAACAAAAACTGGCGGCGAAACTCGGCGTTGAAACGACAAATTTGATCTTGGGCAACGGCTCGAACGAAATCATCGAATTTGTTGCGCACGCCTTGCTTGCGCCCGGCGACGAAGTTGTCGTTTCGCAATACTGTTTCGCGATTTATCCCATCGTTGCCAAAATGTTCGGCGCGAACGTCATCACCGTCCCCGCGAAAAATTACGGACACGATTTACCCGCGATGCTTCGCGCGATTACGCCGAAGACAAAAATTATTTTTGTCGCCAATCCGAATAATCCTACCGGCACGCTCGCGCCGCGCGAGGAAGTCGTCAAATTTGTAAATGAAATTCCTGACGACGTGTTGCTCGTGATGGACGAGGCTTACATCGAATTTCTGGACGACGCGGTGGATTTGATTCCGTTGATTCGCCTCGGCGCGCGCAAAAATCTGATTTTGATGCGGACATTTTCAAAAATTTACGGCCTCGCCGGATTGCGCATCGGCTACGGCATTGGAAATCCTGAATTCATTTCCGCGCTGGAAAAAATCCGCCAACCGTTCAACGTCAATCTGCTCGCGCAAACCGCCGCGCTTGCCGCATTGGACGACGACGAGCACGTCCACAAGACACGCGCGAACAATTTTACCGGCCTGCAATTTTTTGAAAACGCGCTGCGACGGGAATTGAAACTGGAATTTGTGCCGTCGTTCGCGAATTTCATTCTAGTGCGCGTCGGCGCGGGACAAAAAGTTTTCGACGCGATGCAAAAGCAGGGCGTGATTGTGCGACCGATGGGCGGCTATCAACTGCCTGAATGGATTCGCATTTCCGTCGGCACGCCGCAGGAAAATGAACGTTGCCTGAAGGCGTTGAGAAATGCTTTGAATGAAAATTAGCCACAGATTTTCACAGATGAAACACGGATTAAAATTATCTGTGTAAATCTGTGTGCATCTGTGGCCAAAATAAAAGTTGAATCCCGCGCCAAACCGCTTATTTATTTTGCGCTGTGAAACTGACCGACCTGCGGGGCATCCTGCAATACATTCCGCAATTCCGCGAAAAGACGTTCGTCCTCGCGGTGGATGGCGCGATTGTCACCGACGAAAATTTCGCGACGCTGCTGCTCGACGTCGCGGTGTTGCGTTCGCTCAACATCCGCGTCGTGCTCGTCCACGGCGCGTCGGCGCAAATCAAGGCACTCGGCGATGAACAAAAAGTTTCTCCGTCCGATTTGCAGGGCGCGGGCGTGACCGACGCCGACACGCTCAAGCTCGCGCTCACGGCGGCGAACCGGCTCACGCACGAAATTCTCGAAGGCCTTTCGGCGAACGATTTGCGCGCGGCGAGCACGAACGTCATCATCGCGCATCCGATGGGCATCATCGGCGGCGTGGATCATCTCTTCACCGGCAAAGTGGAGCGCGTGGACACGGCGTTACTGCAAACGTTGCTCGCGCAGGATGTCGTGCCGGTCATTCCGCCGCTCGGTTTCGATGGCGACGGCAAAACGTATCGCGTCAATTCCGACGGCGTCGCGGTGGCGGTGGCCGACGCGCTCAAGGCGATAAAATTGATTTTCATCACGTCGCAGGACGGATTGATTTACGGCGGCAAATTGATTCGGCAAATGCTCGTGGCGGAATTGGAAAAATTGTTGTCGCAAAGCAGTGGAAATTTTTTGCCGGAAATTTTATCGAAAGCGCAACACGCCGCGCTCGCGTGCAAGGCGGGAATTCCGCGCGTCCACGTCATCAACGGCAAAGTGGACGAAGGTTTGCTCGCCGAAGTTTTTTCTAACGACGGCATCGGCACGTTGATTTACGCGAACGAATATCAGCAAATCCGCGCCGCGAAGAAAAAAGACATTCGCGCGATTCAGCTTTTGACGAAGCAAGCGGTTGAAGCTGAAGAACTCGTCAAGCGCACGCGGACGGTGATTGAAAAATCGCTCGGCGATTATTTTATTTTTGAGATTGATAAAAATCCGGTCGCGTGCGTGGCGCTGCACGTTTATCCCGAGCAGAAAAAGGGCGAGCTGGCGTGCCTTTACGTCAGCGCGTCGCACGAAAATCAGGGCATCGGCAAAAAGCTGATTCAATTCGTCGAGAACAAGGCGCGCGAATTGAACCTGAACGAATTGCTCACGCTTTCAACGCAGGCGTTCACGTATTTTCAGAGCAAAGGCGGATTTGCCGAAGGCACGCCCGACGATTTGCCGCCCGCGCGCCGCGAAAAATACGAGCAAAGCGGAAGAAATTCCAAAGTGCTCGTGAAGAAATTGAAGTGAATTGGAAAGCTTTATGCGCGTGCTTAAAAAAATTCTTTTAGCCGCAATTTTATTTGTCGGCGTATTCCTAATTTGCTTAATGGTTTTGTTCTTTTTCGTTTTTGGCGATCATGTCGAGCGAAAAGAGTCAATTGCTCGAAGCGAAGCGACAAATTTTGTTAACTTTCCATTGGTAAATTCCGCAACAAATATTTTCATCTATACTGATGTTGGAGGATTGCAGTCTTTGGACGCATACACGCGATTAACTGTTGCGGAACAAGATTTAACCAACCAAATCAATTTAATTATCGCTACCGACAATGCACGCTCAAACAGTTCCGTTCAGTATGAGAGAAAAAATGCGGATTCAGAAATGATTGGCCCGCCTCTTTTGCATCGGTGGAATAAACCAATTTCTTGGTGGGCTCCAGAAAAAATTACCAACGGTTTTTATATCGGAAAAAAAGAGAGTTACGCTTACGAAATTTGGGTGGATGAAAATTCAGGAACATTATTTATTCATCAAAACGACTAAAATGTTCATAGATTTTTTGAGCCGGTGCCAAAAACTAAAAATTGCTCCAACGCAATTTGTTCTCACCGTCAATATCGCCGAACAAACCGTTTCGCTGTTTGAGCAAAATCAATTCGTAAAACAATTCCCCTGCTCCACGTCGCGTTTTGGCATCGGACAAACGGAAGGCTCGAATTGCACGCCGCTGGGATTGCATCGCATCGCGGAAAAAATCGGCGCGAACGAACCGGCGGGAACGGTTTTCAAAGCGCGCAAAGTCATCGGCCACACGTCGCAGCCGGAATTTGCGGACGCCAAAATCACCACGCGTATTTTTTGGCTGGAAGGTCTCGAAGATGGCTTCAATCGCGGCGGCAACGTGGATTCGCACGCACGTTACATTTACATCCATGGCACGGCGAATCAAAATTCCATCGGCAAACCCGCGTCGTGCGGCTGCATTCATCTGGCCGATGCGGATTTGATTCCGCTGTTTGATTTGTTGCCAGTCGGAACTTTGGTTTGGATTTCAGAAAAATAAAATTTCGGCTCGCGAGGACGCTCGCCCCATCATCGTTTTACGATTTTATCTTGACTTTGTGAAATTTTTCACGAAGATGATATTGTGTTAGTCCGTCTGGGCAGAATTTTTTTAGTCCTCGCGCTCATTGCCAGCATCGGTGCGCATTGGGCGCTGCTGCAAACGGTCGCGTGGACGACGATGCTCGCGGACAATCTTTGCACGCAATCTGTAACAGAGGCGGTTTCACAAACTTTTGACGGCGAACATCCCTGCCCGATTTGCATGGCCATCGCCGCCGGAAAAAAATCCGAACAGAAAACGGAATTTATATTGCAGAAACAGAAACTGGAATTTCCGCCGAGCGGGGAGAATTTTGTTTTAATTGCGCCGTCGCATTTCTATCCGTTCCCACTAATTGATTTTTCCGCCGGTTCGATTTCGCAAGAACCGCCCACGCCACCGCCACGCGCCGCGTAATTTCTCCTTCACGTTGGTTCAAGGCGATTGTCTTGAATGTTTTCCATGAACCGGAGTTGAAAGCTCCGGCGAATTCCATTGTTCCGAAGACCGGATGCGCATTGTGTCCGGCAAATGCAAAATGAAATGCCGTCGCGCATTTACGTTGATTGAATTGCTGGTGGTCATTGCCATCATTGCGATTCTGGCGGCCATGCTGTTGCCCGCTTTGAGCAAAGCCAAGGAGCGGGCGTGGGCGACCGATTGTTTGAACAATCTCAAACAAATCGGCGTGGCGGCGGAATTGTATGCGGACGATTTCGAGCAGGCGTTTCCGCGTTCGGAGCATCAAAGCGAATCGTGGGTGGCCACGTTGCAACCTTACACCAGCGGCACCAATCTCTGGCGGTGTCCGCGCGATAAAAATCTCACGCGCCCTTACAGCTACGCGCTGAATGATTTTCTCGTGCCGCCACCCGCTGACCCTGCAATTGTGCCGCCGCCGGTGGATTATTCGAAAATCACCCGCGTGCCATCGCCGTCGCAGACCTTGTTCATGGCGGAATGCGCTGACACTTACATTGACAGCGATCATTTCCACTTTGCGAGTTACGATGACGGCAGCGATTCGTCCTTTAATTTTCAACTGGAAGTGGCGGTGACACGGCATGGCAACGTGGCAAATTATTTATATGCCGATTTCCATGCGCAAGCCGCCACGTGGACTCAAATCAAATCAATTCTCACCTCGTCCGGTTCGCGATTTGTGAATCCGGGCGGCAAAAATTAATTAACTCTATTTTGTAAAATGAAAAAAATAATTCTGAATCTTCTGGCGGTGGTCGGAACCATCGCTTTTGCCTGCAACACACAGGCTCAAGGCCATTATCATTTGTTCGTCGGCGCGGTCGGCACAAATCAAAATGACCAATTGTATTTCGATGACACGCAATTGACTGTTGGCGGTCCGGCGAGCGATTTTATTTCCACGCTGACTTACACGAACGCTGGCGTCTATGCCGGATATTATCAGCCCGGCGGATTGACGATTGCGGTACTGGCGCAAACGCCGCTCAACGGCGGGCCGGTCGCGAACGCGCCCGCGCTCGGCTCGTGGATTTTCATCCGCGTCGTTTCCGTGCAAGGACCGCCCGGCAGCGTGTTCAGCTATTGGGAAACCAATGCGACGAGTCCGACGTTCAATGTTCCGGTCGGTACAACGAATGGCACAAACTCGTATCTCGCCGGACAAAATGACGGTTCGCCCGGCAGCGACCCTTACGGACACATCCACGGGCGCGCGTTCAACGTCACCAAGCCGGGTATTTACACGATTGGTTTTCAGGCGTTTGACAATTCCACCAACGGCGCAGACGGTGGACCAATTCAATCGCCGTCGGATATTTATTATTTTCACTGGCAGGCAGGCGTGAACATCGCTTCGCTGGATGTGACGAACAACACAGCCACGGCGACCTTTGGCGCGACCGGCGGTGATAGTTTTGTTCTGCAATACAATGACAATTTGACTTCAACCAATTGGCAGACGATTGACGGTTCGGTGGAAGGCGACGACCATTTTCATTCCATCACGGACAACAACGCGACCAACTCCGCGCGGTTTTATCGTGTCATCGGCACGCTGGAAGAATAATGTTTTAACAATTTAATTGGGAATTATGTCAAAAAAGCCGGCTTCAAATCGCAAGAAAGAACGAAATGATGAACAGTTATTTGTCATCGTTGCCATCGTTGGGTCTTTGATAATTGGAGCCGGCTTTTGCGCTTTGCTGGTCGCGTTGAGTCATCGTGATCAAACGGCGTCGGATTCATTGGATGAATTGTCGCACGCGCCGCCGGTTGTGATTCAACCTGACCACGCGCGGCAACTGGTGGGTTTTTCGCTGACTGACCGCGGCGGCAAAACCGTCACGCGCGAGGACGTTGCCGGAAAATTTTTGGTCGTGGATTTTTTATTCACGAGTTGCTCGTTGACTTGTCCGGCCGTCAACCAACAAATGGCGGAAATCCAACGACTCACGACGAATCAGCCGGACGTGAAACTGGTTTCACTGACGGTTGACCCGCACGACGACACGCCGGACGTGCTGGCGAAATATGGCGAACGCTTTGGCGCGGACACGAATCGCTGGCTGCTGCTTACAGGCGAAAAAGCGCAGCTTTACAATCTGATTGGCACGAGTTTTCTCACGGCGGATTTGAACGACCCGTTCACTTACATGCCGGGAAATTTTTCGCACACGGAGCGCATCGCCGTCGTGGACGCGCGCGGAAATGTCCGCGCCTATTTCGACGGATTGAGCCAAAACGTGGCCGATGCGGTGGTCAAGGAAATCGCCGAATTACGAAAATGATTTTATGAAACGCCTGAATTTTTTATTGGCCGGTTTAATGTTGGTTTTGGCCGGGTGCAAACGGGCGTCGCCGGAAAATTCGTCCATAAAAACTTACGACGCGCACGGCATTGTGCGCCAAATCGCTTCTGACCGGCGCGTAATCACGATTCAACACGATACCATCGCCAATTACATGCCCGCCATGACGATGGATTTCAACGTCAAAGACACCAATGAATTGAACAGCATTTCGCCGGACGACGAGATTACTTTCAAATTGCTGGTGAGCGAAACCAATTCGTGGATTGAAGGCGTTCATTTTGTGGCGCATCAGATTGAGAATATCACAAACAACGAAGTGCTGATTCATGTTGCGTCGGATGAATTGGAACAGGGCGACGTTTTGCCGGATTACGAACTCACGGCGGAGAGCGGCAAACGCATCCACTTCTCGGATTTTCGCGGCAAGGCGCTGGCGTTCACTTTCTTTTTCACGCGCTGTCCGTTGCCGGATTATTGCCCGCGCATGAACCGGAATTTTGAGGAAGCCAGAGAAATGCTTTTGGCCGACACAAACGCGCCAGCGAACTGGCAATTGCTTTCCATCTCGTTCGATCCTGAATTTGACAGCTCCGAAGTGCTGGCAAATTATGCCAGTCTTTATCGCGAGACCAATGCCGGTCATTGGCTTTTTGCCGCCGCGCCCACCAACACGCTGGCGCAACTCGCGCCGCGCGTGGATTTGATGGTCATGCGACAGGGCGCGACCATTTCTCACAATATGCGGACGGTCGTGCTCGACCCGAACGGAAAAATTTTCTGCCAATTCGACGGCAACGCGTGGACACCGGAGCAATTGGCGGACGCAATAAAAAAAGCCGCGCAGGTTCAACCATGACCCGCGCGGCGTTTAGGGTTGGTTTTAAGATGGGATAAAATTCGCCGGACAAAAGCCGTTCCTTGAAGCGGTTTCTCAATATAATCGGCAGCGCCCAATTCCAAACCGCGCCGCCAATCGTTTTCATTTGAACGATTGGAAATAAAGACGATCGGAGTGAAATGCAAATGGGAATTTTCCCTCAATTGTTGAAACAATTCCAAACCGCTCGTGTCCGGCAAATCAACACCCAGCACAATCAAATCGAATTTCTCGTCCTGAATCAGCTTGATTCCATCCGTTCCATTTCGCGCCCCCGTCACTTCGCAGCCGGCGCGCGTCAGGCGGTTTAGTAATTGAATCAAAACACTGGTTTGTTCTGTGACCACCAAAATCTTTGGTTTAACGGAAGCGGCGGACATGGTGGTTTTTCATTTTGTCGGAAGACGGCGACGGGCGAGTTTTTCGCGGATGGCGCTGCGGATGAATTGAGAGCGATTGGAATCGTCTTTTTTGACACATTCATCCAGACAAGGCAAAAGCGCCTTCGATACGCGGACTAAAAGTAATTTACTCTTCGATTTTTTCAAAGTAACGCGCCCTTTTGGTGCTTGGTGTATATATTTAATATATAAAAATGTCAACGGAATTTTTGTTTTGTCGCCGGAAAAGAAGGTGTATATAAGGCCAATGCCTAGTCAGCGCGCGCCGGGTCAAAAACTGCTGCCAGTCGCGGTGGATGAAAAATTCCTCCGCGAATTGGACGCCGGTTTGGCGCAGGCCGGCTACCGCAACCGCTCGCAATTCATCCGGGACGCCATCATCGAAAAATTGATGCGCGCCAACGTTTCTTTGCCCAAGGAACTGGCGTTGCCGCCGCATCGGATTGGGAAAAGCGCCGCCAGCACTGGCACAATCCGTTATCCCGCCCATCGGCCACAGAATTATACGCTCAATGACAAAACGGATGCGCCCAAAAAGACGGCCCGCAAATCCGACGCGAAATAAAATTGGCGCGATGGTTTCCGCATTTTCACTTTTGCCGGATTGACGTATATTCCTTCTCGTGAATTTGACGGAACAAATGACGCAGTTGGCGCGCAACGCCAAAGCCGCGTCGCGCGAACTCGCGAAACTTTCCACGCGCGAGAAGAATGATTGCCTGCTCGCGATGGCCGATGCGCTCGAAAAAAATGCTGCCGCGCTCAAGGACGCCAACGCGCGCGACATGGAAATCGGTGCGAAATTAAATTTGTCCTCCGCCATGCTCGACCGTTTGAAATTGGACGACAAACGGATTTCCGCGATGGCCAAAGGTTTGTGCGAAGTCGCCGCGCTGCCCGACCCCGTCGGAAAAATTTTAGACGAGCGCGTTCGCCCGAACGGTTTGAAGCTGCAAAAAATTTCCACGCCGATTGGCGTCGTCGTCATCATTTACGAATCGCGTCCGAATGTGACGGCGGACGCCGCAAGTTTGTGTTTCAAATCCGGCAACGCGACGATTTTGCGCGGCGGCAAGGAAGCGTTAAACTCAAATCAAATTATTGCGAAAACCATGATTGAAGCCGGAAAGGCCGCCTGCAAAGGCTTTCCCGAACGCGCGATTCAAGTTGTGCCTGTGGCCGACCGCGAGGCGATTCCCATTTTGCTCTCGCTGACGCAATACATTGATTTGTGTATGCCACGCGGCGGCGAAGGCTTGATTCGCGCTGTCGCCGAGTGCAGCAAAGTTCCCGTCATCAAGCATTACAAAGGCGTCTGCCACGTTTTCGTGGATGCCGACGCCGATTTGAAAATGGCGGGAGAAATTGCGCTGAATGCAAAAGTCCAGCGTCCCGCTGTTTGCAATGCGATGGAAACATTGCTTGTGGACAAAAAAATTGCACCGGAATTTCTCCCGCAAATTTCACGGAAGCTCGCCGAGAAAAAAGTTGAATTGCGAATTGATGAAACGACGCGCGCGATTTTGGATTCAAAACTGAAAACTGAAAACTTGAAACTGAAAACTGCCGCCGAGCAGGATTATTTCACCGAATATAACGATTACATTTTGAACGTGCGCGTTGTGGACGGCGTGCAGCAGGCGATTGACCACATCAATTATTACGGCTCGGCGCATTCGGACAGCATTGTGACGAAGAACGAATCGCACGCGAAACAGTTTCTGAACGAAGTGGATTCCGCGACCGTTTATTGGAACGCTTCGACGCGCTTCACCGACGGCGGCGAATTCGGCATGGGCGCGGAAATCGGCATCAGCACCGACAAAGTCGGCGCGCGCGGCCCGATGGGTTTGGACGAATTGACGAGTTACAAATGGCTCGGCCTCGGCAACGGGCAGGTGCGCAGTTGAAAAATTCTGGCACAAAACGTGCGGAATTGCCTCTTACTAAAATAAATTGCCCAATTGAATTGTTATGAAAGAATTTTTTGTCCGCCGCCGCTCCTTTCTTTCATTGATGTTGATTTCGGGGATTTCATTGGCGGTTCGCGCAGACCAAATTATTTATGACGACGCGCTGGAAAACGGCTGGCAGGATTGGGGTTGGGCGACTCATAATTACGCCAACACGACGCCGGTTCATTCCGGTAGCGATTCGATCAGCGTCACCATCACCAATGCTTGGGACGGATTGCAAATCGTTCACTCGGATGTAGGCGACACGACGTTCACCAATATCAGTTTCTGGCTCAATGGCGGGGCGAGTGGCGGTCAAAGATTGCAGGTTTATGGTTTGCTCGACGCAAATGGAATGCTGAACACGGCGCAGAATCCGCGCTTTTCGATTGGTCCTTTGGCTGCGAACGCTTGGCAGCAATTCAATGTTCCGCTCTCGTCGCTCGGCGTCGCGGGGCAAAATAATTTCACCGGCTTTGTCATTCAGGACGCGTTGGGTCAGGCGCAACCGACGTTTTACGTGGACGACATCATTTTGCAATCCGGTCCGCCGCCAGCGCCTTCGACCAACGCAATTGTCGCCGTGCAGATTGACGCGCTCGCGAACCGTCACGCCATCAGTCCGCTGATTTACGGTGTCGCGTTCGCATTATCGAATCAGTTGGCGGATTTGAATTCTCCGTTAAACCGTTCGGGCGGCAACAACGAAACACGTTACAATTGGCAACTCAACGCGCATAATCTTGACGCGGACTGGTATTTTGAGAGTTACCCCGAAACGGATTCAACACCCGGTGGCGCGGCGGATGACCACATCGCCAACAGCAAAGCCGCGGGTGCGCAAGCGATGATTACCATTCCCATGATTGGATGGTCGCCCAAACTGGGTCCCGGGCGCAGCATTCTTTACAGCTATTCGGTCACGAATTACGGGCCGCAGACTTCCACCGATCCGTATTTGCCAGATGCTGGCAATGGTATTTCCTCAGCAACGGGTTTGGCGATCACGAATAATAATCCAAACGATGCGAATTTCCTGACCGATTCACTCTTTCAACAAGGTTACGTGCAGCATCTCATCGGCAAATGGGGTTCGGCGACGAACGGCGGTGTGCGTTATTACATTATGGACAACGAGCACAGTCTTTGGTCTTCGACGCATCAGGATGTTCATCCCGTCGGACCAACGATGCAGGAAATCTGGTCAAAGCTGGTGGATTATGCGGGCATGGTGAAATCCAACGACCCCACCGCGCTGATTGTCGCACCGGAGGAATGGGGTTGGCCGGGATATTTTTACAGCGGCTACGATTGGCAGTGGGCGGGGCAAAGTAATGATTACAATCCGAATCATTTTCCCGACCGCGCGGTCAACGGCAACTGGGATTATATGCCGTGGCTGCTCAATCAATTTTATCAATACGAAACAAACGCGCACCAACGGTTGCTGGATTATTTCACACTGCATTGTTATCCACAGGAGGAAAATGTCTATTCGCAAACCGATGTTACTACGGGAACGGCTTTGTTGCGCAATCAATCAACCCGCCAGTTTTGGGATACTAATTACGTTGACCCAAGTTGGATTAACAGCGTCATCATGCTGATTCCGCGGATGAAAAACTGGGTCGCAACGTATTATCCCGGCACCAAAATCGGCATCACGGAATACAATTGGGGCGCGGAAAATTACATGAACGGCGCGACGGCGCAGGCGGATATTTTGGGAATTTTTGGCCGCGAAGGGCTTGACCTCGCAACACGATGGACGACGCCGGCCAGCGACACGCCGACTTACAAAGCGATGAAGATGTATCGCAATTACGATGGCAACAAATCCATGTTTGGCGACATCAGCATTTTAGCCACCGTTCCCAATCCCGACAATCTCGCCGCGTTTGCCGCCGTGCGCGCTAGCGACGGTGCGATGACCGTGATGGTCATCAACAAGGATTTGAACAACGCGACACCGGTGACGTTGAATCTGACGAATTTTTCCGCCGCTGGAACTGCGCAATGTTGGCAACTGGTGACGAATAATCTTATGCGAATCGCCGATTTACCATTCAGCAACAATGTCGTCAATGCCATGTTGCCCGCGCAAAGCATCGCGCTTTTTGTTTTGCCGCCAACATCGGTTTTTCGTCTGCGTTTGGATAGTAGCCTCAACGGCCAATTTGATTTCTGGCTCGATGGCCAGTCCAACCAGACTTATACGCTCCAATCCTCTATGGATTTGATTCATTGGCAAAACGTTAGCACCAATGTGCTTTCGAGCAATTCGTTGCCGTTCTCGATTTCAACGACGACCGGAACGAATCAATTTTACCGCGCGCTCTGGTTGCATTAAATTGCCGCAACCGTGGAAAACGTCACGACCGCAACAGATTCAAATTCGCCCGCCAAACGCGCTCGATTCGTTCGCGACCAAATGCCAACGACCGGACTTTTCGCTGGTCTCAATTGGCGCATTTCGCCCCAACCATTTCCGCTGGGCGAGAACATGGCAAAAGAAATCGAATCGCTGGGGCGCGTGCTGCTGCAATTTTATCGTGCCGTCAATTTGCTTTACCGCAAATCAATTGAAGGCAAACAACCAGAATGGGTTTCACGCTGGCTGGATTTGGGCAAGCCGCGTGAGTTGATCGAATTTCAGCGTTCGGCGGCGTTCAAAAATGATTTTCCACGTGTGATTCGTCCGGATATTTTGTTGACGGAAAACGGTTTCAGCATCACGGAATTAGACTCCATTCCCGGTGGCATCGGTTTAACGGCGTGGTTGAATCAAACTTACGCAAAATTAAATTCTCCTGTTCTCGGTGGTGCGGGTGGAATGATTCGCGGGTTTGAAGCAATTTTCGGCGGCGCAAAAAACGTTCACCTCATCGTTTCGGAAGAGGCCAAAACATACCGGCCCGAAATGGAATGGCTCGCTAGTCAAATTGACGACACAAAATTCAAAGTTCACGATTCAGAATTTTCCGATTTCAATGACGGCGACACAGTTTATCGCTTTTTTGAATTATTCGATCTACCGAACGTGGCGAACGCAAAAAAAATTTTTGAATTAGCGACCGAGAAGAAAATCAAACTGACGCCACCGCCGAAGCCAATCTTCGAGGAAAAAATGCTTTTCGCACTTTTGTGGAATTGCAATCTGCAAAGCTTTTGGCGACAGGAATTGGGCGAAGGTTTTCTCGCGCGATTTAAAAAGGTAATTCCTTACACGTGGCTTGTTGACCCGACGCCGCTGCCGCCGCACGCAGCGATTCCCGAACTCAATTTGACGGATTGGGCGCAGTTGAAAAACTTGTCGCAGCGCGAGCGCGATTTGATTTTGAAGATTTCCGGTTTCTCGGAGAAAGCGTGGGGAGCGCGCGGCGTTTTTCTCGGCAGCGATTTGTCACAAGCGGACTGGAGCACGGCGGTGGATAACGCGATTGCCCATTTTGAAAATTCGCCGTTCGTTCTGCAACGATTTGAAAGGCCCAAATTGGTTGGCGCGAGTTATTTTGATTTCGACAAAAATGAAATTGTGCCGATGAAAAGTCGCGCGCGGTTATGCCCGTATTATTTTGTGAGCGGCGAAGGCGATTCCGCGCGTCCGCAACTCGGCGGCATTTTGGCAACGATTGTTTCGGCGGACAAAAAAATTGTTCACGGCATGAGCGACGCGATTCTTATGCCGTGCTCAACTTGATTTTCTTTGCCCGTCTTCGACCACATAAACCAAGTTTAGCATTGCGAGCTTGGCATTGCGTTAGCTTTGGAATTCGGGAAAACTGTCGCAACGAATCATGGCTCGCAAAAATCCAATTAGACAAAAGCGTAACGCATTCATGATCCTCGGTGTCGGTTCGTTCGCGCACAGCATCGGCAGTATGCTCGCAAATGATGGGGTTGAAGTCTCAACTTACCTGACGCGTAATTACGGGCATTTTTCGCCAACGCTTATCGGTAAAACTTTTTCGCGTGATTCATTTTCAAATCCAGTTCCGTTGATTCGTGAAAATAAAATTGCTGTCGTCATCCCGCAATCCATTGATTGGGCGCAACAACCGTGGGCGAAAGATTTGGTAAAATCCGGCGTTGGAATTTTTTCGCCGACCGGCGAAGCGATGTGGATCGAACGCGAACGTGATTTCGCCCGCGAACTGTGCGCGAAATTCAAAATTCCGTTTCCCAAAGCCTTCGTCGCTTCCAATCGTCTCGAAGCCGAAAAAATTCTCGACAAAAATCCGCAGCCGTTCGTCATCAAAAATCCGCTTTGCTCGCCGACGAGTCCGATTCACACGATTTTGTGCGAAACCGTCGCCGACACGCGCGCATGGCTGCGACAGGTGAATTACGCCGAAGGCGTTTTTTTGCAGGAATATCTCGGACGCGCCGAGGCGGGTCACATCGCACTCGTCAGCGGCGGCGAGATTTATTCGCTCGTCACCAATCAAGAATACAAATACGCCTTTAACGGCAATCAAGGCATCATCGCCGGTGCGCCGCTCGGCGGACTCGTCGAGCGCGATGAAAATGACAAATACGGTTTGGCGCGGGAATTGTTGCATCCGCTGTTGCCGTGGTTTCGCAAAGTAAATTATCACGGCCCGATTCAAGTGACGGCAATTAACGTAGGACAGGCTTCCAGCCTGTCTCCATCCAAAACCAAGAAATCAGAGACAGGCAAGATGCCTGTCCTACGGAATAAATGGCACGTCATTGAATACAACATTCGTATCGGTGTTACGAGTGGCCCGATGATTTTGCGGATGCTGAAAAATCCGGTGGAAACCATTTTGCGGACGACGCGAAACGAAAAATTAGATTTGCAGTTCCGTGGCAAATTGAATTTCGGCTGTTCGCTGACTTTGGCCGGTTATGGTTATCCGTTCACGCAAGTGCGCGGACCGCAGTTGCCGCTGGAAATTTCCGGCCAATTCGATTGCGACGTGTGGTGGAACGAAGTCGCGCGCGGCGCGGACGGAAATCTGATTGCCGCCAGCCATCGCATCGCGGACGTGATCGCGCTCGCGCCAAAACTGGGCGCGGCGATCGCAAAAGCTTACGCGAACATCAAAAAAATCCGCGTCGTCGGCAGTTACTTCCGCACGGACATCGGCCAAAGTTTGTGGCCGCCGGGAACTGTTTAATTTTCAACCACGGATAAACACAGATGGACACGGATAATTGCATTTTCGCTTTTTCAGATTTTGAAATCTGTGTTCATCCGTGTCCATCCGTGGTTAAATTTTTTGTCTGATGAATTTGAATTCCGAAAATTTTCCGTTGCGTCCGGCATGGACTGAAATTGATTTGGGCAAATTGCGCCGCAATCTCCAACTCATTCGCGGCGATTTGCCGAAGCACGTCCGCCTGATGGCCGTCGTGAAGGACGAGGCTTACGGTCACGGCGCGCTCGACGTGGTGCGCGTCGCGCTTGAGGAAGGCGCGTGGGGTTTTGGCTTGAGCACGCTTGAAGAAGCGACGAGCCTGCGCGACGCTGGCATCCAAGCGCCGCTGCTCCTGCTCGGCGAACGGCAGGAAGCCGAACTCGAATGGTGCGTCGCCCATGATTTGACCGTTTGCGTGAACGAACCGCACAATGTTCACGCGCTCGCCAAAGTCGCGGAAAAATTCGGCAAACGAGTCCCCGTGCATCTGAAAATCCACACCGGCATGAGCCGTTACGGTACGCGTTGGGACGAAGCTTTGCCGCTCGTCGAAAAAATTCTCGCGGAAAAATCATTGTCACTCGAAGGCGTGATGACGCATTTCGCGCAATCAGATGAAACGGACAAAACCTTTGCCAATCTGCAATTCTCACGCTTCAACGAAATTCTTCACGCGCTGGAGCAAAAGAAAATTCCCGTTCCGCTGCGCCATTCTTGCAACAGCGGCGGTTTTTTGGATTTGCCGCACGCGCATCTGGACATGGTGCGCGTGGGCATTTTGCTTTACGGTGTTTTTCCGTCGCAGGTTTGCCGTGTAATCTCCGGCATCGAACCGGTGATGTCGGTGAAGGCGCGCATCGCGGCGATTCAAAAATTGAAACCCGGCGAAGTCGTCGGTTACGGAATGCGCTACACGGCGGCGAGCGAACGACGCATCGCGGTTTTGCCGATTGGCTACGGCGACGGATTTCCGCGCGTGCGCAATGAAGGTGGCGCGTTGATTCGCGGCAGGCGCGCGCCGCTCGTCGGCGGCATCGCGATGGACGCGCTGATGGTGGACATCACGGACATTCCCGAAGCGCAAATGTGGGACGAAGCCGTCATCATGGGCCGGCAGGGCAGCGAAGAAATTACCGTGCGCGACATCGCGAAGCTGAAAAATTCCGTGACCTACGACGTGCTGACGAACTGGCGCTTGCGCTTGCGCCGGAAAAATGTGAATGGGAAATGAAGCGCGAAAAGGAAATTGCGCAATGCTATTTGCAGCAACATAATTAAGTAATTGGATGAAAGACCAAATTCAAAAAATTCGGGAACTGCTTGATGAAATTGAATCAAGTAAGCCGAGCGAAGAACCTTCGTTCAAAGAAACTTCCCAATTGTTTGAATTACCTGAATTGGTTGCAAGTATTGTTGATTATCTTCAACCAATTCTTTTGCCTTACGAAGCAGCAATTTATTGGCACATGTTTCGTCACAGCATAATTGCGACTGGCGATGTTTTTGTGCGAGTAAGCGTGCGAGGTCTTCAAGAAGGAATTGTAACTTCGATGCGTTCACGCCAAGAAGGAAATTCAATGTCTTACGGAACTGTGCAGGACAGTCTTGCTGGTCTTTGTGAAAAAGGAGCAATTTCTCTCGCAGGTGAAACCAATCGAGAAGGAACGCCTTACCGCGTTCATTTGCCAGAAGAAATAAAAATTTGCCAAGATGCAATGGCAACGGCACAAAAAGAACAATTGCCAAAAATTGATCCGAAGCGAGAACTTGATTTTTACAACGTAAAAGAAAATCGGCTGAAAGTTTTTGAGCGTGATAAATATTTGTGTCACTACTGCAAAAAGCAGCTTACAAGATTTAGTGCGACGCTTGACCATATTCAGCCAGTTTCAAAAGGCGGCGACAATTCTTACGACAATTTGGTCACGGCTTGCTTGTTGCATAATTCACAGCGCAACAATCAACCAATCATGGATTTTTTAATTCGTAGAGAAAATTCGCAAAGCAGTTAAAATTTTGGCGCGAATGAAACTCCTTTTCTCCGAACAAAATTCCGACTACGAGCATTACCAATTTCCTTACGCGATTTGGGCGGTGCCGGAGGACGGCGAATCGCCAGCGGACATTTTTGACGCGGGCTTTTTGCCGTCGTCGCGCCAGCTCGACCGTTTTTATTTGTGCCGGCAGGTGCGCGTGAATTTGCAAAAATTCAAGCCGTCGTCGGAAAATCGCCGCATCATCCGCAAGGGCAAAGGCATCGGCATCGAATTGGTGGCGCGCGAAGATTTCGATTACACGCCGGAGCGACGGCAGTTTTTCAAGACTTACGCGGACATCAAGTTCGGCAAGGACGTGATGACGTTCGAACGGCTGGACGGATTGTTTGCCTCACCCATCATTTCGCATCTGCTCGTGTTCATTGATTTGGAGACGAACAAGGAAATCGGCGTGGCGACGCTTTATATCGAAGACAAATCGCTCGTGTTTTATTACTACGCGTTTTACGACTTGAATTATTACGCGCGCAATCTCGGCATGTTCATGATGACGGCGGCGGTCGAACTATTTTCCGACAGCGGCGTGAAATTTCTTTACCTCGGCACGTGTTATTCGCAGACGGCGCTTTACAAGACGCAATTCGCCGGCGCGGAATTTTTCAACGGCTTTCGCTGGTCAGACGACATGGACGAATTGAAATTCATCATCAAGCGCGACAAAAAAGAACTGACGCAGCATTTGCTGGAAACGGACGAGTATCGTGAAAAATTTTACGGCGGCGATTTGAAGGAGATGGCGAGCGCGAGCGCGTTCAAAGTCAGAACCAAATAAAACTATTAACTATTGCAATCTGGCCCGCTCGGTCTTGGATTTGCCGGACGACTTCGAATAAGTTTGTTTCAACAGGCTTTCCACTTTGGCCACCAGTTCCGACGGCAAGTACGGTTTGGTGAGGAATAGATTCACGCCCGATTCCATGCCGGCGAGCCGGGTGAATTCGCTGCGCATACCGGTGAGCATGATGATGGGAATCGTCGCGGTGGCCGGATTTTTCCGCAATGTTTTGCAAATGTCGAAGCCGTTCAATTCCGGCAGCATCAAATCCAGCACGATCAAATCCGGCGTGACGGATTTGGTTTTGACGAGCGCATCCACGCCATTGGAAGCGGTGCCGATGGCAAAGCCCGCTTTCTTCAAGCTCCAGGCGACAACCTCCAATTGATCTGGATCATCGTCAACAACCAATATCTTTCTGCGCATAGGGATGGTTCAATCCATACGCAAACGGGCGATTTTCCCGGGTACGAATCAAAACTCCCTGCGATAAGCAGGAATAATGCCGCGGTAATCAACCTGATTACAGCTAAATCAAAGGGAAAATCATTGGTTTCAAAGTGAAAAGACTCAATCTGATAATTTCGAAAACATCAATAGATCTTCGGGTCTTTGTGTGAAATCCACCGGCTTCAACGACATGAGATCCTCGTGATTAAGCGTTTTTTCGCACAAGCGAAAAAAATCCGCCGTTGTTATCACGCGACGGATTTCAAACAGAAATTTCTCGCTCACGCCTTCGCCAATGAAATTCATGAATTTTTTCATACGCTGCACTTGCGCGGATTCTTTGACGCCGGGTGTGATTTCATTTTCCCAAAGTTCGCGGATGTAATTCAAAACATCGCGGCCTGACGGCAATTTGATTTCTTCGCCGCTCAATTCCGTGCGAATCTGATTGAACAACCACGGATTGCGAATTGCGCCGCGGCCAATCATCAAACCGCGCACGCCGGTTTCAGCGAGAAGTTGTTTCGCCTGCGATGCGCTATGAACATTTCCGTTCGCAAAGACCGGACATTTCAATTCCTGCGCCGCGCGCGCAATCAAATCGTAGCGCACGCCGGGGCGATACATTTGCACGACGGTGCGCGCGTGGACGGTGAGCAGATCGATCGGATGCTTCGCGAAAATTTTCAGCAGCGAATCAAATTCGTTCGGTGATTCAAAGCCAATTCGGGTTTTAACGGTGAACGGAATTTTCACGGCGTCGCGCAATGCGCTGAGGATGGCGTCAATTTTATCCGGTTCGCGCAGCAATCCGCCGCCGGCGCATTTGCGATAAACGATCGGTGCGGGACAGCCGAGATTCAGGTCAATCGCGGCGATCGGATAATTTTGCAATTCTTTCGCGTTGCGGACGAGCGCGGAAATATCGTTGCCGATGAGTTGCGCAACGACGGGTTTGCCAGTCGGATTTTTGGTGATGGAATCGAGGATCCATTTTTCCGGACGCGAATCGCCGTGCACGCGAAAATATTCCGTCCAATAAACATCCGGCCCGCCGTAACGCGCGATGACACACATGAATTTCAGCGTCGTCACGTCCTGCATCGGCGCGAGCGAAAGCAATGGCGGATCGTCGTGAAGCAATTGCAAAAATGTTTCGTGCTGATTCAAATGGAATTGAAGTTTGCCGGACGAGCATCGCGTGGCAAGTGGCAATGTTGAGTTGAATTTCGCGCATTTGTCAGTTATCCTGTGACCCTATGACATTGACGGAAAAATTGCTCGCGCGGGCTTCAGGCAAAGACAAAGTGCAGGCGGGCGACAACATCTGGGTCAACGCGGATGTTTTGATGACGCACGACGTTTGCGGACCGGGAACCATTGGCGTGTTCAAACGCGAGTTCGGCAAGACCGCAAAAGTCTGGGACAAAAATAAAATCGTCATCATTCCCGACCATTACATTTTCACCGCGGACTCCAAATCGAATCGCAACGTGGACATTTTGCGCGATTTCGTGAAGGAACAAAATTTGCCGTATTTTTACGACGTGATTGACGACCCGAACGGTCACTGGCATTTCGACGCGAGCAAAGGTCATTTGAAAAAACAATACGGCTCGCGTTACGCGGGCGTTTGCCACACGGCGTTGCCGGCCAAAGGCCATACGCGTCCGGGCGAGGTTTTGTTCGGTACGGATTCGCACACGTGCATGGCGGGCGCATTCAATCAATTTGCGACCGGCATCGGCAACACGGACGCCGGTTTCGTCATGGGCACAGGCAAATTGCTCATTAAAGTTCCCGAAACGATGCACTTCCGGCTCGAAGGAAAATTACAGCCGGGCGTGATGGCGAAGGACATCATTTTGCATTGCATCGGCGAAATCGGGTTCGACGGCGCGACGTATCGCGCGATGCAATTCGACGGCGCGGGCGTCGCGAGCCTTTCGATGGACGACCGCATGACGATTGCGAACATGGCGATTGAAGCGGGCGGCAAGAATGGAATTTTTGAATTCGATTCGCGCACGCAGGAATACGTGGACGCGCGCGTGAAATTGAATGGAACGAAGTCCACTTACACGCCGGTCGAACGCGACCGTGATGAAAAATTCGTTTATGAACTTGTGGTGGATTTGAGCAAACTCGAACCGACCGTCGCGTGTCATCCTGATCCAGGTCAGCGCAAGAAGGCGAAGGAATTGGCGAACATCAAATTGGATCGCGCTTACGTTGGTAGTTGCACTGGCGGCAAGACGAGTGATTTTGTGGAGTTCGCAAAAATTTTGCGCGGACGCAAGGTGACGATTGATACCTTCGGCGTTCCGGCGACGCCGGACATCGTTCATGATTTGCAAAGCACGCGTTGGGGCGAAAAAACGATTTGGGAAATTCTCACCGACGCCGGCGTGCAAATGACGGAAAACGCCGGTTGCGCCGCGTGCCTCGGCGGGCCGGTGGATACTTTTGGCCGCATCAACAAACCGGGCATCAATTGCATCAGCGCGACGAATCGCAATTTCCCCGGACGCATGGGCGACAAAGAATCGAAAGTATTTCTTGCATCACCAGCAACCGTTGCCGCGAGCGCGATTGCCGGAAAAATCACCGATCCGCGCGAGTATTTGGCGAATTAAGTTTGTTTCGCCAGCTCCACGCCTGGTAAATAAATTGTGAACGTCGTGCCTTCGCCGGATTTCGTGCGGCAGTGCAACGCGCCGTTACCTTCCTTGATGAACCGCTGCACGATGTTCAGTCCCAGACCCGTGCCTTCGCGCGGGCCTTTGGTGGTGAAATAGGCCTGAAAGATTTTTGGCAATACTTCCGGCGGAATGCCCGGCCCGTTGTCCCGCACCCATAATTTCAACAGCGGCGCGGTATTCTCCAGGGTCTCAACATACAACAATCGTTCGTTAGGGTTGTCCTTGAATTTCGTAAGGTCAAGCGGCGTGCGCAACGTTTCCCCGCCGATTTCAACCCGGTGCGGCAGCGGCGTGCATTGAAGGGCGTTGATGGCCAGATTTCGCAGAATTTGAATCAGATAGGTGCCATGAATTTTTGCGGCGACATTTTCAGTCGGCGGCGTGATGACCAGTTCATTTTCCATCAGGTTCGGATGCAATCGCACCAGTTGGTCCAAATCTTTGAGCAATTGATTGATGCTGACGCTGGGCGCACTTTCATTGGGCTGGTAACGTATGCTTTCGCGGTAGCGGCGCGTGATTTCGATACAGCTTACCGTCTGCCGCGCGATGATGCGCATGCGGTCTTTGATAAATTCCAAATCCTTCAATTCTATCCGCAAATCGGGATTTTTATTGAGCCGCTCGTTCACCATTTGCGCGAAACCGGAAATGATAGTCAACGAACCGTTCATGTCGTGAAAAATTTGGTTGTAAAGATCGCCGCGCGTTTTGGCGATTTGCTCTTCGGCGCGCTGCTCCTGCAATTCATCGAGCAACCGCCGGATTTTTTCGGTGCTGCTGTTGATTTGACTGCTGGCCAGCCGGCGTTGCATCGCCTGACTGACCGCGCTGCGAATC